>JAKAFY010000024.1 GCA_021817785.1 bacterium
CATGAAATTCCCAAAGATGTTGTGTTGCCCAAAGATTTTCGTATCATCTATGCTTCTGAAGAACGAAATTTCTCTCCGCCGGTGATGCTCGCTATTCGTCGAGCTCGATACATTCAGTCTGTAATTCAAGAATTATCTGAGCATAAGCTTGTGTATGCGTTTCCGAAAGTGACGATCACTGATGATGTAGATGCAGTAGCTGCAAAGTTTCGATCTATTCTTGGAGTAGAAATGGATGTCCAGAGTAAATGGCATGATCCGTCAACTAGTTTACGTCATTGGAAGGAAGCGATCGAAAAATTACAAGTATATATTCTTCAACAAAGTCTTCCTGAAAATCAAGTGAGTGCATTTTGTCTAGCAGATCAATTGCCTTATATTATTGTACTTAACTCATCAGAAGATGAGCGCCCAAGTCGCAGAATTTTTTCTTTGTTCCATGAAATAGGTCATATTTTGCTTCATAACTCTGGTGTCTGTACTCCGGATAATTTGTCGAGAAATTCATATCAATACATCCAAATTGAAAAGTTTTGCAATCAATTTGCTGCCTCAGTCCTGGTGCCGAAAGATGATTTTTTACGTAATCAATATGTGCGGCAACTTACTCAACAGCCTATCGCACAATGGAGCGATGATATAGTTCAATCAGTGAGTTCATATTTTGGCGTGAGTAACGAAGTTATTTATCGAAGATTTTTGACCATTGGAACCATCGGAGAACGAGCATATGAGCAAAAACGAAATGAGCTTATTCGTGGATATGAAGCTTATAAAAATCGTAAGGAGGGAAAGCGTATAGAATTGCGAATTCCACAGTATCGCAAAATAATCAGTAAAAACGGTTACGCATACTCCTCAATTATTCTTGAAAATCTTCATTCCAATAAAATAACCATGGCAGAAGCTGCTGATTTTTTGGATACGAATTCACAACACATTCCTGCCGTAGAACTCCATCTCTAGAATATGAAAAACGGCAGGAAATATTGTTTTGATACTTCAGCATTAGTCGATAGTTGGCGTCGGTATTATCGATATACGACCTTCCAACCATTGTGGGATAAGATTGGTGCATGCATTCAGGATGGATCTATTGTTATTCCCGAGGAAGTAAAAAAGGAGATAGGGGCTGGGAACGATGAATTGATCACGTGGTTCAAGCCGTACCACGCATTTGTCACACAAATATCAGTGGAACAAATAGCGATTGTTACTGAAATCGTGAATAAATATCCACTCGTTTCACAATATAAAAAACCTCGCCCATATCATGCAGATCCATTTGTGGTTGCACTCGGAAAACTTACGTCATCCACAGTGGTGACGTATGAACATAAAAACAGTGGTAGGAACGAAAATCCGAGTATTCCTGATTTATGTCACGAATATGGCGTTGAATGTTGTTCGTTGTCTGATTTTTTTGAGCGAGAAGGTTGGCAGTTCGGATTCCGATAACATGATTTTTCTTCAAGAGATTTAGGTATACTTTAAATCTCCACCACGTCGCCGCCGAGCTTCTTTATAAAGTGCGTATCGTGGGAAATGTAGAGGATGCCGCCGGTGTAGTCGGATAGGGCATTTTCGAGTTCCTCAATGCTTGGCAAATCCAAATGGTTGGTCGGCTCGTCGAGAATCAGGACATTGGGTTTATTGGCAAACATTTTGATGAGCTGAAACCGCGCCTTTTGTCCGCCGGACAGGTCGAGTATTTTTTGCCGGGCATCAACGCCCGGATCAAACAAATATTGGGCCATAGTGGCCTTTACTCGGCCGATATCGATCGGGATATTAAACTCGTTATACACGTGATGGATAGCTTCTTCGAGCGTCATGGGCAGGTACAGGGGCTGTATTTCTTGGTTATATTCGCCGATACGCAAGCTCGTGCTTAGTTTGATTTGCCCCTCATATATTTTGGCGGTCGGCGGTTGGTCTTTGTACTGAGAGATAATCGTTTTTACCAACGTACTTTTGCCGGCGCCGTTTCTGCCTTTAATAAACACGCGGTGGGTATTGCCCAGGGAAAACGACACGTTGGTAAACAGCGGATGATCGTAGCCAAGCGACAGGTGTTTGACGGCGATGAGTTCGTTAATGCGCTCGTTGCTGTTGTGGATCACGATTTTGACGTTTTTCTCTTTGAATTTATGATACGAATCCGATACCGCAGCATCCAGATCGCCTACAGAATCCTGGTCTATCCAAAATGACGGCTTCACCGTTTCCTCTTTGATTTTTTCGTAATCTTTGAGCCAATGGTCGTAGCGCACTTTCCATGCTTTGCTTTTGGCGCGCATTTGGAGGCCCCATTCCACTTTCTTTTTGGCTTCGGCCAATTTCTTCATCTGGTTTTGGTAGTCGATGACCGAGTTGGTCGTCTGGGCGGTGTTTTGCTTCAAATACGCATCGTAGTTTCCTTTAAACGAATGGATGTGCTGGTCTTTGAGTTCGATGATGCGGTCTACGTGATGGAGGACATCACGATCATGGGTGACAACGAGGATGCCCGCGTCTACCGTGTGCATCCAGGAGATAAATTGGTCTTTACCCACGTAGTCCATGTGGTTGGTCGGCTCATCGATAAGGAGTAAGTCTGCCTGCGAATACATCATGCGCACGAGCTCCACAAACCGTTTCTCTCCGCCGGAGAGGGTAACGAGCGCATGGTTGGCTTTGTCGTTTGAAATCTGGAAGTCGGTGAGGGTAGAGAGGATCAAGTCTTTTATATAGTAGTAGCCGTGTTCGGAAAAATAGTCGACGGCCTCGCTGTAGCGGTGCATGTCGGTATGCACGCCATTTTCGAATTCCTGCAATATTTTCTCGTATTCCACGTAGTGGGGAACGTTTTGGAGGATGTAGGAAAGCGCCGTAATCGTGTTGTCTACCAGATGCTCCTGCTTGGTGAGCACCGTGACCAGATTGCGTTTCCTCACTATGTCGCCGCTGTAGTCGTGGTCTATGCCGCCTAAAATATGAAGGAGCGTGGATTTACCCTGGCCGTTTCTCCCTATAAGCGCGACTTTTTCGCCGGTGTCGATGTGGATGTCCAGATCGGTAAACAGCGTTTTGGCGCCCATGGTCTTTGATAGGTGTTGTGCGGTAACTAACATAGGGTGTAAGTATACCATCCACACGTGCCTGCTGTACGGTTTGACAGAGTTGCGTTGATATTGTAATATGTGGCCTATAATATGATATTCGTAGACACACTAGCGAAGGCATTTATGCCGGAAGAGCATGCCAAATGGAAAAGGATAGAGGAAAAACATCATTCCCTCGCGCCGATTTTAGAAGCCGGACGTCAGAGGCAAACTGAGGATGCTCTTCGTGAAGTTACTGCATATTTTTTGCGCCCAGATCACTCAGGAGAAGAACTTGACCGTTTAGCAATGAAATGGCAGAAGGCTAAAGAGAAGTTAGGTCAGACGATTAGTAGATCAGTCGCCCCACATAACCCGGTAGGCACGTTTTGTTCATGGAGGATGGAACGGTTGCCTGGTCGGTAAATATTTTTATCTTCGTTTCTACGTGGTACAATCTCCGCATGAATCTTAAGGTTGGAATCGTGGGCCTCCCAAATACTGGTCCCAGTAGAACGCTTGCCGTTCCCGTGGTCTACGTCCACGCGTCACGGTGTCGCGTCTACGGGACTGCGCGAGTTGGTTATATATATCGAGTAGGGGGTGCATCGTGAACCTTAAAGTAGGTATTGTGGGGCTTCCCAACGCTGGAAAGTCTACATTATTTAACGCCCTGCTCAAAAAACAGGTGGCGTTTGCGGCCAACTATCCATTCGCGACCATCGAACCCAATATCGGCGTGGTACCCGTGCCGGATGACCGGTTGGCAAAGTTGGCAGAAATTACCAAAGCCGAAGATCATCTGGAAAAGCAGCCGCCGCTGGTTCCCGCGGTTGTCGAATTCGTCGATATTGCGGGGCTTGTGAAAGGCGCGTCCGTAGGGGAGGGGCTGGGGAATAAATTCCTCTCCCACATCCGCGAGGTAAACATCATCTGCCACGTGCTCCGGTTTTTCCCGGATTCTAACATTGTCCACACCGAAGGAACCATCGATGCCAACCGCGACCGGGAGATTGTGGAGACGGAATTGGTATTGGCGGATTTGCAGACATTGGGCAAGCAGCTCGAGCCCAAAATGAATGCTACGAAAGAAGATCTGGCCCGGTGGGCCGTGATACAAAAGCTAAAAACAGCCATGGATGGCGGCAAACTTGCCCGTGCCGTGCTGACAGATCCGGAAGAAGCCGCACTCGTATACCCGTTGCAGCTCCTTACCATGAAACCCATTATGTATGTAGCAAACGTTTCCGAATCGCAGCTTCAGAGCCTACAAGGAGAGTCCTTGAAGGCGATCAATATCTGTGCGGAAACGGAAGCGCAGCTCGCCGGCATGAGCGAACAGGAGCAGAAAGAATATCTTTCTTCTTTGGGGGTGACCTCGTCCGGTCTGGATTTACTGATTCGGAAAGCATATGACACATTGGGGCTTATATCCTTTCTGACCACGGGGGAGATAGAATCGCGTGCCTGGACCATAGAAAAGGGCATGAAGGCACCACAAGCCGCCGGCGTGATACATACGGACTTTGAAAAGAAGTTTATCAAATGCGATACGGTGTCCTACACCGATTTCGCTTCGCTTGGAGGGTGGAAGAAGGCGCGAGAAGCCGGCAAGGCCAGAAGTGAAGGCAAAGAGTACGTTATGCAGGACGGAGATGTTGTGGAGTTTAAAATAGGTAGTTGATGGTGGCCTGCCCCGCGTAGTTCCGCTTTGTGGGACAACGTGGGGAGTTTAAGATCGGAAGCTGATTCCTTCTTGGATTTTTGCTGTCCCTATGGTAAGATTCCTCCTATGACTGAATACGAACTTATGGTTTTGGTGGCACCGACCGTCGATATGACGGAAGAGAAAGCCCAAAAAGACCTTATCAAAAAATTGGTCGGCGATACCGCGACCGTCAAAGACGTGACCTCTCTCGGCAAAAAAAAGCTTGCATACACCATCAAAAAGCACGATGAAGCAACCTATTTGGTGGCTACGGTGGAAGGCACGATCAAAATAGGAGACGTAGAAAAGCGGACAAAGCTATTGGATGATGTGGTACGGTTTTTGTTGACGGTGAAATCCGCCTAACCTTACTGTGTGGCTTTTTGTACTATTCGTACACGCCACAAAGAGCGGTTGAGCGGCGGACAGGGGAGTAAGAGATAGGATCATAAGGAGTGTCTATGTCGAGCAGAAGTCTGAACAAGGTGATATTGATTGGGAATCTGACGAGGGATCCGGAGTTGCGGTATACGCCCACCGGGGCGGCCGTGTGTACGATAGGATTGGCAACGAACCGGACCTGGGTAACGGATGCAGGAGAGAAAAAAGAAGAAACGGAGTTTCACCGGGCAGTGGCCTGGAACAAGCTCGCCGAACTCTGCAGCCAGTTGCTTGCCAAAGGCCGGAAAGTGTATATTGAAGGACGGTTGAGAACCAGTGCCTGGACGGCGACCGACGGCTCACAACGGACGACGACAGAGATCGTCATAGAGGACATGATCGTGTTGGACTCCAAGCGACCCGCTTCGACCGAGCTTGAGCGAGGCGAGCCGGACGGCGCAGCAAGCGACGCAGGAGCGCCGCAAGAAACGCCAGCCCATTCGACAAGCTCAGGGCAGGAAGCACCGGTAAAAAAGGAAAGTAAAAAAGCGGAGAAAAAAGCTGAACCAGCAGAAGCGAAACCAACCGGGTCAGAAACAGTGAATCCGGATGATATACCGTTTTAACGATAAACAACGTAACAAATTAACAAAGTAACAAAATTAACAAAGTAACAACAAAAAACACTATGATGAAATCAAGAAAGTTTATAAAGAAATTGCGACCGGTTCCGACGAACTGCCCGTTTTGTGCAGCAAAGACGAATCCGGATTACAAAGACGTATCTACCCTGGGTAAATACGTAACGGAACGCGGCAAACTGCAGGGCCGCGCACGCACCGGCGTATGTGCCAAACATCAGCGGCGTGTGGAAAATGCCATCAAACGTGCGCGCATCGTCGCACTCTTGCCGTTTGTGGTCCGCGCCTAACGAAATTATTTTGACCCCTTTGCGAGTTTCGTTCCCTTTGATAGAGTGTAACGTATGACGCAACTTCCGTTTTCCCGTATCCGTAACCTAGTGCTCTCCGCGGCCGTGCTTCTTATCGCCGGTGGCATAGGCTACCAGATGGGTGCCCACAGCGTATCGCTGGGGGTAAGCGGGGATCATCGCGTGGTCGTCAATACGGCACCTCCCGCAGGCAATACCGTGGATTTTTCCCTGTTTTGGGACGTATGGGACAAGCTGACAAAAAATTACGTCGACCAGAAATCCATCAACGTCCAGAAATTAGTCTATGGAGCCATAACCGGTATGGTGTCTGCGGTGGGAGATCCGTTCACATCCTTTTTCCCTCCTCAGGAAAACCAACAGTTTAAGCAGGATTTGGGCGGCGCGTTTGAAGGGATAGGCGCGCAGTTGGGAATGAAAGACGGACGGGTGATTATCGTCTCGCCGCTACGCGGACAGCCGGCAGAAGCTGCGGGGCTCAAACCCAATGATATTATTCTGAAGGTAGACGGCGCAGACACGACGGGCTGGACGGTAGAGCAGGCAGTCACGAAGATCCGGGGACCAAAGGGGACTAAAGTCACGCTGACCGTACTTCATACGCAGTCGGCAGATAAACCAGTCGATATCAGCATCGTGCGCGCGACGATTACCGTACCATCCGTCGTCTGGTGGGTAAAATCGCCGAACGCCGTGACGGAAATTTCGGGTGCTACCGGATCCGCAAGTATCCACGCGACCGCACGCATCGGCTATATTTCTCTGTCGCGGTTCGGGGACAATACGAATGCCGAGTGGGATAAAGCAGTCTCGGATCTGCTGGCCGATGAGCAAGCCAACGGAAAGATCCGCGGACTGGTATTTGATCTCCGGAATAATCCGGGAGGCTACCTGGAAGGCGCGATCTACATTGCCAGCGAATTTTTGCGGAGCGGCACCGTGGTTTCCCAGGTTAACAGCGATGGCAGCCGCCAGGACTACCCGGTTGAGCGGCGGGGGAAGTTATTGGATGTCCCGATGGTCGTGTTAGTGAACAAAGGCAGCGCATCGGCCGCGGAAATCGTGTCCGGAGCACTCCATGACAAACAGCGCGCGAAATTGGTCGGGGAAACGACATTCGGGAAAGGCACCGTACAGACGCCGTTTGATCTGTCGGGCGGAGCCGCCGTCCACATCACGACCGGCAAATGGCTGTTGCCCTCTGGCAACTCCATAAGCCAAAAAGGCATCACGCCGGATTATGTCGTAGCCCTTCCGGACAGTCCGACGCCGACACAGGATACGCAGCTTGCGAAAGCAATAGACCTTTTATTACAATAATTGTCACACCGGGCACAGGCTGAAATGTTCAGGCAAGCGACGAGATTGTCTTACCCGGAACGGGTGTACAACACTCCGGTGGTATTTCAGGTTTTTTTCAGAATTGTCTGGTAGACTGATATACGCATGGGCAAAAGGGACAAAGGTCATATGAAAACGCAAAAATGGCTTTTGATCAGTGCAGTTTCCTTGTTAGTATTGGGAGGCGTCGTCTCTTCGGGTGTCGTAGGGCTAAACTGGCAAAAAATCGACCGCTACATCCATGTGCCCACGCTTTCCGGATCGACGCACACATCGGACACGAACTATAAAATCGTCAGCGAGGAAAGCGTCGTGACCGATGTCGTGGACAAAGTATCGCCTTCCGTCGTCACCGTAGGCATTACCCAGACAAGCAGACCCAACAATGCCAACATGTTTCTCAATCCGTTTGACCCGTTCGGGCAATTCCAGCAGCCGCAGAACGCCCCGCAAAAAGTGGAGCAGGATATCGGGAGCGGATTTATCATCAGTGCCGACGGTCTGATTGTCACCAATAAGCATGTGGTAGCCGATACCCAGGCCAAATATCGCGTGATCACCAATGACAATAAAACATACGATGTAGTAAAAATCTACCGCGATACGGATAACGATCTGGCCATCGTCAAAATAAACGCCACGGGATTAAAGCCTATCGAGATGGGGGATTCCAACAAAATAAAAGTAGGTCAAACCGCAATCGCTATCGGCACGGCGCTCGGGGAATTCCGCAATACCGTTACCGTGGGGGTGATATCCGGCGTTGGGCGCGGGATTACGGCAGGGGGAGCTCTGGACGGCTCATCCGAACAGCTTTCCAACGTCATCCAGACGGACGCGGCCATCAATCCCGGCAATTCCGGCGGACCGCTGTTGAATTCCGCGGGTCAGGCGATCGGCGTAGATACCGCGGTTGCCCAGGACGGACAAAATATAGGTTTTGCGTTACCGATTAACGTCGTCCGCGATGCCGTAGCAAACTTTAATTCCACGGGCCAATTTAACCGGCCGTACATGGGGGTAGAGTACCGTATGATTTCCCGCCAGGTCGCGATATTAAACGATTTGCCGGAGGGAGCCTACGTCATGAATGTGGTTTCCGGCAGCCCTGCGGAAAAGGCCGGCGTACAAACGGACGATATCATCACAAAAATAAACGGGGCAAAGCTTACGGATACCAACGATTTGGCCCACGTGGTGAGCGGGAAAAAAGTAGGGGATCAGGTCACCCTTACGATCTGGAGAAACAATCAGACCCTCACAAAATCCGTGACGCTGGGGGTGCAGGGATAAGCAGCGCATAAATGTGTCAGGTGTCAAGTGTCAGGTATCAAGGTTGGGTGAGTCATGTGTCATGTATCATGTATCATGTATCATGTATCATGTATCAAGTGTCATGACAAAGATGGACCAAACGACATATTTTGGATATAAAAAACTTCTTGTTTGGCAGGAAGCCCATACATTAACACTTCTTATCTATAAAATTACCAAGCATTTTCCCAAAGATGAATTATTCGGATTGACGAATCAGATGCGTAGAGCAGCAGTATCCGTAACGGCGAATATTGTCGAGGGTCAAGCAAGAGCAACGAAGAAAGAATTCCATCAATTTCTTTTTATGTCTAATGGTTCGTTGGTTGAGGTAGAGTATTATATCGAGCTTTCGAAGGATTTGGGCTATATTTCTGAGAAGGAATTTACGGATCTATATCAGCAAAGAATAAAAGTCGGAAAACTTCTTCACCGTTTGATCAAAAGTCTTTCTTGACACCTGACACCTGACACCTTAATTCGTCCCAGAGGTGAGCATCGCTTCCGTAATCTTCTGCATCTTTCCTTCGATGATGTCTTCCAGGTTATGCCAGCTTTTGTTGATGCGGTGGTCCGTCACACGATTTTGCGGGAAGTTGTACGTACGGATCTTTTCGCTCCGAAGTCCCCGGCCGATGACACTGCGTTGTTCGCTCATGGACTTTTCCCGGTCCAATAGCTGCTGTTCCCAGAGTCTGGCTCGCAGCATGCCGAGCGCTACCTGACGGTTCTGATACTGGTCGCGTTCGGTTTGGCACTGAACCACGATGCCCGTGGGTTTGTGGCGTATGCGTACCGCAGAGCTCACCTTGTTTACGTTCTGACCGCCTTTGCCGCCGCTTCGGTAAAAGTCCCATTCTATGTCTTCCGGTCGGATATAGATTTCGTTTTCCGGAATTTCAGGAAGGACGGCGACGGTTGCGGTAGACGTATGGATGCGTCCATGGCGTTCGGTCGTAGGGATGCGCTGTACCCGGTGGGTGCCTGCTTCGTACTGGAGTTTGGTAAATGCACCCGGGCCTTTTATGCGGATGACCTGGTCATCCAGGGATTCTACTTTCCAGCCCAATAAGGCGGCGTACCGGCTGTACATGCGAAGCAAATCATTGGCCCAGATACGGGCTTCGTCGCCTCCGGGGCCCTGCCGGAATTCGAGTATGGCTACATCTGAATTCATATATTGAAAAGATACATAGAAGCTTAGAGGCTTAGTGCTTAGTTTTTTTTGCTAAGCTTCTTGTCTTTCTATGCTACAAGCTACTTAAGACCCATCAGCATTTCCTTGAGGCTTTTCGGGGCGGGGGCATCGGCTTTCATCTGTTTCTTTTTCTTTTTGGAAACATAGGTGCTTGTCGCAGCCTGCTTTTGTTTGGCTTGGAAGCGTTCCACGCGGCCCATGGTGTCCACAAACCGCATCTCGCCGGTAAAGAACGGGTGGCATTTGCTGCAGATATCGACCTGGATTTTATCTTTGGTAGAACCCACGGTAAACGTGTTTCCGCAGGCACAGGTCACGACTGCATTAGCAAACCATTTCGGGTGGATGTCACTCTTCATAAGAATGATAGTATACCATCTTTTTATGCCTGTGTCGACGGTTATTCAGGAGCGGTATGTTCTTCTATCAGATCGGCAGGGTGAGGCCGGAATCCTGCCAGTCTTTGTGAAACTTGGCCTGGCCGAGTTTGGTCAAGGGGTGGTCCGTCATTTCCCGGAGGATTGCAAACGGCACGGTCGCAATATCCGCACCCATTTCCGCCACCTGGGACACGTGCTCGACATCGTGGATGCT
>JAKAFY010000025.1 GCA_021817785.1 bacterium
CAGGATATCCGTTCACAGGGAGAAAAAATAGATGCATTGCGCAGGGAAAAAAAGTTTGCTGAAGCGGATGCGATACGAGATCAGCTGCTCCAATCCGGCTATAGCGTGAGTACAACTTCAGAAGGAACCGTCATCCGGAAAGCCTAAGAGTGATCAGTTGGACATACTCATTTGGGAAGCCACGACTTTGTGGGTAGCCACATCAAATGACGCGGCGCTCACGACGAAATTCACCGTTTTTCCCGGCAAGAGAGAGGAGATGCTGATACTCCTCGGTGGCGTCACGGTCCATGTGCCGTAGTTTACCGCCGGGCCGCTGCGGCTTTCCGCGCTAAGCATTACGTTGGCGACGGTAACGGTATTGTCCGTGCTGCTCGTATCGGTCACGGTACCGGTAAGTTTGACGATGTCTACGACTCCCGCACGCGCCCGGATATCCGCAGGAGCTGCCTGATTGTTTTTGACGGCGCTGATAATCGCCGTGGTGATAATACCGGCGATGACCAATCCGCAGATGGCAGCAAGGTACAGGAGATTATCCGGCCGTTTCTTCATCAACGTCTATTGTGCTACGCTTTTTCCCCAAAATCAAGTATGATAGGTGGTTATGATCCCCATAATTTCCGTGACCAACCTGACGAAAAAATTCGGAGATATGACAGCCGTGGACGGCATAAGTTTTTCCGTACCAACGGGTGGCATATTTGCGTTTTTGGGTCCCAACGGAGCGGGGAAAACCACATCCATCAAAATGCTGACCACACTTCTGGCGCCGACCGATGGGACGATAGAAATCGGCGGAAAAAGTCCGCAAACCGATCAGGATGCCGTGCGCCGGATGTTCGGCATCGTATTTCAGGATCCCAGTCTGGATGACGAACTGACCGCATACGAAAATATGGAGTTCCATGCCGTGCTGTACAGCGTGCCAGTCACACTCCGGAAACCGCGCATAGAAGAGCTCATGCGCTTTGTGGACGTCTGGGACAGGAAAGACAGCCTCGTCAAAACCTTTTCCGGAGGCATGAAACGGAGGCTCGAAATTGCGCGCGGGCTGTTGCATCACCCGCAGATATTTTTTCTGGACGAACCGACGCTCGGACTCGATCCGCAGACCCGGAATCATATCTGGGCATATATCCAAAAACTCAGTAAAGAAGAAGGGATAACGGTCTTTTTTACGACGCATTATATGGAAGAAGCGCAACGGGTGGCACAGCAGGTTGCGATTATCGATCACGGGCATATTATCGCAACCGGGACACCCCAGGAACTTATGACAAAAACCAAATCAGCGTCGCTGGAAGACGCCTTTTTGTCGCTTACCGGCCATGAAATACGCGAAGAGGAAGCAAGCAGCAAAGATGCCATGCGTAACCGGCGCAGGATGTGGCATGGGGGGAGATAAGGCTATGAATGCAATCTATATATTATGGCTTCGGCAACTGAAACGGTATTTCCGCAGCAAGTCACGGATGGTGGGATCCTTGGGTCAGCCGATATTGTTTTTGTTTGCCTTGGGATTCGGTATGGGGCCGGTGTATGCCAAAGCAGGGCAGGGAAATTATCTGCAGTTTCTGGTGCCGGGCGTCGTCTCTATGGGCATATTGTTCACTGCGATCTTTTCCGGTGTGGAAGTTATCTGGGATAAGCAGTTCGGATTTTTAAAGGAAACGCTGGTGGCACCCGTGTCCCGGCTTTCCATTATGTTCGGCAGAACCCTTGGGGGCGCGACGGTCGCAGTGCTGCAGGGATGCATCGTCCTAGTATTGTCCATGTTGTTTGGATTCCGGTTTCCGATCACGGCCCTGCCGATGGCACTCGTGTGCATGTTTTTTATCGCGTTACTGTTTACAGCGCTCGGTACGGCGCTCGCATCGGTGCTTGAAGATATGCAGGGATTCCAGCTTATTATGAATTTCCTGGTGATGCCGTTATTTTTCCTGTCCGGCGCATTATTTCCCATCAACGACAATACGCCGCAGGTATTAAAACTCATTACTGCGTTTGACCCGCTCGCGTACGGCGTGGACGGGCTGCGCGACGTCTTAATCGGTGTCACGCATTTCGGATTGCCGCTGGATATGGCGGTATTATCGTTGGTCACGGTACTTTTCGTCGTATTGGGAAGCTACTTATTTTCCAAAATTCAAATATAAGGAGGAAATATGAATCGAGATACATTAAATTTAAAAAAATTACGAAATAACGTAATAACGGCATCAACGGATGATGCACGTTGGTTATTGTGGGATCAAGCCTTAAAAATGCCCCATCTTCCCTTGACAGAAACTTTGATTAAGGAAAATATGGAGTATTTAGGTTGGACAAAAGAGCAGGTATTATCGTGTTGGGGTGAAAAGGGAACGGAAAAAATTAAGGAAAAATGGATTCAAGACCATCCAGAAAATGCTCAGCAGATTCAGGATTATTATAATTCACTGCGTATGTATATACCTGAATTAAGTAGTTGGCACGCTATAGTAAAAAATGATGCGCTTTTACATATCTTAGAATTTTTACAATTATGTGTAAAAAATAATTATTCTTCGTTTCTTGATTACGGTGCCGGTATAGGATCTAATGGAATTTTATTTAATTACTATGGATTCAACGTGACTCTTGCTGATATTTCCGATGAGATGCTTTCTTATCAAAAATGGCGTTTACCTCGACATGGCGTCATAGCTTCATACGTTGATTTAAAAAAAGGACAACTTCCAGTCAACTACTTTGATTGCGCGACATGCATAGAAGTTTTGGAACATACAACCAACCCCGTTGAGATAATGGATTCTATAAGGAAATCTCTTATTATAGGGGGTGTAGCATTTGTCACGACGCCGTTCTTTAAAGACCCGGAAAGACCTCAGCACATAATTCATTCGATGGAAGTTACAAAAGAATTTGAATCATTAGGATTTGATCAGATATGGGTTTCATCCGACAGATTCTACCGCTTTTATAAACGTGTACGATAATAAGAATGAAAGCAATCAAACGCATTATCGAATTTACTAGACCTTTTCGATCTTATTACGTGGTAATGAGTATTGCGATAGTGGTGCTCGCAATACTTAATCAGGTTGTGCCTTTGCTTACCAAACAGATAGTCGACCTTATTGTTGCGCGTCTTGGGGGGAAAACCGCAGCATTAAGCTCAATTGTGGTTCTTCTTCTTGGCGTTTTGATTACCGACATTATGATTTCGGTCGTAACCGATATAAGTCAGTTCTATAGCGATATACAAACATCAAAGCTACATAATTACTTGTCAGGAAAATTCTATAAACATCTATTATCATTGTCAGTCAATTACTTTGACAATGAAATCACCGGAAGAATTATCAATAAACTTGATCGTGGTATTACAAGCATCGTGGCACTAATTAGTCAGATGCTAAATAATTTTTTGCCATTTTTAGTTTCTACGATCATTACATTGTGTATTATTAGTTTATATAGCTGGCAACTTGCTCTACTTCTCTTTTTATTATTTCCTATCTACATCACGATTTCCCACGCATCCTCCGTAGCGTGGGGAAAAGTCGAGGGTGAAAAAAATGTTATTTTGGATGAAACAAACGGTCGAGTAACAGAGGTAGTTGGAGCAATCCGGATGGTAAAGTCATTTATGCAGGAATTGGTGGAGCACGAATCGTTTTTGGCTCAAAGAAAAGAACTTGTTAATTTATCTCGAAGACAAACTGGCCACTGGCATTTGTTTGATTTTTATCGTCGGTTAGTATTGAACATAATCATGTTCGGTGTGTTTGCATATATAATTTATTTTACATTTTTGGGCAGATTTACTTTAGGACAAATGACTCTATTGCTTCAATTAGCCAACCAGGCAAGATTTCCACTCTTTGCCATGTCGTTTATCATTGGGCAAATACAACAGGCAGAGGCAGGAAGTAGCGGTTTTTTTGAAGTGCTAGATACTCCCGTGTCGATTCGTGATGCGGCTAAGGCGACAGTTCTGAAACACGTGAAAGGAGATATTGCTTTCAATAACGTACATTTTTCTTACCGTGACAAAGGAACGGTTTTGCGGAATATATCATTTAATCTCAAGAAGGGGGAAAAGATGGCTGTGGTGGGGGAAAGCGGTGAGGGTAAATCGACCTTAGTAAACTTGTTATTAAGGTTTTATGAGCCCCAACAGGGAACTATAACGGTTGATAAGAAAAATATTCAATTTGTAACACAGGCGTCCTTACATCAAAACATAGGAGTTGTCACTCAGGAATCATATGTGTTTTCGGGAACAATTATGGAAAATATTAAATATGGGAAATATGGAGCAACCGATGAAGATGTAATCATTGCTGCTAAATCAGCTAACGCCGATGAGTTTATCCAAAAAACGACAGAGAGATATCAAACGGAAATAGGAGAGCGTGGAGTTAGACTCTCAGGAGGGCAAAAGCAACGAATATCCATAGCTAGGGCCATATTAAAAAACGCTCCCATTCTTGTGCTTGACGAGGCGACCAGCTCACTGGACAGCAAGTCCGAGCTTTTGGTGCAGGAGGGACTTACGCATCTCACGCGCGGGAAAACGACGATTATCATCGCACACCGCCTGTCCACGCTTTCGGGTGTGGATAAAATACTGGTGCTTTCGGGAGGGAAAATCGCCCAGTTTGGTACGCCGAAGGAATTATTGCGGGACTCCGGTGGCTTGTATGCCAAGATGATTACGCTCCAAAAGACCCTGCTCGGGGCCAGCGAGGAAGAACGGGCAAAGGCGCTCCGGCAGTATGACCTGGTGGGATAAATTGTACGGCACTGTTACGTTTTCTGTATATTTCCGTTATAGCCTATGAGGAGAGATAGTACCATCAATGATCTTGTCGCACGAGCCAAAGCTGCCGACCGGCAGGCCCTGGGCGAACTGTACGATGCGTTGCTAACGCGTGTCTACCGGTTCGTCTATTTTCGTGTCAATCGCAGGGAAGATGCGGAAGATCTCACAGAACAGGTATTTGTAAAAGTGTTTGAAAAAATCAATATGTTCGACGAACGGGGTATCCCGTTTGAGGCATGGGTATTTCGGATCGCACGGAATATGATTATTGACTTTTACCGGACGCATAAAACCGTTACTGTCACATTAGACCAGGCGTTTGATGTGCCGGACATGGGTGCTTCCCCTGAGGAGTGTGCGGAACGCGCGTTTGAGATGGACCAGGTACACGCAGCGCTGCAGTCGCTTCCGGATAGTTACCGGGAAATTATTGTCCTGAAATACATAGAAGAATATGATAATGAGGAAATCAGCACGATTTTGCAAAAACCGGTGAGTCACATCCGGGTATTACAAAGCAGGGCAGTACAAAAACTCAAAGATATATTACACGTATGAACCGGTCACTCGAAGACGTATTAAAAACCATGGGGACGATGAAGGAGGCAGAGCCTTCCGCTTCATTCCGGACGAACGCACGGATCCGGATACTCAATTCCGTCACCATCCCGTCTGCTCCGGTGCCCTGGTTCCGCCGGATCAATATGACCTATCATATGGCGCGGTGGGCCGGTGGGGCCGCACTCGCGTCGCTGATCGTCGGCGGGACAATGGTGTATGCGGCGCAGTACAGTACACCGGGAAGCGCATTATATCCGTTAAAGACCGCGAGTGAACAGGCAGCATTAAAGCTTGCTCCGACCGTGGGACTTCGGACGTCTGTGGCCACCACAGTAATCGACCGGCGCGCGCGGGAAGTATCGGAGAGTGAAGCAACCGGCAGTAAACAGACGATGGAGCAGGCGGTAACGTCGTTTCAGGATACAGTACACTCACTTGAACACACCAATGGGCTGGACACTCACGAGATAGAAACGCATGTAAAAGCTGCGGAAGCGGGCATGAAGCCTTCTCTGGAGGAAGCCCCGCACCAGCCGACAACGGAGCCAAAACGCGATACCCGGTCCGGAGAAGATTCCGGGGAACACGAGGGAACACGCGCCAATCCGCAGCCGACGTTGGAACCTATGAGTGCCACATCGGGCGGGCAGACTATCACCGTTCCCACCTCTGGTACGGAAGCCGTAGAAGGCGCACAAACGACGACGGAATCCCACACCAAAGAACGGTCGGGGAGTGATATCCCGAAAGCAGACTGAGCATCCACTGTTACGAATTATCCGCTTGTTCGTTTCTACTCATAGGAGTCTACAAAAGCTAGGCATCCATTATATAAAGGAGGGGATATATGAACAGACAGAAAGGTATACCTGCACAGGCAGGATTTGTCTCTTTAGCGAGCCTGTTGTTGTCCGGGCTCATTGGTTTGGGAGGATTGGGCGCAGTCGTTGCGTTCCATCAGGACAGTGACTTGCTGGACGGCATGCACACGCAGTCCACAGTACACGCGGAAGCGGATATACAACCCAGTCCGACTGTTACACCTGCGCCGACTGACGCAACGGGAGCCACGGGCGTTACCGGGGCGACGGGGTCGACAGGAGCCAGCGGCACCACAGGAGCCACAGGCGTTACCGGGGCAACGGGAACAACCGGTATGACCGGGGCATCCGGCGTCACGGGTACGGTAGGCATACACGCGATCGTCCGCCATGGCGATGACGAGGAAGGGTCTGAAGGAACCGGGGAAGATAGCGCGAACAAGCATAGAGTTACCGTCCAGATCGAAGAGCGTGGACAGTTTGGGAATCACGCAAATCAAGGCCTACACGAAGGTTTGGAACTCCAGGCAGGACAAGAGTAAAACATAGAATACCGTAATTCGCATATGGGCATCATGAGGCAGCCGCACCCGGCTGCCTCATGTTTATGCGTTGAGTTCATTTTTTTCCTCATGTGGTGTACGCTGGAATGTAGGAAGGTGGTGATTATCATGAAAGGATCGAAAATGAACCCATATTCGGTGGGCCTGGTAGCCGGAGGATTTCTCGGCGGCCTGCATGCCGTATGGGCACTGGTCGTGGCTCTGAAATTAGCGCAGCCGCTTCTGGACTGGGTATTCGCACTGCATTTTCTCGTCAATCCGTATACGGTACAACCATTTGAAATGGGAACTGCCGTCCTATTGGTGGCCGTGACCGGTGTGTTCGGATATGCCGCGGGTTGGCTGTTTGGTGCATTGTGGAACGGCCTGGTAAAAAAATAACATCATTGACCATCTTGATTTCGGGTTGGTGAGACTCTAAGCTACAAGAAGATGCGTTATACCGTTCGTGATCTCATCATATCCGCAATCGTATTGGTTGTTCTCGTATCAGGCGTTGTCCTTGTACGGAATCGGACGCCGGATACGGCGCCCCGTGCAGCGTCTCCGGATACGGCACACCCAATAACGATCTCTCCGCAGCCACCCCTTTCCAGCACAATGACCGTGCATTCCCCGGACGGGACCGAACAGTTGGTGCTCAAAGAAGTGGAAGACAGAACCGGCACCCAATCCGCCTATGTGCTCACCGCATCGGACGTATCGGGAGCCAACCGTAGGATTATTTATCAGTCGGTAGCCCCCAACGGCACGAATGTCCGGATTCCCGCCAACAGCTGGTCGCCGGATAACAAATTTGTATTCATCATTGCAATCCGCAATGAACAATTGACGGTGTTCGTATTCCAGGCAAACGGCGAAGCATTTGCTGACGGATCCCCATACATTGACGTTTCGTCTCTTTTCCGGGATAGACTACCTACAGCTATCCTGCGGGACGTCACCGGGTGGGATGACCCGTCTCTTTTGCATGTCATGACCTATACTGCGGACAAAACCCTCGGGCCGTCATACTGGTTTGATATCTGGAGCAAAAGTTTCATCGAACTTGCGCGCAGATAAACAATATATGAAACACAAAACAATCAGTGCTGCCAAACGGGGACATCATCTCGCATCCTGGATACCGGGGGCCGTGATACTTGCGATCGTGCTTATCATCATGGCGTTTGTTTCCACATGGTTACGTATGCATAGAGCCACGGCATACTGCGCCAATTCCGTAAGCTGCATCCGGGATCTGACCGGCCAATTCGAGCCGGGAAAAGGCGGGGTGTTTATGGGGCATCAGGTGAATTTACCCGCATCACTTGCCGCGCTTCGGGAGCCAAGGCGCGTCTTGGGTGATACCACTGCGTCAAAGCATATATTCGTGGATTTATCGACCCAGCGTCTCACGGCGTATGAAGGGAATGCTGTTGTCATGTCTTTTCCCATTTCGTCGGGCCGATGGCATGTGACGCCCACCGGGGATTTCCGGATTTGGATAAAGCTGCGGTATACCCATATGGAGGGCGGCAGCAAAGCAGATGATACCTATTACAACCTCTATAACGTGCCGTATACGATGTTTTTTTATAACGACGAAGTACCGAAGTCTGCCGGGTTTAGTCTGCACGGGGCATACTGGCATAATAATTTCGGGCATCCGATGAGCCACGGCTGCGTGAATATCCGGCCCGAAGACGCAGGAAAATTATTTGAATGGGCAGATCCGGTAAGTTCCGGCGGCAATACGACCTATCCCACCCCGGAGAACCCCGGCACCCTGGTGACGATTACCGGCACCACGCCGGACGAATAACCCGCACACAATATGCTACAATTCCCGGATGAATAGTTGGCTCTCGTTGCCGCGTCCGTTTCTTATGCTTGCGCCCCTGGAAGGCGTTGCGGATACCGTGTTCCGTCAGATAGTTTCCTCCTGTGCGAAGCCTGATCTGTTCGTCACGGAATTTACGTCTGCCGACGGGTATTGTTCGGCCGGAAAAGACGTGGTGATGCAGAATTTTCAGTTTACCCCCCAGGAGGCTCCGATCGTCGCCCAATTGTGGGGGAGGGATCCGGGAGCGATGTATAAAACGGCGAAAGACGTGGCTGCCATGGGATTTTTCGGCATAGACATCAACATGGGCTGTCCGCAAAAAAACGTCATCGGTCATGGATGCGGGGCTGCTATGGTCGAAACGCCGGAAATCGCTGCGTCCGTCATTGCCGCGGCAAAACAGGGTATCAAAGATTCCGGCCGGGATATCCCCTTTAGCGTCAAGACCCGTATCGGGATGAAAAACATCGTAACGGAGCAGTGGATTTCGTTTCTATTGGCGCAGGGACTGGATGCTCTGACGATCCATGGCAGAACCGCCAAAGAAATGTCCAAAGTACCGGCCCATTGGGATGAGATCGCCAAAGCCGTCACCATCCGGGACCGGATGGGGGTATCTACCGTGATCATCGGCAATGGAGATGTGCGGGATGCAAAAGACGCCATAGAAAAAGCAAAAACCTATGGCGTGGACGGCGTGATGATCGGGCGGGGGATATTTAGTAACTTGTGGGCGTTTGACCGAACGCCGCAGCCCCATATGGCCTCGCCCAGAGAGTTAGTGGATATCATGGAACGCCATGTGACGCTGTTTACCGAAACCTGGCAAGGCAAAAAAAGCTATGCGATCCTGAAAAAGTTTTTCAAAATATATATAAACGGGTTTCCTGATGCTACGGCGTGGCGCGTGCGCTGCATGGCCACGGAGTCTGCGGAAGAGGTGTTATCGGTGCTTCGCGAGCTCAAGGAATCCGATATACTACATAAAGTGTAAGATGTTATACAGTTTTTGTAGGGATAACGACGTATACTATGGCGTGTTATGGCAATACAATCACCCAAAATTACCGGAGGATCAAGTCATTCGGTTGAGAGCGAATGCTATCACCCATTGCCGTGGTGGACCCAAAGAGCAGATGGCGTGATTATACATAATATGGCTACCAGTTGTTTTACAGAAACTTTACCAGTCGAGCATTCCCGTCAAATGCCACCGTGGCAAGTATCAGATTCAGTCCAAGCCACTAGCGTGGAATAAATTACAGATAAATTTTGAATTTTTTATTTTTTGACTTTCGGCCGGACAGCAGAACAACTGCACTCTTTTTTGTTTTAAAATACTCCGCCAGCGCGTCTATCACGGCCCAGTTTGCCTTATCCTCCAGCGGCGGCGCGTTTACATAAACGTGCAGCGTGCCCAACAAATCCTGCTCGATGCGGGGCTTTCTGGCATTTGGGTGGGCGACGACCGTGATATCCATACGATCCATTGTATCAACCGGAAGTCAAAAACGGGGAGAGGGACATGATCGTTTGTTCCGCGTCTTTGCTTCGCACGATAAAAGACAATTCGGTGAATGTGGATACGATTTCGATAAGGTTTATGCGTTTTACGGCAAGCGCGGACACCAGTGTATAGATCATGTTAGGTACCTCTATGTAGTCTGCCTCGATAAATTTTACGGTGATGGCCGTGAGGTTTACGTACTGTCCTTTGGGTTTGCGCATAAACTGCGTTAACACCTCGGAGGTGTATTTGGCTTCAAAGATGATCGTAAGCTCCTGAGATCCCTGGGTCAGGCAAAAAAATGCATCCGTGCCGGTGACGGCAGGATTGAGTGCTGCCGCCGAAGCCAGCGTTTCATCGGTTTTTTCAAACGTAAGCTCTGCCAGATTCGGACGGATGGCCATGGTTTCTATG
>JAKAFY010000014.1 GCA_021817785.1 bacterium
GATCTTCGATATCATGCGCACCGAGCTGGATATGATAGATCCCAGCCGGTATCCGGACCACATCGGGAGTACGTCAATACGCCCGCGCATTGCGTCGCTCAAATCGACGATCGA
The DNA here is from genome assembly GCA_021817785.1 of bacterium. Classification (GTDB taxonomy): domain Bacteria; phylum Patescibacteriota; class Microgenomatia; order UBA10105; family UBA927; genus UBA927. The sequence continues at coordinate 115 of JAKAFY010000014.1, forward strand.
AGACGCGGCAAATCTGTTTGTAAACGCGCAGCCGCTGCTCACCAATTTGCCGAGCATATTAGGCCAGCCCAACAGCAAACGCTATCTCATCATTTTCCAAAATGACAAAGAGCTGCGGCCAACCGGGGGATTTATCACCGCATATGCGCAGTTCCGGTTTGACCAGGGGAAGATGGTGCTGGAAAAATCCGACGATATTTATTCGCTGGACGCAGCCATGACCAAAAAATTCCCTGCTCCGCGGGAGATCCTTACGTTCCACAAAGACGTATTCAACTGGTATCTGCGGGACAGCAACCTGTCGCCGGATTTTAAGAAATCCATGCAGCAGTTTGAAAGCATGTACAAATATGTGCCGGGTACGGAAAAAATAGACGGCATCATAGCACTGGATACCAATGTACTGGTCGAAACGCTGAAGATACTGGGCCCTGAAACCATTGCAGGACGCGTCTACTCTGCCGAAACAGACAAACGGTGTGATTGTCCGGGCGTGATTTATGAGCTGGAAGATTATTCCAGCCGGCCGGTCAACTACGTGCGTACCGACAGGAAAGGGGAGATCGGCACCCTTATGCAGAACCTGCTGCACAAAGCGCTCGGCGTGTCCCCGGGGAAATATTGGGGCAGCCTGTTTCAGATGATGATTGCGGAAATACAGGATAAGCATATCCTCGCGTACTTCCATGATCCGGCAACCCAACAGGGGGTAGAAAGCTTCGACATGGGGGGAAGAATCCAGACCGCATCGGAAACCGCATCCCTGTTTAAATACAAGGAAGGCCAGGGGTGGGACTACCTGCATGTCAACAACAGTAATATGGCAGGAGCCAAATCGAACCTGTTTGTCAGCCAGAAATATACAAAAGACGTGACGGTAAACGGAGACGGTACGATAACGACTAAACTGACCGTCGACTACAAGAATCCGTATCCCGGAAGCGATTGTAATCTGGAACGAGGCGGATTGTGTCTCAACGCGCCGCTGCGGAACTGGGTGCGCGTGTATGTGCCTATGGGAAGCAAGCTGGTCGACAGCAAAGGAACGCAGAATCCGTTGAATAACACGGCATCTACCATGACGACCTACACTGATCTCGGCAAGACGGTGTTTGAAGGGTTTCTTATCGTCAACCCGCTGGGATCGGCAAAGCTGGAACTTACCTATACGTCTCCGGTTAAGTCAACGGACGGCAAATACCACGTGCTTATCCAAAAACAGCCGGGTACGCAGGGAGATCAGTTTATCCTGAAACTGAACGGAAGCGAACGCGAAAACGTTGTCCTCAATACAGACATGGAATTCAGTCTGTAACGGAACCTTCTCATGTACCGATCAAACGGGAAGTTATATAAAGCGGAAGGCATTATCCTTTCCCGAAGGAACGTCGGCGAAGCCGATAGGATACTCACGATATTTACGAGGGAATACGGAAAAATACGCTGTGTCGCCAAAGGCATCCGACGGGTGAGCAGCAGGCGTGCACCACACCTTGAGATATTTACCCGCGTGGGGCTTATGATCCATCGCGGCGGATCGATGGACAGCGTGACGGAAGCGACTCCTATCGACGTCTACCAACATCTCCGACAGGATCTCGAGCGTGTGAGTATGGCATATTTTTACTGCGAGTTGATCTCCGTGCTGTTGGCCGAACATCAGGAGCATGCCGACGTGTATCTCTTGCTTTGCACCACTTTGTCGAATCTCGATACGCAGACGGGGACACTTGATCCCATGGTATTCCGTGAGTTTACGCTGGAGTTGTTGTGGACGCTGGGATTTTTGCCGAGGGGCCAGAGGCTGCAGGGGGAAAAACTGCAGTCGTTCGTCGAAAACATCGCCGAACGCCGTCTCCGCACCCCAAAACTCGTGCGGCAGCTTTTGTAGGTTTTTCGGATCTTGACAGCAGATTGCCGGAAGGAATAGACTCTACAAAGAACGCGATGATCCCGGTGGCACGGGGAAGCGGAAAAAAATGAAGCAGGTCCGACGTGATCGGACAAGTAGGGTGGAACCGTCCTGAGTGAAACCGAAGGATCCCTACCACAATTATATTGTGGGAGGGATTTTTTTATGACTACAACCATGGAAGATATCGTCGCTTTATGTAAACGCCGGGGGTTTGTGTATCCTACCAGCGATATTTATGGCGGACTGACCAGCTCGTATGACTACGGGCCGGCCGGAGCGGAACTGCTCCGCAACATACGAAATATCTGGTGGAATTATTTCATCAAACGACGGACGGATATGGTGGGGTTGGATTCCCAGATCCTGCTGCATCCCAATACCTGGGTGGCTTCCGGGCATGTATCGGCGTTTAATGATCCGCTCGTGGAAGACAAAAAGACCCACAAACGGTATCGTGCCGACCATCTGATCGAAGCATGGATACAACAACATCCTGATAAGGCGCTTGTGGTTGAGGATTTAACGATAGACCAGATGGGGGAGTTTATCGCCGCAAACACTATAAAGAGTCCGGACGGAAACGAACTCACCAGGCCGCAGAAGTTTAATTTATTGTTTGAAACAAAACTCGGAGTCGTAGAAGGGGAAAAGTCCACGCTCTATATGCGGGGAGAAACCGCCCAGGGAATATTTACCAACTTTAAAAATATTATCGATTCCACCCGCGTGACGTTTCCCTTCGGGGTGGGGCAGATCGGAAAGTCATTCAGGAACGAAATAACCACCGGCCAATTTATTTTCCGTACAATCGAGCTCGAGCAGGCGGAAATAGAATATTTCTTTGATCCGGAGACGACGGACTGGAAAACGCTGATGGATGAATGGAAAAGTGCCATGTGGGACTTTGTGACCAAAGAACTCGGCGTTTCCGCAGCACATCTTCGTTGGCGGCAGCATACCGACAAAGAACGCAGCCATTACAGTAAGGATACGTATGATCTGGACTATGAATTTCCGTTCGGGTGGAAAGAGCTCTGGGGGATAGCGTACCGCACCAATTACGACCTGACCCAGCATGCCAACCTGTCAAAAGCAGATCTTACCTATACGGACCCCAAAACCGGCAAAAAGTTTATCCCGCATGTCATCGAGCCGGCACTTGGAATCAATAGGACATTTTTTATGCTTTTGGCCGATGCCTACCGTAAGGAACCTGCCCGCAATACTACGCACAGCGTTGCAGGCGGGGAAATGCGGACCGTGCTCGCCGTAAAACCTGCGCTTGCTCCCACGAGTATCGCGGTGTTTCCGCTGGTCGCCAATAAGCCGGAACTCGTGGAGAAAGCAAAGTCCGTATTTTTGGACTTATCCAAGCGGTTTTCCGTGGCATGGGATGCCCGTGGGAACATCGGGAAGCGGTATTTGTCTCAGGATGAAGTGGGTACCCCCTGGTGTGTTACGATAGACTATACGACGCTTGAAGACGATACCGTGACCGTACGCGACCGGGATACCGCGGTACAGGAGCGGAGAAACGTCACCGAACTTTCAGCGTATTTTCAGAAAAAATTAGATACGATAGAATAGGAGTGGAGGAATACTATGAAACATAAAATGACGATTTTGTATGTGGGGTTGGTGCTTCTATTGGGTGTAACCGGATTTGTGGTCTACAACGCACTCTTTGGCGGTGCTCCTCCCGCACAGACCACACAAAACGCCATTCCGACGCCTGTTGCTATGCCGACGGTGGACTCATCCGTCAGCGTCACGCTTACCAAATCTGCAAAGCCATATACCGTAGACCTAAGCGTAACCGGCATGAACGGGAAATATACGAGTGTCGGCTATGAATTCAGTTATGAAAGCAAGGGACTGATCAAAGGGGTCAACTCCGGAAGCACACCGCTTGATGTATCCGGAAAAAGCGATTTTTCCCGTGAAGTCTACATGGGAACCTGTTCCAGAAACGACTGTACGCCGGACACCGGTGTCACCAAAGTATCCGTGGCACTGGAATTTACGGACACCACGGGCAACAAGAGCCAATTCTCCAAAGATTTTGATCTGTAGTGTCTAGGCAACTTTGTTGAGCACATGGGCTTCGCCGCCGGTTTCCGGGCTATAGCGGACAACACTCACCGACGCATTGGCAAATCCGTATCTGTTGACTTCTTCAAGGGGGATATCCAGGATCACCGAAAGAAAATTCCGTATAAATGAGCCATGGGAAACGATTGCCACGGTCCGGCCTCTGTATGCATCGTCTGCCAGATGCTCAATAATTCTTTTGGCGCGCGCGGCCACGTCTGACAAACTTTCCCCGCCGGGCGGGCGGAAACGCGGGTATTGCCACATGGTTCCCAGGACAATCTGCGGATACCGCGCATTCGCTTCCTCGTACGTCAGGCCCTCGAGCACGCCAAAAGACCGTTCATGTACATCCGCCATGGTCGTAATCGGAATGTGGCTATGGTGTGCTTGGATCGCTTGCGCGGTCTGCACGGCCCGAAGAAGCGGGGAGCTTATGATGTAGTCGATGGGATATGATTTCAGATAGCGCGCTACGGCTTCCGCCTGCTTCACGCCCTCTACCGTCAGCGGAATATCGGATATGCCCATCATGCGGTTTTCTTTGTTCCATTGGGTCTGTCCGTGGCGGACAACGAGAAATGTCGCGTGTTTCACCTTACTAGTATACCCCGCGTCGGCAAAAGACATCCATACAATGTCTCTTCGCTCTCGTTCGTTTCGGCAAGCAGGCATGGCTTTCGGTCTTTATGTTCTATACGCGATTGCTTTGCGTGGGAAGCAAATCGTGAAATGCCTCTTGACCCTCCTTCGCTAAAGCTTCGGCGGGCAGGTATGGCTTTCGGTCTTTATGTTTTATACGCGATTGCTTTATGTGGGAGGCAAATCGTGAAATGCCTCTTGACATAACGTGAAAAATGGTAAATTATGGTTATTAGTGGGGAAATGTGGTAGAGTTGAAACATGAAGTTATTCCTTGGGGAATATGACCATGCTTTAGATGAACGGGGCCGTGTAACGCTCCCCAGAAAGATTCGGCAAGAGATAGAAGACGTGGAGGTAATACTGGCGCGAGGATACGAGGGATGTGTTTTCGGATTTGACAAGAGAAGCTGGGAAGTAGAAGCGGCAAAGCACTTTGACACACCGGTAACCGACGAAAAAGGACGACAGATACGGCGGTACCTCTTCGGCAGCGCACAAAAAGTAGAGGTAGATAAGCTTGGTCGTATTTTACTGCCTGCCCAGCTCAAGGAGTACGCATCCATTTCCCGAGAGGTAATCGTTGTCGGAGCCGGAGATCATTTTGAAATATGGAATAGGCTGCGTTGGCAAGAGTATTCGAAGAATCTGGAAGGACTATCATGAATGCCGTCCATATTTCGGTGATGCGGGAAGAGGTATTGGACGGATTGCATATTGAACCCGGAAAAAAATACATCGATGCAACGGTGGGAGCAGGCGGTCACGCGGTCGAGATCGTAAAACGCGGAGGAATAGTCCTGGGCATAGATACAGACCCGACTGCCGTTCGGATAGCAACAACGGAACTGGAGAAAACAGGAGTGACAGGGTGGAAGGTGATACAGGGGAATTTCCGGGATATAGAACAAATAGCCAAAAAAGAGGGATTTGAACGGGTACGCGGCGTGTTATTTGATTTGGGTGTATCGAGCATGCAGTTGGATACGCCGGAACGCGGATTTAGCTACCGGTTTACCGATGCTCCTTTGGATTTGCGGATGAACCAGCTCCAGGGAGAATCGTCTGCCCAATTGGTAAACCGGGCAAGTAGGGAGACATTGTATGACATATTTAGCACGTATGGTGAGGAACAGTTGGCTGGCCGGCTTGCTGACGCTGTTTGCAGCGCCCGTTCGGTAAAGCGTATAGAAACGGTCGGTGACATCGTCAGCATACTGGAACAGTTGGTTCCTGACGAGCATGCGCGGTTTTCGGTACTGTCGCGTATATTTCAGGCGCTCCGGATAGCGGTGAATGAAGAGATGGACGCGTTACGGGAAGGATTACACGGCGCACGGGAGCTTTTGGAACCGGGAGGATATTTGGTTGTTATCAGTTTTCATTCGCTTGAAGACCGCATCGTAAAGCTTTTTATGCGGGAAAGCGCATGGCAAGTGATAACAAAACATCCGGAAGTTCCGACGCCAGGAGAAAGAATCTCCAATCGAAGGAGCAGAAGTGCGAAATTACGGATAGCGGTAAAAAAATCTATATGAACACCTTGGTCAAAATTCTGCGCATCGTTTCCCCGATCGTCGCAGTCACTCTTTTAATTGTCCAGGTGATCGTTTCCAATCAGTTGGCAACACTCGGAAAACATATGGAACAGCTTGATATGGCCGTTTCCAGAGAGCAGGACGTGCGGGAAACGCTTGAAACGCAGGTAGCTTCCGCGTCATCGCTTCTTGCGATACGGGAACGCGCGATCGCCGAGGGCTTTCACGAACCGAAACCAAATCAGATCGTGGCCCTTTCTCCCGACTCCGTGGCGTTCGGCGTGACCGGCACGCATCCTACGCAGGCAATGCTTCCCTAATGATGGTAGGATACTTCTATGAACTCGTATGTTCGTAGCTCGCTGCTTTTTGGCGCGTTTCTCGCGGCGTTTGGGTTGCTTATTCTCCGCCTGTTTTACTGGCAGGTCATTTCCGCAGACAAGCTGCAAAAGGCAGCGGCCAGCCAGCACTTTGTAGAATTTACCGTCCCCGCATCCCGGGGAAGCATTCTCGATGTTGGCGGAAATCCCATCGTTATCAATCAGCCCGCATTTTTAGTGTACGCAGAGTCACGGATGATTACCGATATCCGTACATTTGCAGAAAAAGTAGGAGGTGTCCTTTCTCTCGATATCCCGACATTGATTTCCGAATTGTCCGACCGCAACCGGGTGTGGGTGCCGCTGATGCATAAAGTGGATCTTACGAAAGTGACGGAACTCAAAAGCCTGAATCTTGCCGGCCTGGGGTTTGAAAAGGAACCAAAACGGTATTATCCCGAGGCTTCTACGGCTGCCCAGTTGTTGGGGTTTGTCGGCGCTGACGTCAACGGAGCCGACCGGGGGTATTTCGGGCTGGAAGGCTACTATGACCGCCAGTTACGGGGTACCGACGGGCTGATCCGTCTGGAAAAAGATGCGCACGGCGCACCGCTTCTTATCGGGGAAGAAGAACGGCTGCCGCCGGATGACGGCCGGACACTGGTGCTGTGGATGGATAAAGTAATCCAGCAGATCGTCGAGCGCAGATTAGCCGAGGGGATAGAAAAATACGGGGCAAAACAGGGCTCCGTCGTCATATTGGATCCCTCGACCGGAGGCGTAATGGCCATGGCCTCGTACCCAAGCTATGACCAGGGCAATTTTTCAGCGTACGATAAATCGCTCTATACGAATCCGGTTGTCGCAAGCTCGTATGAGCCCGGGTCGACATTTAAGACGTTGGTAATGGCTGCCGCTATAGATCACCACCTGGTCACCCCGGACACGATGATGGACGAGTCCGGCCCGGTGCAGGTGGGACCCAATTTTATACGGACCTGGAACAACCAATATCACGGGAAGATCACGATGACGCAGATATTGGAATATTCGTCCAATGTGGGGATGGTGTTTGTGGCGAGAAAATTAGGCAAAGACACGCTGCTTTCGGAAATCAAAGGCTATGGGTTCGGCAAGCCGACGAATATAGATTTGGAAGATGAATCATCGCCGGAACTCCGACCCGATAACCAATGGCAGGAAATCGACGAGGATACGGCGTCCTTCGGGCAGGGAATTGCCGTGACTCCCATACAGATGGTCCGTGCCGTTGCCAGTCTGGCAAACGGAGGCCGCCTGATGGAACCGCATGTCGTGAAAGAAATCCGGGATGCGCACGGGAAAGTGATCCCGATACCGCCGAAGGTGGTGGCCCAGGTGATACGTCCGGAAACGGCGAGAATCGTTACCGAGATGATGGTGGCGGCGGTGGATAAAGGAGAGGCGCAATTTGCCAAACCGAAGGGATATCGCATAGCCGGAAAAACCGGCACGGCACAGATTCCTGTGGCCGGCCATTATGATGCGACCAAAACCATCGCGTCGTTTGTGGGATTTGCGCCGGCAGATCACCCGAAATTTGTCATGCTGGTGACGCTTCGCGAGCCATCAAGTTCCCAGTGGGGTTCCGAAACCGCTGCTCCGTTGTTTTTTGCAATTGCCAAGGATCTGTTTACCTATTGGGGGATCCCCCCTCAGTAAACATGTGTTTTTGCGACCGGTGCGGTATAATATATCAATGATTCGGAGCCTCAAAAGCCTCTATCATTTCTTTGTCGCCGTTGCCGCCAATATATGGTTTGGATTTCCAAGCAGGAAGCTCACCATTATCGGGGTAACCGGCACGGATGGCAAAACAACCACGACAACGCTTATATATGAAATTTTAACCGGTGCCGGATTGAAGGCCTCAAAAATTACCTCGGTGCATGCCGTCGTAGCCGGGCGCGAATATGATACCGGATTCCATGTCACCACCCCTTCTGCCTGGTGGGTACAGCGGTATCTTCGGGAAGCGCTTGATCATGGGGATACGCACGTCGTGCTGGAAGTTACGTCCCATGCGCTATCCCAGTTCCGCGTATGGGGGGTGCGGTTTGCCGTCGGCGTGATTACCAACGTGACGCATGAACACCTGGACTGGCACAAAACATTTGAAAATTATCTGCACACCAAATTGCGTTTATTGCGGTACGCCCGTATAGCCGTGATCAACCGTGATGACAATGACGTCTATACCGCGGCTCTGCCCGTACTCCAGAAAAAACGGTATGTGACGTATGGTATACGTCGCGATGCCATGGTGAATCCGTCGACCTACCCGTTTAAAACCCTGCTTCCCGGTGAATTTAACAAATACAACATATTGGCCGCGTTAAGCGTCGCAGACATACTGGGTATAGACCGTTCCCGGGCGGTCAAAACCGTGGCGTCTTTTGCCGGCGTCGTGGGACGGATGGAACTAGTTGCCACAAAGCCCTGTAAAGTCATCGTGGATTTTGCCCATACGCCAAACGCAATTGAGCAGGCGCTGCGGGCAAGCCGGGACATGGCGAAAAAACGGCTGATCCACGTGTTCGGAAGCGCGGGGTTGCGCGATCATTCGAAACGGCCGCTTATGGGAAAGGCATCCGCCGCATACGCGGATGTCATCGTCCTGACCGAAGAAGATTATCGTACGGAACACGTGGATACGATTATGGACGCCATCATGACCGGCATCCCGCCGGGAAAAGAAGTGCATCGGTATCCCAACCGTCATGATGCGTTAGTCTATGCGCTTTCCATCGCACAGCCCGGAGATGTCGTGATAGCAACCGGCAAAGGACATGAAAAAAGCCTGTGTCGCGGCACCAAGGAGTATCCATGGAGCGATACCGCAGAAATAAAAAAGATTTTAAAGACGCGTTGATTGTATGTTATGGTGACATGTTCCGCAGGGATCTACCAATCATCACTTTTGAGCCGGGTTTCCGGAGTGGTGCACGGGTTTTCAACGCGCCAACTTGGTGATGCACGGGTTGCCGCAAACGCCGAGGCAATAGCCGGGCAGATCGGCGGCAGAAGCATGACGATCGTTGGCGTCAAACAAGTGCATGGAAATACGGTGCTGCCGGCAGACGGCCGCACGCCGAGAATCGCAGGGGATGCCGACGGCATTGTCAGTGTAGCCCCGCGGGTATTGCTTGAAATTCATGTTGCAGATTGCGTGCCTGTTCTGTTGGCCGATCCGGATACGGGAGTTGTCGCCGCTGTCCACGCCGGTTGGCGCGGCACGCTCGGCGGCATTGTCGGAAACGCGGTCCGGGCGATGACGCTGAAGGGCGCCAATGCGGCGCATATATGCGCCGTGATAGGACCGCATATCGGGACATGCTGTTATGCGGTATCACAGGAACGGGCAACATTGTTTCCCGGCGTTTCGTCGTTTTGGGAAGGAGCGTGGCACGTAGATTTAGGCAAAAGCGTCTATGATCAGCTGATTGCGGCACACGTTGAGCCGTCGCGGATAGACCGTTTGATTTCATGTACCGCGTGTCAGACGGATCGCTTTTTTTCGTATCGCAAAGACCAAAAAGCTACATTCGGAGAGATCGTCGGGATGATCGGGCATATATGAAACAAAAAAAATACGCATACTTAGTCGGTATCAAAGGCGTCGCAATGGCTGCGTTAGCCGTATATCTTTCAGAAAGCGGGATGCGGGTGACCGGCAGCGACGTCGCGGACGAATTTCCTACGGACGAAGAGCTGAAAAAAATACAGGCAACGATCTATACGGGATTTGATGCGGACAGAATCCGCACACTCAAACCGGATGTCGTCTACTATACCGGTGCCCATGGCGGACGGGATAACCCGGAAGTACAGGCTGCAGCAGCGTGCAACATTCCCGTTTTTCCGCACGGTCAGGCGCTGGGCGAACGCATGAAAGGAAGCCGGCAGATCGTGGTAGCAGGCAGTCACGGCAAAACGACGACGAGCGCCATGATCGCGACGCTGATGCGCGAGGCTAAGCTTGACCCATCCTACGCAATCGGATGCGGGTCCATATCTTCCCGGTATCCGGCTGGACACAAAGGGGCCTCAACGTGGTTTGTCGCCGAGGGAGATGAGTACGTTACCGATCCGCATCATGATCTGACGCCGCGGTTTTTATGGACAACTCCGGAAATAATGGTCGTCACCAATATAGATTTTGACCATCCTGATGTATATGCCGGTCTGTCTGCCGTACAGGATGCGTTTCGTGCCCTGCAAAAACAAGCCACCGTCACCGTGTTAAATGCCGATGACGCCAATAGCAGAGTATTGCAGACGGGTACCAATATCATAACGTACGGGTATTCACCCGCGAGTGACTTCCGTATTACTCATGTGGGGTCCGGGGATGAGCGGACATTTTTTCGGCTGGAAGAACGTGGTGTTCCCGTCGGAGAGTTTGTATTAAAGGTGCCCGGGGCACACAATGTGTCGAACGCGACGGCCGCATTGGTCGCTGCCCATACTGCCGGGGTAGATTGGAAAACGCTGCACGAAGGACTGCTTCAGTTTACCGGGACCAAACGTCGGTTTGAAAAACTCGGACAGTCCGCGGGTGTGACATATTATGACGATTACGCACATCATCCGGCGGAAATACGGGCGACGCTTGCGGGTGCCCGAACGTGGTATCCGCATCAGCGGATTATTGCCGTATTCCAGCCGCACACCTATTCGCGGACAAGCGCATTATTGCCGGAATTTGCACGCGCGTTTCAGGATGCGGATATGGTGGTACTGACGGATATTTATGCGTCTGCACGGGAACACGATACGCTTGGCCTGGATGGCATGACGCTTGTTTCCAGTATGCGCGCGTGTCACAGGGATGTACGGTACGGAAAGGACTATACTGAAATACATGCGATCCTTTCTGCCGAAACACATCCAGGAGACGTCGTGATATGCATGGGAGCAGGAGATATATATACATGGGGAAAGCGGCTGCTGCATGACAGCGTCGCCTGACGGAAGGGATATAAAGGATGAATACCGTGATACAACCATTACAGGAGGCACTGGGAAACCGGGTAAAAGCGGATGAACCGCTTGCGCGATATACGACGTTTAAAATCGGCGGACCTGCGGATTATTTTTATGAAGCAAAAACGTCCGACGAATGTGCCGCTGCGGTGGCGATTGCCCGGAAACTCAACCTGCCCGTGTTTATCCTGGGAGGCGGATCCAATATTCTCATCGGGGATAAAGGAATACGAGGCATGGTGATACGGAATTTGAGTACACACATAGGGATAAAAGGAGTGAAATCCGCCCTCATCGGTGAAGACCGCAAAAAAGTCGTATACGTCGAAGCGGATGCGGGTGTGCCCGTGAACAAACTGGTCCGCTTTACGGTAGATGAAGGGCTGTCCGGGCTTCACATGCATCTTGGGTTGCCGGGTTCCGTGGGCGGGGCCTTATATATGAATTCCAAATGGACGCGTCCCGAAGGGTATATCGGGGACGTTGTCTACCAGGCGCGGCTGGTGACCGGGGAGGGGGAAGATATCGTCGTGCCGCAGTCGTATTTCCATTTCGCGTATGACACGAGTGTGTTGCAGAGCACCAAGGATACCGTTATTTCCGTGGTGTTTGCCCTGGTCGCGGCAGATAAAGACGAGCTTTGGAAGATCGCAACTGAGAGTATCACCTATCGGAGAGAAACCCAGCCGCAGGGAGTGAGTTCCGCAGGGTGTACATTCCGGAACCTGTCAAAGGCGGAAGCGCTGACGTTATCGACACCGAATCTTACGACATCGGCAGGATATCTGCTTGACCATGCGGGGCTTAAAAACGAATCCGTAGGAGATGCCTATATTTCTCCGGTGCATGCGAACTTCATCATAAACCGGGGGAAAGCAACCGCCGCTGACGTGGTAAAATTGATAGACCTATGCCGCGAGCGGGTATTGAAACGGTTTGGTGTGCGGCTTGCTGAAGAAATACAGCGTGTCGGAGAATTTTAACGATCTATGGAAACATTTATCATACAGGGTGGCCGGCCGATGCACGGAAACGTTACGGTCGGGGGAGCCAAAAATGTCGCATTGAAAATCCTGATCGCGTCGCTTCTTACCGATGAAGAAATTGTCATCCACAACGTTCCCAGACTCCGGGATGTTTTCTCTCTCATCGACGTGCTAAAAAGTCTGGGAGTACACGCGTCCGTCGAAGGAAATACGGTCCGTATCAGAAACGGCGATGCGTTGGAAGATCCGACCGTGCCGCTCGACATCGGAGCACGGCTGCGCACATCGTCCATGGTACTGGGGCCGTTGCTTGCACGCTACGGCAGGGGAAATGTCCCGAATCCCGGCGGATGCCGCTTGGGAGCGCGTCCGATAGACCGGCATATAGACGGACTTCGTCTGATGGGAGCTGACATCGTCTACAATCCGGATGACGGATTTTTCCATGCGACGGCCGCCAAACTGCACGGGGCGACCGTGCAGTTTCCCAAAAATACGCATACGGGTACCGAATCCATCCTGCTTGCCGCCGTATTGGCGACCGGGCAAACCGTCATAGAAAATGCGGCGGCGGAAGTGGAAGTTGATGATCTTATCACGTGCCTTACGCTTATGGGTGCATCTATTACGAGAAAAGATCCCCGTACCATCGTCATTGACGGGGTTTCCAAACTGCATGGGGTGGAATATACGATTATGCCGGACCGTAATGAGGAAGTAACATTTGCCATAGCCGCAGCGATCACCGGCGGGGACATCACCGTTTCAGGATCACAACTTCCGTACCTGGATGCTTTTCTGAAGCCGTTTACCAAAGCAGGCGGCGTCTATGAAAAAATAGACGCGACACATACGCGGTATGCCAAAAACGGATGCATCCGTGCGACGGATATCCTGACCGAGCCGTATCCCGGATTTATGACCGACTGGCAGGCACCCTGGGCCGTGTTTATGACCCAGGCCGAAGGGATATCGACGATCCATGAAAGCGTATTTGAAAGCCGGTTTTCCTATGTCGCGGAACTCAAAAAAATGGGGGCACACATAGATTTTTATGACCCGCCGGTTGCCGAGCCGGAAACGTTTTATAACTTTAACTGGGCGGACCGGAAAGAAGGGTATCACCAGGCCATCCGCATCCATGGCCCGACGAACCTGCATAACGCGGTGCTTTCCGTTGACGATATCCGTGCAGGCGCGTCGCTCGTACTGGCGGCTCTCATGGCTCCGGGCGAGAATTATCTGCATGGCGTAGAGCTCATTGACCGCGGCTACGAAAGTCTGGAAGACCGGCTGACGCAGCTGGGTGCGAGCGTTATCCGAAAACACGAGGAGGTGGAGCTATGAAAAAAGAACTGGTGGCGGTCGTATTGGCCGCGGGAAGCGGCAAACGGTTCTGGCCGTTTAGGCATGATAAGAATCTTTTCCCTATGCTGGGGAAAACATATTTCGATTTCACCGTGCGCGATACCCTGCCCAAAGAAATTTCATCGGTCGTGCTTATCGTCAGTGAGAAAAATGCGGCGCAGTTTGCAAAGACGGAATTCGGAATACCGTGCACGCGTGTCGTTCAAAAAGAAGGGGACGGGATGTCTGACGCGATTGTCGCCGCACGCGACGCATTGCAGGGGAAAAGCATCCTCGTCATCATAGCCGATGACGTGTCGGACCCCCTGATGTTCCGGCGCGTTCTCGATACTGCGGGGAAACGCGTATTCGGAGTGCTTCCGGCGTATCGCACCAGGACATATTTCCCCGGCGGATATATCGCGTTTTCCGGACAGCGGCCTATCGGCATCGTGGAAAAGCCGGGAGAAGGCAAAGAGCCAAGCGCATTTGTCTACTTCGGCGGCCAGTATATCGAGGATGCAGATACGTTACTCGACGCACTTCTTGCGGCAAAAACCGACCGTGATGATGTCTATGAACGCGCGCTGACGGCCCTTATGAAATCGCATGATTTCGCCGTGGTCCCGCAGGACGAACCGTTTGTCTCCCTGAAGAATCCGTGGCACGTTTTGGACGTCACGGACTACCTGTTGCATCACCGGCTGATCCCGGGACAAGGCAAACGCGTTGATATCCACAACAACGTCGTGATAGAAGGGGACGTATATCTTGGGAACAATGTCCGCATATTTGAAAATACCAAAATCGTAGGTCCCGTGTATATTGGCGATAACACGATTATCGGAAACAACAACATCATCCGCGACTCCTATATAGGGGCTGACTGTGTCACGGGGTTTAATACTGATATTACCAGAAGTTATATAGGTGACCACTGCTGGTTTCACAGCAACTATGTGGGAGACAGCGTATTGGAAGGAAATGTGAGCATGGGGTCAGGGTCGGTGCTTGCGAATCTCCGGCTCGACGAGGGGGAAATATATTCGGTCGTCAGGAAAGAAAAGGTACATACTCATCGCACTAAGCTCGGGGCGATGATCGCGCGCGACGTCAGGATCGGCGTCAACGTAAGTATCATGCCGGGCGTAAAAATCGGCAGCGGCAGCATGATCGGCGCCGGCGTCACTCTGGATGCCGATCTTTCCGAGCAATCATTCTGTGTCGCGGTCAAGAACGGCTATGACGTGAAAAAGAATACGAAAACCGTAACGATACCGGCGGCACGGAATGCGTACAAATCAAAAATCTAAGCACATGAAATCACAGGATATTATCATCTTGCACGGGTGGAACCTGTCGGGCGCAAAGTTTGCGCCGCTTGCGGATGCTCTGCGGGCAAAAGGGTACCGCGTGTTTACGCCGGATCTCCCGGGATTCGGAAAAGAACCCGCGCCAAAGCGCTCCTGGCATGTGGTGGATTATGCGGAATTCGTCAAACACTATACTGATGTGCACCGCATCAAAAACCCCGTGTTTATCGGGCATTCGTTCGGCGGCAGGGTAACGCTCAAATACGTGCAGCTGTATCCTGAGAACGTGCGGTCGATCGTTCTGTCCGGCACACCCGGATTCAGCCCCATCCCGAAGAAAAAAATGTTCCTTTTTTTCGTAATCGCGAAAGTCGGAGGATTTATTTTCTCGTTGCCCCCGCTCAATCTGCTTGCTGACTGGGCCAGGCGCTGGCTGTATTACGTGGCCGGCGCACGCGAGTTCATACGTGCGGAAGGCGCGATGCGCGATACGTTTAAACATGTCGTCCAGGACAATTTGGTGAGCGCGATGGAATCGGTGCGGGTTCCCTGTCTGCTGCTGTGGGGTGAATACGACGTGATCGTGCCGGTAGCTATCGCGCGGCGCATGCAGGAAGTGATTGCCGGAGCCATACTCAAGGTGATCCCCGAAGTCGATCACGGCGTCCCGTTTAAAGAGCCTGCGGTATTTTCTGGGTATGTAGAACAGTTTTTACACGCACCATCATGATACCGGTGATACTGCTGCTTTCGGTGCTTTGGAGTATACGCATAATCGGCAATGTCGTAAGCTTTGCCCATTTGTGGTGGGTGAAAGAGTACCGGTGGGACCGGATGCTGATCCATCTGCGCACGCCGCAGGGCAAGCGCATCTATATATTGCCATGGAAACGGCCACGGATCTCCCCGAAATCCCTGTTTCTGGTGGCAAGTTCCCTCCTTTGTATTTTTGCATTTATTTTCTATTCCGGGCTGCCCGCTCTCGTGGCGTTTGGTATCGCGGATGTCGCGAGTTTTCCGCTGACGTTTGTGCTGGTGGGCATGATAAACATGCCGGTTGCGGGCTATCACTGGTACGTCATCGCCAGGGCGCGGCGCATGTTACGTGCGCATACACCACTCACAGTCGTGGGGATAACCGGAAGCTACGGAAAAACATCGACAAAAGATTATGTATCTACGATAGTGTCGGCAGCATATAAGACATTGAAAACCGCAGCCAGTAAAAACGCCCCCATCGGCATCTCCGAAGTGGTGATCTCGGCATTGCGTCCGGATCATGACGTGTTTGTCGTCGAAATGGGTGCGTATAAACCGGGAGAGATAGCCTTTATGTCAAAACTGGTGCGGCCGGAGATAGCAATAATTACGGCGATCAATGAACAGCATCAGGATTTATTCGGGACCATAGAAAATACGATGAAGGCAAAGTACGAACTGATCGCCAACCTGACCGGCAGACGTATCGCGATACTCAATGCCGATGATACTCGGGTGCGCATCATGGGCACATGGGCGAAACGCGATGGCGTGACCGTCTGGTGGTACGGCACAAAGCAGAACGTTCCGAAGGGAGCAAAGAACTTTAGGGCGACGGATATCGGGACGGATAGTCACGGGATTTACTTTACCTGTGTGTGCGGCGCGCAAAAAAAGCGCGTCACCGCTCCGGTCATCGGGACACACCAGGTGCAGAATATTTTGGCATCTGTGGCAGCAGCCGTTGCGGTCGGGATGCCGTTTGAAGATGCACTGCACGGCGTGTCACACCTTGTCCCCGCGCCGCATGTCCTGGAGCGGATTCCCGGGATAGACGGCATGACGCTTATTGACGACAGCTTTAACAATAATCCCGACGCGGCCAAAGCCGCGCTCGATGTGCTGGCGTTGGGCAGTCCGAAGCGGGTTCTTGTCTTTCAGCCTATGATTGAGCTGGGGAGCTATGCCGTATCCGCGCACGAAGACGTCGGCGCATACGCGGCAGGGATGTGTGATGCGATTGTCCTGACCAATGCCAACTGGGAAGCGGATTTTCTGCGCGGGGTGCGTCGGGTAAATACAAAGATTCCGGTAACGGTTGCACATGGCGCAAAGGCAGCTCTATACATACGTACGTTTGTCTCCGGCGGCGGTACCGTGTTGGGTAAGGGAAAGGAGTCGGCGGGAGTACTCCGTTTGCTCCGGAAAGAACCGTAACGCAACCTTATGTTTCGAAAAATTATCAGCGCATCGCTTTCACCGAATACGACGTCTGCGGATATACGTACCGCCTGGCGGACGATAGTGACACCCTGGACCTGGCAAAACGGGTCGTCGCTTACCCGTGTCTCACAATGGTTTGAGAAAACGTATGGTGTGCGCGAGGTGCATTTTTTCCAGAGCGGTCGCGTCGCGCTATTTGAAGTGTTCCGCGCATTACACATAGGAAACGGGGACGACGTTTTGGTGCAGGCATTTACCTGCGTCGCAGTCCCGAACAGCGTGAAATGGGCGGGTGCCACACCTATCTATGTTGATATAGACAGTTTTCTCAATATAGATACGCAAGATGCGGAAAAGAAAATCACTCCCCGGACGAAGGCGATTGTCGTGCAGCACACGTTCGGCATCCCCGCGGACATGGACGCTATCATGGCGTTTGCACAAAAACATGCGCTGCTTGTCATAGAAGATTGTGCGCACGCCATCGGTGCGACACACAACGGCAAAGCCCTCGGGACCTGTGGGGACGCTGCCATATTCAGTTTCGGGAGAGATAAAGCGGTTTCCAGCGTGTGGGGCGGGGCGGCTATCATCAATGCATCATGCGCGGTAAAAGCCGCAAACTCCCGGTTGCACAAGACAGCTTCCGATATGCCACAGCCGGCGTTCGGATGGATTCTCCAGCAGCTGCTGCACCCCATCGCGTTTTCCCTGATCCTGCCTACCTATACCATGGGCCTCGGTAAAGTCGTGCTTGTGCTGTTGCAGCGCATGCACCTGCTGTCAAAACCCGTAGCGGCTGCGGAGCTTTGCGGAGGGCAGCCGGAGGGAATACTGACCCGGTACCCCAATGCACTGGCCCGGCTGTTGGAGGTCGAGCTTCAGGCACTGCCGGATATGGTGGACAGGCGGATGCAAACCGCACGGTATTATATGAAGCATGTGGATCCCCGATACGTCCGCGTTCCGCACAAAAACGGCGCATCGTATCTGCGGTACCCCATATTTGCCGATGATCCGCTGTCGTGCCGCAAAGCGGCCCGGGCAAAAGGAATACTGTTGGGTAATTGGTATCACCATGTCATAGACCCGCAGCACACGGATGTTACGGCAATAGCCTATACGATCGGCAGCTGCCCTAAAGCGGAATATGCGGCAGAACACATACTCAATCTGCCGACGCTTATAACCGAAAAAGAAGCTGCTGCGGTGGAATCGGTGCTGAGGTACTATATAGGTATTCCCCGGAAAAAATCCGTGCCGGGACGGTAGTATCATATGCATATAAACTGGATAGACTGGATATTGCTCGTGGTATTTGGGTATGCCCTTATAGACGGATGGGAACGGGGATTTTTTTCGCTTCTTATCGGACTCATCTCTCTTCTGGGTTCGTTGTGGTTTGCCGTACGTTACCATACGATGGTCGGAAATTTTTTTGTCCATACGTTCGGACTGACGACGACCTGGAAAGACGTGATGGGATATCTGGTCGTCGCCATCGTGACGCAAATCGCAATTGAAATGGTCTGTGTCGCCCTGTTCCGTCGTTTACCGGAGAGCCTCCGGGAGTCCAAAACAAATACCTGGATGGGGAGCGTCGTGTCGCTCGTAAATACACTGGTTATCACGGCGTTTGTCCTGCTATTGATTTTGAAGCTTCCGTTCCGCGGTACGATAAAAACCGATATAAAAAATTCCGTTATCTCGTCAGTACTCACCCGGCTGGCCGAACAATACGGCGGTCAATGGAATTCGGCAGTCAATGATATTGCACAAAATACCACGAAGTTTTTGACCGTGGAACCCGGATCTCAGCAGCGCGTTCCCCTGGATATCGGGACGCCGGATACGCTTTCCGTCGATACGGCAGATGAACAGGCGATGGTAACGCTGGTCAACCACGAACGCACATCCCGCGGGATAGCGCCGCTTTCCGTAAACGAACAGATCACAAAAGTCGCCGAAGCGAAAAGCCGGGATATGTTTACCAGAAAATACTTTTCCCACTATGACCCGGATGGGAAAAATGTTGCGGATCATATGAAAGACGCAGGTATTTCGTATACCGTAGTAGGTGAGAATCTGGCCTATGCGCCGGATCTTGCTACCGCGCATCAGGGGCTGATGAATAGCGCGGGACACCGGGCCAATATACTGGATACGCACTATCACAAGATTGGCATAGGCGTCATAGACGGCGGCATATACGGAAAAATGTTCACGCAGGAATTTACGGACTGATCCCATGCTCACGATCCACACCCTCGTCGTAGGAGAGCTGCAAACGAATTGTTATTTCATCACGGACGCCGCATCCCATACAACACTTATCGTAGACCCCGCAGACGCGCCGGAATATATAAGTGACGTGCTGATCCGGGAAGCATTGACGCCGATCGGGGTCGCTGCCACGCATGGGCATTTTGATCACCTATTGGGGGCGTTTGGTTTACAGGTCACCTACAACATCCCGTTCTATATCCACGCGGATGATACGTTTTTGCTCAATCGGATGCAGGCTTCCGGCAAACACTTTCTCAAACGACAGAACATAGATCCGGCGCCTGTGATGACGCAAAAACTCACCGACGGACATGCATTACGTATCGGCAAAGAATCCATACGGATCCTGCATACTCCGGGGCATACGCCCGGATCCGTTGCGTTCATCGTGCCGTCGGCCCAGGCGGCGCTTGTGGGAGATGCGCTCTTTGCCGACGGCAGCGTGGGACGGACCGATGCGTCGTATGCGAGTGCGCCTGCGTTGCGGGATTCTATCGAGCGCATTGTCCGCTGTCCCGATGTACGGACGCTCTACCCGGGTCACGGCAACCCGCTCTCTGTGGATCGCGCGGCGGCGATGTTCGGCGTATAATACGATCATGTTTATCTGGATAGCCCGTTGGATACTCAATGCACTGGCGTTGTATATCGTGGCCTCGGTGGTCCCCGGGATACATCTTGCCTCCTTTACGTCCGCGCTTTTGGCGGTTGTCGTCATCGGGCTGATCAATACCCTGCTCAAGCCGTTACTTTTTGTGCTCACGCTTCCGATTACCGTGCTGACACTCGGAATTTTTAGTCTGGTGTTAAACGCGCTGATGCTGCTGCTTGCAGGGTCCGTACTTTCCGGTTTTCGGGTAGAGGGATTCGGTGCGGCGTTTGTGGGATCCATCGTCCTGTCAATCGTTTCCGCCGTGCTCCACGCGCTGATAAAATAACTTACCATTATGGCCTATTCCATAACTTCCATAGATGATGCCTCCCAATGGGAATGGTTTATGCTGCAGACCGCACCAAACGCATTGTTTCAGAGCTGGAACTGGGGAGAGGTACAGAAACGGGTCGGCGGACAGGTATCGAGATTCGGCATCTTTGACGGAAAAACAGTGCGCGGGCTCATCCAGACCGTGGACGTGCGGGCACGCCGCGGTGCGTTCCTCCACGTACGGCACGGGCCGGTGTTGGCCGCTCCGACGCCAGTTCTCTGGCGTGAAACATTCCGCTTTTTGAAGGAACAGGCGCGGAAAAAACACATGTGGTTTATCCGCATGAATCCGGTACTGCCCGACACTGCCGACCTTCGCCAACTCTATGCCGCAAACGGCCTGCATCCTGCCGCCATACACCGCATGGACGGCGAACAATGCTGGGTACTCGATCTTTCGCCGGGTGAGGACGCACTGCTTTCCGGTATGCGGAAAACGACCCGATACGAAATCCGCAGGGCGGCAAAAGAAGGGGTAGAAGTATTTTCAACGGAAAATCCCGCATACCTTAAGGATTTTTTCGCATTGTATACCGAAACATCCGTACGTCACGGATTTGTCCAGCATACGGGTATACGCGAGGAATTTGAAGTATTTGCCAAAAAACATCAGGCGGTCCTGTATTTGGGTAAGGCCGGCGGCCGGACGATTTCCGCTGCGATCATCCTCTACTACGGCAATCAGGCGATCTACCACCACGGTGCGTCCGTCCCGTCAAAACTTCCCGCCTCGTATGCCATACAATGGGAAGCGATCCGGGAGGCAAAAAAACGGGGTATGAACGTATACAATTTCTGGGGGATAGCCCCGGAAAACAGCGCGAAGCATCCCTGGCGGGGTATAACGTTGTTCAAAAAAGGGTTCGGAGGGCGCGAGGTGAATTATATCCACGCACATGACCTGCCGGTTTCGCCGCTCTATGTCCTTCCGAGAACCGTGGAACTTGTACGAAGAATATCCCGGGGGTATGATTAGCATGAGTATGAATACACTGCTGCATCGCCATACGGTTTCGTTCCGCCACGCCTTGGACGGCGTACGGTGGGCGCTTATGACACAGCCAAATTTCCGCATCCACCTGTTGTTTGCGGCCTTCGCGCTGTTTCTGAGCTGGTATCTTGCCGTCTCTCCTGTGGAATTTACGGTCATTATACTGACCATCGTGTTGGGGTTGTCGGCGGAAATGATCAATACGGCACTGGAAGCAATGACGGATCTTATCACCAAAGAATGGCGTGAGGAAGCCAAAATCGCAAAAGACGTATCGGCAGGGATGATGCTCACGGTCGCCGTCGGGGCGGTTATCGTCGCATGTTATATATTCGGTCCGAAGCTCATGACGCGTTTTTTGATATAACACGATATGCAACTTCTCCTAGGTATAGTATTATTTTCATGGTTTTTGCACAGCGTTTTGTTCCTGCCGTTTATCCGGCTGTTGTATCAGCTGCGCCTGCAACGGTTGGCACAGGTAACGCGGGATGCGTTTAACAAACGGACTCCGCTGTTTGACAAGTTTCACCGGCATAAAGCGGGGACGCCGGTCGGTGGGGGACTTTTGATTATCGCGGTGACGACCGCACTTTTTCCGATCGTGCTGCTTCTCATGTATTATTTTTGGATCCCCATTACGGCGGTATACCCCATGGCAAGCGAAGTAAAAATACTTTTGTTTACCTTTATCTCCTTTGGTCTGTTGGGACTTTTGGACGATGTGAAAAAAACGTTCGGATGGGTCAAAAACGGATTTTTCGGGCTGCGGCTCCGGCACAAATTACTGTTTGAAATCGTGCTTGCCAGCATCATCGGCTTCTGGCTGATGAATGATCTGAAGATCAGTATTTTTAACATCCCCCATATGGGCGTCCTGTATCTCGGGTGGTGGTATATACCGTTTGCGGCGTTCGTCATCATCGCATTTGCCAATGCGTTTAACATCACCGACGGACTGGATGGGTTGTCATCCGGCGTGCTTTTGATTTCCCTGTTTGCCTTTTGGTTTTTATCCGCGTCGATTCTGGATACCGTCCTGTCTACGTTTATCGCGTTGTGGATCGGCGGCGTATTGGCGTTTCTGTACTTTAACGTGCTGCCGTCCCGGTTATTTTTGGGAGATGTCGGTGCACTGTCGTTTGGTGCGACATTCGCCGTCGTAGGACTTATCCTCGGCAAAACGCCGGCGCTCGTCATCATCGGAGGCATATTTGTCATAGAAGTGGCATCGTCGTTAATTCAGCTTGTGTCCCGTTCTCTGACCGGCAAAAAGGTATTTGCCGCAGCACCACTTCATCTGTGGCTGCAGGTCAAGGGGTGGCAGGAGTCGAAAATCGTGATGCGCGCATGGATTGCCGCGATTGTGTTGGCGCTGTTTGGGTTGTGGCTTGCCCTGCTTTCCTGATGCCGTCGGTTTTTTTGAGCTGCGAGTCGGTTTTTATCTTCACTCTTTGTGATATACAATCTATATGCGCCCCGTACCGGGAACTGTTATGGCTGGGATATTCGGAACACATACGCACACGTCGACAGAAACACGAAGCAGAATGCCAAAGCATCCGGCGGGCCGGGGGGACCGGTGGCTGCTTCTCGGCATCATTGTCCTGGCCGCTATCGGCATTCTGATGGTCTATGATTCGTCGGTGGCCATCGCCATACGCGATTTCGGTGACGCATATCATTATGTCCGCGATCAGGTGAAATGGCTGGCTCTGGGGTTTATCGCGTTTAGCGTGTTATCCCGCGTACCCTACCGGTTTTGGCGGCAGTTTGCCGTCCCCGCAATTGTCGGAACCATGGTGCTGTTGGTGGCGGTATTTATCCCCGGATTCGGCGTACGGGCGTTGGGCGCCCACCGATGGCTCAACTTCGGCGTATTTATCCTGCAGCCTGCGGAGCTTGCGAAGCTGTCCATCATTCTGTATCTGTCCGCCTGGTTTGCGACTAAAGAACACGGACGCTTTCTGGCGTTTCTGCTGCTGACCGGGATGATCGTCGGGTTGGTGATATTGGAACCGGATCTCGGGACGGCCATGATATTGTTGACTACCGCGCTGACGCTGTATTTTCTCTCGGGCGCACCGGTATCACAATTTTTATTACTCCTGCCTGTGATCGTCGCGGGAGTGGCGGCCCTTGCCATATTTGAACCGTACCGGCTGCAGCGGGTCATGACGTTTTTAAATCCCGAAGCTGACCCGTTGGGTGCATCGTATCAAATCCGCCAGATATTGCTTTCCTTGGGATCCGGCGGATTTTTTGGTATCGGGCTGGGAAAATCACGGCAAAAATATGAATACCTGCCGGAAGCAAACACCGATTCCATTTTTGCCATCATCGGCGAAGAAACGGGATTCGTCGGTACGGTCATCGTGATTTTAATGTTCCTCTTTTTGCTATGGCGGTGTTTCCGCATCGCACGGCGGACACAGGAACCGTTCGGAAAATTGCTTGCGTTGGGGGTCGGGTCCTGGATTGGCATACAAACGTTCGTCAATATCGGCTCTATGGTAGCCATGTTGCCGTTGACCGGCGTACCGCTGCCGCTCATATCCTACGGCGGATCAAATCTGGTCATCACGCTGGGAGCGCTCGGCATGGTCTATAATGTGAGTAAGTCGCATACCTAAAACTATGGCACATACATCCCAACGAACCGTGATGGTAACCGGCGGACACATAACACCGGCAATGGCCACGATAGAAGTGCTTCGGAAGCAGCATCCGGATTGGCGGATCGTATGTGTCGGCAGGAAATTCGCGTTAGAAGGGGAAACCGTTGAATCGGAGGAATATAGATTGGTATCGGATGCCGGACTGAAGTTTCTGCCGATTATTGCCGGCCGGCTGAAACGCGAAGGCGGGGTAGGAGCCTGGGTGGCATTGGGCAAAATACCCATAGGGTTTTTCCAGGCTATATGGTATGTCATGACAGAGCGGCCTGACCTCATCGTATCGTTCGGCGGATATGTCGCCCTCCCGGTTGTAATCGCGGGATGGATGCTCCGCGTGCGTTCGGTAACGCATGAACAGACTCGTGTGCCGGGCCTGGCAAATAAAATAATCGCGCATTTTTCGGCGCGGACATGCGTGAGTTTTTCCGACGGCGTATCGGGATTGGGGGACCACTATCTCTATACCGGGTTGCCGCTTCGCAACAGCGTATTCACGCCTCCTGCAAAGCCTACCCTCACACTACCCAAAGAAAAATTGCCGATCATCCTTATCGTCGGCGGCAGTACAGGATCGGTGAGCATGAATGAACGCGTATATGCCGCGATACCCACCCTGATCCAATCCTACACGGTCATCCATCAGGTGGGTCGTCTGTCGTGGGAAAAAGCGGTCGCCGTCCGCACAGCACTCAGGCGCGTTGCAGAACGCTATGTCATCGCTCCGTATCTTTCGGAATCGGATTACAGCTGGGCGCTTCATCATGCAGCGCTGGTCGTCGGCAGAAGCGGTGCGAATACGGTGCTTGAGATTGCTGCGGTCGGAAAAGTCGCGGTTTTTGTGCCGCTGCCGTGGGCTGCCGGCAACGAGCAATATCATAATGCGGTCTACCTCCAAAACGCGGGAAGTGCCGTCATCGTCCCTCAACCGGAGTTTACGGCCGAGCGGTTGATTTCTTCCGTCGCACAGTGCATGAAAACCCGCGAGCTGAGGGAACGTGCTGCACAAAAACTTGCGTCGACAATACCCCGGGACGGCGCCGAGCGTCTTGCCCGCGTCATAGAAGACCTCATACACTAATGGACATATATGGCATCACGACTCTATAGCTATACGATACGCAAAGTGTTGCGCATCACGGGATTTGTGCTGCTTTCGTTTGCGGTAGCGGGAGCCGCGGGTCTGCTGTTTGTACGGGCGTTTTCTATCCGGCAGGTAGAAGTGGACGGCGATGGCATGACCATCGAACTGGACCGTTCCAAATTGGGGGAGAATCTATGGCTCATACCCACAGACCGGCTGACCCGGGAACTGGTCGCAGATTACCCGCTTCTGTCGACCGTGCGCTTTGAAAAACGGTTTCCGGGAACATTAATTATCCATTTGGTCAAACGGAAACCGATAGCAAACATCGTATCGGGCGGGGTTTCGTATGCGGTGGATGCGGACGGATATATCCTGGGAAACGCAACGTCCCTCACTGCCTACCCGGTATTGCAGTTTGATATCGGCCTGTACGCGATAGGCAGCAAAGCGGCAGACGACCGGGTACACGCCTGTCTGGCCTTTCTGAAAGAATTGAACGGTGCGCTCGCCATACAGCGCATGACAAATGGATCCGGAACGTCCATACGTGCCATAATGGGCAATACAGATATATTATTACCTCAACATGGGGATATACGCAGGAAAGCGGATACTTTACAAACAATTGTAGAGGGGTTTAGAATAAAAGGAACACTGCCCGCCGTGATTGATCTTCGTTTTGAAAAGCCGATCGTCACGAATTAAAAGATAGCTACGAAGATATGGCACGCGATCGAATCCTCTCCGCAATAGACATCGGTTCCTCCAAAATCGTGACGCTTATCGCCGCAATGACCGAGGACAATGAAGCCCGTATTATCGGCGTATCGTCCGTCCCCAGCCGCGGACTCCGCAAAAGCCAGGTTGTGAACATAGAAGAAGCCACCGAAGCAATTTCCGCGTCGTTGGAAGCTGCGGAACGCATGGCCGGTACCTCCGTCGCGCAGGCATTTGTGAGCGTTGGCGGCGCACACATTGCATCGCTAAATTCCCATGGCGTCGTGGCAGTAGCCGAGCCGGAAAAAGAAATTACCCAGGCGGATGTCCGACGCGTCATCGACGCGGCCAAAGCCGTCCAATTGCCCACATCCCGTGAAATTCTGCATGTCCTGCCTCGCGGATATACCGTGGATGGGCAAGAAGGAATTGTGGATCCGGTCGGCATGAGCGGGGTGCGGCTGGAAGTAGAAACGCATCTCGTGACCGGCGGGGCGACCGCGGTACGCAACTTACACAAATGCGTTGAAGAATTGGGCGTGGAAGTCAACGGCGCTGCCTTTGGCGGTTTGGCATCTGCGATGGCTACCCTGTCTGACACGGAAAAAGAGCTGGGCGTCGTGCTGGTCGACATCGGCGGCGGGACGACGGATGTCGCTATCTTTGTCGAGGGCGCGTTGTCGTATTCGTCCGTCATCCCGGTGGGAGCGATCAATATCACCAAGGATCTGGCGGCGGGACTTCGGGTTTCACTGGAAAGCGCGGAGAAAATTAAATTGCGCTTGGGAGAGGTGACCAAACTGCGGGTGACACTCGAGGACGAAAAACCGAAAGGGAAAGGCGACAAAGACGATGAAATTGACGTATCGGATCTAGGGCTTCCGGAAGGGATGCAGAGCATTTCCAAAAAGACGCTGATTGAAGGCATCATCAAACCCCGGTTAAATGAAATATTTACGATGGTGGGGCTGGAAATCAAACGAAGCGGTTTTGGCGGAATGACGCCTTCGGGAGTGGTCATGACCGGCGGCGGCGCGCTCACCGTCGGAGCAGTGGAAGCCGCGCGAAGAAATCTCGCGATGCCGGTGCATACCGGTGTGCCGCAGCATATCAGCGGACTGATCGATGAGATTATGACCCCCTCCTACGCGGCGAGTGTCGGACTGCTATTATGGGGAGATAAGACGGGAAAATCGGAATCTTCCAGTTCACTTTTTTCAGGACTCGGGAAAATCGGAGGAAGCGTTCAGGTAAAGGGACTTGCCGGGAAGGTAGTCGATCTGGTAAAGTCATTCCTACCCTAAAGAAATATAGAATATATTATCTCCACATAGTGCTGCCCCTGTTGGAATAATCGTATGCCAAGTAGTAGAATTTCGACATATTTTTCATTTTGCCCGCCCCAACAGAAACAGCTATGGTGTATATATTGCAATAGTATGTATGAAAGGATGCAGGAATTTCGAAACATATAAACGGCAAACGTCGAAATTTCACAACGTGGTATGCTCATCAAGCCAGATTTAGCCAGATTTGCGAAAATAAAGGTTGTCGGTATCGGCGGCGGCGGGAGCAATGCGGTCAATTCCATGATCATCAACAACCAGATCAATGGAGTGGACTTTATCTCCGTCAATACCGATGCCCAGGCGCTTTTGTTGTCCCAGTCCCAAAATAAAATCCAGATCGGTGAAAATCTGACGCGGGGTTTGGGCGCCGGCGGCAGTCCGGACATAGGCAGGCAGGCGGCAGAGGAATCCCGGGAAAAAATTGCGGAATATCTGCGCGACTCGGATATGGTGTTTTTGACCTGCGGCGAGGGCGGAGGTACCGGCACCGGGGCTACTCCCGTGTTTGCCGAAATTGCCAAGGAATTGGGAGCGCTTACCGTGGCGGTGGTCACCAAACCGTTTCACTTTGAAGGTACACGCCGGATGGTGAGCGCCGAAGAGGGGATTGCTAACCTCAAAGACAAAGTAGACACGCTCATCGTCATCCCCAACCAGCGGCTGCTCGAAGTCATCGATAAAAAAATGACGTTACTGGAAGCGTTTCGGGTGACGGATTCCGTGTTGGGACAAGGCGTACAGGGTATTTCCGACTTGATCACCATGCCGGGACTTATCAACGTCGACTTTGCGGATGTGCGTACGATCATGACCAATGCCGGCTCGTCGCTGATGGGTATCGGCACCGGGGTTGGGGAAAACCGCGCATCCACTGCGGCACGCACCGCCATCGCCTCCCCGCTTCTGGAAACGACGATTGAAGGAG
This sequence comes from bacterium, assembly GCA_021817785.1. Taxonomy (GTDB): domain Bacteria; phylum Patescibacteriota; class Microgenomatia; order UBA10105; family UBA927; genus UBA927. The sequence continues at coordinate 28,509 of JAKAFY010000014.1, forward strand.
CCAAAGGAGTCCTGTTTAACATCATCGGAGGCAACGACTTAACCATGGCAGAAGTGGATGAAGCGGCCAAACTGATATCGTCGGCCGTCGACCCGGATGCAAACATCATTTTCGGCGCTACGATCGATGAGAAATTGGTCGACCAGATCAAAATTACCGTGATTGCCACGGGATTTGACGAAACCAAACGCCGTTTACGTGAGCTTTCCGGCCGGCCGGTACAGGACAGCCGGTATGGAGCGCCCCGCGCGACGTCGTACGGCAAACCCGTACCTCCGGCGCCGCAGGCACAGCCCATCACCGAACAGCCGGTCTCGCATCAGCCGCCGCAACCCACATTTGCGCCGCGGGAGGACATCGTCCCTCCGGAGGAGGACGAATTCGACATCCCCGCATTTCTGCGCCAGCGGAGCTAAAGAATGTCCAGACTTGAACATATTCCACTCAATCAGCCCTCAACGTATTTTTTGTACGGTCTATTCGGAGAAGAGCATCTGGCGCGTCGGAAACGATTACTCGCTTGGCGGACAACATATCATGCATTTTCGCTTCAGGATTCGCAACACGCGGACATCATGCTGGCAGATGCTGTATCCCGGACGATAGAAGAACGGAACAGGCTCGGGCGAAAGAAGTCTCTGACTGATTTTATTGTTTTTGTAGCGCATCAAGGTGTAGGGAAGGATTATATTGCAGATCATATGTATCGGAACGGGTATGCGCGGATTACGATGTCTGATATCGTCCGTAGCGTGGCTCCCGTTTTAGGATACAGCCCTGATAGCACCCAGGGAAAAATAGACGCGGGTCATGTAATGAGACGCATGTTTGGCAAAGGTATATTTGTAGATCTAGGCGTGCGGGAGGCAATGGAACGCGGAAAAAAGCGGATCGTCATGACTGGACCGCGTTCTTCTTTGGAAATACGTACTGCGAAAAAGTATGGCGCGAGAATCGTTGGTTTAATAGCCGATATTGATCCCAAAACGGACTGGGCAATCCGTTTGGAACGTGCTACGAGGCCTCGTAAACAAAAAGGGAGTGCTGTACGTGTCATGACGAAACAAGATTTTATAAGTCGTGAGCGGCAGGAAAAAAGAAGGATAAACCGACTCATGGCTTTTGCGGAAATAATTGTGGTCAATAATCGTCCGGCGAGGAAAGTGATTAGTGAGCTGATATAAACTCACGTTGCGATAAAGTCAGTAACACAGCCTAAGTCATGCATAGATGCAATAAGAATAATCTAAATCGTTAATGTCTTGCGAGGATTGTTAAAAAGGAGTAGCTTGGGGTTTGAGAGTGGAGACTAGGCAACTAATCTCCACAAATGAAATCTTATTGCGGTTTGTTTATTTGTAATTTATGATATATGTATATGGGTATATTTGATTTATTTAAATCCTCAAAATATTCCAAAATGGATCAACAAATTTTGGAATCAACAATTCAAAATTATATAGCTACTGGATTTTCACCAAAAGATGCAAAAGACATGAGCACATCAATGCTTGATTCTTGCATTGCACAGTCCAAAAAAGACGGTACGTATGACCTGCCGGGAAATTTTGGAGACATAATGATAGGAGCCGTACATACGAGTGACCCTATCCTAGCTAAAGTATTTGATAAAATTAGAGAGAAACTTCCTATAAAAAGACAGGATGGTGTTAAGGATGAAGACATAAAGTGGTGGTGGAACTTGAATGATATTGAACGAAGAATGATGATAGCGCAAGACGATGCAAGTAAATTGAATTCATTCATGACGGATAGAAAAAAAGGAATGTCAAAGGAGGAGGCAGCTGTTAGAGTTAGAAAGTACTTTCCAATATATGGAGATCCTGAGGACATAACAAACGCCAGTGGGGACGACAGGCCATTACCTTATGAGCTCAAAGATCGGATAAATCTTTATATTGAAAAGAAGGTAAAGGGTAATACAGATGAATATAGAGATGAAATTGAAAGGTCTTCATCCTTTAACTCTTTAATTAGAAAAGAAATCAAAGCCAATAATATATAGTTATTAATTTATTATTGCTTAGATTCATGTTTTGGAAAGTTGAATAAGAACTAAAATTGACTTAAAGTATTTTCTTTGCTACATTCCTCTTGAAGATTTCATACATGCATGATTGAAGATAGGGTGTCCTAGAAATCCCCGCCTTTTTGAGGCAGAGAAGTTAATTGCGTATCAATCCAGATATGGAGATACCTTCTATATAAAATGAATTGCCTCTTGCTGTGAGAATAGCTGTGTTTTGAATACGAATTTTCCCCATATCTTTGTAGTACTGCATATTCATAAGATTCAAGAGATATCGCATAATTCCTGCGTGTGACACGAGTAAAACGTGTTTGCCAACGTACTCTGAGATAACTTTTATCAAGAACGGGTGAAGTCGTTCTGCAATAGAAATATCGGTTTCCATACCTGATAATCCGAATAAACCTGAATAAGGTAAACGTGTAAGAAAATGACCTCGATTCGGTCGTGTATATTGAAAGGAATGCCCCTCATATATGCCAGCATCACGCTCAATAAGAGCTTTATCTATTTGTACGGGAAGATGCTTTGAACGGGCGATAATATCCGCGGTTTCTCTCGCTCTGCTAAGTGGTGATGAGTAGATTGCATAAATAGGTATATCTTTTAGTGTGCGTATTATATTATGGGCTTGTTTTATGCCTGTCCTATTAAGAATTATATCTGTATTACTCATAACCACCCCAGCCGTTTCACCATCTGTTTGGCCATGACGGATGAAATGTAGGTATGTATATTCAGGACATTTCATAACGTAATTATATCATACTATAGGTTTATATTAATCTAATGAAGTCTACACATTGATAAACTACGAGGCTAGCTAAAACTTAGAACCTGCGAGGAACTAGGGGAGTAGCTTGGGGTTTGAGAGTGGGGACTAGGGTAACTTAATCCCCACTTTTGTTTTATGAAAAAAGTATGCTAGAATACCGAAATCATGAAAATTAAGACAGTATCTGCTAAAGGAGAACGCTTGGTTGAGGATGCTCAGGGAGCGCTCCGTAGGTTTAAGAGAAGGACGGGACAACATCTAAGCGTGTTTGGTGCAGGTCCTGGACTTATGGGTCATGCTGAAACTGCGCTTAACCCAACTGCTCATGGAGATGGTGCTCATGTCAGCGATAGGGATGATGTGGTGTTTGTAGAAAATTTGTACGAACGACCAGTTAGAACAAAGCCAGAAAAAACCTTTAGTTTGTTTGGATCGGGTGAAATACAGGTAGAAGATACGCAACCAAAACCTCGTCAACGAGTTCTTAAACTTAAGATAGCAGTTTAACAACAAGCGCTATTGTTATTTCCATTGTCGCTTGTTATATTCTTCCTGAAGACTGAATAAATGCATGGTTCGAGTGAGATTGAGTGTCCCATAAACCTCGCATTTTTGAGGCAGAGAAGCTGATAGTACGCTCTAAATCGATTAGTGAGTATAATATCCTTCATGGCGACACGAAAAGATGTAATACTAGCAATTCGTGAAATAAGGAATGATATTTTTGCTAGGTCAAAAAGTGGAAATGCTCACGATAAGCTTCGTAACAGATGTGAGCGAGTTGACGATGTTGGGTTGGGAGGTCAAGGTTATGGCAGCGTGGAAATGATAGATCCCCTTTTTCCATCAGAGCGTGGTCATAGTGTATGTATTGTTCCAAAGCGAGGACTGGGTGGTTGGATAGCAAGTCTCACTGGAAAGAAAATAATTGGAAGTGTACGGAATAGAAAGGATGATATAGAAGTACAGCGTGAGCTTAAGTCTTTAACTGGCGCACATAAATGGAAGCGTAGACATAAGTAGCTGATAGCTTGGGATTTGAGAGTGGGGATTACGGAAACGTAGGCCCTACGCAAGGAGTTTCGAAGTATACAAAATGTTGTTATTATCCTATAATATATAAATGGGAAAAATACTAGAGACTGTATATCATCCACCCGTGGAAATTCGTGACCCTGACAACGTCAACGCTGCGGTTCGTGCAATAAGAAATACAGGCAGTCGTAAAGCTCGAATATTCTACACAAACAAGACAGAAATAGATATTACCGATCATCGTTGGACAGAACCTACTCATAGGTGGTTATTAACGGTTCATCAGGATGGTTCTGGATTGGTAAATATTAAAGCAACAGCACCGGATAGCGCTATCCATGAACTTGGTGCTGGTCAAATGAGAGAATTAGTAAAAGTAATTCGTAGTGATGAAGAAACCTGCTTAATGGGATGGAGCACATCTCGAGGAAGGCGACGCGCTTTGGTATTTAAAACGCTACGTTATATCCCAGATTGATTATAGATTTGATGCAAGTTACATTTTCTCTTGAAGACCTAAAAATATATTCTTTCTGTTAATTCCGTTAGGGGAGTATTGAAGCTAAAGTCAATTCCTGTCTTATAAATCCCCGCATTTCTATATCAGCGAAGTTAGCCTACAAGGAGAGTCCTCGTAGGTAATTTTATTTTCATTCACTTCAATTGGTTCGGATGAACGATACTGATGGGGTATACTATACTGCAGAAACGCCATGTACGTGTATACCATTATCCGCCTCCCACGTCGAACACTATCCCTTCATATCCACGAAAATGGTGAGTTGGAGGTGAGGGCGCCGCGCTATGTTCCTGAACGTATTATTCGCCGGTTTGTAGATTCCAAGCAGGAATGGATAGAGAAAACGAGGCAGAAGCTGGCCACCGCACCTAAAAGTAAAAAACCAACGTATCAAGAGGGAGAAGCGTTCCGTTTGGGAGGCAGGGAATACTCGTTACATATCACCGATGGCAACGCAATTGTCCTTACTCCGACAAAATTATTTTTTCCTAAAAAGTTTTTAGTACGACCAACGTATCACATGGAGGCATTTTGCCGCACATTTGCCAAGCAATTTTTGACACACCGGTTGGATTTCTATGCCAAAAAAATGAACGTGTCTTATAAACGGATTTCTATCCGCGATACGACAAGTCGTTGGGGGTCGTGTTCGAATACCGGCACTATAAGTTTTTCCTACCGGCTTATAGTAGCCGAACTTCCTATCATTGATTATGTCGTCATCCATGAGCTTGCGCACCTCACGTATCATCATCACAAACCATCTTTTTGGGCTCACGTTGCCACGCATTATCCAGACTATATAGCTGCCAGGACATGGCTCCGTCGTGAAGGGCATACGCTCAAAATTTAGATCCCGATCGCGTCGTATAAACGATGATTTGTGCAATACATATTCGTATATTTACGGAAACCGAGGTGCATTCGTTCTTAGCGCATAAAGAATATAGAGAAGAGTGATAGGTATCGCGACGAGTGCCGTTCTGACCCAAATATCAGAGATACGATATCCTAGGATAAATATCATATTATCCGAAGAGTTCCCGACAGCCCAGTAAAGTACTATCGCACTGAGGAGAATTCGCTCCAGTATATTTTCATCAGTAAATCTCCACCGCTTTAATATAAAAATAGCCGCTCCTTTTGTAATACTTTTCTCCAAAACATAGATGATACCAACGAGAACAGGCGCCAAAGGAAAATATAGTATTGGATATTTCTCTACCACTGAAGCGATGAGAAGATCTGCCTCCCGGCCATGCATATATACCACTCCCCAATAAGAGACGATAGCGTCAAAGAGAAAAAGGAGAGACAGGAGTATCCATGAAGTCTTTTTCTGTAAAATGATTACGGAAGTCATGTGAGCGTATATATAGTATACCAAGAGATTGTATGGGTCTGAAATCGTAGTACAATGATAGGCAAGATATATGAAGCCGCTTCATACCATCCGTTCGCATTACGAGCCGCACAGCATGGATACCAAGGAGCATTTAAACTGGCTGCGGGCCGCGGTATTGGGCGCTAACGACGGCATAACGTCCGTCGCGGGCCTGGTCCTGGGAGTAGCGGGTGCCACAACGCATAGCGGCGTCATATTTGCGGCGGGACTGGCGGGGCTTATCGCCGGTTCCATCTCCATGGCGAGCGGCGAGTACGTATCGGTAAGCAGCGCACGCGATACGGAGGAATCGCTTATGAACAAAGAGCGATGGGAATTGGCGCATGAGCCGGAAAAGGAGCTTCAAGAGCTAGCAGGCATATATGAGCGTAAAGGCCTGAAAAAATCGACGGCGCTGTTGGTCGCCCAAGAGTTGACGGCACATGACGTCTTTACCGCCCACGTCGAAGCAGAGCTTGGCATGCATCCTGAAGAAACCGTCAACCCCTGGCATGCGGCATTGGCGTCCGCCCTGTCGTTTCTTGCCGGAGGGGTGATCCCGTTTATCGCGATCATCGTGCCTCCCGCGCCGCTACGGATACCCATTGCGTTTCTCTCCGTTCTGGTCGCGCTTGTGGTGACCGGGGTGTTGAGCGGATCGATAGGGAAAGGGTATGTGGGCAAATCCGTCGTCCGCGTCGTCATCGGCGGCGTACTGGCTATGGTCGTCACGCATGTCGTCGGGAAAATATTCGGCGTCACCGGCGTATAAGTTGAACGGATGGATTTCTTTTGGTATACTCTTTGGTAGAAAAGCGTTTGCCCGCCTCTAACGGCGGGTAAAATCCCGCAATCAACGGGAGAGGCCCCACTACGCGTAAGGCTACGCGGGGCAAGCTGAAGAAAGAAATGGATCCCCAATCAGGTCGGGGATGACAAACCAAACTAGACTCTTCCGGGAATGCCCGTCATAGCAATAAATGAAGAGTTCATAGCAAGAAAGTTCACAGTTCATAGATTATGAACCAGGAACCTGCATTGAACTGACTAAAGGTGGTACCGTGGGCAATCGCTCACCCTTTACGATATACTGAAGGGTGAGTTTTTTTTATGGACTTAAAAGTAAAAAACTATCAGGAAAAATACGATGTTCCCAAAGGTGAGCATGAGGTGCTGGCCTACTGGGATGAGACAAAAGCGTTCGAACGGTCGGTTTCCGAACGGCCGGAATCCAAACGGTACGTGTTTTATGACGGGCCGCCGTTTGCCACGGGACTGCCGCACTACGGCCATATATTGGCCTCTACGGTGAAAGACGTCGTACCCCGGTATTGGACGATGAAAGGCTACCGCGTCGACCGCGTGTGGGGGTGGGATTGCCACGGCGTACCCATAGAAAACATCATCGAAAAAGAATTGGGCCTGAAAGGCGGGAAAAAGGGCATAGAAGCACTGGGCATCGACAAATTTAACAATGCGTGCCGCATGGCAATCCTCCGGTTTGATAAAGAATGGGAAAAGGTGATACGGAGAATCGGCCGATGGGTGGATTTTGCGCATTCGTATAAAACCATGGATAAAACGTTCATGGAATCCGAATGGTGGGCGTTTAAGACGCTTTATGACAAAGGATTAGTGTATGAAGGACGCCGGGTTATATTGTATTGCCCCCGGTGTGCCACGCCGCTTTCGAATTTCGAAATCGCGATGGACAACAGCTACAAGGATGTCGTAGATAATTCACTCTATGCCAAATTTGCCATAAAAGGAAAACAACATGAATATCTCGTAGCCTGGACGACTACCCCCTGGACGTTAATCGGAAACGTGGCACTCGCCGTCGACGCAGATGCGACATACATCGCCGTACAAGACGGAGAAGATATGCTTTGGATGGCGCAGTCCCGCGCCGCCGCACTCATGGATGGGAATGTCCATACGCTCAAAACGATGAAAGGAGCGGACATGGCAGGATGGGAATATGAACCGCTGTATACCTATATGCCGCTCGATGGGAAACGCGCGCATTATGTGACAACTGCGGACTTCGTTTCATTGGAAGAAGGATCGGGAATCGTCCATACTGCCGCAATATTCGGAGAAGACGATTACCGGCTAGCGGTAGAACGGGATCTGCCGCGGGTGCCGACGCTCGACGACCAGGGAAAATTCCTGGATTTTGTCACCCCGCTTGCCGGCGTGTTTTATAAAAAAGCAGAAGACTGGGTGATAGAGGATTTATCGAAACGCAATCTGGTGTTTCTCGCGGAAAAAATGACGCATTCATACCCGTTCTGCTACCGCTGCGAGACGCCGCTCTACTTTAACGCCGTACCCGCCTGGTTTATCAACGTGCAGAAACTGAAGCCGGACCTGATCGCGCAAAACGAAAAAATAAACTGGTATCCCGGACATTTGAAACACGGCAGATTCGGTAAGGGTCTGGAAACAGCGCCGGATTGGAATGTGTCCAGAAGCCGCTATTGGGGGACGCCCATGCCTGTTTGGAGAGAAGTGAACAGTAAGCAGTTGACAGTTGACGGTAACGCAAAAATACGAATTATCGGATCACTTGAAGAATTAAAACAGTGGGCCGTGGATCCTGAGAAAGTAGACAAACTTACGGATATCCATCGGGAATTTCTGGATGACATCGACGTCTGGGTAGATGACAAAAAAACCATAAAAGGCAAACGCATACCGGAGGTATTTGACTGCTGGGTAGAAAGCGGCAGCATGCCGTTTGCATCTATCCACTATCCGTTCGAGCATGAAAAGGTATTTGAGCAAAGCCACCCTGCACAGTTTATCGCCGAATATATCGCGCAGACGCGCGCATGGTTTTACACCCTGCACGTCATGTCCGTAGGACTTTTTGGGAAACACACGTTTGATAACGCAGTGACCACCGGGACCATACTCGCGTCCGACGGCAGCAAAATGAGCAAATCCAAGAAAAATTTCCCGGATCCAACTACACTCATGGAAAAATACGGCGTGGATGCATTGCGGTTTTATCTCATGGGATCAGTGGTTATGAAAGCGGAAAATCTGAACTTTTCCGAGGACGGGGTGAAGGAAGTGTATCAAAAAATCGTGTCAATCGTCTGGAACGTATGTAGTTTTTACAAACTCTATGTATCTTCTCCCGCCCCGGATGCTGCCCCCAACGCCGTCCACGTCCTGGACCGCTGGGTGATGAGCAAGCTCAACGGGTTTGTGGAAGATATGACGTTTGCGATGGACCACTATGACACCGTCGCTGCATGCAGACTGATATCGGAATTCGTAGCAGACCTGTCGACGTGGTACTTAAGACGCAGCCGCGACCGCATACAGGAAGACCGTAACGCACAGGCAGTATTCGGATGGGTGCTTCGGGTATTGGTGACGGTCATGGCGCCGATCACGCCATTTATCACCGAGCGCATCTACCAAAATCTGGCGGACCAAACGGATTCGGTACATTTGGAATCATGGCCAAAATTTGATGCAGCATATATCGACCTTAAACTGGAAGAAGAAATGGTATTGGCACGAGAAATTGTTGAAATTGCTCATGCGGCAAGAAAGCAATCTGCTATTAAGTTACGTCAACCATTATCTTCGGCGGTCGTGACGGTCGTAAAGCCGTTGTCAGACGATGTACTCGGTGTTATAAAGGATGAAATTAATGTATTGGAAGTAACTCAAATAACTGGTACTGCCGCAGGCGTCATGTTTAATACCACCTTAACTCCGGAATTAATTGCATTGGGGACAGCCCGTGGGCTTATCCGCGAGATTCAGGTGCTTCGGAAAGAAAAAGGTTGTACTATAGATGGACATATCCGTCTGACATTGCCGGAAACATATAAAACGCTTTCCAAAGATCTGTTGGCAATGGTGCAGAAGGAAACAGTAGCAGAAGATATCTCATGGGGAACCGATCTTTCCATATCTACCACGCAGGCGACCACCACGTTGACTGGGTAATTCTTTTGTCGCTCCTACTTTTGGGACTCGTCGGGTTATTTGTGTTGCTGACGACCAGTGCGGGATTGTTTTGGCAGCAACTTATCTTTTTGATACTGGGAGCTGTCCTTATTTACGCAGTTTCCCGGCTGGACACCATCATCCTCTGGTGGTTTGCGCCATACGGATACATCATATCGCTCGTTTTGCTTACCGCATCGTATCTTTTTCACCCTATACGGGGAGCGTCACGGTGGATTGTCATCGCCGGCGTGCAGCTGCAGCCGTCTGAAATGGTCAAACCGTTTATCATACTGGCATTTGCGCGGGCGATCACCATGTTTACCCCCCGCGCGCTTCGCAATTTCTGGATTCATCTGCTGTTGCTTCTTGTGCCGTTTATCCTGGTACTGCGGCAGCCGGATTTGGGGACAGCGATCGTCTATGGCAGTTCCTGGCTATCCATGATTATCGCAGGAGGGTTTCCGATCATCCTCCTGTTTTTGGCTGCTATCGTCATATCCGCGGGATTTCCGTTTCTGTGGCATGTGTTGGCGCCCTACCAACGCGGCCGGATACTCACGTTCCTCGATCCTGCGGCAGACCCGCACGGGGCCGGATACAATGCGCTGCAGGCCATGATCGCGGTGGGCAGCGGCCAGGTGTTTGGCCGCGGATTGGGGCGTGGGACGCAAAGTCATTTGCGGTTCCTCCCGGAGTACCACACAGACTTTATTTTTGCGACGCTGGTGGAAGAATTGGGTTTTTTGGGCGGGTTTACGCTGCTTGTCCTCTACGGCACGCTGTTGTGGCAGCTGCTGAAACCCCATATCCGGGGCTCCATAGGGAACCCGTTCGTATTTTTTTATACCATCGGACTGTTTGGCATACTGCTTACCCAGGTGGTGATCAATATGGGAATGAACATGGGCATCATCCCGGTAACCGGTATTACCCTGCCGTTTGTATCCTACGGCGGCAGCTCCATATTGTCCCTGTGCATGGCATTTGGCATGCTTATTGCGCTGCGGCGGGGTGGCGACAGCGAAGGAAGCATTGCAATTCGCTGATCCTGCCGGTATAATACGAGTCTATGTTTGCTATCATCAAAGTCGGAAACACGCAATTTAAAGTCTCTCCCAAAGACGTCATTTTGGTAGACAAAATCGACGGAAACGCCGGTGACACCATACAAGTTACCGACGTGTTGCTCGTGTCTGACGGCAAAAAGACGGAAGTCGGAACACCGCTTGTCAAAGGAGCCACAGTAACCGTAAAGATAGTAGGCCAGGAACAGGGAGAAAAAATTGCGGTCCGCCGCTACAAACAAAAAGTACGGTACCGACGCCACATCGGGTTTCGCGCGCAGCTCACCCGGCTCGAAGTCATACGCGTTGATCACGCATGAAACGGACGTTTTTTATCCTCGGGCGCACTCCAACTCTTGCTTTCTTAGAACTTCAGTCGCTGTATCCGTCTGCAGTCTTATTGCTTTCCGATGTTGCGGTCGTGTCCTGTGAGGTGGACGGCAAGGAAGTGATGCATCGGCTGGGGGGCACCGTAAAAATAGTGCGCGACGTGTCGGAAGTGCCATCGGTAGAGCCGGAGAGTGTATTCCGCGCACTCCTGCCATATGTCTCGGAGGGGAAAATTTCATTCGGGTTGAGCGGATACGGCTCCGCGCATATCCCGCAGTCCCTATACTCCGCGGTCAAAAAACTCTTTGTCGCGCGTGCGGTCGGCGTCCATTATGTGGAGTCCCGGCACGAAGACGCATTAAGCAGCGTCGTCGTGACCAAGCAACATCTTACCGAATTGGTCGTCATCGGCTTGCCGCACGCCTATGTGTTAGGTATTACCAGTGCGGTACAGGATTTTGAAGAATGGAATACCCGCGACTCAGCTCGCCCCGCATCGGACCCAAAACGCGGCATGTTGCCGCCGAAAGTGGCACGGATGATCGTGAATATCGCTCTGGGAGAAGGGGATGTAAAGGGGAAAACGCTTCTTGATCCGTTTTGCGGCGTGGGGACAGTGCTTGCGGAGGCGCAGATGTTGGGAGCCCAGGCTGTAGGGTTTGATATCGTAGAAGACGCCGTGGTGAAAGCGCAAAAAAACATCGCATGGCTTCGTGCGCAATACGGATTGCTGCAGCAAAATGCCGTACATATAGCGACGGGAGACGCGACGCATGTGTCGGAGTATATCCCCATAAGTTCCGTGGACGCTATAGCGACAGAACCGTTCATGGGAGAACAGATACGGCGCCCCGAAGGCGTAAAAATTCCGGCACATGATGCCAAAAATATCATCAGGGGACTGGAAAAATTGTACATAGGGTGCCTCAAAGAATGGGTGAACGTATTGCGCCCGGGTGGACGCGTTGTCATGGCTATGCCGGCGTATGTCACTGACCGTGGGGTGATGAATGTGAAAAAAGTTGTTGACAGATGTGAAATCCTCGGATATACTCTCCTCACTGGACCTATAGAATACAGTAGGCCGCAGGCGATAGTACGAAGAGAATTTTTTGTATTT
>JAKAFY010000015.1 GCA_021817785.1 bacterium
TGGATGCTTGCCGCCAGTATTTTCGTTTTAAAGTGGTAGTTGTCGTAGACGTGGCGTACGCGCGAGATAAACTCGTCTCCCAATCCGTCGGTAAAGTCGTCGACCCTGCCTAAATACGGCGACACGAACGATGCGCCCACCTTGGCGGCCAACAGCGCCTGGTTCACGCTAAAACAGAGCGTCATATTTACCTTTATGCCTTCGCTGGTTAATGTTTTCGTGGCTTCGTATCCGGCCAACGTGCAGGGAATTTTCACATAGACATTGGATTGGAGTTTGGAAAGGGCTAATCCCTCACGGACAATGCCCACGGCATCGTCTGCGATGGTTTCCAAGCTCACTGGGCCGTTTACCATACCCAGGATTTCGGTGATGACGTCTTTGTACGGTTTGCCGACTTCAGAGGCCAGCGTCGGATTGGTGGTAACGCCGTCGATAAATCCCCATTTGAGCGCCTGGCGTATTTCATCGGGCTTTGCGGTATCGATAAACAACTGCATGTATCCAGTGTAGCACAGAGTGTATGCGGAGAGGAAATAGGGAATGTATGTAATCACACAATTGTTTTTTGCAGTGAAGAAAAAGGTATATACTAAAATGATGATGGTCGGTTTAACTTCAGTGCAGGCCGCACAGCTTCTGGCACGGGACGGATACAACGAAATACCGGAACGGCGGGTAAGTCTACTTACGAAAGTTCTCCGGAGCCTTATCTCGCCGATAGGCATCATGCTTACGGTGGCTGCGGCACTGTCTTTTATCGTCGGAAAAGCGTTCGACGGATACTTTATTTTTGTCCTGCTTTTTATAAATGTGGGGATTACCCTCTGGCAGGAATGGAAAGCCGATACGGCGATTACCAAGCTCAACGCGCACCTCACACAAACCGTCAACGTCATGCGTGACGGCACGTGGCAGCAAGTTGCATCGCGGGTCTTGGTGCCGGGCGATGTCGTACGGCTGGGATCCGGAGACGTCATCCCGGTCGACGGAAGTGTACTCGAAGCAAACCATGTGTCGGTCAATGAATCCGCCGTGACCGGCGAATCGCTTCCGGTTGATAAAAACGTCAATGACCGCGTGTATTCAGGATCCTTTCTTTCCGCGGGGGTGGCCGTCATCACCGTCATGGCCACCGGGGCACGGACGAGTTTCGGCAAGACAGTATTTTCCGTAGAACGGGTGCGCAAAACCAGCATGCTGGAGCAGGATATTTTATCGATCGCAAAGTTCCTGACGTTTTTGAGTATCGCCGCGGTTGTCATCCTCTCGCTCGTACTGATCGTGTTTCAGCACGCGCCGCTTTTGGAGGTATTGACGCTGGATCTGAGCCTCGTTATCGCCGGTATCCCCATAAGCCTGCCGACGGTGATGACGCTTATTATCGAATTCGGGGTTTTAAGCCTTGTCGAAAAGAGCGTCATAGTACGGCGGCTTTCCGCGCTTGAAGATTTGGCAAACGTCAATTATTTGCTGACGGACAAAACGGGCACGCTCACCGAAAACCGGATTACCGTGCAGGATGTATACGCCTATGGCGGGTTTACGCACGACGACGTCATTTCCTACGCCGCCACGCTGGCTGCTATGGAAAGCGATAATCCCATAGATCAAGCAATTCTGGCAAAAGCCCGGGATCTCCATGTCGCAACCGGCACGGTACAAAAACTGGATTTTACGCCTGCGGATTCGGTACGGAAGCGGAGTACGCTTGTCTACGAAAAAGACGGTACGCCCATGATCATTTCCGTGGGTGCCCCGCAGATGATCGCATCGCTGTCTAATCTTACGACAGACGTACGGCAATCATTTGATAAAGAAGTGGCAGTCCTTGCCCAGAGCGGGTATCGGACGCTGGCCGTCGCATACGGGTCCGGCAAAGAGGAAACATCCATGCAGCTTATAGGACTCATCGCCCTGTCCGATACGCTCCGGCCGGACGCCAAGTCGGTTATCGAATTTCTGATGGACAATGGCATCGACGTTTCCATGGTCACCGGCGATAACCGTGCCATCGCAGCCCAGGTAGCAAACACACTGTCGCTTCACGGCGGCTCGGTCATGGCCAAGGAAGAACTCGGCCGCATCCCGTGGGCGAGTGCCGCTCCGGCCATATTTGCCCGTACGGGAGCGTTTGCGGAGATCGTACCGGCGGATAAGCTGCTGCTGGTCGAGCAGGCAAAAAAATATTTCGTGGTGGCCGCAAACGGAGACGGCGTCAATGATTTGCCGGCGCTCAAGGCGGCCAACGTGGGCATAGCCGTAAAAAGCGCTGTAGCCGCTCTCAAAGCCACTGCGGACATTGTGCTGTTATCCAACGGCATCAGCGTCATACGCGATGCGATTATCGAGAGCAGAAAAATATTCGCGCGATTGTATACGTATTCGCTGTACCGGATATCGGAAAGCATGCGGCTTATCATCACCATTGCGCTGCTGGGCCTTTTTGCCGGCAAATATCCCATGACGCCGCTGCAGATTATTCTGCTTGCACTGCTCAATGACGTTCCGATTATTTCTTTAGCATCCGACAACGTCCATATCGCCCGCAGGCCGGCAAAAATCAACGCGAAAAAACGGTTTGTTTTAAGTTCTCTCTATGGCATGACGGGGGTACTAAACAGCATGCTTCTGTACGTATTTGTCGTGTATATATGGAAACTGCCATGGCCGGTGATCCAGACCATGTACTTTTTGAAACTGACGGTTTCCGGGCATATGCTTATCTATGTGGCCCATACGAAGCAGCGGTGGTTCAAATTTTTCCCGAGCACACAGGTTATATGGGCGACGACGCTTACCCAGGTCGGTGCCACCATCCTAGCCCTTACCGGTTTTCTCATGCCCGGAAAATTGGCTATCGGCGAAGCACTGTTTGTCTGGGTATGGGCGTTTTTCTGGATGCAGGTCAGCGAAGTCGTCAAAATCGTGAATTTGCGGATGACCCACGATGAGTAATGCGAGAGCTATTTCTTGTGAAAAAGGAGGTGAACATAGTATGCTGAAAGAACGAACGTTCATATACGTGAGTTGCTGTTTGTTTAGTGTCGTAGGGGTGTTACACTTGATCCGGTTTGTGAATGGATGGGACCTGATCATCGGGCCATGGAGCGCGCCGGTATGGTTGAGCGGAGTAGCGGCATTGTTTTTAGGCTTCATGGTATATAACGCAACCATGCTGCTCGGGAAGAAAAAGAAGAAATAAGAACTGTTTTTCTCTTGAATCGTATAAACGTGTTTTACTAAGGAGGTGAATCGTATGGTACATATCGTCGTCGGTTTGTTTGAAGAAAGTAAAGCGGCAGGAGAGGCTGTGGCGGAGTTGAAACGCATGGGATATGCCAAAGATATCTCGCTGATCGCGCGTGATGAAAAAACTCATAAGATTCACCTGTACCAGATAAAACATGAAGATATGGAGATTGTTGATACGGAACGGGGTGCCGAGCTTGGGGCATTGGGAGGAATCATCGGCGGATTGTCCGTCGTACTAAACCCCATCCTGGCCGCTCCTGCCATCATCGCGGCGTTTGCCGTCACCATGGGAGTGGCTGGGGCTGCTATCGGCGCCGCATTCGGAGAGTATATGGGCGATCTGTCCGGAGCCGGATTATTGCCGGAACGCGCGAAAATCTATCAGGATAAAATTAAAAACGGTGAAGTATTTGTGTCGGTCGCGGATTCCAAGGGAGCAGATGCCAAGGTCCGCAAGATTTTTGAGCAATTTCACGGCACGCACATCCATACGCTCAACAGCGAAAAGTAACGCGGGGATTCGGTCACCGTCTGCGTTTTTGTACCCTGGCAGGCTGTCGCGCGAAGCGTAACTTTTTGGTTTTGCGCCTGCGGTATTCGGAAAGCACGACGCCGATGGTGATGATGATCCCTCCGATCGTATAGGCAGGAGTCAGCCGGTCCCCAAGCCAGAGCACTGCAAGCAACGAACCCCATACCGGCTGCAGATAATAAAAGACCGCGACTTCGGAAATTTCTATGGACTGTATGGCGATATTGCGCAGCGCGTACGCCACGGATCCGGAAAGCACGGCCATAAACAAGACGCCCAGATGTGCCTGAAGCGGTGCGCGGGCAAACTCCGTGACAATGGTGGCCACGGGGACGGTACAGAAAAGAATGGGCAGAAAGAGGAGGAAGGACAGTATAAATTGGCCGTGCGCGAGCAGGGAAGACGAAACATTGTGCCGTATCGCGAGTTTGGTGAGTAAGGCCGCAAACATATCCGCAATAACGGAACAGATCAGGAGCAGATTTCCTTCGACCGTGCCGACGTGGTTGACCGTGTGATTTAATACAAGCGGGCCCAGTGCCGCAATAGCCGTGCCGATCAGTGTGACCGTGATTCCTATCGATTCCATTTTCGTAATCCGCTCACGGAACAGCAGTACGCCGCCCAGGATAATAAACAACGGTTCGCCAGCCGTAAGCAAGCTGCCGGACAGCGCGGACGTTTTATTAAGCGCCAGAAAAAAGAGCCCGATGGCAAGCGGGGTAGAAAGGAACATGGTGATAAACGTAATCCAGCGGGATTTGCCCGTGCGGGGAAGAGCGACCGGGCTGGCGGCAAAGACAAAGCCGGCGATAACGGCGCTTATGGCAAACCGATACGTCAGAAAAACCAACGGATCAAACCAGGTGAGGGTATTTTTGACGACAGCTGCAGCAGCTCCCCAGATAAGAGAAACGATGAGCAGTAATACGTAGGCGTTCAGCCGTTTTTTTGTCATAGTGGATACATTTCAGTATCCAGGAATCTGCGTTCTGAAACAAGTGGTATGATGGCCAGTATGATGGTTTTTCTTGCAACCTTTGTAACCGTGCTATTAGCAATGTTTTTATTTTTCATGCAGGACCCGTTACTGTCTGGCTCACTGCGT
This sequence comes from bacterium, assembly GCA_021817785.1. GTDB lineage: Bacteria > Patescibacteriota > Microgenomatia > UBA10105 > UBA927 > UBA927. The sequence goes on from JAKAFY010000015.1 coordinate 4,896, forward strand.
ATGGCCTATGTAGGAGCATACGCGCTTATCGTTATCGCGGCGGCGGTGATTGCATATATGTGGAGTTTCGTCCGTCTTCCGGCCAGAGCGAAACAGACAATAGCGATTGCGGCGCATAGTGTCCTAGGCATATACGTTGTCGCCCTACTTTTCCGCGCTGTTATGCTGTACAGAAATTACAGTGCCTTTATAGACTTATCGTATTATGAAAGTGCGGTGCTGCAGTTTTCCAGATTCAAGCTTGCCCGCATTTGGGATGTAGGAAGTCCGCTTTGGAGCCAGCATTTCGAACCGATCGTATTTCTTTTGGTACCGTGGTATTGGCTAGGGCTTGGGGGGAGCATGCTATTAGTTGTAGCGCAGGCGATCGCGGCTATCGCTGGCGCCGTGCCGCTCTACAAGATAGTACGGCATCGTTTGGGTGCGCATCCCTGGGTTGCATGTGCTGTCGTTGCCGCGTACCTTCTCTTTGGCGGATTGCAGTCATCGTATTTTTACGGGTTTCACCCGATTACGTTTTTTCCGTTCCTGTTTCTCTCGGCCGTCTACTGGTACGAACGTAAATCATCTCTTGGGTACGCCGTGTTTTTATGTTTAGCACTGTGTGTAAAGGAAGAAATTTCATTCGTCGTTATTGCGTGGGGACTGTGGTTGCTCGTCGGGAGAAAAGATATGCGGTGGGGAAGTGTCACCATGGCGTTTGGGCTTATCTGGTATTTCATATCCTTTGGGATCATTTCTCGGTTTCATAACGGCGGATACGAATATTGGGGACAGTTCGGCGGCGGGGCCGGTGGCGGCGCGTTTGGCATCATCCAATTTGCGCTGACCCACCCCTTGCAGTTTGTGGGGCAATTTGTGAATGACGAGCGGAAGGTGCCCACGCTTATCGAGATGTTCGGCTCGTTTGGATTTTTACCGTTTGTCGCCCCCATGACGCTTATCTTTTTGGCCCCATCGCTACTTCTCAAGCTGTTATCCAATGATATCGCGATGCTTGATAGTTTTCATTACAGTGCCGAGATAGCGCCTCTTTTGGCCTTAGCCGCGATAGAAGGGATACGAAGCATACGCGGAAACAAACGGTTGATGCAGCTGGTGCCGGTATATCTTGGTAGCGTCGCGATATGTGCAAACGTGTATTATGGCTTTGCATTTTATTACGGTACGTATGCCCTGAGGCTGGGGCTGACGCCTGCCAGCGACTTTATGATTTCCGAGGAAAGCAAAAAACTTGATATGGCTCTTGTATCGATTCCGAAGAATGCGACCGTATCGTGCCAATACCAAATCTGTTCGCATATCGAGCGCGGCTTTTGGCAGAAGCTACCCGCTCCGCACGGGGAGACATTGCAGTATGTGATCGTGGATACTAAGCTGCCGCTTGTACTTACCGATAAGGCTGCCATGAAAACATATTTTGATACCAAAATCGTACCGCGATATTCTCCAGTGAGTATGAGTGACGGCATCTATCTATTGCGTCATAACTAATTTGTGAATTCAAAGAATTCAAAGCTAAGCTTTGAAATTTTGTGGAGCGTCAGGATGCTCTAGAAAATTTGTCGATGACGGCATCGAGAGAAAGATCCTCACGTTCTTTTGTCGTCATATTCTTAAGCTGCACAACACCCCGTTTTGCTTCATCCGGGCCCTGGATCACGACGTAGGGGATGCCTTTGCGGTCTGCATATTTCAATTGTTTTTCGAGTTTATCCGCCGTGGGATACAGGTCAACGGATATACCTGCATTTCGTAGTGTTTGTGTAGTACGTAAGGAAGCGAGACGACCGTCGGGCGAGAACACTGTTACGAGCACTTGTCCGCCAGTAGTCAGTACTGGGGTCAGACCCAACTGATCCGCTGCTTCCAACGTGCGGTCAAATCCCAAACCAAATCCCGTGCCGCCGATGTCTTTCCCCGCTAGTTTTTGAACGAGGCCGTCGTAGCGCTCTCCGCCTAGGACTGATAAATCTCCTGCGTCCGGGATGACAACTTCCCAAATCGGACCCATTGAATATGAGAAAGAACGGGCAATCGTTGGATCAAATTCATACCAGTCATCCGAAAATCCGTAGTCCTTGAGGTATTTCAGGATAAACGATATTTCTTCGTTCGGCTTGAGGTTTTTGACGTAGGTCAGATACTCTTTGGCTTTGTCCGGCGCTATACCTTTGCGGTTCATTTCGGCTAGCACCCCTTCATCTCCGATTTTTTTGATTTTGTCGATAGAGACGATGGCTTCGTACGGCATATCGGCAAATAGTGCGCGGGAGTTGATGCGTACGAGTGCCCGTTTGAATCCCAGTTGTCGGTAGATGTCGAGAGAAAGCGCAATGACTTCTGCGTCAGCGTCCGGGGTTTTGACGCCAAAAATATCCGCGTCTACCTGGATAAACTCGCGGTAGCGGCCTTTTTGGGGCTTTTCCGAACGGAATGCCGGCTGTATTTGGTAGCGCTTGAACGGAAACGTCAGGGTGTTTTGGTACTCTGCAATCACACGGCAGGTTGGTACCGTTTGGTCATACCGCAGAGCAACATCGCGGTCTCCCTGGTCTTTGAATTTGAAAAACAGCTTTTCGTCTTCACCTATAGCCCCGGTAAATATTTCCAGAGGTTCCAACGTCGGCGTCTCGAGCGGCGAGTATCCCCACGATTCGCAAATGGTGGCAAGCTTATCTTTGAGCCACTTGCGCTTGGCTGCCTCCGCCGGCAGAAAATCCCGGAATCCTTTGAGCGGTTGGATGGTATTCATAGTTATCGTGATAACATAACTGTCCCGATAAGTACAACAATGACCCCGATAATTTTGATGGTCGACAATGTTTCGCCAAAGAACAGGAGTCCGGTGATGACACCGCCTATGGCAATACCCCCGGTGACAAATGGGATAAGCAGCGAGATCGGTGCGTTTTTCGACATGGCATCGACAAATAAAAATTGTGCGAAAAACCAAATCAGTCCGGCAAGTGCGGCGATACCCGCATAATTGTTCGCGTGTTTCAGAATATCACCCGAGGATTTGGTAAGCAGTAGGGTGATCAGAGACGTGACAAAGATGCCGAATGCAAAAAAACCTACGCCTGCGATAAGCGGCAATTTTGATTGATAGATTTTCGTAAGCGCATTTGCTGCGGAATATCCGAGAGCCGATGCGACTGCCATGGTAATCCAGTTCATAGTGTAATAAGTACTTTTGGTGATTTTGAAAGGACCTCTGTGCCGTTCGCAGTTAAGCGTACCAAATCTTCGATGCGAATGCCATATTGTCCTTCGATATAGATGCCGGGTTCGACGGTGATTACCATATCGGTTTTGAGTATTTCATCTTTCGTAGCACTCAATCTCGGCGCTTCGTGGATGGCAAGTCCTACGGCATGTCCCAGGCTATGTGGATAGGTGGGAAAGTCCGCTTCCGCGATGATTTCTTTGGCAGCTGCGTCCAGCGTCGCCCCGTGGCGCTCACCGTCTATGAGAAGCTCCATTGCTTTTTCATTTGCGGACAGCGTTGTTTCATAGGCCCGCACCCATTCGGGTTTGGGGGTCCCAAGAAAAACGACGCGCGTCATGTCTGCGCAATACCCGTTTACGCTGGCGCCAAAGTCCAAAAGGATGAGTGAGCCGTTGCGCAGCGGGCTATTGCCACGGGATTCATAATGCGGTTGGCTGCTGTGTTCGTTAAACGCGACAATGGGGGAGAAGGCGTTTCCTCCCGCTTTGACTTTGCAAAAACTTTCGATTTCCCATGCAAGTCGGGACTCCGTGACTCCCGGACGGATGCGTTTGCGTATATAACTAAAACACTGATCGGTAATTTTTGCCGCGAGCTTTATGTGTTCTATCTCGTCCTTCCGTTTGATCATGCGCTGTTCTTCTATGCGATTCCTGGTTGGTATAAAGGCCACGTCAGTGAGGGTGTCTTTGAGTTTTGTAAATTCCGCCACCGTGAGATTGTCGTCCTCAAACCCGAGTTTTTTGATACCGAGCTTCGTGGTCAGATTCAGCACTTCTTTGGAGAGGGGATTTTCGCGAGAGATTTGTATTACTTCCACGCCCTCCAGCGCTTTCGCCTGTTCGACGTAGAGCAAGTTCGTAAACAGATATTTCGTATCATTGGAAAGCAGGATGTAGCTTTCCCGTTCCTCGGGCGCTACGCCGATAAATCCGGTGAGATACCGGATATTTACCGGATTGGTTACCAATAGCGCATCGATATCGTGTAAAGAGTCCATATCGTTCATTTTATCACGATGGTTACTTTCCTTTCCGCCTTTCCAGTTCATCGTAGATATCTTCGGGTGTGAGGCCCAACGCCGTAATCAGTACGGTCATGTGAAACAACAGATCCGCAAGTTCTTCTATCTGGCGGATCCGATCCGCATTTTTCGCCGCAATGACTACTTCGGTGGCTTCTTCCCCGATTTTTTGAATCAGCCGGTCGTTGTCGGACAATAATGCTGCCACGTACGAGCCCTTCGGTTTTTCCGATTGCCGGTTTTGTATGATGGTAAACAATGCATCTATATTCATGCAATTTCCTCTCTTTCCGTAAAGCACGAGATACGCCCGGTGTGACAGGTGGGCCCCTTGGGATTCACCCGGACGAGTACCGCATCGCCATCGCAGTCCAGTGTCATGGACACAACCTGCAAAATATTTCCTGACGTTTCACCTTTTTGCCACAGTGTGCCCCTGCTTCTGCTCCAGAACCAGACAAGCTTCGTTTGCCGTGTCTTTGTGAATGCCTCGCGATTCATGTAGCCAAGCATGAGCACCATGCCCGTACGGTCATCCTGGATGATAGCCGGCACAATACCATTTCCCTTTGTAAAGTCTATGGTTTTTGCGTTCATATTGCCTCCCGTACGGACACGCCGCCTTGCGCAAGATATGTTTTGAGTTCCGGTATGGAAAGCTCATTGAAGTGGAAAAGGGATGCGGCGAGTGCCGCATCGGCTTCACCCTTTGTAAACACATCGAGAAAATCTTTTTTGGTACCGCCCCCGCCGGAGGCTATGATAGGTACATTGACCGCACGGGAAACCTGACGTGTGAGTTCCAGGTCAAAACCTTTTTTCGTGCCATCCTGATCGATACTCGTCAAAAGTATTTCTCCCGCCCCTCGCTCTGTTGCCTCTTTGGCCCAATCGATTGCCGATAATCCGGAATCTTTCGTTCCGCCGTTTATGAACACATTCCATCGGCGTGGAGCAATCTGCTTTGCATCGAGGGAAAGTACGACGCATTGACTCCCAAATGCATTGGCGCAGTCGTTGATAAGCGAAGGGTGTATGACGGCACCGGTGTTAACAGATACTTTATCTGCGCCGGCGCGAAGAATCATGCGCATATCAGATATGCTTCGGATTCCGCCTCCGACGGAAAAGGGGATTGTAATCTCTTTTGCGGTACGAGTGACCACGTCCAGAAGTATCGGCCGGTTTTCCGTCGTTGCTGTGATATCGAGAAACGTGAGTTCATCGGCCCCTTCGGCGTCGTATTTTTTTGCCAGGACAACAGGGTCTCCGGCGTCACGAAAATTGATAAATTGTATGCCTTTGACTACTTTTGCCTTCGTCATATCGAGACAGGGAATGATGCGTTTGGTAATCATAGATATGCCTCCACAAAATTTTTTATAAACTGCATGCCTGCCGCTCCACTTTTTTCCGGGTGAAACTGGGTGGCCACCACGTTTTTTGCCGCTATCGCGCTAACAAATGATTCGTCGTACACTGTGGTGCCGATGACCACAGACGGATCATCCGGTGCACAGATATAGCTATTCACGAAATAGTATTCGCTGCCTTGCGGTATGCCGGCCCAAAGCGGATTGTCCGGTATAGCTTTTGGGTAATACACCTGGTTCCATCCGATTTGCGGCACCTTCACCGTCATACGAAATCTACGAACGGATCCGCGCATAACGCCGAGACACAGCGTATTTCCCTCCTCACTTTGATCAAATAATACCTGCATGCCAAGACAAATTCCCAGAAACGACACCCCAGCCGATATTTTTTCTCTCAGTACCGTGTCGAGTTTTTGATCTCGTAGATTTTTCATTCCTTCGCCGGCTGCGCCAACGCCTGGTAAAAGGAGGGCTTCAGCCCGTGAGATAACCTCAGGTTTTCCCGAAATGATATACGGCATGCTCAGCCTATCGAACAGATTTGCCAGACTTCCCAAATTGCCGACTCCGTAGTCAATGATTGTTATCATAAGCTTCCTTTCGTGGATGGGATCTCACCGCGACTCTCGCTGTCTTTTGCGACAGCCATCCGGCAGGCGCGGCCCATTGCCTTAAAAATCGCTTCGGCTTTGTGGTGATCATTGCGGCCGTTCTCGACTTTTATGTATACGTTTGCCCGCGCGTTTTGGGCAAACGCATCCCAGAAATCGTAGACAAGCTCGCTTGAAAGATCGCCAATCCTCTCCCGCGTAAATGCGCAGTCAAACCGGAATGCGTAGCGACCAGAAAAATCTATCGCGACGGTCGCAAGCGCTTCATCCATAGGCAGGATGAAAAATCCGTACCGTGTGATGCCTTTTTTGTCCGCAAGTGCGGTTCCTATGGCTTGGCCAAGAACAATACCAATATCTTCAACCGTGTGGTGATCATCCACGTTCATATCCCCGGTAGCGGTGATATTCAGGTCAAAGCGTGCATTTTTCGTAAATGCCGTAAGCATGTGTGATAGAAAACCAGTCGGAATCATCAACGTGCTAGAACCGGCCCCGTCCAGTGCAAGGCGAATGTCGATATCTGTCTCATTGGTTTTCCGTGTTATTTGTGCCGATCGGGTGTTCATAGGTTCTCCTTTCGGAACGAGGCAAACGCAGCGTTCAGATTGCCGTTCGTATCCGTCCGGATATACCGGATGCCAAGATTTACTGCGAGTCCAGCGTCAGATGCACGATCGCCACATACAAACGACGCATCCCGGTCCATGTTCATCGTGGCAAGAAACGTATCAATAAGCGAAGTATTTGGCTTCCTGCAGGAACAGTTATCGTCCGGCATGTGCGGGCAAACGTATATTTTGCGGAAGATAACATCGGTTTTTTTCAGACGTGTAAGAAGCTCGCTCTGCACAGTAGTGAAATTCGACCGGGGGTATCCTTTTGACCCCAGCCCGTCCTGGTTGGTCACCATGACTAGGATATATCCCGCGTTCGTCAGGCGTCGCAGTGTTTGCGTGACTCCGGGTAAAATGCGGAGTTCTTTCACAGAATTTATCTGATAGGTGTCCTGCGGTTCAAAGATAAGCGTTCCGTCTCGGTCGAATACTGCGACTTTTTTCGGTGTAAGCGATTTATTGCATACGGTACGCGCAAAAATTCGTATAAACCGTTTGGTTTCCGCTACTGTACCAATGCTTATCCGGAGGCAGTTTTCTATCCCGGGTTTGGATTGGCGGCGAACCAGAACACCATTTCTTCGCAGTGTTTCTTCTATTTGTACGGCGTTTGGTACGCGGATTAACAAAAAATTTGCGGCTGAGGGGTAAAACGGCACGGCGTTTTTCCGGAAAAACGCCTCCAGCATCGGCTTGGACTGCGTCATGACTTCCGTGGTATACGCACGCATGTCGGGAATATCTGAGAGCGCGGCGGTGGCGGCGATTGCGGCCAATAGATTTACGTCGTACGGGCCTTTGACTTTGGTAAGTTCGGCAATGAACACGGGATTTGCAAGTATGTATCCGATCCGAAGCGCTGCCAGCCCGAATGCTTTTGAGAACGTGCGTGTGATGATAATATTTGGGTTTTGTGCAATCAAGGACACTGCGGTCACCCCGGAAAATTCCGCGTATGCTTCGTCGACGAGGATGACAGATCGTGGCGAGCGTGTGGCTATCCGTTTGATGTCGGAAACAGATACCAGGGTGCCCGTCGGATTATTCGGATTACAGATGATGATAAGTTTCGGATTCCGGTCACACGCTGCGAGCACTTGATCGAGCGGATACGCCCCGGTACGGGTATCGTACGGCGGGGATACGACCGACGCGCCAGCTATCTTTGCATACTGTGTGAACATGGAAAACGATGGTTCCGGGACTACAACCGTATCGCGCGCGCCCACAAACGTCCGGAATATGAGGCTTATCGCTTCATCTGACCCGTTCGTGATGAGGATATTCTCTTGGGGGGCCCCGGCATATCGGGCAAGTGCCATTTCTAGGGCTCCGTATTCCGGATACATCTGAAGTTTGCCCTGTATGGCTTCCATAAGCGCGGTCTTTACCCGTTTTGAAGGGAGAGCAGTACGCTCATTAAAGTCCAGGATAAGTCCCCGGTACGAACGCCTGCCCGGAGGCGGCGCCGTATACGGCTTCATCGCTTGTATGTTGGGTAATGCACCGTTGTTCATATGTTTTTTTTAAACCGGATGGTTACGGAATTTTTGTGCGCCGGCAATTTCTCCGCGTCGGCAACCGTTTCTATTGTTTTTCTAATTGCTGATAATCCCTTTTTCGTACATTTCTGAACCTGCATCCATTTGCCATAGGCATCCACCCCGAGCGGGGGATACATTTTGGCCATGCCGCCCGTCGGCAGGACATGATTGGCTCCCGTGGCGTAGTCCCCGGTCGCTTTTGCGGTCCAGGGACCTAAAAACACCGAACCGGCATTTTGTACACGGGCCACAAGCGTTTCGGGCCGGCTTGTCATAATTTCCAAGTGCTCCGGCGCATACCGATTGGTAAATGCAATGGCATCATCAATCGTCGGAACGACGGCAAACAGACCATACGTTTCAAGAGATTTTCTTGCGCGATCGCCCGTCGGGAGTGCCGCAAGCTGCTTTTCGATTTCTGCAATCGTTTGTTCAGCGATTGTTCGGGATGTCGTGATGAGCACGCACGCAGAATCTTCGCCGTGTTCGCCGTCTGCTAAAAGATCGGCAGCGATATAGGACGGATTTGCCGTTTCGTCGGCGATAATGAATATTTCCGAAGGACCTGCCGGCATGTCAATGCTTACGGTAGACAATGCCGCCATTTTGGCCGCCGTTACCGACGCATTACCAGCTCCGAAAATTTTATAAACCTTCGGAATCGTCTGTGTGCCATAACACATGGCGGCAATCGCCTCTGCGCCGCCGACTTTAAACATGTCTGTGATTCCGACCATATCGGCAGCGACCAGTGTTGCTGCCGGAATAGCGCCATCTGCGCGCGGCGGCGAACACATAACGATGTTTTTGCAGCCTGCGATGTTTGCCGGGATGGCTGTCATGAGGACAGAAGAGGGATATATAGCCTTGCCGCCCGGTATATAAAGTCCTACCGTGTTTATGGCACGCCACTCTCGCCAGACGGTGATGCCGCGCTCTGTGATGACAACGGTATCTTTTTTTCTGGGCAGCTGTGCGCGCTGGACTGCTGTAATATTTTGTATCATTTGCCGAAGGGAACGGATGAGTTGTGGTGTCACTTTCCGGTATGCCTGTTGAATTTCCCTGCGATTGACCCGGATTGAGGCATATGCACTGCCGTAGCGTTTTGTGTATTTCTCCCATACCGCGTCATCTCCATTTTTCCGTACGGATTCCATGGCGGAAAGAACAGACGGCATAATCTTGGTATCCCGCCCAGCTGACCTGTTGACGATGCGTTGGTAATCTGCTGCAGTAAGTTCTGATAGGTTTATGGGTTTCATAGGCTATAAAATACTATTTTCTATCGGCATAAGCCGTATGTTTGTTGCGCCCAACGCACGGAGCCGTCCGAGCATACTCCAGAATGCTTCTTCGTTTACCACTCCCTCCAACGTGCTGTCTGTCGTTTGCGCTTGGCTTGCTCGTGGCGTGAGCGATGGAATAATTTTTTTAAGCTTTTGGGAAGCAGCCTGTGGGGCGGTAAAGATGATAAATTTGCAGTTTTTTGCGGAAAGGACGCTCTTGAAACGTGTCACGAGTTCCCGGATACGCTGGCTGCTTCGGTTGGCCCGGATGGACTGGGTATTGGCGATAAGCACCGCCTCTGAACGATAAATAGGAGTAAGCAGCCGTAGGTCGTTTACCAGAAGCGTGCTACCTGATGAGACGAGGTCTACGATTGCCGATGCGGCTCCCAAAGATGGCATGACTTCAACCGATCCTTCGATGGGTATAATGGTTACGTTTATATTTTGTTCGCGGAAAAATCGTGCAGCGGATTTGGGATAGGACGTTGCTATGATTTTGCCTGCAAGATCGGATACGGAAGAAACAGATGATTCTTTCGGGACAGAAACGGCGAGTGTGCAGAACCCATAACGGAGGTTTAACAGTTTTTTAACTTCGGCTCGCTTTTCGTTGAGGACGTTTTGTCCGAGTATACCAATATCGACCGTACCGGTAGCTACAAGACTTGGAATATCATCATCACGGACATAGACGATATTCATCGGAAAATTCCGGCACGCCGAAAACAGCTTTCGGCCGTAGCTTTCGAACTCCAAGCCGGAAGCACGCAAGAGCCCAAGCGTTTCTTCTGTAAGACGCCCATCTTTTTGGACAGCTAGTCGTAGTGTATTTGTTTTCATATTCACATTCCTTGGGGTGACTGACGGGTAACGCTCCCGCTACTTCCTGCTCCACAGGCAGGCGCTCTGCTATTGAGCTACAGTCACCAATACTATTCGTTCCTGCGAACGGAGAAGGGGATAATGGTAGAAACGTAAAGATGCTTAGAGGCTTAGTTCAAGGAATTATCACTTTCGCCGCGCGCGGGATGGTTAGCGGCTATGATGGTACGAAAAAGGAGCCACAGGAGTAGTGGTAGGTGATAACGACGAGGTACGGATGGTAGCGTTGTATTTCATAGTCTTGATCGATAATCCCAATATGGCATTATGACAGTATGTTAACATGATGACATATCTGTGTCAAGAGGGATATACAGGAGAGCACAACGGAAGGATTATAAAAAGTAAGAATTGCGCCTCACACAGTGTTTTGTGCGCTTGAATCGGGGAGACCCATGAACGTCTGGATTTTAGCGATTGCTGAAAAGGCGAGACGCGATTGCTTCATATCCGCCGGCACCGTTTTTGAGCCAGTGGGCGACGCGACTCACCGTCGTGGTGGATACATTAAGCTCATGTGCTATATCCAGATATGCATGTTTTTGCACTAATCGTTTTACAATCTGCCAGCGGTTAGCGAATTCGTTGAGCTCGGGGAGTGTGAGTAAATCCCGAAAAAAATTCGCAGCTTCTTCATCGGAGTGAATTTCCCGAATCGCCTGAAACAACTCTTCTATTTCCGGAGTGGGGTATGGGTGCGACGGCTTCGTACGCATAGGCATATAGTATCATGCCGGGTACCAGCAGGACAATTTATGGGGTAGGAGTGGATGTCTTGGTTGTGGCGCTGTCCGATGCTTTCGATACTGCTTCGGCAGTGGGAGTCGGTTGAGCACCCGTCAGGTCTCCGAGGTCCAGTATGCGGATTGCACTGATGCGGTTATCTGCCTTTGGCTCGTTGGTCCCGGCAACATGCACGATATCTCCGACGGTGATTTTGGAAAATCCGGATTTTACGATGCCGTCTGTTTTGTCCCATGCTGATGTTTTTGTATTATTTTCTATATCGGCGATGACACTTCTCCCTTCCGGTGTCTGTATGGTGATCGTATAGTTTTTTTTGTCTACGGCAGTGATAGCGCCGGAAACGTGCTGTACGACCGTTTTACTTTCAATAAATATATATTGCGCTTTGAGAAGATCCAGCGTTTCATCGTAGTTCCCGAATACGGTCAGTGGGTCTCCCACGGATATCTGATCCGTGGTCAGTTTGGTCCGCTTGCCGCCGATCATCTGTGCTACCGATACGTTGTCTCCGAGTTCGATTTTTATATCCTTGGTGTCGGTCTCTACTGTGGCGGACGCAACAGATACCGACTTGACCGTACCGAACATGGCGCGCTTCACGAGTGTGCGAAGTTCCGCTACTTTAGTGGCCAGCCGCTGTTTAAGTTCTTCGATCACCGCCGTATCGGCAGATTGGGAAGCTACGGCATCCGTGGGCGTCGGGGTTGCGGCAAGAATATGAACCGGCGCAACAAGCACTATTACAATGGCTATGAGTATAAAAAATATTCCGACCTCGCGATTTGTGTGTTTCATAGTATGGTTAGAAATTTTCCGGCGTATAAAATACCGTGACGGACTGTGTCTGAACGTTTTTCCCGCTATAACTTGTGACGACCAAGTCATTTTTTCCTTCTCCGAGCGTCAGTTTAGCAGCATATGCTCCCTGGTTATTTGCCACGACAACTGCTTCGCCGTTTTCTCCCTCCAGAACGACCACCGCATTCGGAGCCGCGGAACCGGAAATAAGTAATTCATTTTTCGGTTCTATGCTGTCGGCGAGCGGGCTTTCGATCGTGAGGGTGTCCGATGGTGTGCCCGTCGTTTTGGGCGTCGGTTTCGGATGAGCCGCACCGGGTAAAGCAAGGGAAAATTTGGGCAGTGCCGGCAATGATACGTGCGGAAGGTTTTTTAGTACCGTCGGTCCCAAGAATATGAGTCCTGCTATGACAAGACCTACCCCAAATCCGATAATGGTCGCGAGAATGGCATCCTTATTCATAGAGTATCGTCAATGAGCATTGCTACAATATCCAATACTAAAATACTGAAAAATAATTCGCAATAAATACTTTGTGGGGCAGCCCCCTCAGGACTTATAGCATAATGGGGCGTTGCTTAGGATACTCAAATCTGATATAAATTGCAAATACTATGGAGATACTTCCGCTGGGTCATGCATCATTTAAACTTCGGGGCAAACAGGCAACCGTCGTCACCGACCCGTATGACAGTGCCGTGACCGGCCTCAAATTTCCGAAAAATGTCGAAGCGGATATCATAACGGTTTCTCATGATCATCCGGATCACAATGCTGTCACCGCCGTAGGTGGCACGCCGTTTGTTGTGCGGGGACCGGGGGAATACGAAATCAAAGGTGTTTCCATTATTGGGGTTGCGACATTTCATGATGCGGAAGCAGGGAATGCGCGCGGTCGGAATATAGCATACCGGATTGAAATGGATGGTGTACGGTTTGCGCACCTCGGGGATTTGGGGCATCAGCTTACGTCACAGCAAGTTGACATATTAGACGGCGTCGATGTCCTGTTTATTCCGGTCGGAGGATTTTATACCATCGATGCAAAGGTCGCCGCGGCAGTCGTGTCGGATATAGAACCGAAAATCGTCGTCCCCATGCATTACCAGACGGGATTACTGAAAAAAGAACTTGCTGACGCATTATCTCCGGTAAGCGTATTTATAAAGGAGATGGGAAAAGAAGGGATTACTCCCGTGCAAAAACTCACTGTTTCAAAGGACAAATTACCTGCCGAACTGCAACTCGTAGTGCTTGAATAGCCCGTGAGGCGTATAAAGGGTTGGGCGCTTTATATGTCGCATAGGCCTTCCTACGCTTTATGACAAACCCGAAAGTCCCTCCTCATGATGATACTGCCGAGCAGTCCGTTTTGGGCGCTATCCTCATCGACAAAGACGCGATGATCGACGTTGCGGAATTTTTACGCCCGCACCATTTCTATAAAGAAAAACACTCGCTGATCTACGCGGCAATGATGGAATTGTTTGAAGAGCATGAGCCGATCGATATCGTCACCCTGACTGCTCAAATGAAAAAGACCGGTAGTTTTGATAAAACGGACGGCGCGAACTACCTGTCCGAACTATTAAACATCGTGCCGACAAGCGCCCACGCAGAACAATATGCGCGTATTATCCAGGAACATGCGACCAAACGCCGCCTGGTGGAGTCTGCGGCGAAAATTACGGAATTGGCGTTTCGTGAAGAAGGAAGTGCGCAACAAATCGTCGATGAGGCGGAACAGGAAATATTTGCGATATCCCAGTCCACGACGAGGCGCGATTTTATCGTCATCAAAGACGCGCTCGCTTCCTCGTTTGACCGGTTGGATGAGCTGCATAAACGTGCCGGGGGGTTGCGGGGCGTGCCGACCGGGTTTCCGGAGCTGGATACCAAGCTTGCCGGCATGCAGGACGCGAACCTTATTATCCTTGCCGCACGCCCGGGTACCGGAAAAACAGCCATGATGTTAAACCTGGCTCAATACGTGACGGTCAAGGAAAAAATTCCCACGGGCATATTTTCATTGGAAATGAGCAAGGAAGAGTTGGTGGACCGCCTGTTGGTGTCCCAGGCGGATATCGAAGCGTGGCGGTTAAAAACCGGCAAGCTGACGGATGAAGACTTTACCAGACTGTCCGATGCCATGGGGGAGCTGGCGGAGGCGCCGCTTTATATAGACGACACGCCCGGCATGAACATTGTCGAGATGCGGACGAAAGCGCGGAGGCTGCAGGTAGAACACGGAGTAAAACTTATTATCGTTGACTATTTGCAGCTGTGCGATTCCGGGCGCAAGTTCGATAATCGCGTGCAGGAGGTGTCTGTCATCTCCCAGAACCTGAAAAATCTGGCACGCGAACTTCGTGTGCCGGTACTTGCTGCATCGCAGCTGTCCCGTGCGGTCGAGGCACGTGGTACCCGGGTCCCGGAACTTTCTGATTTGCGAGAGTCCGGGTCCATCGAACAGGACGCAGACGTTGTTATGTTTTTATACCGGGAAGAGGCAGACCAATCTATGTGGGGCGATCAGATACCGACGAAGCTGCGTATCGCCAAGCACCGTAACGGACCGCTCGGGGAGATAGATCTCGTGTTCCGCGGGGACCGTATCCGGTTTTATTCCGTGGAACACAAGCACATGGACCAGGCACCTCCCGCTGTCCACTGATTTACGGTATAATATCCCAACGGGCGAGTGCTGGAACGGTAGACAGGCAAGTCTCAAAAACTTGTGGCGTTAACGCGTCGTGAGAGTTCGATTCTCTCCTCGCCCACAATGAGAGTTCCCCGCCTGCCAGAGCTATGCTCAGGCATTGCGGGCAGGGAGTCTCTCCCACGTTACACTGGGTAGTGTGGTACAATTTTTGTATATGAAACTAAAAAATCTCTACGCGTTAGCGGTACAGATGGGTATAGAAGCAGATCCCCGGGGAAAAGCGGGTGTGGAAAAACTTCTGGCACGCCGCAAAAAAGAATACGACGAGCTGCCGAAATCCAAGCAAAAGGAATTTGATGTGGAAGATTTGAATAATCCATATACAGACTCCCGTATTTTCTGGGGAGACCCCGCGCTTGAGGTGGATTCCATCATGGCCGGCATCGATATCAACGCCAGCGAAGTGCTTTTGGCGGACCGGTTAAATCAGAAAGGGGAGAGTATCGATTTGTTGCTTACCCATCACCCGGAGGGGGCATCGTTGGCGTCACTTCACGAAGTGATGGATGTCCAGGCGGACATCATGGCCCAGTACGGCGTACCTATCAACATCGCCGAAGGCGTGATGCATGACCGTATCGGCGAAGTACAGCGCCGGTTTTCTCCGGTCAATCACGCGCAGGCGGTAGATGCTGCGCGCCTTCTCGGACTCGCATTTATGGGAACCCATACGATTACCGATAATCTGGTGCATACCTATATGGAACAATTATTCAAAAAAGCAAAACCGGAGACCGTCGGGGATGTTTTGGCTGTATTAAAGAAAGAGCCCGAATACGTCGAAGCAACCAAAGGAAAAGCAGGGCCGATGATTTTTGCCGGAGATCCCCATAATCGCGCGGGAAAAGTAGCTCCGATCGAATTTACCGGAGGTACGGAAGCGTCTCACATCATCTACGAAAAGCTTGCGATGGCCGGCGTCGGCACGGTGATCGGCATGCATGCCGGGGAAGAGCACCGCAAAGAAGCGCTCAAATACCACATCAACCTGGTGATTGCGGGACACATGAGTTCCGACAGCCTGGGGATGAATTTGCTGCTGGATGCCTTTGAAAAACAGGGAATCAAGATTATTCCGTGTTCAGGCCTTATCCGGGTACAGCGTCCATCCTGACGCCCTTCATGCTTGGTCCGCGTCTATGATAAAACTACTCGTCTTTGATTGGGATGACGTTATTATACTTGGAGCCAAAGAGGGGTATTATGTCTGCTATAGAGAAACGTTAAAAGAATTCGGTATTGTTTTTAGCGAAGAAGAGCTGCATCGACGCATACAACGAAAATGGGGTCAACCTTTTCGTGAAGAACTTGAAGAACTCCTGATAGAACATCCCGAACTATTAAAAAAAGCGTGTGAAGTATATGAGAAGAAATTTTGGGGTGATACATTTCTCCGGGCGTTGAAAGAAGTTGAGGGAGCGAATACCGTGTTGGAAACGTTAAGCCGTACGTATATACTCGCCGTGGCAACCGGGAATCATCCAAGGATGTTATCTGAGAAAATAATGCCTTCGTTCCGCATTCCAAATGTTTTTCGTCAAATACTCACCGCATTCGATGTTCCACCTGCCCGTATGAAGCCTCATCCGTATATGTTAGAAACGATTATGAATACACAGGGCGTATCATCTGACGAAACGCTTTATATAGGTGATGCGGCAAATGATGTGCTCATGGCGCAGCGGGCCCATGTCGAACCGATTGTGGTACTGACCGGTCATCTTACGCGCATGCAGGCGGAGCAACTGGGAGTCAAAACAATTATCCCTACGGTCACCGATCTGCCAGGCATACTTGCATCGCGCATGGCGTAAACGTCAGTGAAGAAGTGTTACAAAAAATCCTACGGTCGCCACCTGTGTGAATATGCCAAGGGGAAACGGTGCTTTTGTGTGGAATATATTGGGGATTTTGTAGAATGCGTACGAAAATTTTTCCAGAAAGCTTGCCCTGACGGGTAGGCCATGTTTATTTGTCTTTGCGTAGAAAATATACCACGGAGCTTCCAGCCAGTCCGGGAGTAATGAAACGACAATAGTGGCAACCAGTAAGGGAAGTGCGACAGATGTGTGAAAAAGCGCTATGGCGAGCGCGATACCAAATACGGTTTCCGCTATCGCATATATGCCTGTTTGTGTTTTTGGGCGATTTCTCCAATTGGTTCCGAAATCCCAGTGGGGAATGCTATCCATGACAAAATGCGTGGTCAGCGCGATGGGAAGTGCGTAAACGGGATTGCCAAAATGGGCGGCGATAGCGCCGGCAACCAATGCGTGGGCTGTTGCAGTCATACACGAATTATATGATAAGATGGACAGTGTTGCAAAAAGCTCTATGCGCGTACACTCACTGACTGACCAGGTACATCCGGTCTTGGACGTCCTCCACAATCGTTTGTTCCGGAGATTGTGGTTAGGCCAGATGGCGTCACAGCTTGCCAGCAACATGCTGATATTTCTTCTGGCAATCCTGTTGTACCGGAGGACCGGCAGTAACGCCGCGGTATCCGGATTATTTTTGTCGTACGGGTTGCCATCACTCTTGTTTGGCGCGGTTGGGGGCGTGATTGTCGACCGGCTGGACCGGCGGGCCGTGCTGCTCGTTTCCCATATCACACGGGCGCTTCTTATTATCCCGGTCTATCTTCTGCCGCATCAGATCGCCGCGATATATTTGTTGGTATTTGTCTACGCCATCATCATGCAGATGACGACACCTGCAGAAATCCCGCTTATTCCGCAGTTTGTCCCCAAAACACACATTGTATCCGCCAACAGCCTGTTTTCCTTTACGTTTTACAGCGGTATGGCAATAGGGTTTATATTTGCGGGTCCCGCACTCCGGCTGTTTGGCCGGGAAGGCGCGCACTTGCTGTTGTTTCTGCTCTATGCCGGGGCTGCAATATCCGTCATGGGTATTCCTCCCCAGGGGGAAGGGCTGCGATCGCTTCGGAAAGTGCTTACCTACAATCCCTCTTATATCCTGAGCAGGCTGTACCATGATTTGCAGGAGGGCTTGCACTATGTGGCTCACTCCCGGATTTTACGGGACGCCGTGATTTTACTCACCGGTACGCAGATTACCCTGGTATTACTCGGGACACTGGGGCCGGGGTTTGCCGATAAAGTGCTGCGCATAGACATACGGGATGCCTCCCTTCTGATCGTCGGACCGGCAATTCTCGGAATTCTTTCCGGGGCATTATGGATGGGGCATAAAGGGTTTACCTTTCCTGCGGGAAAACTTATCAATATCGGCGTTCTGTCCGCCGGTATGATCCTGATGGTCGTATCCGCGTTATTTGCGGCGACAAACGCATTTTGGTTTACGCTCGTGCCCCGTCCGGCGGTACTGACGACTGCCCTCTTATTATTTTTCTTATTGGGAGTCGCAAATAGTCTGCTGGATGTTCCGTCCAACAGTATTTTGCAAAAGGAAGCGGAAGGGGAAGTGCGCGGCAGGGTATATGGCATACTGTCCGCCTCTGTCGGGGGTGCCGGAATATTGCCTGTGGTGGTAAGCGGCGTGCTAGCCGATCTTATCGGCGTGGGCAATGTCATATTCTTTTTGGGAGTGTGCGTATTCGGATACGGTATCTACCGTTGGCGATACCATCAGATGGTTTGATAGTATAAAATAGATTCGTATGATACCTCTCGTGTTTCCTATGGGCCACATCGCGATATATGCGGCGAACATACTTCTGGTCGTTTCGTGGATGGTATTTTCTTTTTTGTTCTGGCGTGGCCTCCGCCGGTGGGCGATAGAAGAGGATCATATATTTGACCTGACGTTTTATAGCACGCTGGTAGCGTTTGCCGCTGCGCGATTGGGGTTTGTGTTCACACATGGGGAGCTTTTTGCCGGAAAATCCATTCTTTTGGTTGCGGCACTTTGGATTTCCCCCGGCTTGTCCTGGATTGCAGCATTGGTTGGAGGCCTGGCGACTGTCGTGCTGCTCAGCCGTCAGTATAAAGTACGTTTGGGCCTGGTACTGGATGTGCTGGCAACCGCATTGCCGCTGCCAATGATTATCGGGGAGATTGCCTCGCTGCTCAACGGACTGGAGATTGGGGCAAAAACCACGGTGCCGTGGGCGGTGCATTTTGTGGGCGTGACCGGCGGAAGACATCCGGTCCAGGTGTATGAAATGGCAGCATTGGTGTGCTTGTCTTGGCTTGTTATCCGGATTACCGACCACGCGGCCCGAAAAAAATGGGCATACGGCATGATCGGAATCTGGTTTTTCCTGTGCTACAGCGTTTTGATGTTCATGCTTGAATTTATGAAAGACAGTCATGTATACTGGGGAGGATTGCATGTCAATCAATGGATATTGGTTGGCATATTCGCGGAATGTATCGGCGTTGTCTATGTGCGCGGCGGAGGGAGAGAAACTTTCCGACCATACACACACGCCGTTCGTTCGTTTTTAGAGGAGAAAGGAAAAAAATTCTATGCAACAATTTCCAAAAGACGTGCTCGCGGGCCTAAAGAATCATCTTGAAGAAGAAAAAGTCCGTTTGGCCAAACGCATCAGCGAATTGACTGTCCAGGACCCGTTCAGCGATCCGGATCGGACCAATGATAATGCTGCGTCCGATATGGAAGCGAGTGAAGAATCCAACCATGACCGGGTAGCCGCGTTGGTGGAAGAACTGAAGGTCCAGCTTGCCAATATCGACGCATCTCTCGGGCATATAGCAGACGGCACGTACGGATTTTGCAGTGTGTGCGGCAACATGATTGATACAGACCGCTTGTCTGCCATGCCTACGGCAACGCTGTGCCTTATCCACGAAAAAGAATCGGCGGATAAGCGCAAGGCGACGGCATGATAGATCTCCCTGTTTTATTTGAGGATTCGGACCTTCTCGTAGTCAACAAACCTCCGGGTATTGTGGTAAACCGTGCGGAATCCGTACGGGGCGAAACCGTACAGGATTGGGCTCTCCTTCGCCAAGGCTACGGCGGACAAGCCGGCGAAACAGAGGATGAAAAAATATTTTTTGAGCGGGCGGGAATCGTACACCGCATAGATAAAGAAACGTCAGGGTGTCTTCTCATTGCCAAAAACCCGGTAGCATTTGTGGAGCTCCAGCGGCAGTTTAAAGAACATATCATCAAAAAGACATATCTTGCCATCACCCATGGGGCGGTTGTGCCAGGGGATGGGGAAATACACGCCCCTGTCGGACGTCTGCCGTGGAACCGGGAACGGTTCGGCATCGTGCCGGGTGGCAAGGATTCCGTGACGCGTTACCATGTGCGGAACACGTGGGAAATACAGGAAGGGAAACAGAAAGAACACATATCGCTACTGGAACTGTTTCCGGAAACCGGACGTACGCACCAAATCCGCGTGCATTTAAAATATATCAATCACCCCATCGTGGGTGACTGGCAGTATGCGGGACGCAAAACGTCGCGCAGGGACAGGCTTTGGGCTCCGCGGGTCATGTTACACGCGTATCGCGTCGTCCTTTTGCATCCGACCGGAGGACGTGAACTTGCAATAGAAGCGCCGATACCGGATGATATGAATAGGGTCATACATCAGGATCGGGAGGCATAGCATGCCTGCGGGTGGATAGCAGTTGATTCCATATCCTGAATGGGGCCTTATTTACCTGTGTCATCCGGCGTTTCCCTCATCACCACGTTCCTGCTTTTGCTTGCTGCAGCGCTCGGCGGCGGGGTCATTGCCATCCGTTTCCGATTGCCGTCCATATTGGGTTATATTGCCGGAGGGATTGTCGTCGGGTCTTTACTCCCCGGATTCTTTGACCATCAGTTGGTAGAAATGGTGGCCCAAAGCGGCGTTACCCTTTTACTGTTTGCGCTCGGCATAGAATTTTCGTTTCATAAGCTGAAGCGCATTCTTCATGTCATCGCGTATCCCGCCGTAGGTCAGATACTGCTCACGTTTTTTGCCATCCTCATCGTATTGCTCTTTTTCCGGATTTCTTTTGTTCCTGCCTTGTATCTTGGTGCAGCTGCGGCGCTTTCGTCGACGGCTATCGTCGTAAAGCTGCTCAGCGAGCGCGGCGAGTTGGAATCCGTCCCGGGAGAGGTGGCGACCGGCTGGCTGGTTGTGCAGGATTTGGCCGTCGTACCGATCCTCATCCTCTTGGCTGCGGTGTCCGGCACAAACGCCGGAACGGCGACGATCTGGTCGTCGTTGGGGACGGTGACCGTCGCTGTGGTGAAAGCCGGGGCAGTACTTGCCGCCGTACTGTACCTCGGGCGGCACGGTATACCGAAGTTGTTGACCGTCGTCTCCGGATTCCGCAACCGAGAACTGCTGCTGTTGACGACCATCGGTATTGTCTTTTTTGTCGGCCTGATTACATATGCCGTCGGACTGTCGATTGCACTGGGCGCGTTTTTGGCGGGTCTTCTGGTTGCGGAGACGAGTCAAAATCATGCCGTATTCGCTGAGATACGGCCATTGCGGGATCTGTTTGCCGTCATATTTTTTGTGTCGCTTGGCATGTCATTACCGGTGAGTTCTCTGGTCAGCGTCTGGCCGGTCGTATTAACGCTCACCGTGTGCGTCGTTGTACTCAAGGGGTTGATCGTTTTCGGATTACTGCGGTTTATGGGGTATCACCGCAAAACGGCATTTCTCGTGGGGCTGTATTTAACCCAGGTCAGCGAATTCGGATTCATACTGGCGCGTGCGGGTATGGCGGCCGGTGTACTCAGCGAATTGCATGCGACCATTCTTATCGCGGTGACATTTCTTACCATCATGATCAGCGCGCCGCTCATCAGCAGGAGTCATGATGTCTACTATGGATTTTCCGCGCTCATGCGCCGGTTTCCGAAATTTTTCCGTGATCTTGATATAGAACACGCGTTTCCGAAAGATACCGGGTATCCCATACGTGACCATGTGGTCCTCTGCGGGTACGGTAGGGTAGGGCGCTATATTGGCAGGGCGCTTCAGATGGCAGGCGTACCGTTTTTGGTTGTCGACTACAATCAGACTGCATTAAAATCCCTGAAAGAATCCGGCATACAGACCGTCTATGGGGATCCTGCGGATAAAGAGGTGCTGGATTATGCACAGGTGGACCTGGCCCGCGCTATCGTGGTGGCTATCCCGGACCGGCATACGCAGGAAATGGTTATAGGCAACGCCGTATCGCTCAACAGAAAAATAAAAATAATCTGCCGTACGCACCACGAAGAAGACCAGCGGCACCTCAAGTCACTCGGAGTGGCGACGGTCGTGCAGCCGGAATTCGAAGCGGCGCTGACGATTGTCGGACGTTTGCTCAACGAATTCGGCGTGCCGGATGAAGAGATTGCCGGAAAAATGAGCAGACTGAAGATAGAACACGGGGCCGGGTAAAGAGCTCTCCGTGATACAATACCCCAATGCGCGGATTTCACTTTACAGAAACACATCACGATCCTCACAGCGCCGCACGGCTTGGCCGCATTACGACACCCCATGGCACGATTGATACTCCTGCGTTTGTCCCCGTGGGTACGCAGGCGACGGTTAAATCCCTTACGCCGGACGATTTGCATACGCTGGGCGTCGAGCTGTTTTTTGTCAACACGTATCACACCTATCTCCGTCCGAATCTTGACGTGATCAAAACATTCGGCGGCCTCCATGCGTTTATGGGGTGGCACGGGCCGATCATCACGGATAGCGGCGGATTTCAGGTATTTTCGCTCGCCCGGCCAAAATATAAACCGCTAGACCGGGATGAAGAGAACGCGACGCTGGTGAATATTTCGGAAGACGGGGTTACGTTCCGCTCGCACTGGGACGGGAGCGAACATTACTTTACGCCGGAAACCTCCATGCAGTACCAGTGGACATTGGGGAGCGATATCCATATCGCATTTGACGAATGCACGACGTATCCTACGACTCCGGAATATGCCAGAAAGGCCATGGATAGGACGCACCGGTGGCTCGTGCGAAGTATTGCAGAACATGCACGGCAGGCAGCGAGTATTCCAAATCGTCCGTATCAGGCATTGTACGGCGCCATACAGGGAAGTATTTACGAAGCGTTACGGAAGGAATCTGCACACTATATATGTAGTCTTGATACCGACGGGATTGCCATCGGCGGCGTATCGGTCGGGGAGAGTAAAGAAGAAATGCGGCAGGTACTCGATTGGGTAATGCCGGTATTGCCTGCCCAAAAACCGCGCCATTTGCTTGGGGTGGGCGAAATCGACGATATCTTCGTCCTGATCGAACACGGAGTGGATACATTTGACTGTGTACAGCCGACCCGGATTGCGCGCATGGGCAGGGTCTATGTGCTGCCGGGCGAAGGATCACAGGGGTTTGATATCGATATCACCCATGTACAATATAAACAAGACACGAAGCCCATCGATCCGCAGTGTTCGTGTTATACCTGCACGCATTTCTCGCGCGCATATCTTCATCATCTGTTCCGTGTGCGGGAACTTTTGGGCTACCGGCTCGCGTCACTGCATAACTTGTATTATATAAATTCGCTCGTCCGTGCTATCCGCCGGTCGATTGCGGACGGATCATTCCTTGAATTGAAGAAGCAATGGCTTTACAATAAATAAAATAACCCGACCGTCGCAAAGCTATGGCGGGTAAAGGAGGAATACTATGGGATCATTTGGTGGTTTTTATAAAGGGGAAAAGAAAAAAGCAAAAAAGTCCGAGTTGGAGAAAAAAGCACAAAAACAATTGTCCGGCAATTCCTGGCAGTTGCCGCAGGTCGAAATCATCCAGAAAAAGAAAAAGGACTGGTAACATTCTTCCTCCCAGGTGAGCTTGCCCATGAACACGCACAGCGGGACCAATCAACGCAAACATAAACGGGCGCTGAAAGGCGTGGTGTGGTTTGGCGCTTTGCTCGCACTGCTATTCCTTGGTGTATTTGCGTTTTTTCGCCTGACCGGTGGCGCCTCATTTCGCACGAGTATGGTGGTGGTCGGTAATCCTATGCATGTCGTGTCATGGAATGCCGACAGGACGGCGGCGACCATCCTCGATCTGCCGGAAGACGTGTCTATAGATGCCACGGGAGGATACGGCACCTATGCCATCGGTTCGCTCTTTACCCTGGATCAGCTGGATCATAAAAACGGCAGGGTATTTGTCTCCAGTGTGTCCGATGCGGTGGGACTGCCGATTTTTTGGTATATCGAAGGATCTGATCGTTCAGTAGGCATGACGCCTGTCATGCTGGTACGGAACATTTTTTCCTGGGGCAACGTCTGGAAAGCGCTTACCGGACAGCTTCATGGGACTCTGCCGCTTCTCCCCCGGATTGCATATACGCTTGCGGCTCAGGGAGTATCATCTGACGCCGTGACCGCCGTGTCGGCGCAGAATGCGTTTATATCCGCTTCACAACCGGACGGTAGCACCATCAGAAAACTCGATACCAATCGCTTGGATTACAGTATCGATACCGCATTTCTGGATAGCGGGTTGCGTGCCGAAGGGTTGTCCGTTGCCGTCTATAACACCACCAAAGTGCCGTTGGTAGGCCAGAAAGCCGCGCGGGTGCTCAGCCACCTGGGGTTGCAGTTGGTATTTGTCGGCAATGCACCCGCCGACCTGACTGCGTGTTCTTTGGCGGGATCTCCGAGCGCCCTGAAAAGCAAGACCGCCGTGTTTATCCGCAGTTATTTCCACTGCACCGGGGAGCAAACACCGAACGGCGTAAATAGCGTTTCCGACCTATCCCTTTTCCTGGGTACGGAGTATGCGTCGCAGTTTGTCGCATCAAAGTAACGGGAAGGATCCGGTTATTCTCCGGATGTTTCGGATTCTTCTTCAGACGGTCCTCCGGCGTCCGGTGTCCGGTCCGAAGCACTAAACGGCATGTAAATGCCCGTCGATGCAAATGACGGCTGGGTTGCAAATCGTTTTCCCCGTGTGAGTTCCCGCAAAAATACCGTTACTGAATTTTTTCCGATGGATTTGATGAGTACCTGGTAGGTATTGCCGCCCGCTAAAAATTTGATGAGACGGAACGACAAATCATCGGGCAGAGCCGCAAGGTATATATTGTGTAAATTCCGTATTTCTACGACATGGTTTTTGGCGTGCAGCAGGACTTCTTCCCCCGGACAGGCGCTGGACAATGTAGCTACCGGGGCGGCGTTGACACACTCTACGATTTTTGTCTTCCCTGGTTCTTCCAGGAAAAACATGGGCGATACCGTGCGTTTGGGCATGCCGCGCAGATCCTTTTGGCGGACGGTGGTGAGTTTATGCAAATTTTTCAGTGCGATCTGATTGTACGTATCCAGTTTGGTAACTTTCAGAAATGTTTTTTTGGCCTCCGTAAGCTGGCCATCCTGCAGATATGCGAAGCCCAATCGGTTTAAAATATTTACATTTTGCTTGTCTGTTTTGAGGAGCGCGGTGTTTATTTTTATGGCCTCGGGCCAGTTCTGGGAGAGGGCGGCTTCGATGGCATCCTGGTGAGAAAACTGAGAGTCGCTCATGGGGTGAAAGTGTATCGGTTTCTTGAGAAAAGTCAATACAGCAGATACAATACGAGGGATATGAGCGGCCATTCCAAATGGAGTAAGGTCAAGCACCAGAAAGCGGTAACCGACGTCGTCAAAAGTACGGCATTTACCCGGGCATCACGCGCGCTCACTGTCGCGGTGCATGAAGGCGGCGGGATTGCCGACCCGGATAAAAATTTCCGCCTGCGTCTGGCGATAGAAAAAGCCCGTGAAGTGAATATGCCGAAAGACACGATAGAACGGGCGATACAGCGGGCCGTGGACGCGGGGTCGGCAGCATACGAGCAGGTGATGTATGAAGGGTACGGCCCGGGAGGAATCGCCATGCTTGTGGAGGCTGCGACCGATAATCACCAGCGAACAAGCGCAAACATCAAACATCAGTTCGACCGGGCAGGAGGATCTGTCGCATCGCCGGGAGCAGTGAGTTTTCAGTTCCAGCGGGTAGGGATTCTGGTTGTTGAAAAAAACGGCAAATCCCTCGATGACATGCTGGAATCGGCCTTAGCAGTCAACGCGGATAATGTCATTGAACGTACGGACATGTTTGAAGTCTATACCAAGGCCACTGCGGTCGCATCGGCAAAAGACCAGCTGGTAGCCCAGGGATGGATAGTAGATAATTGGGAAATCATCATGCAGCCGACGACGATGGTGCAGCCGCCTGAGGATATCCGGCAAAAAAATGAAGCATTAATTTCGGAATTAGAAACACTGGATGACGTACAGCACGTATTTAGCACGATGGAATAGGGGAGTACATGACTATGAAACGATTGCCATTTGTGACGGTACTTACCAAACGGTTCCGGCGCTGGGACAAATCCAATACGCTGACCAAACGCCAGCAGTTTGTCGTCATTACCGTGATACTGACGGCGGTTCTGATGCTGACGCAGTTGGTTTCGCTGGATCTGCGGTATCCCATGATCGGTATTTTGTCGGTTTTGACCTATGGGTTATGCGCCTTTGGCTTGCGTGAAGATTTACGGGGGGCAGAGTGGGTGACGTTGTTGACGCTTCCTACCTTGTTTACCGCGGCGGTGGCTGTGTTTTATTTTTTGCTGCCGACACGATGGCTGACCAGATTGCCGGTTGCGGTATTGTACGCCATCGGCATGTATGCGTTGTTGCTGACCGAGAATATATATAATGTGGCCGCTGCCCGGACCATCGCACTGCTTCGTGCGGCACACTCTGTCGGATTTTTGCTGACACTGACTACCTATTTTTTGTTGGTGCAGACGATACTGGCCTACCGGCTAGCTGCGTGGTTTAACGCAGGGTTGGTAGGACTGGTGACGTATCCGTTGACGATCCAGATATTATGGGCAATGGATTTAGAGCCCATGATAGGGAAGCGGGTACGGGATGTGAGCCTGGTGATCACTGCGATTTCCGTAGAAATAGCCTGGATATTCTCACTTTGGCCCGTTCGCACGACATTATTGGCACTTTTTCTCACCACCTGCTTTTATGGGCTGGCGGGCATGGCACAACAGTATCTTACGGACCGCTTATATAAGCGGACGGTCTGGGAATTTTTTGGCGTGGTTTCCATTGTATTTTTTATCCTGATTTTTACAGCAAATTGGCGGGCTGCAATGTAACATGCGCCCGGCTCCATATACTATTTCTTCGCATGCAGAGGCCGGGGAGAGGGTAGTGGGACATGATATAGTTTGATATAGTTAAGTCTTAGGCCTATAATATTATAGGTCAATGTGGATAATTTATTTCACGGTTTGAACATTATATTTTCACACGTGTTGCTGAGCTGAATTCAGCCTCAAAACGTCGTGTTATAGGGTAGAGCAGGGTTTCCATGTTCCCCATGGTGGGTGCTCCACACGGGTTACTCCATCCGCTTCTTTGAGTACATACGTTGTGCGATAAAATAGTTGTTTGGATTGTTATTACGCTCTAAATCGTATTATGTCGAGCAGAGAATGTACTGAAATTCAGCCTCAAATATAATCGTTTAGAGCATAATACGGCGCTAAATATACCCGAACAGTACTAGGCTTCGCACCATACCGGACAGAGCGCTAACGCGGAGCCGTGTGCTGTTCTGATTGTTTTTGAGGCTAATATGTATCATTTGGAGCGTTGTAACGCTCTACATCCTCTTATGCGAAAACCTGCGGATATTGTCATTTTTGCTCTGCAAAGTATCGAATTAGAGCATAATAACGCGCTAAATGCGATGTCACAGGGCGATATGGCATCGGTGCGGGTAGTGTAGGGCCAGCCTCAGAATTGATCATTTGGAGCATAATAACGCGCTAAATTGCGACGTCATAAAAAACCCGAATGCCTGTATTTGCGAGCGTCTTTGTCTATACATATGTTTCATATAATACCAGGACATTCGGATTGAACGATCGGGCGGCACTCGTGCACACGCGAAGCAGGTGTGTTCCGGAAGTGGTGCCCCTCAATCCCCAGGGTACCCGCTGCGACACATATATTTGCCCGTACCCGCACCTGCGGTAGAACGCATATTCCCGGCCAGGGTAGGTATGATCTACTGTGTCGCACAATAATACTTTTGCGACGTGTAGCGCGGTCGCAAAAGTCAGCGTGCGTTGTTGCGACGTCGATGACGCCATCGCAAAATGCACGTTATTATTGTTTATATCCATACGTTTTTTTCAACTCTCCCGCCATTGGATTCCCGTCGTTTTCCTAATCTGTGTACACTTGTATGTTTATCGACCGTTTCGATGTTTGGGAAAACCCGTTTATTTTGTCCGGACGGGCCAAATGATTTTCTGACCCCATGTTGAGACGATCAACTATATGGCTTCGTAGAATCAGGGGCCTTGTAGGTCACTACAGGGGCTCAAATTTGAGCCTGCCCGCCAGCAATTGCCTGAGCCGCAGGCGATGGCAGGCGGGGCTAAATTTCTTTGAACCGATACGTCTCAAAAATCGTAGTTCTTGACGGATATGCCCCGGCGTTGGTTTCGACTAACGACACATTGCTGGCAAGAAATTCTCCGACGTATGTGTCTTTCAGTTCTTGAAGTTTTTCTAAAAATGCTTTTGTCGGTGTGTGTGTATACCGGCAAAATGTGCAATTGGCAAAAACGGTTTCGTCGGTAAAATATTTTTTGTCATCCGGGATACCGGCACGGACAAACGCGCGCCGGAGATTCTGGATAAACCGGTTGTATTCAGGAGTTATCAGTGCGATGACCGAAGCGCTTGTCGGCATGGACAAAACGCCGTGTAAGGTAAACGGAAATGGCCGCTGTGACGGGATGATCGTTCCTAGTAACTGTTTGGACATTTCGATATCAGCAGTCGTATACGTCGGCGGATTATGGACGACTCTGATGCTATGAAATGTGATATGCAGCGAGCCTTCCGGATAATAATATTGGCTGGGATCTAGGAGCCGTAATGGGTCGATAAGTTTGGATTGTATGGATTGCGTAATCTCGTGTGGCACAAACGCGTTGAGGCTCAGGCAAAGCTGGTTGTCCGTGGCATAGTCAGCCTGGAATGCAACGATGGTCGCGGCAGCAGCGTCAGAGGCGAGCGTTTGTTCCATTTGGCGCATCAGAGCAAGCTGACGTGTCTGAAACGGTGTCATACTGAATATTGTAGCATATTGACAAAATATATCACGTCGTACAACATGGATTGTGCAGACGTTGAAAACGTTCGCACAATCCGTCGCTATGGTTGCGACGTCTTCATAGACGTACGCAAAATAACTCTTGTATAGACATATATGGAACTGGAACAACTTCTCAAAGATTTTTTGGAATATTTGGAAATCGAACGAAATGTTTCGCAACTCACGATCCGCAACTACAAACATTATCTGTCGCGATTTGTGCACTTTTTAGCAGGTCCTAATACTCCCTCCCCCACTCCCCTTCCCGTGAAACCTGTGAAAAGTGTGACGGATCAGTCGCATGGTATGACGCATGTGCCGCTTACGGCCGTAACCTCGGAAAGCATCCGGCAGTACCGGTTGTATTTGGCGCGGTTTGTCGATGAGCACGGCATGACGCTCAAACGCGTGACGCAAAATTATCACCTGATCGCGCTTCGAAGCTTTTTAAAATATATGGCCAAACGGGATATCGTTACCATTACTCCGGACAAGATCGATTTACCGAAAGCCGAAAGCCACTCGATAAAATTTTTGGACCGGGAACAAGTGGACCGGCTGCTCAATATGCCGGAAATATCCACTCCCGAGGGCTTGCGGGATAAAGCGATTCTGGAAGTGTTGTTTTCAACCGGACTGCGGGTGTCGGAACTTGTTTCCCTGAACCGGGATATGATTAATCTGGATCGCAGAGAATTCGGGGTGGTTGGAAAAGGACGGAGAATTCGCGTTGTCTTTTTGTCAGACTCATCTGCTGATTGGCTAAAGCGTTATCTCGGCAGCCGGGAGGATGATTTAAAGCCGGTGTTTATCCGTTACTCAGGCAAAAAGCCGGATGAAGATGACAAAACCGGAGACTCCATCCGGTTAACTGCCCGAAGCGTGCAGCGGTTGGTCGAAAAGTACGCCAAGAAGGCAAAACTTCCGATCAAAATTACGCCGCACGGATTGCGCCATACGTTTGCGACGGACTTACTTGGAAACGGCGCGGATTTACGCGCCATACAGGAATTGCTAGGACACAAAAACGTCTCGACGACGCAGATATATACGCATGTCACCAACCCACAACTCAAACAAATCCACGATAAGTTCCATCACACACAATCTTCATGAAGCACCCGATCTCTATCGCGGTTCTCTATAATAAACCTGCCGCGCGGTTTGCCAAGGATGCGTCTCATATCGAGGCCGAAGATGACACGGAACATTCGGCGATAGAAGTCTGTGATGCACTGCGAGAAAAAGGAGCACGCGCAGAATTAGTGCCGGTTACCGAAACGGATATCGATGCAGTCGTCGATCATATTGATGCTGATATGGCCTTTAACCTCATCGAGTGGACCGGTGTGGATACTCCGTATGCGATGACAACGTTTGACCGGCTGAATGCCCGAAACATCCTCTATACCGGGGCCACAAAGCAAAATTATCTGGACTCCTGCGATAAGACACGCATCAAAGCCATGGTAGACGCGATCGGGTTGCCGACCGCGCCGTGGCAGGCGTTTGTAACGGGCAACGAGCCGGTGAGTGCTACTGTGGTGTATCCGTCGATTGTGAAGGTAAGTCTGGAACACTCGAGTGTCGGCATAGAGACCGATTCGATCGTCCGCAATCCGGAAGAGCTTATCCGGGTGGTCAAAAAACGGATTGCCGAATACAAACAGCCGGTGTTTGCGGAAGCATTTTTGACCGGGCGTGAATTCCAGGTGACGGTACTGGAAACCAACGACGGCCCCACCGTACTGCCGCCTGCGGAAATCGTGTATGCCAAAGGCACCGATGTACCGCTTTTGACTTATGAAAGTCGATGGGACGAAACGGACGCAGAGTATAATAATTCGATCGTTGCGGTAGCAACACTTGCTCCCGAACTTGAGACACGATTGAAAACGATATCGCTCACCGCGTTTCAAACATTGGGGTTTCGGGACTACGCGCGGTTTGATGTCCGCTGCGACGCGGACGAGCACCCGTATTTTCTGGAACTCAATTCCAACCCGGGTTTGGGCGACGATGAAGAGTATGGTATGACACTTTCATACAAGGCCGTCGGCATGACGTTCGCGGATTTTATTTGGGAGATCGTGCAGTCGGCACTTCGTAGAAATAACGCGAAGCTTTCTCTGCACGATTTGTCCAAAAAAGCGTAGCTTTATATTTATGGTATGTAGACGCGGGCAGTTGCTGAACGGAAATACGGCAGGCTTTCCGGATCACGGGCGATAACCAGCATAAGCTGCGGCTGCCATTTGTGGATCAGTCGGAATTTTTTGCTGCCACGTTTCACCTTTTTCCGTTTGTAATCATAATCGTACCAACGTGCTCGGAAGTCGGACCAGTCGTACGATTTGCGTTTGCCGGTGGAGCTGTCAAGCAGGACGATCCTGCTTTTTGCGGAAAGGTAGGATGCGACCGTGGCCCAATGGCCGGATTCCGGATGCGGCTCGTCTTTATCATCCAAATCATACAGATACGAAACCATCGTCGCACGGACTTCATGCATCCGGTATTTCAGCGCGCTTTGCAGGTGATGCAGTGTGGAGTATTCCATAACCAGACAGGAGAGTCCCAGCTTGTTTATTGCGGCGATCATGTGGGCCGTCGACGTGCCGTTTCTGTTGGTTTTACACAGCGCGATCAAGGTTTTAAGGGACTTACGCACACCTAATACGCGAAGTGCGATTTTTAATGCGGACGGGCCGCACGTGGTGTCGTCCGGCTGTTTAAATGCTTTGACATGTGTTCTTCCCATACGAAAATCGATAAATGGCCAAAAGGGGCGTTGGAACAACCATTTTACTCCCCTACCGGGAGGGAGACAAGACCTATAATATCATTGAGCGAGGAAAAATAGCTTCAAAATCAGTTGATTTCGTAGCTTAGGTTGACCGTGACCGTAAGCTCCGATGATCCGGGTTCCACCTTGGTGGGGGCTCCCCCACCGGCAGCCGGAAGCGCGCTGTCGTACATAACCGGCCGAGGGGCGGCGCCTCCGCCTTCGGAATAATTGATAACACGCCCGAGGTGAAATCCTGCGGCACGGGCTGCTGCTTCTGCTTTGGATTTTGCGTCGGAAACGGCCAGTTCCCGCGCCTGATTTTCCGATTTTGTTTTGTCGTCGACGTCAAAGGATATGCCGCCAACCTGATTTGCTCCGTTTGCCGTCACTGCGTCTATGACCGAGTTGGCCGTATCTATGTGCCGCACTTTTATCGTAACGGTTGCGGTGGCCTGATATCCGGTGATTTTTTGTACCGGATTCCGGTAATCATAGGTAGGCGAGATAGCATAATTGGTCGTTCGGATATCTTTGCTGTCTACGCCCAGGCGTTTGACCGCATCGGATATGGCATTCATTTTGGTATTCAGCTGCTGCTGGACCTGGGATACGGTAGGTCCCTGGGTAGTGACGCCCGCATTGACGACCGCGATATCCGGAATCATGGTGACCTTTCCTTCGCCGGAAACGCTAAAGGTATCGGTTTTGGTCGTAGTGACGCTGGATATGGAAAGCGGGATGGGGCCGACTAATTTAACGAACGCAAAAAGGCATAGGAAAAAAACGATAACGGCACCGGCAATATTTTTCATAGCTATCCCCTCCTTATGCCATAGTACATGCTTTTACGAGATTTTGCATGAGGCATGCGACGTTCACCGGTCCTACGCCGCCAGGAGTCGGCGTATAGTAGGACGCATTATCCGATATATCCTCGGGTTCATAATCCCCGTGTAGTTTCCCCTGTTCGTCCCGCCAGATGCCGACGCTGATAAGGATGGCACCAGTTTTCACCGCGTGCTGGGTAACGACCTCACGTTTCCCTACGCAGCTTACGATAATGTCGGCGTGCCGTAGCAGCGTGTCGGGATCCGGAGTATGCGAATGGATAACAGATGTCGCACAATGTAGTTTTTCAAAATAGCGGCGGATCGGGGCACCGGCCGTACTCCCCCGTCCGATGATTGCAATGTTTTTGGTCTTCAACCAATCCAAAAAGTGTATACGTGTTTTCGTTGTGTCGGCGTCGGCGCTGAACTCAGAGTCGTGTACGTTCCGAAGCATCTCCCCTACTGCGACGGCGACCGGTACGTCATAGGGCGAGTTGGGTAAAAACCCGTCGATATCCTTTGGTAACGCGACCGAATCAAGAATCGCCGATACATCTCCGAGTTCCTGCGGCAAGGGGCGCTGGATGATAAGACCGTGGATGGCGGCATCCGCATTATATTGCCCGACTAATTGTGCTAACTCGGCTTTTGTAATACCGGATACATGATGCAGCACCACTGTTGCCCCGATGCGCTCCGCGGCTTTTTGCTTTTGCCGGATATACGCCAACGAGGCCGGGTTGTCCCCGACCTGGATAACGGCCATGGTAGGCGTGATGCCGCGCGATTTCAGCAGTGCCGTTTCTTGTGTCAGATGTGTGAGGATTGCTTCCGCAATCGCTTTTCCGTCAATGATCATATGCCGAAAGTATACTACATTACAGAATTGTTGCGACATCTGTCATACACTGTATAACATACACCGGGAATGAACGTTCTGATGTTTTAAAACATAAGAACAAATACTATGGTTCAAGTGTCTCGTCGGCCATTATCAAAGGCATTAGAAACTGCGATGTTTACTTTGTTGTATCGCGTTTTATCCCAACTGCGTTCGGAAAAAGATGTCGCTGAATTGGTTGAAGACCTCTTGACACCTACAGAAAAAATTATGTTGGGAAAACGGTTGGCCATCGCATTTCTGTTGGATAAAGGGTATGACCAGCGCACGATTCATACCATGATGAGTGTCAGTGTTTCGACCGTGAATCACGTAAATTTTTGGTTACAACATAAAGGAAGCGGATACCGCCACGTCATAGCAATGATGAATCAAGGAGAACATTGGGTTGAATTCTGGCAAACGCTGGACTCTCGGTTGCGATCTACATTTTCAACGCGTGCCATGTATCAGCGAGTTCATGGTGCGCCGAATAAGACCACCACAACGAAAAGCGTGTTCGTTAAATAATGTTCTGATGTTTTAAAACATCAGAACAATGGGAATATTGTAAGAAAAGATACAAGAATTTGACGGATACGTTGGTAGGATATACATATAAGGAGCTTCTGAGTATGGAGCAAAAATCATTAGGGGTGAGTCTGATTATCTGTACGGTTATATTCAGCGCACTGATCGTCGCCGGTGCACTATTCCTTCCCTCGTGGGGCAAGCTGCAGGTCAACCCCATCCAGAGTGTGACGGTGGTCGGAGAGGCAAAACTACAGACCAAGACGCAAATTGCGGTATTCAGCGCAGGGGTAAGCGCCTATAACGATGATAAACAAGCAGCCGTCGACGAAGTAAACCGCAAAGTGGCGGCGATCGTCGAGGCGGTAAAACAATTCGGCGTACTGCCTGCGGACCTCCAGACGCAGAACATGAGCATCTATCAGAATCAGGAGTCGTACTACGAGGACGGCCGGCAAAAGTTTCGTCCGGGACAGTGGAATGTCGGTAACACGATCAGCATAAAACTCAGAAATGTCGATCAGGCTTCGACACTTTCCAACATATTATCCAAAAGCGGGGCGACCAATGTGAACGGCCCGCAGTTTACGTTTGACGACACCTCTGACGTCGCCAACGGCCTGATGGCCGATGCGTTGAAAAATGCCGGAGATAAGGCGGCAAAGGTAGCAGCCGCAAGCAACCGGAAGCTCGGGAAAGTGATAAGTGTAACCGAAGGATATACACCCGCGCCGATGTACATGATGGGCGGCGGATTCGGCGGAGGCGGTGGGGGCGGCGGTGCCCCGGTAGAAACCGGCAGCGGGACGGTCACCAAGACCGTGACGGTAACATACGAGTTAGAGTAAAAAGTTGTTGATAAGGATTACTTATTAATTATAACTTTGATTCTTTTCCTCCGACGAACATGAAAGGTGTACCCTCGCCGTTTGCACCGTGTGTAAAAAATGCAGCTCCGTCAGCTACAGGAAAACCTGTATGATATATTAAATGGTTTCGATCTCGACCTACACAATCAGTCATACCCTCTTTATCTTCAAAGGTAATATTCAGTGTGATTGGCACGAGGACTTCATTTTCAAGATGGGTTCCGCGGTCATGAAGATATATATCGACAGGAGGTGCATCATCGCGTAGAAATATTCTTGCCCGTTGTGCCTGCTCTGGCGTGATGATTACTTGATCCCCTTCAACTTGAAGGCGCTTCCATCTACGCGTATTTTTTGGGCTTTGTGGAAGAATATCAATATGTGTAACGGAGGCTAATTGAACAAGAAATGCTCTTGGCGCCATAATATATATTATATCACGCGATAGAAGTGCACCTATAAATTTTGATTGATATAGAATTCTGTCGTGAAGTGCTAGCACGAATCTATATGTTCAGCGATGGGATAGTACATAAAACTGCGATGGTGAGGTACTAACTAGAGTAGACTATGTTTTTGGCAACCCATGTACTAGCAGGTGTGATTCAGCTCTTCCTGAGATGTTCTGCTATTATTTTGTGAGACATGTGGCGGCGGCGATGGTGTCGTGCTTGTCGGTGAAGCGCATGAGGATCACGCCGCTGGTAGCTCTGGAAAGCTCCGGGATGGATTTCATGGGAAGCTTCACAACCTGACCTTTGACGGAGGTGAGTATCACTTCTTCGGAGTCTGCCGGCACGAGCTGGGATACCACGACTTTGCCCGTTTTATCTTTGATTTCGGCGACTTTCACTCCCTGCCCTCCCCGCTTTTGCTTGGGGAATCCGGCAACCGAGGTTTTTTTGCCGATGCCTTTTTCCATAAGGGTGAAGAAATCGGACTTTTTGGTTTCGGCGTTT
>JAKAFY010000026.1 GCA_021817785.1 bacterium
TGCGAACAAAAAAGTTTCACGTGTTAGGGGGCAAGGTTTTCGGGCGTCGTATTGAGGCTCTGATCCACCTTGACCGAATCCGAATTCAGGGCGTTCATTTGTGCATTGATCGTCGCGGTATCGGTATCCAACGCTTTATCCGATGTATCTTTCGGGGAGGTAAGGCCGGTTGCTCCTGTTGCCGTTGGCGCCGGTTGCTGACCGGATGTTTCCTGTCGTGCTCCCGCCTGACGTTCTATCGACACCACCGAGTGATTCTGTTTGTACTTCATGTACAAGGCAGCTCCACCCACTGCCGCAACGAGTGCGATCACGACGATAACGGCCAATACGCCAAAACCCTTTTCCGACATGTTTGCATTGGTATATGTTTTCATATGACCCTCCTTTTGTAAGATATAATACTTTTATAAAGTTAATGCAATCGCTTCGCATACCCGTCTGCTTCCTTTTGTCTCCGTTTCATAATCCGGCGTTTTGAACGCGTCAGGAAAATCGCAGCGACAATCACTGCTGCCAAAAACAGTGCAAAATAGACAAACGAATGCGGGATGATATCCCAGACAAATGACACAGCCTCGCGCCACGTCTGCCGGAACGTATCGAAATCCACAAAATAAAAGGACACCAACCAGGAAAACTCATCTTCAAAAAAACTTGTTCCGACGACATAGATGCTGCCGGCCAGGAGAGCCGCCAACACGCCCAATGCGGCTACAAGCGTCCACATCCAGACCGACGTACGTTTTTTCTCGTACTTCACTACTCTACCCATAACCGATGTGGTGACATCACGATTCATGAGACAACTCCTTTTTGAGTATACTCTTTGCGCGCTTTAGGTGTGTGCGCACGGTGTTTACGGGCAACCTGAGTATACGGCTTATTTCTTCATAGGATACATCATCAAAATAATATAGCGTAATGACGCTTTTGTATTTTTCCGGCAACTGTTCTATCGTTCGACGGATGGATACGGCATCATCAGCGCGGGACACACGTTCCAACAATGATTCATCGTCCTCTATATCCTCTGCCATTTCAAGCGAAACCGTACGCTTACGCTTCCGGAGAACTGAAAGCGCAGTATTTTTGGCAATTTCAAATGCGTAGGTCGAAAATTTCCGCTCCACATCTACGCGCTCTATCGTTTTGTATATCTGAAAAAACGTATCCTGCACTACCTCATATGCGTCGTCTTCATTTTCGAGTATGCGGTGGACAAAGGCGAACAATCCCCGCTGGTACCGCTTCACCAATACTTCAAAAGCAGGGATTTCTCCCGCCTGGATGGCCCGGACCAGATCGGCGTCGGATGGGGTATGCATACGTTACACCTCATTATATAGTACAATACGAGCATGAAATCCGGTGTCGTCGCACTTGTGGGCCGCCCCAATTCGGGCAAATCAACGCTTTTGAACAATATCCTGAAACGCAAGGTGTCTATCACCTCGCCCAAACCGCAAACGACGAGATTTCCGATCCAGGCGGTGTACGAAGACGAACGCGGTCAAATCGTATTTGTGGACACCCCCGGAATATTTGCGAAAGTCCAG
This sequence comes from bacterium, assembly GCA_021817785.1. Taxonomy (GTDB): domain Bacteria; phylum Patescibacteriota; class Microgenomatia; order UBA10105; family UBA927; genus UBA927. Next base: position 1,560 of record JAKAFY010000026.1, read on the forward strand.
GACCAGGTTTCTTCACGCATCAACCTGCGCACGGAAGAAGCACTGGAAAAAGGAGTGGATATCGTCGTCGATATCGTCGACCACACCCGCGAACGCGCCGATGAAGAAAACAAAGTGCTGGGTATCGTGCGGAAAATCCACATACCGAAAATCCTGGTGATTAATAAAATTGACGTCGCAAGCCCATCGCACATGGTGCAGTACCGGTTTATGGAGGAAGAATTCGACGAGGTGATAGAAGTTTCCGCGCTGAACGGCAAACACATAGCACTGCTTTTGAATGCGCTTTTTGAGCGTCTGCCGGAAGGCCCCCCGTTGGTAGACACGGCGACGATGACCCAGCCAGGCATCAATCTGGACAGCAAAATGTTTATTTCGGAAATCATCCGGGAAAAAGCGTTTCTGACGCTCCGCAAAGAAGTGCCGTACTCGCTCACTGTGGTCGTTGACGAGGTAGAAGAACGGGAAAACGGAACGATATATATAAAAGCCAGGATACTTACCTCAGCAGACCGGTATAAGGGTATGATCATCGGAAAAAACGCGGCTACAATAAAGGAAATCGGCGCGACAGCCAGAAAAGAACTGGAAGTGGCATCGGACAAAAAAGTATATCTGGAACTGACGGTTGAGGTAGATACCCACTGGGCGGATTATATATAACGCGACAGGCGGCCGAGGGATTCTTCTTTCCCAAGTACTTCCATGGATTCCAAAAGCGGCGGTCCCACTGTTTTGCCGGTGATAGCAAGGCGCAGCTGCATAAACACGTCTTTTGCCTTCCATCCTTTTGCGTCTGCCAGGGTGCGTACCGACTGCTCCATCGCACCGTGCGTCCATTCGGCATGGGACAGGGCAGTGGCGAGCTCTGCACATATGTTCCGGTCACACGGCTTTTCGGTTTCCGCCGGTTTTTCATAAAAAAACGATGCCAGCGTCCAGAATTCCGCGAGTGTTTTCATGCGCTCTGCCACCAGAGGAAGGATGCGATCCGTCAGCGCGTCGTCGTGCGGTATGCGGCTATCAAAGGCATATAAAGCGGAACGCAGGGAAGCAGCATCCATATTGCGGATATATTCGCCGTTTACCCACCGCAGTTTTTCCGTGTCAAAGATGGGAGCCGTCGTTTTCAGCTGCGACATGTCAAACACCCCGATCATTTCCTCCGTGGAAAAAATATCCCGTCCGTCGGGGTACGACCATGCCATGCCGGCAAGATAATTGCGTATCGCTTCGGGTAAAAACCCTTTGGCCCTATAGTCCGATACCCACACGGGATTTTTCCGTTTACTGAGCTTGCTCCGGTCAGGATTGCGGAGGACAGATACGTGTGCGATGTTGGGGATGTCCCAACCGAAAAACCGATAGAGAAGAATATGTTTGGGCGTAGAGGGTATCCATTCTTCCCCGCGGATGATATGCGTGATGTTCATCACGTGGTCGTCGACCACGACCCCGAGATGATACGTCGGATATCCGTCGGATTTTAACAACACCTGATCGTCGATCAGTTTGTTTTCAAACGAAATCTCTCCGCGGATAAGATCCGTGAATGTCGTCACGCCAGTATCGGGCACGTTCATGCGTATGACATGCCGCTCCCCTGCGGCAACGCGTTTCCTGGCGTCGTCGGGTGCTATGGCTTTGCATAATCCGTCGTACATCGGCGGCAGTTTGTTTGCTTCCTGAGTTTTGCGCATTTCCTCCAGGCGGGAAGCGGTGCAGAAGCAATAATACGCATGTCCGTTCGCGACCAGTTCCTCGGCGTAGGTTTTGTACGACGGCAACCGCTCGGACTGCCGGTACGGAGCGTACGGGCCTCCGATATCCGGGCCTTCCGCGTGCGGAATCCCAAGCCACGCCAGGGAGGATAATATTTTCTGCTCCGAGCCTTCTACCAGACGGGTACGGTCCGTATCTTCTATGCGGACGATAAATTGCCCGCCGTGTTTTCGGGCCAAGACGGAATTGATAAGTGCCGTATAGGCATTCCCGATGTGCAAATCCAATCCCGTTGGCGATGGAGCAATACGCGTACGAATAGTCATACGATTGATTCTAACATGAGCTCAACGTATACTCAAAAGGAGTCCCGTTTTGCGGGATACTGCCTATGTCATCACTTACGGAAACCGCGTACTATACCCGCCGGACGATAAACTGGACGATTATCGCCGTCGTCGGATATATCATCCTGCGCATGTTCTGGGGAATACTTATCAACGTCTATGTCACCGTATTTCCGCCGAAAGCGCCGCCTCCCAACCACGCGTTCGGCACGCTGCCCACGTTAAAATTTCCGGCAAGCGCTGCCTCCCCGTCGGGACAGCTTGTGTACCAGCTCCAGACAATCCAGGGGTCGGTACCGGATGCATCGCCGTCTGCCAATGTCTATTTTATGCCAAAAACCGGCTCGAATCTGCTCGCCCTTTCTACCGCACAGACCTTTGCGAAGCGGCTGGGATTTGACATAACGCCGATAAGCGATCCGAGTAACAACAATGTGTACCGGTTCGATGATCCTACCGCCCCGCTGCGGCATCTGTGGTATGACGTGGTTTCGACAAATTTTATCATCCGGTATGACTTTCAGCAGGATGCGGGATTGTTTTTGAATAACGTCGTTCCCACGGCAGGCGCGGCACAGTCGGAAGCAAAAAATCTGCTCCAGACGTACGGCCTGTACCCTGCGGATTTTGCCGGCGGCGATGTCACCGTGACGTTTTATAAAGTAAGCGCAAACAATCTTGTCCCCGTGTCCAGCCAGTCCCAGGCGGATGCGGTACGCGTCGATTTTTACCGGCCGTATATCGCAAGCACGCCGGTCGTCACCGGCGTCACGGGAGGACCTATCTCCATCATATTTTCCGGTTCTCAAAACTCCAAAAAGCGCGTGCTGCAGTTTAGCTATACGTACTGGCCGGTCGATTATCAGACGATCGCCACCTATCCGTTAAAAACGGGTACGCAGGCGTGGCAAGAATTGGAAAGCGGCGGCGGATATGTATTGCACTACCCGAAAGGACTCCTGATTACCGTCCGAAATGTCTATCTGGCATATTATGATTCGCTGGACCCGCAGACGTACCTGCAGCCGGTATTTGTCTTCGAAGGAGATGATGGCTTTATGGCGTATGTACCGGCAGTAAGTCCGGAATATGTGGATTCCACGCGTTAGGAAGCGGGCGGCGTAAACGTCTGCCAGTCAAAGCTTCCGAATATCCAGTTTATGAGGGTAATCGTATCCTTGAACCGGTCCTGGCTTTTCAGCACGACGATGATAACCCGGTGACCGTCCCGGTCGATAAGCGTCACCAGATTTTCCCCGGCTTCTTCCGTCCAGCCGGTTTTGATACCGGCTACCCCCGGGATTTTCCCCAGCAACTGATTCACGTTGGTAAGCGCGTGGAAGTGCGTATAGGTAACGTCGGAAACGGTAATCTGGGGAATCGCTACGATTTTAGCGATTGTTTTGTTGGTGAGCGCAAATGCCGCAAGCCGGGTGAGATCGGTTGCCGTCATTTTGTGCTCCGGATCATCGTATCCCACCGGATTGGTAAAGTGCGTATGCGAAAGGTGCAATTCCTCCGCCTTTTTATTCATGGCTCCAACAAATGCATCCACGCCTCCGGGAAAATGTTCGGCCAGCGCCCACGCGGCATCATTGCCGGAATACACCAACGCGCCGTAGAGAAGATTTTCTACGGTCATCTGTTCGCCGGCGACCAGCCCCATAACCTGTCCGTCGTTGGCGACCGTATGCACGGTCACGACGTCATCCAGCTTGTAATGATCCAGGGCTACCAGCGCGGTCATGATTTTGGTCGTCGATGCAGGGGCCAATGATTCGTCTGCATTTCTGCCGTACATGACCGTCCCGCTGTCGACGTCATACACAACGACTCCTTCTGCGGTGACTTCGGGACCGGGGTATACTTTCGTACGGTTTACGGGGTACGGCGCCGGGGTAGGGGTGATAAACGGAATAAACTGCACTAACGGCTTTCCGGGTACGGCAATTTCCACTTGCCCGTTTTTCCACGGCATGAGCAGGAAAAATCCGGCAAGCAGAATAATAAAAAGTATTTTATCCCACTGCCGCAGGACAAGACGAAGCGCGGTAGACTTCGCATGTTTTTTGGAATCGTTAGCCATTGCGTATATTGAGTTTGGAAAATTCGCCGATAATGGGTGTCGCGACACGTTCGTAGTCTGACTGTTTTACCCGCATGGATTTCGTATGCAAACCGGCGTTAAATGAGATAAACGATTCATCAGCAAGGTGCGTATCCATATATAGGGGTATGCTAAATATGTGTCCGAACGGCGGCACGGCGCCTATCCTGACTCCCGTCACCGTCTCTACTTCCTCAGGTGTCGCCATCCGCAGGTCCTTGACGCCGTATGCCGTTTTAAATGCCTTCATATCTACTTTCCTGTCCCCCGGCACCGTCACCATGATCGGCTTGTCGTCGGCATAGAGAAGCAGGGCCTTTGCCCCTTCGGAAAGCGGGGTATTGCGGATCTTTGCGGCATCTTCCGATGTAAAAACCGCTTCATGTTCATACGGTTCAAACGTAACACCTGCTTTGGTAAGCACTTCCGCAATCCGCGCATACACTGCTTCTCCGCCCCGGATATGCACGCTTTCTGAAGAAGTGACCGAAATCCCAAGTTCCACAAGCTGCTCGGGGGCGACGGTACTCGGTGCATCCATGACACTCACCATCCCACCACTGGTCATGGGGAACGCCACCACTTCACGCAAGTACGGCTCTCCCAACAGGGTCATAAGGAGGCGTTCTACGCCGTGCGCGAGTCCGCCATGGGGGGGCACCCCATACCCAAAGGCCGTAAGCATATGGCCAAACTGTTCCGTAATCTGTTTTTCCGTATATCCCATGACCGCAAATACCGAGGACAACACATCCGGCTCGTGGCTCCGGATACTGCCGCCCCCAACCTCATAACCGTTGCAAACCAAATCGTATTGGGTGGTGAGGATGTCCCCGATGTGTTCTTTTTTGAGCAGCCATTCTTTGTGTTCCGGCTTGGGTGCCGAAAACGGGTTATGGGTAAATGTCCATCCGCCTTCCTTATCTTTTTCAAAAAACGGAAAATCCACCACCCAGGCAAACGCCAATATGCCGTTTTTCTTATCTTCCTCACTCCGTAAATCAAATTTATCCGCGCCGAACTGCTTCATCGCGTCCGCATACGTGTATCTCGGGAACGGCTTGGTTTTGATGGTGTACCCCAGGGCTTCTACGACGGAGGTAATAAGTCCTTCATCGAGTTTCATGACGTCTTCGCGTTCCACAAAGCTCATTTCGATATCGACCTGCGTGTGTTCAAACCCGCGGTCCGCACGGGGATCTTCGTCCCGGATGCAGCGGGCGATCTGGAAATACCGTTCGAAACCCGCAGCCATCAGAAGCTGCTTGTATTGCTGCGGGGATTGCGGCAACGCATAAAATTTGCCCGGCTGCATGCGGCTTGGAACGAGAAAGTCCCGGGAACCTTCCGGCGTGGATTTGGTAAGCATGGGGGTTTCTATCTCCGTGAAGCCTTCATTGAAAAGATATTGTCGTACTAAATCCACAAACCTGGATCGTAAACGGATGTTTCGTTGCATTCTGGGGCGGCGCAGATCCAGATACCGGTATTTCAGCCGCACTTCTTCGTTGATGTCATAGCCGTCGGTATCTATGGGAAGCGGCAATTCCTGCGATTTGGAAAGAACCGTAAGTGTTTTGATTTCTATCTCTACCGTGCCGGTGGGTATTTTATCGTTTACCATCGCATCAGGCCGTTTTTTTACGAGCCCGACCACTTCCACCACGTCCTCGATCCTGGCCTCCACCTTTACCCCGACCATCTGCACAACGCCAGTCCTGTCCCGAAGATCGAGAAACATAATCTTGCCGTGATCGCGGCGTGCGTTCACCCAGCCCTGCAGCGTGACTTCTTTTCCGACATGTTGTACGGTATCTATCGTCAGTGTTCTCATATCTTGTGTCTCTATGATACTAAAAATACCGTATCGTTCATAGTAGACGTATGTCCCCGCCTGCACAATTTACTGGTTGACAACGATTACAATCGGATTTTATAATACGTATTCACATGAAAACGACGTGCTGGTATCACTTTATGGCCCTTATTAACCTCCGAACGGTCGGAGAGGGTCGTGTGATGCCTGCATAATTTTTTTAAAAAAATAAAAAAAGCAACACACGAACCCTCCAAATCGGAGGGTTTTTTCGTTCTATCGCAGCTTTTCTGATTCAGAGAAGAAAAGCGTACGAGGAACGATCCGCCGAAGCGAGCTTTCGTCCGCGAGGTCGTAGCCCTCGGGACGAATTCGAGCGAAGGCGGATGATGGAGAAATCACTATGTCCGAAACAGAACGACCAACCATAGCCAAAGAAACAAAAACAAATCCCATCTCTCAATGGGAAGTTACGTCTGTGAGCGTGGCGGAAAAATCAGCTCCCGGCGGGAAAAACGCCGATCGCATGATTACCGTCATATTTCCCGGGCAACAGATGACCCAGCAGGACGCCGCCCGAGAGCCGGCTCCGCAACCATCCCTATGATCTCTACCTATACAACCCTCATTATTTTTAGTTGGCATCTCCGAGTCCTCGGAGATGGGGTTGCTGGGTAGAGAGATACCGAAGTCTTTCGCTCACAACCCCGTTACCAAACGGGGTTTTTCGTTCTACCGCAGCTTTTCCGATTCACAGAGGAAAAGCATACGGGGAACGATCCCGCGAAGCTCTCTTATCCGGAGAGCGAAGTGGGATAGGTAGATTTTTTGCACTTTAACATCATCATACGAAATCGGCATTTTTGACCTCCGAAAAGGACGGAATGATCACTCTTCTGTCTTTCTCTGAGTACGAAAAATTTATAGCAAACAAAGGAAAAAAAGAAAATGGCAACAAAAACCCAAAAAAAATCAACAGATACAGTTAAAGGGAAGAAAATAAGAACAGTGAACATTGCGGGAATAGTACACAATATTTTCAAAAAGCGACAAAAGAGAAATGGATCCCGAAATAGTAAATAATTACGAACTTTCGTAATTAAATATAAATATGGAGAGAAAAATGGAAACACAAAAGAAAAAATTCAAAAAAGAAAAAAAGGAAAAGATCAAAGAAGAAAAGAAAAAAATTCAACAAGGAAAAAATATAAAATAGTTGACAAAACCCAGCGCCACTTCCAGCAAGTGACGCTGGGCCCTTTCTCTTTTTCAGGGACTCTTTTCCCTGAAATTAAAATAATTACCTTCAAAAAGACTTGCTCACTTGCGAGCTTTTTCTTTTTAGTAATTATTTTGTCGATTTTTATCTTTTATCCACCTTTTTCCTACGGATGAACCAGATTGCTTCTCCCGCTACGCGGGATCGCAATGACACGGTTCACCCGTGAGCATTTGGTGGATGGGAGGAACGTATGATGTATGAAACACAATAAACCCCGTGTTTATGCGGCAATAGC
>JAKAFY010000027.1 GCA_021817785.1 bacterium
TCCACCTGTCCCCGCTACGGCTCACTAGAGAGTACATCTCGTAGCTTCAGGGACTGTCCCTCCAAAGGACTGTCCTTGAGAGTAATCTCTATATGCCTGCCAAAAATGCCATAAAGCCATATCTGGCGGATGGGTACTATCATATTTATAATCGCGGCGTGGAGAAACGGACGATATTTCTGGACCCGCAAGATTATTCGGTATTTCTTCACATTATAAAAAATTGCCTGTCTCCCCCTCCTAAGCCGGAACTTATACATACGAATACATCAAAACGGATAAATTTATACGGTCAGGTGGATATGCTTTGTTTTGTCCTCATGCCAAATCATTTTCATTTCTTTGTACATCAAAGAGGCAAACAGGATATAGAACACTTTATGCGAAGCATAGTGACGCGATATGTTTCGTATTTTAACCGAAAGCACCAACGCCAGGGGCATTTGTTTCAAGGTCGCTATAAAGCTATTTTAGTGGAAAGTGAGCCATATTTTCTGCACGTAACCCGCTACATACACCGTAATCCTGCATCCATTATCACCGGTGAGCTTCAAGATTATCCTTACTCTAGTTATCCCTATTATTTAGGACATAAGCAGACCGACTGGATACAAACCGGTATGTTGCTTTCATATTTTACGCATGTAGATAATATTCGATTCGTTCCGATGAATTCCTACAGGGATTTTGTAGAAAACAACGACCTCGAAACTCCTAAAGACCTTATATTAGACGAATGAGGCTAAGGACTGTCCTTTGGAAGGACTGTCCCTGAGGCTAAGTCTTAGATGGCTTTGTCGGAGGTGGTACATCTGAGCCACGGAAGGGTATGCCAAGAATAGGCGCAAGCCAGCAGACGTTTAAAACCCCTGCGAGGAGTACAAAGACGCCGACAAGCGCCACAATATCTTTGGCGAGTGACGTAAATCCGAATCCCCACCACAGAAGCACTATCCCAAGCGTAATATCAATAGTTCTTCCAAGTTGGCTTGCCTTGAATCGAGCAAATTGTAGTTGTTGCGCAGTCATATATATTAGTGTACCACGGTAGCTATCGTAACATTGGTTATTGTTCCGAAGACAAATGCTCTAATCCGCTGAGCTGTAGGCGTATGCATAAGTTATAACAAATTCCACGTATGGACGTCTATGGAACCTACACTAGTACATCCATGATATAATTATAGGCTAAAGTATGTTACAAGAAATTGAGCCAACATCCCATATAAAATTTTTGGGCATCACAAATGATGGTAAGGATAATATGATCATTGGAATCGTTCCGAGTAAAGTAATAAATGATTTTATTTTTAAGATAATTTGCTCGGAATACAACTGTAGGCCAGTACGGAAACCAACGTTTGTTTGGGCAGGACGGAATCGAATACGAACATTTCTTGGCCCTGTTGAGATTCCTGAAGGTATGTCCCCCGTCGTCCTCGAACAAAAGCCTCCTGATGTTAATGCGTCATTGGGTACATTGGGGGTGTTGCGGTATCACTTGACCAGAAACTCACTGGCTATGTCAAGCCCATGTGTTGTTGTTGAGAGAGTATAGGACTTATCGTGTCGTTATGTATTAATTAATGTTTGTAGATCAGTGATCATAGAACTATTAGTTAGACGATTTCTTCTTTCTTGAGGCGGACGAAGCGGATCCATTCCTCTACCACTTCGAAGATGGTTTTGAGCGGCGCTTCCAGGATAAAGTCAAAGATAAAGATAAATATATTGATCTTGGCGATTTCTTTGGACAAAAATTGTCCGGCCTGAAGGACGGGCATCAGGAAAAAGTCCATGAACGGTTCTAATAATCCCTGCCGGTCGATCATTTCGTATTCTTTGGCCGAGTGCCGTATGCGGTAGGCAAAAAACGATACTAACGCGACAAAAAATACGAATATCACTTTGCTCGGGATGCTAAATTGCAGCATGGAAAGCACGATATTGATAAGCCCGAACGTGATGGCAAAGGTGGCAAGATAGATGAGTGAAAATCCGCCGGCCAATACGGGACGCCGCACTTTTTGTTTCTCGCTGAAACTGTCTTTTTCATGCACTACGTCGTCAAAGTGGTAGATAAGCTTATGGATGCGTTCGATCAGGCGGCGCGTATTGTCCTCGCCCGGCACGCTAAACAACCCGGCGACCAAAAAAAGCATGATCGGCGGAAACAGCATGTTGACGATGATGGGGACAAGCGCCAGTTTTTTGGTGACATAAATGTCATACGGAGCTTCCAGCGCGATGGCGAAAATCATTTTCGTGAGAAAGATATAGATAAAACTCCGTACCACCGCACGGCGCACTTTGGTACCCGTTTCGTTGTACCTGCGGATAGCAAGCTCCGTAAGTTTCTCATCCAGTTTTTTCGGATCCTCTACATACGTTTTCACATCCGGACCGGCATCAAAGAAAAAGTCACGGAGTAGCAGAAACGGCGGAACCTGGCGGCGCAGATACCGGAATACCGGGGCCGTCATGGGGTGGATGAGGGTGGTCCGTATGGTATGGGCGGCTTTCAGAAACTGGCTGACGGCTGCCCCGCTTACTTCTTTTGTATTATTGGTCCACTCGGGAAGAAGCAACGTGGTAAGGTGAAAGGAAATAAGCGCATCATCGGACTGCATATAGGCGCGCTCGCTGGCTACCAGGGTGATGAGATTGGTCTGCTGTTCATCGACGCCGGCAAGCTTTATTTTTGGGCTGACTGCCTGGTAAAAAAAGTACAGCAGTGCCTGCCGTTTGCGCGCGGATACCAGAGACTCTTCTATTTCGGACGCGGCGACTCCCAAGACATAATCCCACGGGATATCCGCATGTCCTGCCGTGATCGTCTGGCGGATGACCAGATATTTATCGATGATAAGGGTAAGTTCCGCGACCTTTGCTTCATCGATAAACGAGCTGTCGATGTATTTGGCCCACAAAAGCTCCGTCACCAAATTTTCGGCGATGGACCCAGCGGCCCCATTTAAAATCACCCGGCGTTTGAGAATGCGTTCGATGGCGGCCCTGCGGATAAGGTGTTCGGCGCGGAATTCTACGGCGTTTCTTAGCTTTTCAAATGCGACGGCAAGCACGGATACCGTGCGGCTGACGTTGTACCCCACACCGGATTTGCCCATGACCGTGCCTTCGGCGTAGGTATTGATAAGATCCGACACAATGGGAGCCAGCGGCGGTGCCGCCGCCGGTGTAATCTGCTGATCCCGAGACTCCTGATGCGTAATATCACTCATGTATATCTTTCTCCCATCAATCATTTCATGCGTGGGTGGCTGAGCGGATTCGAACCGCCGACATTCTGCTCCACAGGCAGACGCTCTAACCAGGCTGAGCTACAGCCACCAATGATTTAAACGTACCCGTATTGATGCACATAGTCCAGCTTCGTCGCATCGATTCCTGGGTAAGAATACGGCTTATTGTACCTTATTTATAGGAGATTTGCATGAGCGTGAGGCTAGGGGCCGACGAAGAGCGATGCGATAAAGTTTGGTTTCATTTGTGCCCCTGCCAGGATATCGGCAGCGTCGAATTTGCCGTCACGGTTAAAGTCCAGAGGATACATGCGCGGTAGGTCTACCAGCGTATTTGCTGCGGACAGCTTGGTGATGCGCTGCCTCGGCAGATAATACGGGACGAGGACAACAATACGGTACGATTTGCCCGGGACGATGTTATGAAGGCCGGAAACCGTGGCTTTGCCTCCCACAAGATGCACCCCGTTTACTTTGTGCAGCAATTTTTTGTCGTCGTAGACTAGCACCGTAGCGTCTGCAGCATCATTTGCCGTGCGCCAGCCCAATGCCACCGAGACGGTGACCGACGGAGGCGGCACGACCTGTACTACACCGGAGTCTATGACGGTAGACCGGTCACCATGGAGAAGGTCGAGCGAGTAGGTATAGGAAGAAGCGGTTGATGGCGTTTCCAGATGTATGGCGACCGATCCGGACTGCCCCGGTTCCAAAACCGGCAGCGGGTCATACACCATGGTAAATTTCCCGTTTGTCTCCAGCCGCAGGGAATAATTGTCCTGTTCCGAAAGGATGCTTTGTCCGCTATTTGTGAGGGTCGCGTACATGGTATAGGTGGAACCTGCTACCAAGCTGTGTGGGATGATGGCGGGCGCCAGGGTAAAATGCTCGCGCTGCCTGGGGGTACCGTGTATTTTTGCGATGGACTGATATGCGCCGTACTGCGGATAAAAGTCATTTGATCCCAATCTGCGCCATGAGAAATGATCAAACGGATATCCCTGGTAGTTTAAGACAAACGGCGTTACGGCCACAATAGACGGATCCTGCCATGCCGTTTGGGCGGCGATTTTTAAGTCCTCCCCGACCTGGTCTGCGGACAGTAACGAGGGGTTGTCAGAAACGCCGCTCCGATGAATCCATCCTGTTTCGGTGATAAATACCGGCAGGTTTTTGGTGACGTCCAACGATTTCAATACGGATTTTTCCCAAAGGTATGAATACAACGTCCCCCTGCCGGTCGCATACGGGGAGCCGGAAAATCCCGGATTGGGATAGGAGTGGGTACTCCAGCCGTCTATGTCAGAAAATACGTCTTTTGTGTGTGCCACCATGGCTTTCCAATATGAGACCGCGTCCTCTGCCTGCCCATCAGACGCGGCGGATACGTCCAGCGCCCCCGGCATCACAAAGAAATCTTCCGATGTTTTGTGCAGCGCATCCGTAAATAGTTTGACGGTGTCCGCAAATCCTTCGGGATTCAGCGTACCGCCCCATTCGTTGGCGTGATTGGGTTCGTTAAAGAGAACGACATATCGGTTTTCCGTGGGCCAGTTTAATGAATTCAGAAATCTCGCCCAGTCGTCCGCACTTTCTTTGGATGGTATGACCCAGGAGGTGCCGACGACGTGCGTGGCCAGCCGGACGATGGGAATAAGGTGCAGCCTGCGCATCTGGTTAAATACGCCCTGCCACTTATCAAAATCCCGGTTGTCTTCCTGTATGACGACAGTGACATACCCCCAATCTCCGCCCGAACTGTTGACGAGGGAGGCGGCATCGCTTATGTCATTGACATCCACGATGTGGATACCGAATTTGTTGTTCGGGACAGTTGTCGGATCGTATTTGGCACGCACGGGAGGAGCGGCCGACAAAAGAAAAAAACTCAGGATGAGGCAGAAGAAAGCATACATAAATAGCGGCGCCCCTGGAGGGAATCGAACCCCCACTCTTGTGTTTAGAACACACCTGCTTTATCCGTTAAGCTACAGGGGCGTTATAGAAAGTATACTAAAATAACAAAAAATCTTCAGAGTTGAACGTTTTTTCCTTCTGGCCATTTCGGGCGGGAGTTGTGCGCATGCTCAACGAGCCCCTCCCTTGATTGCCTAAGTAAGAACTGTGAACGTAATAACATTTGTCCGTAACTTTATCGTAAACAGCTATATAATCCAAATCGTTCTGCCGGTATCGGTAATATGAGCGTCCGTCATGCGTTTCGCATCGTACTTTTATGACGCCGTTATGTGATTCAGCGTATTTACACTGTATTCGTAGGAGCCGTTGTTCTTTCAACACGATCAGGTCATAACGCCAGTCTTCCCCAAGAGGCAGTGCAACTTTATATCCGCGCTTTAATGCATCCGCCATGACCATCGCTTGGCCTAAATCACCTTTTATTTTTGTGATTGCTGGCATAGGGGAATTGTAGTCTTCTTAGAGAGCAGGAGTCAATAACCGACATGCTCCACGCTCTCAGCACAAAATCATTATGTGCTGAATACTGTGAGGCACCACATTTCACTTGCACAATACAGCATGTTCGAGGCAAAGAACATCAACATGTACCCACGCTCGTATTGCATGTTCACGGTAGATCATGTTGCCAACAGAAATTGAGCGGATGAAGGGAATCGAACCCTCGTCACCAGTTTGGAAAACTGGCGCTCTACCATTGAGCTACACCCGCGGCTGCACCCGCAATATGGGTATTATATCAAATATTTTTCGATTCTATGCTATCCTTTATTATACAAAGCCTATGGCAGAACTGATTCCCCTTCCCACGGAAATGTACAAAAGCAAATTGCCCTTTCCGTCTTTTCCGTCCGGGCACCGTGCCATAGATTGGGCGATCCATCGACTGCCGGATCTGGAAAAGGGGACGGAAATACTCAACTCTGTCATAGAAGCAGCGCGTGAGCATCACACAAAAATCATTGTCCTTTCGCCACATGAAGACGATGTCCCTCTGTCCGTCGGCGGGTTGGTCACGGAATTCCCACCGAAGAATGTGTATACGATCACGTTTTTTACCCGTGCGTTGCAGTCCGCCCAAACGTCCGACCTAAAACGGTACGTCGCGCCGGGATTTTCTTCCGTGGTGGAGCTGTATGAAAAAAGGCATGAGGAAGACGTACAGTCCAACATGACGCTTGGTATTCCCCGCGACAACCAGTATCATTTGGGATTTATCGATGCCCCGTGGAGAACCAAAGCAAATAGTAACACCCATGTATATCCGTTCCGCGAGTCCCAGTTCGGACGTGTGGCAGGCTACGACCGGCAGACGCTCATGCCGCAACTTCAGGAACGGCTGCGAGAGCACATACGCACCATCGTCGGCGATTCGGAGAATTTTCTGATATTCGCACCCGCGGCCCTTGGCATGACCAAGTTACATTTGCGGCCGGTCGACCATACGATCATCCGTGATGTGGCAGCCGCCGCATTTCCCGCGGACTCGATGCGCGATCATGTCCTCTATTACGGCGAATATCCGTATTTGTCCGAAGGGGTACCGGATAAAAAACTGATCAAACCGGGTGTACTTCCGGCGCTTCATGCCGTGCCAAACCAGGACAATAAACATAAAGCGGTGCTCTGCCACCAGTCGCAGGTATCCCGGTTGTTTGATCCCAGAAGCTCGCTTTCCGTAGGAGCCATGCCGCACGCATTCCCCCCGGAAATGATGTTCGTAACGGAAAAAAATCTGCAGACGATTACCAAATCCACACCCGTCACGTATTACGGGAGTTCAAAATAACTGAGGGGTATGTTCCCCCTCAGTGTCTCGTGATATAAAACACAATGCAGGCGTTGGTGTACTATAGATACATACTATGAAGACATTTATGTTGAGCTTGGTCGCACTTGCCGTCCTGGGGGTGTTGGGGTTCGTGGGATTTCAGTATGTGACACGTGAGGCTCAGAAACCCACCGTCGCAACGCCCCAAAACAGCACACTGGAGGGTCTGCTTATGAGAGGCAAAGGAGATGATTATTCGTTTATATTGCTGGATGCACGCGGAAAAACGACGGGCATCACATCACAGACTATTCAGCTTGACGCGTATGTGAATAAGAACGTGGAAGTCACCGGTCAATACTCCGGCACCACCCTCTACGCTCAAACCGTGACGGAAAAGAAATAATCATCATCATACATGCGGCTTAAACAGCGGACGCTCGAAGTATTTGGTCTTTGAGTGTTATCTGTCGATAAATTCAACCGGGTCCCCGACCTGTATACCCAGCCGTGCAATGGTACCCGCGTTTAGTTCCAGCACTTTGTCTACGGGCACGTTGGGACGGACTACCCGGAGCGGTTGACCGTCGGTGGGAAAAGGTATGTCGGGTGTCATATCGGCAACCGTTTTACCGTCTATCCAGAGAAAATCGAGGGGGAAATGCATGCCTTTCATCCAATATTCGTATTGTTCTTTATGGTCATAGGGAAACAGCATTCCGTGATCCAACGGCATGGAGTCCCTGCCGCCCAGACCCAGTTCCTTTTGCTGCTCGGTAGCCGCCACGTCTACGGTAAATACCGTCCCACGTATTTTTACCTTGGAAGACAACGGATGGTTGACGTAATAGACGCCGAGGCATAGGGCGACAAAAAGCACGGCCACGATATAGATGCGTTTCATACGTTAGCGGTTCCTTTCTTCACAAAACCGTAACAGCGCCATAAGTTCCCGGGTGTGCGTATCCGAAATGGGCAACGACCGGATAAGAGACAAGGCATCGATACGGAGCTGTCTTCTAAATTTTTCTAATTCTCCGGCAGTCATAAGGGTGGCTAATGTCTGTTTGTTATTTGCGGCATCTATGCCGGTGGATTTGCCGGTCACGTTCGGGTCTCCCATGCTATCGAATTCGTCATCACGGATCTGAAACAGCAGACCCAGGCATTCTCCCAATCGGTCGAGAGATTCCTGGGTACGTATATCGCAGCCTGCCAACATGGCGCCGAGACGCATAGGCAACGAGAACGTATAGCGCGCGGTCTTGTATCGGTACAGGTGCAATACCCCTTCTTTTGTATACGGATCGGGCAGGTGACCGCTGCCTACGTCCTGCATCTGCGCCAATACGACTTTGGAAAGCTCGTCACTTGCAAACTGTACCGCTTCCCACCCACCTTTTGCTAAAAGCGCATAGCCGCGAAAATAACAGAAGTCCGCGATATTGATTCCCTGGCTGAGGCCGAAATGGGCAACATCCCTCCCCTTTTGTACTGCCGCGTATTGCTCATACTGGGAATGCATCGTCGGTAAACCGCGCCGGATGGTGTCCCGGTCCATGATGTCATCGTGGATAAGCAACCCCGCATGCAAAAATTCCATGGCACACGCGACGTCCCAGGCTCCGGCAGGCACGCGTTTTTGAAATAACAGAGAGGTATACACGACTAAGCTGCCACGAACGGATTTTCCCGAGACAATAAACGATGCAATGCGTTTGCAAACATCCTGTGTCCAACGAAGATCTTTATATCTATTGTGTATGGAGGAAATATCTTCCGTGAGTCGTTTGTCTATGTCCGGCTTATATGCTAAAACCGCGAGTGTGTCTGCTGCCATAGCTATATTCTAGCGCATTCAGATCGG
>JAKAFY010000028.1 GCA_021817785.1 bacterium
TTGAATTACAGACTGAATGTATCGAGCTCGACGAATAGCGAGCATCACCGGCGGAGAGAAATTTCGTTCTTCAGAAGCATAGATGATACGAAAATCTTTGGGCAACACAACATCTTTGGGAATTTCCTGAAGGAAAAAGTATGCAAGTGGTATTTTATATACGCCTGCCATCTTTTCTAAACGTGGAATAGTGATCTCGGTTTTCTGATCTTCATACAGAGTCAACACGTCTTCTTTGATTCCTAATTTTTTAGATGCTTCCACTACCGTGTATCCTGAACAAAATCTGGCATATTTGAGGATCGCAGGTTCCACCTGAATTTTTATCGATCGCTTACTCATAATTCCATATTATCAGGTTATAAAATCAACTGCATAATACACCTTCGATGCAAATATGTCGCGCATACGGAATTTTTTATCAGTAAGCATTATTCTAGTATAAACTAGAATGATTGCTAATAATTTTATGTCTTCCAAACACCACGTCATCATCGTCCCAGGATTAGGAAATAACATCGCAGCGCTCATGTGGTCGACGAAGGGGTGGAGTCGAGATAGGTTTATCCCCCACATATTTGATGCACGGTGGAAAACTGAGGAACCTGGCTTGCAGCCCAAACTCGATCGGGCCATAGCATTGGTTGATGAACTCACCGCTCACGGGGAAACCGTATCACTCATTGGGAACAGTGCAGGAAGCTCGTTTGTCCTGAATCTTTTTGCTGCACGGAAAAACAAAATTCACAAAGTGATTATAAACTGCGGCAGGGTGCGTGCCGGTGATTGGCCCTGGCATACCTTTGCTCAGGCGACCAAAGATAGCCCGTCATTTAAGGAATCCGTTTTGCGATCAGAAAAGGTTATCTCGACATTATCAAAAGCTGACAAAAAGAAAATTCTGACGCTGCGGCCGCTGTTTGACGAAGTCGTTCCCCCATACACCGTTACCATCCCCGGCGTCACAAATATCGTCATCCCCTCTGTAGAACACGTCGTAAGCATGAGCCTATATCTCACCCTCTTTCGCGGCAAAATCTTTGATTTCTTTCACTAATACAATTGATCACCTTTTCTAACACCTCGGAGGTGTATAGGAAAAATGAGGCTAGATTTTAAGCATTTTCCACGAAAATTTAACACCTCGGAGGTGTTAAAGGAATAATACTGTGCGTGCTATACTTTCCCTATGTCGATCACGATAGACATAGCGGTGCTGTGCTGGATAGCGTTTGTGGTGTATTGGGCGATAAACTGGAAAAATTCCAAGCCATCCAAACTGCGTCCCGACCGGAAGGTGCCCCTGCGGATAATCGGTATAGCCATCGTCACCATTTTTCTGCTCTACCGTTTCTTGCTTGGGAAATCGATGCGCATCGGTCCCCACATCATGTGGTTTCTCTCACGCCCGACGATTCTGCCACTTGCGGTCTTCGGCGATTTACTCACCGTAGCCGGCGTCACAGTCGCGATAATCGCGCGGCATACGCTTGCGGATAACTGGAGTTCAAAGCCCGACATCAAAAAGGGCCACGAACTGGTCACAACGGGCGTCTATAGCGTCGTCCGACATCCTATTTATACCGGCATGCTGATGATGAGTATCGGCGCGGTATGTGACCTGCAGTCGATGGTGTCGCTTATTATCCTCGCCATCGCACTCGTGGTCATCCTGACGCGTATTCCGAAAGAAGAACGGTTTATGACCCAAACATTCCCCGACCAATACCCCGCCTATAAAAAACACACGAACGCACTTATCCCCTTTGTCTGGTAACACTGTTTACACTTTATATGTTAAAAGTTCATTTCCATTCCCAAACGTCCTGGTGGATAACAGGGTAAGATCGAGTTTAGCATCCAATCCCTCAAACAATCGTGTGCCTTTCCCTATTACCACTGGATTGACCATAATCCGTAGTTCATCCAGTAAACCGAATTTTAACAGTGTCACACAAAGATTGGAGCTTCCAAACACCGCGATGGGTTTGCCAGATTCTGACGTTAATCGTTTGATTTCCTCCGCATCTACTTCGTGCCGTAGCGTGACGTTTTTCCAGTCATTTGTTTCATGTACGGCATCCAATGTTTTCGAAAACACCATTTTTGGGATGGTATCCATGTACTGCCGGACAATTCGGTTTTCTTCATCCTCAGGCTCATAGTTCGGCCAAAAGCTTGCCATCATGTCATACGTTCTACGTCCGAACAGAATCATGCTCGTCTCCCCAAGTTGTTTGATGGCAAACGCATTAAACTCGTCGTCCACATGGTGCCAGGATAAATCATGATTCGGCCCCTCGAAAAACCCATCCAGACTCACCATCATAAACAGATATAGTGTTTGCATACCATCCTCCCTTCTTTACCCATTGTAATATATCTTACAGTAACCTTTCCCCATACGTGCCTGCAATTCTTTTCTTACACCTCGGAGGTGTTAGGAAAAAATGAAGCTAAATGTTACGCTTTTTCTACGAAAATGTAACACCTCCGAGGTGTATGGCATACGATTGACAGCACAAAGGAAACATTCCATACTGAACAGTATTGCGGTGTACGATAGATTACATATATGAAACCTGCAGCGCTCCCCCGGACCGGCATACTCATCGCGCTACTGATGTTTGTCTTCCTTATCTCTGCAGCCATGGTCTACGGCGTCGTTGGTATGCATTTGTTACTTTCATTCCGTCCGTCTGATGTGCCGGCCATTACTGCTAATCCGGTAGAAGCAAGCGCGGTGTTTAGCATTTCCAAATTTCGCTCCGACGCGGGCCATGACTACTCTATGGGAGCCTGGGACGGCGAGTCCTGCCGCAGCATGAAGCACTATTTTAACTGGAGTCAGGACACGGAAAACAATATGCCGGTGCGTTCCCTTCCCTCTGCCGGACACCCAAATATTGCAATCTACGCGCCGTTTGACGGCACCGTCACAGCAATACAATCCGAACAAATCAACCTTGGGAAACAGGTGTTTATCGCATCCCGGAAAAATCCGAGCTTTTATGTGCGGCTGTTTCATGTGGACACCCTGCCCGGCATTACGGTCGGTGCTACCGTAACTTCAGGAGAACAGGTCGGTACGATCGGCCCTATGGACGGCACGGATGTGTCATACGAGGCGCACGTTTTTCCAATGAGGACGGTGTACCTTTCCATTTTTGACTACATGAGCCCCGAAGCCTTTGCGCCGTATGCCGCGTTAGGACACAAGCCCAGCGACTTTATTCTGTCCCGGCAGGATGCGGACGCGTTGGGGTACCAGTGCAGCGGCGAGCAGTTTGTGCGGCCTCAGGATTTTTATTCGCAGCCCGGCAGTAAGATGGAAGGATATGTATCGCTCCGCCGCAATCCATACGAAAACCTGTATAACCGCATGGGCACAAACGGCCAAAACTTCAATACTCAGGGGTTTTCCAACCAACAGCCGAACCACTAATCCCCGAAACTGAACTACACGATGTCGACAGTCTTTCTTTTATCCGACAAATAATCCGTTTGTAAACCACGTGACAAAAAATAGCTGCATGACAAAAAATCCGACGACTACGGCCATAAAAATATATCTATTTCTAAGATAAAACGGGAGAACCATAAATACCGGAAATGCCGCGTAGACATAGCGGGTCATGGAAAACGTCGAGTTAAATGACACGAGCGGAAGCAAAATAGTGAACAAGGAATAGAGGAATAAAGACGCTCCCGCATGGATATATACCGGTATGGTCATAACCAGGAATAAGACGGTGAATGCAATATCCACCCCGACCGGAGAAATCCCGGACTGCAGAATATTCATTGATTCATGAATGACAGCGTTGATGACCGGTGCTCCCAAAAAAACATACCCGCAACTCTGCCGCACATGGCACCAGTTCTGCTGCGCCAGTACCGCTATCATAAATGTTCCAAAATGTACCTGAAGAAAGAGCGCATACAATAGAACACCGGATACACCGAGAATCATATAGAATAATTTTTTGTTCCACTTCACCGTCAGAAATATAAACAACGGCAATAACGCGATGCCGACGATTCTCGTGGAGCCTGCTAATGCGATGGCTAAGGCCGATAAAATATATTTTTTAGTATCAAAAAGTAAGATCGCGCCGATAGCAAACGATAGGAACAGTCCCTCGGAATATCCCGCAAGCAAAAATATAGACGACGGAAATACACAAAACAGAAGCAGCGCCTTTTTAGCGATGACATTTCCGAATCGGATGCGTGTCACAACATAGAATAAGCAAAATATGAGTTGCCCAATAATAAACGACAAAAGTAATGATGTCATGGCCGGGGACAAACCCAAAAACATGCACATCCGCAATACCATGGGCCACAATGGGAAAAACGCTTGTAATGGAAACGTGTACCCGTGGGTAGCAATTTTAAAGTACAACGGACTGTCCCAATTGCCAGCCCAACTGTAATATATCCTATGGATAACGTCAGGGGATGTAGATAAGTGGCTGGTCCAATGGAACGGCTGAATGGCTACCTGAAACAGCAATAGCAAAACTCTCCATATCCAAAACACGGCCAACGGAAATGATATGCGGCGCATACGTTTCCCATAGTAGCAAAAAGAAACGAAGGACGCTTTGTTTTTTTGTCAATTTATCTACTGGTAATCGACCTCCACTCTTTCTACAATGGAAGAAGATGCAGGATATACAAACGGTTGTTTCGAATATCAGGTCGTTAAAAATCCAGGGGGCGACGAATGTGGCTCTCGCCGTACTGGACACTCTCGAAGCACACGCAGACTTGCCAACGACGGAGCTTAGGACGCTCGGTGAACAATTAGCGTATGCCCGACCGACCGAGCCGCTCGCCCAAAATGCTGTCCGATATATTTTCGCAGGAAATGATATTGCAGCCCGCATACGGGACTACCGGCAATGTATCACCGACGGCAAGCAGTCTATCCCCCAGGCCGGCAAATCTCTCTTGGTTGACGGCGGGTCGTACCTGACCATCTGCCACTCATCGACGGCGGTAGCACTTTTCCGCTTGGCCCGCGAAAATGGCGCTATGTTCAGCGTGTATGTAGCCGAAACACGCCCCTTGTACCAAGGGCGCATTACCGCGAAAGAATTATTGTCCCTGGGATTTGAAGACGTCACCATGGTCATAGACGACGTGGCAGTCTCTATGATCGAGGGCCGCGTCGGCGCGATAGATGCCGTGTTTATGGGAGCCGATCTGTTGACCGATACGGGATTTGTGAACAAAGTGGGAAGCTTGGCTATCGCCACAGCCGCCGCCATGAAAGGCATACCGGTCTATTCGTTGAGCTCGCTTCTGAAATTCGATCCCCGACCATACACTCCGTCTGTCATCGAAACACGAAGTGCTGAAGAAATCTGGGCAGATGCTCCTAAAGGACTCAAATTTTACGCACCGGCATTTGATTTTGTACCCTTTACCGCAACCACCCGCGTCATCTGCGAAGCGGGTGTTATCGAAGGGCACCAGGTCAGAGTAGCAACAGAAAAAATATATCCATTTATTTCCGAAGGAGGAAAATAAACCTATGGCAAACCAATACACCAGTTACCTGTCTCTTCACGAATCCGTTGATCCGGCCAAACACGTACGCATACGGTTTACCCTGTCGGTCGAAGGACAGCCGTTTGACCGAACGGCGGGAGGGGTGGCAGCAGAATCTTCCGTCGGTACGTGGACGGATGTCGGGCTTGGCGAAAAAGAAATCTGGGACAAGCTGCATGCCAAAGTAATCGAAATGGACGAAAAAACGGGTGCTATAACCATCGCATACCCTTTGGATCTCTTTGAGGCAGGAAACATCGCGCAGTTTTTGTCATCGATTGCCGGCAATATTTTCGGGCTCAAAGAAATTACCGGGCTTCGGATCGAAGACATCGATTTCCCCGAAGTATTTGTCCAGTCGTTTCCCGGGCCAGCACTCGGGATAGACGGCGTTCGCAGGTTAACTGGCGTCACTGACGGCCCGCTGTTGGGATCCATCATCAAGCCCAAGCTCGGGCTCTCCGAAGCCGAACACGCGGAAGCCAGCATGAACGTGTGGGATAACGGATTGCATCTGGTGAAAGACGATGAAAATCTGACCAGCATGCACGGAGACAATTTTTATACCCGCGTCGATGAAGTGACCAAACGTATGAAAGCAAAGCATTATCTGGACATAGGATCAGCCAAGATTCACGCGTTTAATATTTCCGCGTCATACGAAGAAATGATGAAACGCGCAAACTATGTGCGGGACTCCGGCGCCAACTGTCTCATGATGGATATTTTGACGGCAGGCTTTAGCGGCGTCCAAGGCATACGCAATAGAAATTACGGACTCATGATTCACGGACATCGCGCCATGCATGCCGCGTTTACGAGGTCTCGGACGTTTGGCATATCCATGCTTATCATCGCCAAACTCGCGCGTTTGGCCGGCGTCGATTCCTTCCATACCGGAACCGTCGTAGGCAAGATGGAAGGCGGACGCGATGAAGTGGTCGCGATAAACTCCTTCCTCCGGTCGGAATGGTACGGACTTAAAACTGTGCTCCCTACCGCATCCGGTGGACTCCAGCCTGGTCACATACCGGATCTCGTAAAAATCCTGGGAAGTGACATGCTCTTTAATTTTGGCGGCGGCATCCACGGGCATCCGGACGGGTCTGCTGCTGGCGCCAGAGCGGTCGTTCAGTCCCTTCGGGCTACCCTGGCGGGCATCCCCCTTTCGGAAGCCAAGGACAGCCCCGAACTCCAGCGGGCACTGGAAAAGTGGCAGAGCTAACGGAGGTATTTCGTAAAAAATGCTACCGTGCGGGCCATCGCGGTACTGAAGGAAGGATCTTCGATATTGTGTCCTCCGGTGGGATATTCAAACAGCTGGTGCAGCACGCTCGTTTGATCTAATAATTTCATCAAATTCCGGCTGTATTCGATGCTTACGACGTCATCGTCCACGGCGTGATGGATTTCTATGGCGCCCTTCAGGTCTTTGAGATAGTCCGTGACTGCTACCTGTCGCCAAAACGGATTGCTCGCGCTAAAGGCGCCGTAATACGAACGTACGCCTTGCGGCAGCGCGTGCGGGTCCCGAAGACCCGCCCGTTGATAACTCGTGTCATGCAACCCATACGAAGCCAGATCTGCATACGTATACCCTGCCCCGGCCCAGATGACGACGGCGGGTATCTCAGGTCTAGCGGCAAATGCACGCATCACCACGTTTCCCGCCATGCTGTGGCCCCATAATCCGATAGCATTGGGGTTTACAAATGCAGAAGACGCCAATGCCGCTCGGGCATTTAATGTATCAATCACATAGCCGGAAGAATAATACGCGCCACTAGGTGTTCCCTGAGACTGATCGTTGCCGCGCAGATCGATTTTAAAGACCACGAACCCGTTTCGTGCCAAATAATCCACGTACGCCACGTATCGTTCATCCGTCCGGTACTGAGCCGGCGGGATATAGCCGTGCACAAACACAATGGCCGGCCATGGTCCCGAGCGTGTCGAGGGAATGTTCTTCGGAACCGTCAGCAATCCATATATCGTAAGCCCGTCGGAGTTGTAGCTTGTGCGATAAGACGTATATGAGGAGTTTTCCGCTATTTTTTGCAGGGCACCCAGTTTGCTTACATAGCGTCTGTTCCGAAGATACGGAATCGTCATATCTGCATACGGCATGGGCGTGGGAGTGGGTGTGACACGTGGAGCCATCGGAGAAAATATACTAACAACGCCAAGATGAGGAACCCAAAACACAAATCCTATACCTATAAGCAAACTGATACCCAATCCAATCACCCATCGGGACATATCGATATCATAGCAGAGAATGCGGAGAAATAACTGAAAAATATGCATCGTTGCTCCCAGCTAGCATGGGAGCATAATCATATCGCCTACGATTGCCCGTGACCCGCAGTGCGGTCTTCCGGCAGTGTCGCACCGCGTTGTATCCGATTGCGATGTTCCGTCATCAGTCTTCCGTGACCAAAATACGCCCTCCTTCCGCTTTCCACCGCGTGCCAATTTTCAAATACCGCACGCAAATATGCCTGTATTCCTTCCAAAGGTCTCTGACGGTTGTCTACAGGACGATGGCGTTCGTGAGATTCAGCCATAGGTATCACCTCCTTTCATCACGCCAGAGTACAAGATGAGATATATTATGTAAAATATTTTATTATTTGTTACATTTATATTAAAATGTTATATTTATATTATGATTAAAATTACGGACCTTATTAAAGAAATACTTGCGGGAGATGACGTCGCCCGTGAAGCATTGAAGCTCAATTATTTAAATCTATCAGCCTACGCAAAACGGATACAGCCCCGCATTTCGGAGAGGCTGTACAAACCGGTCGGATTGGGATCAGTGATTGTCGCGCTGTCCCGATTGCGCAACACATTTCTTTCCGAGCCGGATTATCGGCCAGAGGTACACATAGAAACCATGGCCATCCGTCCGAATCTGGCAGAGCTTACGTTTGAAAAAACCGATGAAACGCTGGCTTCGGCGGCAGCACTCAATCCTGCCGTCACCGGCACGGATGCATTTTTTTGCCTGACGCAGGG
>JAKAFY010000029.1 GCA_021817785.1 bacterium
CTATCCTTCTTGCCGCCGTCATGACGCTTCTCAAATACCAGTTTATGATCCTGTTTCTTGTTTCGGGCAGTATCCTGGTGTGGACCATGCACACACGGCCATCCGGTGCACGGCTGCCTATTATTGGGGCTACCATCGGCACGCTTCTTATCCTTTTCTGGGTGGGCACCAATCATGCCGTCACCGGCGTGTGGGGTCTTTCCGATACGAAAAAAATGCCTTTTTATACAAATTTCGTATGGGACGGCAGGCATTTCCCGCCGGAAACCGATCCGTCCGTTGTAGCCCTCCGCCGTTATGTACCCAAAACCGCGGACCGGTATGCCGAGTATTGGGATCTAGAGGATTATATATTGCCATATACCCACCGCGACTGGACCAAAGTAGACGAACTATTAGGGAGTGTCGGACTGGCAGCCGTACGGACATATCCTGCAGCATACGGCATAAACGGTCTCCGGATATTTGTCCAGACCCTCACCGACCATGCGCCCTGGTGGCACAATCTGGAAACGTTTGGCAGCAGGGATCCGGTCCAGCCGCTGTTTTGCGATCATCTGGGGTCTATCCGCTTTTGCCGGCCGATTATCTATACGGCGCTCTCGTATCGATTGTGGAATACATATGTTGCCCTGTCCCGCGCATTCTACGACCTGGTCATTCCGCCGCTTCTTGTTTTTGTGTTTCTCCCTTCGCTTATCCTGACGCTGTTTCATCGCAGGTGGCATATAAAATTCTATGGCATCATCTATCTTTTAAACTTGGTACCCATTTCCTATCTTGCCATGGTCGAATCGCGGTATCTTGTCCCTTATTACCCGCTCATGATACTTATCATGGCCTACGGCATACAAACCGTACGCGTCCACATCATCGCCGCCGCGAAAAAACGTACATCCCGCAAAGCAAACCAATCGTCAGTGCGCTGATTACCCCTCCCCAGAGGAATATGGTGGGTTCATAGGTATAGACAATCGTGTGTTTTCCCAGGGGGACAAAAAGTGTTCGAAATACAGAATTTGTACTATCCATATCTACTTTTTTACCATCTATAGTTGCCACCCATCCGGGATACCGGACTTCGGAACTATTGAGCGTGTCTGCACACACGGCATCCACGGATATCCGTATGACATTGGGCGTATACGAATCCACGTGCGCCGTGCCGCAGGAAGCATGCGCAAAGAAAAACCGCGGTTTGACCGTCGTGTTTTCATACACACGGAATCCCCGTATCGCATCACTCCGTGCCAATACATATCTGCTGTTGCCGGCAAATGGGTCGTATGCTACTGGCACCATGATATATTTGATATTCAATACATCCAGTGCATCAGCTGAAGCGGGCGTCACGTAGGGCACCTGTACATCCTGCGAGAGCACGGCTTCTTTTCCCTTTTTCCCTGATGCCTCTGCGACATATTCATAATACCGGCGCAGGATCGACGGGTCGTACCCCGTCGCGGAAAACACGCCGTAGGGCATCACGCTGTCAAAGTCCATGGCGTCGCGGATAGGCAGCCATACGCCAAAATTCTGAAGTACCCGGTATGGCTGGGAGTCGGATCGGAAGAGCCGGATCAGCGCCACGTCATGCCGTGCTTCCGGGACAGGCCGAAGTTCTATAAAATTTCTGCCAAATGACACCATCTCTACTATTATCATTCCTCCGATAAGCAACCTAAGTATCCTAGGTGACCTGGGTAGCCTACTAAATCCAATCCCCGCAAGTCCCGCTAACCCAAACACAACCAGGATCAGGTGCCTCGGCGGAATCCGGAGATAGTGATACATGGGAATTATTTTCCAGAGGATATATTGGAGGTCAATTGGCGCGTTCGGACCTAACGAAATCCATATGCCGAAAAGAGAGATACAGAGAAAACATATACCGAGTAGGCGCGCGGGGAGGTATTTCGTTTCGAGCGCTGTCATCGCCTTGGCACCATGTCGTATATCCCTGGATTGTTGGTCTGGACCTTGACTGCGCGAGAACCACGAAATACCGACCTCAGCGCGCAGAAAAGATCCTACCACTCCGATTATTCCGATGATTGCCAGCACCACCCCCCCTACTCCGATAAACGCACTGTGTTCCGCAAAATTCGGCGGCGGCCCGGCGTAGGTTACCTGATTGCCGAAATAAAACGGATTAAGAAGCTGTATGAGGCTTTTCCACGTCCACGATCCGTACGACATCCAACTATACGGCAGGCTATACGTTCGGATACTCGCCCGGAAAAATTCCTGCTCCGGCAATATCTGGATTGCCGCCAATCCGACGCCCAAAAGCCCTGCACTACCGACACGGATGATAGGTTTCCAACTTCTTTCGAAGTAACTATGTAACGAAGTAACGAACGCAACGATCATCACTGTCATAAATGCCATCGTCTGATACCCTGCCAAAAGCTGTAGAGAAAATATACATGCTGCTAATGCAACACGTTGCGGGTGACCGCTGTGAGAGGCGCTATACTCACCCACATTCGGTAATGCATGTTGCGCGGGACGGTGTTTCGTTTCGAGCGCTGTCATCGCCTTGGCACCATGTCGTATATCCCTGGATTGTTGGTCTGGACCTTGACTGCGCGAGAACCACGAAATACCGACCTCAGCGCGTAACAATCGATAAAACGCCCACACCACCCACGGCATCCAGCTGGCAGCCGCTATCACATCCACGTGTCCCGCCCACGTCCTGGCCATAAAAAAGCCCGATAAGCCAAACACCACTCCCCCTATCCACGCTCCCATCTCCCCTATTTCCCCTCGTTCCCCAAGTACCCTTCTTATGAGTATTCCCATCCCCACCATCGCCCACAAGACGTGGAATGCGATATGCCACGAGTATGCGGTATTGAGCGGAAGCACGACAAACAGCCAGTTGGGAGGATACCATATGTTAACGACCGGGTCGGCGATAAACGGCTGCCCGCCGAATATATACGGATTCCACCACGGGAATATCCCGAGATGCAGCCAGTGAAGAAAAAATTCCCGGAAAAAATAATACGCGCGGTGGATATCATCGCCGTAGAGCATCATGCCCGGGTGAGGTATCAGTGCTTGTCCGAATACGATGCCGATGATGATGCCGTATCCTGCGATCGGCAGGCCCCATTGCCACAACCACTGTTTCATACGTGTTTCCAGCGTATCATACTTTTTGGGCGGCAACGACCAGCGACGCGCCGAACGGCAGTTTTCCCCGAAACAGAACCGTCTCCATACGAAGCACATACAGGAGTATTGCGTTTATCATGGGGTGCGGTGTCGTAAGATACTGCTGTATGACGCCGTCCCGGGATTTCCCTTTCGCAAGCCGCCACAACATATAGACGGGCAGCAATAAACTGTTCCAGTACCCTATGGACAGGACACGGAATCCGTTTCGCTCCAACAGCGTTTGCAGTCCGGCTTTGGTATAGCGGCGCTTATGGCCGGAAAGCGTGTCGATAGACGACCACAAATACGGCTCGGCCGGCACGGTCAGGAATATGTATCCCCCCCGTTCCAATAGCCTATGACAGCGGGCGATCACGCCCGCGTCATCGGAAATATGCTCGATGACGTCAAACGCCCCGGCTGCCGCAAATGGTTTTTTTGGGGCATACGAGCCGATGGATGACCGCACGAGCGTGCCATGAGTATGAGACGCGGCATACGACAATGCCCTGGCATTTACATCCAATCCGGTCGGGATAAATCCTGTTTCACGTAATCTCCGAAGCAGCACGCCGGTCCCGCATCCTATGTCCAGAAATGGTTTCCCGGCTCTATCCGGGACAATCCGGCGGATCATGGAGATGATCATATCGTTTCGCGCAACGAACCAGAAGTGTTCGCGTTCCGCGCGGTCGATATGCTGATAATAAGATGCACTATACGTTTTGGACATATGGGTTACGGGGCCGTATATATGGTTACCGAAGGATTGGTATAGGTGAGTATCAGGAACGGATAGTACTGCGTCAGCGGCACTCCGTTGCTGTCGTCCTGTTCCTGCGGACCGAAGAAAATAGTATGT
This sequence comes from bacterium, assembly GCA_021817785.1. Taxonomy (GTDB): domain Bacteria; phylum Patescibacteriota; class Microgenomatia; order UBA10105; family UBA927; genus UBA927. The sequence continues at coordinate 4,031 of JAKAFY010000029.1, forward strand.
ACCCCGATGGCCGTCAGAAATTGCCGTGCGGTATCCGCACTCATGCGCCCGGAAAAAAACATCCGCACGTCCTCTTTTTTCCGCTCAGCGTTCACGGTGTTATCGTGCCCTACAAATACAGTGTTTCCGCTGTATACCGGTATATAGTTTCCGGCCGTCGTTTCGGATAATATTACGTCGCTTTGTTTGGTATGGTCCTCAAGATAGAGTATCGCCGTATAAAAATCCTTCAACGGATACATGACGTAGCTTCCCGTTGGAACCAGCGGCACCGTGGCTCTGATTTTCTGGTCGATGAAATCCTTTTGCCACAAGACGGAAGAATACATTTGGAGGAGGCCCAGAGTTATCAGCAGTATTGCAGCTATTCTACTTAGGTTACCTAGGTTCCTTAGGTGACCTAGGCGGAAAAATGTGTAGGCCGTCAGAATCCCCAGCGCCACCTGCGGAATCATTTCGGAAAACCGCAGCGGAGACTGCTGCGGAACAAAGTGAAATATACCCAAAAATCCGAGCCACGCAAGTATCCAGGACACGGCCGGCAGCATCGCTTTTTCTTTTTTCATCACTGCCCATATCCCTCCTATGACCCCAAGTACCCCAATGGGCCCGACGGCTTTGAAATATTCCAGGTAATCAAACGGCAGCGGATGCAGGATATCCAGTTCCGTCAGCCGGTGCCAGGGGTAAAAACCCGTCACCAGGGCAAGATATACCAGCGATGATGCGCTTATTGCAAATACCCCACACCAAAACAGCCACTGCGACCAGCGTATGTTTTTCTCCCATAGTGCCCGTATCATCCCAAACACCCCTATTACTCCAACCACAAATAGCAGTCCCGGCGGAAATATCATCCCCAATACAAACGCGAGTATTCCCAGAAACACCACATTCCCCTGTCTCGCAAGTACTGCCGAAGACGTAAGGGATAACACGAGAAATATCATAAGCGCCTGTCCGGCGAGTATATGCGGGATAAAGGTAATCCGCTGGAGAGAATCCATCACCGACCACCAGGGCATATACCCGCCGAAACGCCAATACCCCATATTGGCAACTGTGGCAGGAACGACGCCATTGTGTACGACAGCAACCAACTTGGGCCACGAAGATGCCGTCACCGCCAACAAAAACCCCATGAGTCCCCAATTTCCCTTATTGCCCCAAGCACCCCGACTAAACTCCGCAATCATCGCCAGCAACACGACGGCGAGCACTACCCGCGCCACATGATATACGTCTCCTGCCCTTCCCCAGGGCACGCGGACCATCCTCCCTACTCTGCCCATCAGAAGATACATCTCATGGATAAGCGACCCGCTATGCGGCTCCGACGTATATTTTTCTACTACCGTCCACCGGCCGGATAGTCCTTCCCGTATGCGGGACAGGTAAAAATTGTAATCGGTGTAAAAGTTATGGACGAGCTCAAAGTGGCGGTTGGGCTGGATATCCCCCGCCCGGGATAATTCATAGAACGTCGGCACCAGGGAAAACAGCACAAATCCGACGATAAGCAAGGAAAATATGTTCCGCCGTATCATGTCGTTCATACGTATATATATCTTTCTTTCTAACACACAAACGCTCTCCCCTCTAAGCTTTGAGTTCTCAGTTCTCGCTCTAAGCTTTGAGCTTTGAGCTTTGAGCTTTGAGTTTTGAGTTTTGAGTTCTCACTCTCAGCTTCTATTCTATCCGAACTCATGTTGACTTTACATCAGTATCCTTGGGATAATCGGGTATATGAACACTCTTACAGACGATGCCATTGACCAAAACCTCCGCGACAAAGTGTATGAGCAGGACTACTCCCCCAAACCTACGATAGACGGCGTACGGATTCTCACCATACGGAATTTTGTCGGGGAAAACGGCGACTTTTCCGAGCTGCTGCGGCTCAATGAAAACGGTGAGGCGGAAATCCTGCCGGGATTCAAGCCACGCCAGATAAACAGAAGCAAACAATACACCAAAGCCATTAAGGCCTGGCATTTGCATTACAAACAGGATGAAATCTGGTACGTGCCTCCCGATGAACACCTCCTCTTGGGACTCTGGGATGTGCGGGAAGGCTCAAAGACCAAAGGAACGCTCCAGAAAGTCCCGTTGGGCGGCGGTAATTCTATTGCCGTCTATATTCCTCGGGGGGTAGCCCACGGCGGCGCGAATTTTTCCGGACGGAAGGCCAATGTCTATTATTTCGTCAACAACCAATTCAACGCCGACGATCCCGACGAGCACCGTCTTCCCTGGGACGCCGCGGGCGCCGAATTCTGGGATCCGCCCAAGGAATAACACGTCCGCATGAGTTGGCATCTTTCCTGGTAATTCTTTATACTGCGTTCTATGGAACCCGAACGAGAAGAATTCTCTCCCAAGATTCTGATACCCACACTTCTGGTAAGCCTCGTATTGTTTGCCGGTATGTATATTGCGTACCGGACGGCACGATCCCGCCCGAGCACCATCGTACTCCCGGGAGGCAGTACCTATTTGGGTCCTATACCCACACCTATGACCCCGCAACGTAGCTGGAAGACATACAAAGGAAAATTTTTTCCGTATTCCTTTCGGTATCCGTCATCATTTTCTCTCGGCTGGTTTACCAATGATCCGTATGATGCCGTCACGGCGTTTATCCCAAACACCGATGCCAATGCCAACATATTTTTCCGCGTCGATGACCTTACCAAGCTCAAAAAAACCGCATACATCGGCAAGCCCATGGACTATGCGCAAAATTGGTGGAAAGACTATACCTGGAAAGGCGTCTCCTCCGTAACCATGTTTACAAACGCCGCAGGGCTCACCGGCTACCGCGCCAGATATATCGATACGTCGGGCAACACGCCGTATGACCATGTTTTTTTTGAAGTACCCGGCCGCACGGATCTCATCGTCTGGATGAGCGGAAAATTATTTACGCAGGATGTGTTTGAGAAAGTCGTAGATTCGGTAGAGTGGAAATAAATCAAATCGTTTACTTTTCTGTGAATCGAAACACTCTTTTTATGCCCTCAGCCATTTTTGTAAGCACAGGATCGCCATCAGCTTTTTCTCCTCCCCATGTACGTAAAAATAATGATGCGGCCCGAAAACGTAATTCAGTTGGTAAATCCGCCTTTAATGCGACTTGATGGAGCGTTTTTGCTTCCGGATCAACTGTGGGATCGAACTTGTGCCAAGGAATGTCAGCCATATTATTAGCCCGATAATACTCTCTCTCTCTCTGCATTATGCAACTTTTATCATCGCAAGGCGTCCCCTTTTGAAGCTATATTGTCTTTTTTCCTCCAACGATGCCACAATACACTCATGATTATCCCCATTATCATCCTCCTCGCCACGCTGGAAAACATTTGGCCGATCATTGCAGGATACCTGGCCACGCCGAAAGGGTATGTATTTTTAGGAACTATCCATCACCCTGGAGATTACTTTTATTATCTGTCCCAATTTACCCAAGGATCTTCGCGATGGTTTACCGCGCGCGATCTCTACACATCAGAGCTAGTCCCACCCACGTTTGTCGGGTGGTTCAATGTATTGCTCGGTCACCTCACCCACCTTGCTGGTATTCCCCCCATTCCGTCGTACCATCTTGCGGTCGTGCTGCTCACGATCCTCCTTTTTACGTTTGCCTATTTCCTCGCCCGGACTATGTTACGGTCTTACTCTCTTTCTGGTCTTGCTCTCTTTCTATTTATACTCTACCACGCGTTTCCCATGTTCGATCATGGAGTACTCACCTACAGCGATTATTGGAATAATTATGCGGTCCCGCTCGTGCGCGTGGGCGGCGTTCCCCACCAATTACTGACGGCAATCCTCTCATTCGGCATCGTCATTGCGACGATCCATAGTAGTACGTCAAAAAAATACCAGTCCATACGCTTAGTCGCGTTGTTTCTGATGGGTGCGGCCCTAAGCAGTCTGCAACCGGCGCTTTGGCTGATGCTCA
>JAKAFY010000016.1 GCA_021817785.1 bacterium
GTCGTTTCCGACGGGTCCGCAGTATTGGGACTTGGTAACATCGGCCCGGAAGCGGCCCTACCCGTTATGGAAGGCAAGGCACTGCTTCTCAAAGAATTCGGCGGGGTGGATGCCGTGCCGCTGGTGCTCGATACGCAGGATCCTTCCGAAATCGAACGGTTTGTGACGCATGTGGCTCCTTCGTTTGCCGGGATACTTCTCGAAGATATCAGTGCCCCGAGATGTTTTCAGATCGAAGAATCGTTGCAGGGCATAGGGATCCCGGTATTCCACGATGACCAGCACGGGACGGCCATTACGGTCGCGGCAGGATTACGAAACGCCGCCAGAGCAGTGGGGAAACGATACGAAGATCTCCGGGTCGTTATCGTTGGCGCCGGAGCTGCGGGACTGGCCACTGCCAAAATGCTCTTGGGACTTACCTGTCAGAGCGACACCTGCAGTATCATAGCAGGCGGCAGAAGAGTCCGTGACGTCATCATCGTCGATTCTGTCGGCGCACTGCTGCCGGGGCGCGAGCAGCAGAATATCTATAAACAGGCGGTTGCCAGCCTATCGAATACAGAACGGAAAAGCGGTCCGTTATCACAGATCATCGAGGGGGCTGATGCAGTCATCGGTGTTTCGGGACCCAATACCATACACGCCGAATTTGTGCAAAAAATGGCCAACGATGCCATCGTGTTTGCCATGGCAAATCCCGTGCCGGAAATCATGCCGGAGGATGCCAAAAAGGCAGGAGCTTCTGTGGTCGCCACCGGGCGAAGCGATTTCCCCAATCAGATCAATAACGTCCTTGCATTCCCGGGGGTTTTCCGTGCAGTGATCGAAGGTGGCCTTACGACAATCACGCCGGAAATGAAATTGGCGGCATCGGACGCTATCGCATCCATGATTGCTGACCCGTCGCCGGACCGGATCGTGCCGGATCCGTTTTTCCCCGCCTTAGCGCAAACGGTCGCCAATGCCATCTTGGCAAAGGCCTTGCCACAACACAAACGCCGGAATACGGTATAATCTGGTATAATACAGTTATAGGTGCCCCTGTCCCGCCGATATTTTTTCATGAAAGAACTAGTCCGTCCTACCGTTGAAGCCAGGGAAATACTTCCCAACACCAAATTCAGTGTCATCATCGTGGGAGATGCGTGTTCGGGGAAAACGACGTTATTGAATGAGCTGAAAAAAGAAGGATACTCGATCCGTCCTGAACCGGAAAACCCGATGTTCCCGCTGTTCCTTAAGGATTCCAAACATTATTCGTACCATAACCAGCTGTTTAAGACGACGCAGCTTATGGAACAGGAATTGCAGGCGGCGGAGTCCCCGACGGATACGCCCACACGGTTTAATGAATCCGGCGTGATCGCCACGGATATCTATAACCGGTATCTCCGTGATAAAAATCTCATGACTCCGGACCAGTTCGAACACCTAAACGGTGTATACACGAATTATCTTGATACGATGCCAAAACCGGATATGGTTGTATACCTGTATGCAGATGACGAAACCATACGCCAGCGCGCCATAGAACGCGACGGGGTCGTAGCCCATGATCCGCAGGAGCTGCAGCCCTATTGGGACAGATTGCTTAAGGATTTGGAAGGACGCGGGATGCCGGTCTACAGAGTGAACACCGGAATCCGTGCGGTAGAGGAAACGGCACACATGATTCTCCAGGAAACCGAGCGTCTGAAGCGGGAAAAACCAGTGCAGCCCCCGAGCGCGGCAGTCACGCCGGAAGAAAATCAGCACGGCGTTATAGAAGTGGAAGCGGTATATGTACGTGCACGGCTTCATAACGAGTAAGCGGCAGTAATGCTATACTGTCCCCATTGTGACAAAGGATTTTTTCATCGTATTCGCCGCATTTTTTCTGGGATTTGCCGGGGTCATAGGGTATCAGTATCTCCGCGCGCAGCGAGACCGTGCCGTTATCCTGCCCGCGCCTGACGCGCCGCTGCCGCAGCCCACCTTTGCACTCGTCCCTCCGTCACAGGCCGTATCCGGGATGCTGATTGCCGTCACCGGTCATGCCCAGAAATTATCACGCGAGGATTCGGAGTATAAAGAAGCCTCTGCCGGGGCCACGATACTCGTCGGAGAATCTATCGCAACCAAAGACCTGTCTGCCGCCACCGCATCGGTTAGCGGCATCATGACTGCGACGATGGGCGAAAGCAGTACGCTCGTGTTTGCCAATTTGTTCCCCAATAATTTCGTACTCCAGCAAAAATCGGGAAACGTAGACTATCGTGTCTTTTCTCCTATATCCGTCCGGGCGCTGCATGCGTTGGTGACCATCGCGGGCGGGGAGACCGGTATCCATATCATCGATACGGATATGTCCGTCACGGTGAAATCCGGTTCGGTAAAGCTTGCACTCGTCGATTCCGATAACAATACGCATGTATGGGAATTGTCCGCGGGACAGCGGGCAAATATAGACGACGCAGCCAGAAGAGTCTATTTAGTTGGCGCCCGATAAATCTGCCGTATTTTTGTACTGGGTAAGCGGCCGCAGCATCGTATTGTCTTCGTATCCCAAGGCCCACAGCGCGATGCCCCCGAGATGGTATTTTTTCGCGAGCGCGACTTTTTCTTTCATGGACGCCTCATTTTCAAAATATATCTGATTGTAATATTCATTTTCCGGGTAGATGAGGTACGGCTCGCGCGCGACGGGGTCAAAAGCCGCCGAACAGGTGGCACAGTGTTCCAGTATCTTGGCGACCCGTCGGCTGCTTGCCGCCGAGGATCCGCCGGGGATAGTGGCCGATTCGGTGGCGGCATCTATGGTTTCCCATTCATATCCGTACAGCGGAACGCCCAGGAGTATTTTTTCTGCAGGCATCACCTTGCTCGCTTCCTTGACCGCCGTTTCCGTATCGTATTCTATGCCGGATCCAGCTCCCCCTATGGGCGCATTGGCTCCCGATGTAAACGAGCCGCTGTAGTGATAGTCGTAGGTCATAAGCACCACGCGGTCGACGATGCTGCCCAGCGCTCTGGCATCATAGAGTTTGGTTTTGACCAGCGCGATGGGAATAAGGTCCAGGGTAAGCGTCCCCAGTTTTTGTGCCGTCATCTGGCTTTTTACCGTAGAGACAAATGCGGTAAAGTTTGCCCGTGCGCTTTCGGACGCGTCCATGAAGCTTTCGATATCCAGATTCAGGTCCGTAAAGCCTTTGTCTTTCATGATGGGGGCGATGTCTGCCATAAATGTATGGGCGTTTCCGATGGGATCGGAAATCAGAGTGCCTATGACATCGTCATCGCCGCTTATGACCAGTAACGATTGCTTTAGGCCGTGGGCTTTGGCATCTGCCATGCGTTTGGCATACGTGTCGCTTGTGAGCATGGCCCAACCCGGTTCTTCCTCCTTTGGGTTATCGAGTTTTTTTATGCTTCCGTCGGACGTCAGCGCCAGTCCGAAATAGGTAAGCGTCGTAATATACTGGGAATATTCTTTGTCTGCCTGCCCCACCAGCCAATAGGGCAGGAAGCCCACAATTTCCGGCTTGCGTACGCCGACAGCTACCAACGCCGGATTATCAAACGGCAGGGGAGATATACCGAGCATCCAGATCATACCGAATGCGCAGACGCCTCCCAATATCACGAATACGACGGCTAATACGATTTTTTGAAACACGCTGTTATTCTAGCAGAAATTTATACATCTATCCCTGGGGCACAAAGGAATCTTTGACGTGGTGCGCGCGTATCGTGGGCACGGCGGCAAAAAGGACTACCAGCGATACGGCAAACAGGATCGTGACTCCGATATATGGCAGACCGCGGAAATACCCGTATACCCCGGCGGCAAACAACGGCCCTAATATGCGTGCCACCGACTGTATGCTTTGGTATCCGCCCTGTACTTTGCCCTGTAATTTGGGTCCTACTGCATTGGAAATAAGTCCGGACATAGACGGCTCAAGTAATCCGTCCCCGAAATTCATGATGATAAACCCGATATAAAAGAGGATGGTAGACGGCACAAACGACGTCACGGCAGCTGCCGCTATGCCGGTGATGGTGAGGCAAAGTCCGATCATAGAAAGCTTTACCTCTCCGAATTTCGGGATGAGTTTACGCACCAAATATCCCTGCGCAATGATGTCTACCACCCCGACGACAAACAGCAAAAGTCCTATTTCCGTGGGGCTCCACAAGAAAACGTCTTTCGTATATACCGACGTGATGCCGTAGATAGCATTAAAGGAAAAAAAGAAAATAAACCCGGTGACAAACAGCCTGCGGATGATGCCCACGGAAAACAACTGGGACAGATGCCCGAAGGGGTTGAGGTGTCCGGGTTCAAATTTTGCGGTACGGTGGTCCGTGTGCAGGCTTTCCGGAAGCACGAAATATCCCCACACCATGTTGACGGCCGTGATCCCGGCCGCAAGAAACAGTGGGAGGGTCAGGTGCACCGAACCCAATACGCCGCCGATTGCAGGCCCGATCATAAACCCGAATCCGCCGGCTGCGCCGATCATACCGTAATATTTGCTTCTGTCTTTGGGGTCGGTAATATCGGCAAGGTATGCATATACGGTGGAGATATTTCCTCCGGTCAGGCCATCGACGATTCTCCCAAGCAGGATGATCCAAAACGTTCCGCCCAGCGCCATAAGCAGGTACCCGACCACAGAGCCGAACAGGCTAAGCAGCAGGATAGGCCGTCTGCCCCAGAGGTCGCTTAGCGCGCCGAGTCCCGGTGCTGCTAAAAACTGGCAGAATGCGTAGACGGAAAATACGATGCCTACATAGAGCGCCAGCTCGTTGGGGTTGGGGATGAAGCGTTCGATCAGAAACGGTAGGATGGGGATGATGATGGAAAACCCGAGGAAGTTCAGAAACATCGTGACCAGGATAAACACGAGGCGGCTATTTTTGCCCTGAAAGAATCTGTGGAACATATGTACGATTGTATGCAATATGCGCCTCATGCTCAATGACGAACATCTTGGGCAAACGGAATACAGATGGTAGTATTATTGGATCGGTGCAAGGACGCAAAGAAAAACGATATATGAGCAACGTACACATACACGCATCATGGAAACACGCGCTCGCCGCGGAATTTGATAAACCGTACTGGGACACGCTTACGACGACGGTAAAATCCCAGTATGCCAAAACAGTGGTGTATCCTTCGCCCGGCAATATCTTCCGCGCGTTTGACCTGTGTCCGTTGGATACGGTGAAAGTGGTTATCATCGGGCAGGACCCGTACCACGGTATGCATCAGGCCAACGGGCTGTCCTTTTCCGTCAATGACGGCATACCACTTCCGCCGTCGCTTCAGAATATATTCAAGGAAATACAAAACGATATGGGCTACGCCCCTGCATCTTCGGGAGACCTCACGCGGTGGGCGAGTCAGGGGGTGCTTATGTTAAACAGCGTGCTTACGGTGTTGGCAGGCCAACCCGCATCGCATGCGGGGTTAGGGTGGGAAGAATTTACCAGTGCGGCGATCGGCGCGCTAAATAGCACCCGGGAACACGTCGTCTATATGTTGTGGGGGCGATACGCGCAGAACAAAGGGAGTGTCATAGACAGGACAAAAAATCTGGTACTTTCCAGCGCACACCCGTCTCCGTTTTCCGTGACGGGATTTTACGGGAACCACCATTTTTCCCGGTGCAATACATATCTATCCCAACACAACCTTTCTCCGATTGATTGGCATTAAACCGGGTGTTACTCGCCTCTTGGTATTTCTGTAGTGAACCTGCGCAGAAATTTGGAATAGGCTTACAACTCGGGAATTGAGCACTACAGAGAAGAAAATACTGTAAAAGGTCTCAAAAATATCAAGCGGAGTAATTGTATATGCAATCCGGAAAGAGTTAAATAATCTCTTGGATGCATCCGTATAGAATCTATTCTGACATGTTTTGACTTGAGAACCCTTTCGTGTTCGCAGTTTCTAATAATTTTTTTCCATAAGCTTTCTGCTTTTCTGTTAATGTACCCGTACGTGAGACATACTTACCAAGTGAATAGCAAAATCTATTTTGAAATGAACTGAAATTACCAGTAGTTTTTCCCCAATGAGATAATTTAAACCATGTGTCTTTATCCAACAGCATTTTTCCAACTTGGTCTTCAAATAACGACGCCTGCTTTGTATCTGTATTAATTTTACTTTTTGTGGCTTTTATTTCACTTTTATCTATTTTTGGCTTCGACTCAATCAATCTTAATACTTGTTCCATCTCTTCTTCATTCTCTTGTGTAGTAGCAAGTCCTATAGCAGATTCTTTCTGCTCAATATTTATCTGATTTAATTTACGTTCCATTTGTGTTGGCTGCATTTTTAAAAGTTGAACTATTTGATCTATTGTTCCTTCTGGGTTTAAATAAAATTGGCTAGCAGTGATGCGTTGGACATCCCATTGTGTTACTCTTTCTATAGTTGCTTGTCTCATATAATGCTCTGGCGGCAAATCACCCGTTTCATCGAGTTTAAAATCCCCATCACATTCAATTGCCAATGTCCTGCCATCTTTATCAAGAATAACTTGATCAATTCGATATCCCGCACAAGGAAATTGAGTAATTACGTTAACACCTTTTCCACGAAATAATCTACATACGTCTTCTTCAAATTGGCTATCAAATTGATCTTCTTTTGGAGAAAATGGGTCAATATAATTTTCTTGAACATATTCGGCATGCTGCATAAAAGATTTAATATATTTTCCTGGAAACATAGAAGGTTTCTGAGAAGTATATATAATGACTTTTCTTCTAGCCCGAGTAAAAGCAACATTCATACGTTTAAAACCTTCTTCGTTCACTCCTGTTTCAATAGCGGTAATGCTTCCAGGTTTGCCATTAGGCGAAAAGCGCATTGAATATATAATTACGTCTCTTTCATCCCCTTGAAATCCATCAACAGTCCTTGACTGTATGGCAAATTTTCTAATTGTTTCGGGATCCAGTTCTTTATATATCATTTCGCTTATCAAATCAGCCTGTGCTCTAAATGGTGAAATAATGCCGATTGTTAGATCATCATAGGTTTTATCGGTTACTAAATTTTTTAACTCTTCAACTATTACTTCAGCTTCTACAGGGTTTACCTTTGCTTCAACATCCTCCGCCCCATTGGGCAGGTATCGAACTTCCATAGGTGGAGCAAATCGGGTTTCCCAAACCGGAGTCAATATTTTCATCATGCGATTATAGACATGTTCGTTTGACCATTGGATGATAGTGGGATCACATCGGAAATGCTCAATTAGAGGTAGTAGTGGAGTTGCTGCCTGCGCAAAGGTTAAAAGTGAATACTCTTTACAGTCAAAAAATTGGGATTTATCATGACTATTTATTTTATATTTCCTTTGTAAGGAATCCATTATTCCTTTTTGAAGGAATCTCAAATTTGCATTCGGGAGTTGTTTTTCGTCGCCTACTATGATGGCGTTTTTTGCACGATAAAATAAATGAGGAATTGCGGTTTGACTACACTGAGAAGCCTCGTCCACAATAACGTAGTCAAATAGACCTTTAACCAAAGGAAAGTATCTAGCGACATCGTCTATTGTGACCAACCAACATGGGAAATAGTTAAGTACTTGAGAAAAATCTACTGAATTTTTCTTTTTTAAAAAATTAAGAGTTTTTTTCTTTTTTCCCAGCAAAGTTTTTAGCTTCACTAGATTGCTATTAGCTAATTTATTGTGACTTGCCTCATGAAGCATTCTTAATCTCACATTTAATATATATGCATAAATTAGTTGTTTATTTTTCGCGACTAATTGTTTTAGCCGCTCAGCTACAATTTGGGTTGTTTCTTGTACAACGTATGAACCATACAATCGAACAAGTCGGTGACACTCAATAATAATTTCCGGCTTTTCAAATATAGTAGGCAATACATATTTATTTTCTTCAAGAAGTTTCGTAATATTTTTTCTTGAAATCGGTAGACTGCTTAAAGCATGGAATATGTTAACGTATTCAGTTAAATTACTAATTAACACATCTAACATTTCAAATTCAGAAGTTAATTTTGTTATTTGAGTTGAACCTAATAAGTCCGGAGAAACCTCACAAAGTTTATGAGAGGGTGTGAGGCTTTTTAAAACCTTAAAATTGGCATTCAATGTATTAACCTCACCAGTACATATTCTAGTATTTTCTAGACTATCAATATTAATATATTTAGCGATTATATGAGGAGTATTCTTGAATGAAGATATTACGTTAGAATTTTTAAGTAAATTTCCGATATCAACTAAGCTTTTTAGTTCCAAAATAAATTCTGGTAAATGTTCAACTCTTAATTTGTTCATTGATATCTCGAATGGTAAAGATTTAACCTCCTCGATAATATTTACAAGGGTCTTTTTAGCTTTTTTTAGGCGAATAACTTTGTCTAATTGATCACATATTAAAGATTTACTTCTCCAATCATTACCGGATAATTGTAAGATTTTAGACACTCGATGAAGAGATTCTCTTGCTTTAGAGTCAAAAAGGTTTGTAAAAAGATTTGGCTTGGTATTTTTAAGTATCTCCAAATCTTCTATTAGCTGGTTTATCTCTATAGAGTCTAAGTCTATATCGACAGCTAAATCATAAGCTTGAACGTCCATATCTAATAGCTCTAACTTTGTTAGAATTTTTGATGCCAACTCATATGACTCTCTTGGAATTTGAGATAGATGCTGTATATATTTTTCAAATTTTTTTCCGCTTAAAGAGAGCTCATAAGCAATCTTCTGAATGCTCACCCAAATCCCCAAGAGGCTATTTGAAATCTCATATGCTTCGGACGGAGAATATGTTGACAGAAGTTCTTTAATAAAGGATATTTCAGTTTTCGAAGACAATGCTAAGGAATTTTGTAGGCGCTGTAAAATTGATAAAATAGCACGAATTGACTCTTGTATTTGAGACAACTTGTGTAAATCGGTTCCATATTTATCAATATATTTTGGTCTATTTTCTTTGAATACAGAAAGCAAGTAAGCAAAACGTTTGATTTGTTTAGCATTCCTACTTGGGTCCTCTACGGAGAAAGATTCAGTTGAGTCTAAAATTGAATACTCTCTATATTCTTCCAATTTTAATGGGGAATCAGCTTTTGAGAGATATCTTTGTTTTTCAAGAAGCTTCAACTCTGTAAATCGCTTCATCAGTTCTAATTGATTACGTTTATTCTCTTTTAGAGAAGCCGAAATATCATTTAATTTTGATTGAATTTCAAATGAGCTAAGCCCAAGTGTATATACGCCTAATGCGTCAAGTTTTTGTTTTATATCTGCCGCAACGGCTTCTTCTTTTTCACCTTTAATTAAGGCTAATTCAAGGGGTATAGTCAAATTTGGATGCCTTGGAGTTGTTAACGATACATTTTTTCTCAATTTTTCCCTTACTACCTCTAATGCTTTTTCTTGCTGACTTGTGACCAAAACAGATTTACCATTGGCAATTAAATGACATACCAAGTTGGAGATCGTTTCCGATTTTCCTGTCCCTGGGGGACCCCAAACGACTGTTAGTCGCTTAGACATTACATTGTCACATATTCTTTGTTGATGGATGTTAGATTTTAATGGGAAAAAATATATATCTTGTTTTGGATTGGTTGATTCTCCCAGAGAATCTCCTTCGGATTCTTTAAAATCTACAGTTAATAGATCTTCGATTGGTGTACCGCTTATATCTGCATCCGCTTCTGTTAACTCATCAAGATCGTCTAAAATAAAAGATGATGTGCGCGGTGTATTTATTAATACACATGTATTGGCAATAAGATCCTTTGATTCTGACGCAGCAATATCGTTCAAAGACGTAATTTCCTCTTTAATGTCTATATTTTTAAGAGCGGGAGCATGGTTACTCAGTAGGGTCACGATCTTTTTTAATATACTTAAATCAATATCCTCTGTTTCGAGGTATAGTTCATTAATTTCATTTCGAACTGGAGCTAAGTTATCATCCGACAATAACGTGGCGATTAAACTCCTATTTAAATCCGGTTTTGTTGAAAGTTTGGTAAGGTCAAATGAAGCAGTCTCAGGATCATAAGTAATTTTAATTTGTGTTAGTAGCAAAGGTGCTAATAGATTTTTTTTGTTTGCCATAGTTTTAACTAAGTATTCTCCGATCATGGTTTCTCGTTCGTATGGATTATTTTCTTGAGTTCTCCATATCTTATTTACTGCAGACCAAGCGATCTCTTCATCGGTAATTTCTGGCTCTTCTAAGCCTTCTTCGTCATTTTCAGTATGAGACAAGTCTTCCTCATCAAATTTTTCAATCTTAATTTGTTTTTTGGGTTTACTAATTTTTATCGTTTGTTTTTTTAGATTTTCAGAGTCAGAAATTAATAAAACGAGGTCAGCGACGAGTCCAAATCTTTGCCCATTTGCTACATTTTGTAGTACTCTAGAGGCCGAAGAAGCGACATATTTAAGCACTTCCCTATAGTATTTTGAGAGTGGACGAAGAATTCCAGCCAGCGCACCATTTTCGATTTCCATAATTACCTACTTATTGTATACCTGACAGCCGCTGCCTCCAAATATTAGATAAAGAATGACTAATGTATTAGTATAAAAGGTAAATCATTAGAAAATATTCGAGTCACATTTAGCGTAACCGTAATAATATTTAGTAGTATATATTGTTATACATTTCGTAAATGTATCTTCGATAGATTCAGAATATCGTAAGTATTCCATAACTATCGAATAAACGGACAAAAAGCCAGCTGAGTCACAATTCTAGTAATCTGCTGTCCAAAGTCTGTTATTGTTGATGGTGTGATAAAGGTTGCCAATTTGGTTTATAAGTACATGAGACTTGGATGATGGTCGCTTTGTTCAGCCCTCCCCATCTTCCTTCTCGCCTTTTCAGTACTATTCGTACACGGCTCGAAGGGCGATATTGGGAGGGCATTGTCAATTTCTAAGCTCTCCGCATAAGCGGATCGCTAAGAAATGTCAATGCTGGGAGACTTGGATTCGGACCAAGATAAACGGATTCAGAGTCCGTTGTCCTACCGTTAGACGATCTCCCAAATATTTTTTAAAAATCTCCTGCCGGATCTGCTTTTAAAATATACTTCCCGCTTCCGTGCCTCACCTACAGTTTTATACGTTTCTTTATATATCAACAGCCAAGGTGCGTATCTTTTGGTGTAGCTGTGCTTTCCGGAATTATGTTCTCTTATTCTTCTTTCTAGATCATGCGTAAATCCAACGTAACTTTTTTCCGCCACCGTGCTTTTTAGAACGTAGGTATAGAACATACGTTGTCCTATCCGCCTCGGCTTGACGAGGTCAGCCGAGTCGAGACGGGCCGTTAGACGATCTCCCAAAAGTGTACTGATTATACCGCAATACTCCGGATAATTCCTCACCGAACTGCTCTTTACTAAAACCACCCCCTCCACTATAGTGATCCTCACTATGACCGGATTGTCCCATGATCAGAAAAATGTATTGGACCACGTAGTGGAGTGGTACAAAAAAGACCGGGAAGACATGCAGTACGTGACGCTGGGAGGCTACGCCGGGACGGGGAAGACGACGCTTATCGCCGTCATCCGGAAAGAGATCGACAAAATCGATCCGGGACTTAAAGTGGCATTCGTGAGTTTCACCGGGAAAGCCGCGCGCGTCCTGAAAACGAAAATCAAAGAAGCAGGCGTCATGTTGCGGCAGGACAGCGTAGGCACCATACATTCCCTTATCTATACGCCGATACTAAACCTCAAAGAAGAAATCGTCGGGTGGAAAACGAAAGACGAGATCGAATGCAAACTGATTATCATAGACGAAGCGTCGATGGTAGACAGCGTCATCTGGGAACATCTGCTCTCGTACCGTGTGCCCATCATCGTGGTCGGAGACCACGGGCAGCTGCCTCCCATTTCCGGCACGTTTAACCTGATGCAGTCTCCGCATCTGCGTCTCGAGGAAATCCACCGCCAGGCCAAGAAAAATCCGATTATCGCCCTTTCCATACAGGCCAGGCAATACGGGTCCATCGTCGCGGACCGGTATTCGGACACCGTCATAAAGTACGACGGGGATGATGCGGAAACGGCCGAAACCATGCAGGAGAAATTATCGAAGTATGACGCGGATACGCTCATCCTCTGCGGATACAACAGGACGCGCAAACGGTTGAACGCCTATATCCGGGTGGCGTTGGGGTTTGAATCGCCGCTTCCCGCGGTCGGGGACCGGGTCATATGTCTCCGCAATAACCACAAGGCGCATATTTTTAACGGCATGCTGGGTACCATACAAAAAATTGCCCCCAAAAACGATATTGCATATGCGGCAGACATCGAGCTTGACGGGGAAGACCGCATGTACTCGGGGCTTATCGCCATCGACCAGTTTGACGCGGATACCACGTTAAACTTTACCGAGCAGCGGTCCAAGTTTCACGGCATAGACCTGTTTGATTTCGGCTACGCACTTACGGTGCACAAAGCACAGGGGTCGCAGGCGAAACGCGTGGTGCTTTTTGAAGAACGGTTTTCCAAAATGACGGACGATGCCTGGCGCAGATGGCTGTATACGGCAGTCACGCGGGCCGAAGAGGAGCTCTATATCTTCCCGTCTCCATGACGTATACTCAGGAGGTATGAAAACGCTTTCCCTGGATGCCGTGTACGTCAAAAGCATAGACGGCACGGACGACATCATCAAAGACAACAAACTCAAAGTCGCGTTTCTGGGTAGATCCAATGTCGGAAAATCGAGCCTTATAAACGCGCTGGTGGGGAAACCCCTGGCGCGTTCGAGTACGCGGCCTGGGAAAACGGTCAAATTGGATTTTTTCCTGGTCCAAAACAAACTGTTTTTCGTCGATTTGCCGGGATACGGGTATGCCAGGCGGTCCAAAGACGCCCAGGAGCATTTCCGCCGGCTGATCGCGTGGTATCTGTTCCGCTCGGGGGTTACCCACAAACAGGTCGTGCTTATCATAGACGCCAATATCGGCGTCACTACCTATGACCGCGAGTCCATAGAGCTTCTGACACAGTTTCACATCCCGTTTGTCGTCGCGGCAAATAAAATAGACAAAGTCAAAATAAGCGTGCGGCACAAAACGCTTGCGGCCATACAAAAAGAATGCGGGGAGTGCCCCGTCTTCGTATTTAGTTCCGTGACGCAGGAGGGGGTTGGGAAGCTTCGGGAGCTGCTTCTTTCCTAAGACCTCTTGTTGATGATATTTGATATAATACAGGGGTCTGGTGATGTATTTGATGAATGCCCACGGAGTGCATATCCTCAGGTGTCCTGGATAGGTTATATACCCGATCGATCAGTAGAGTACGGAATCGTTTCCTGAAGTGAGGAATCTATGAAGTTGTTTCAACGATTTGGTGAACAAACGTTTGCGTCGTTAAAAAACCGGAATTTCCGGCTGTATTTTGTAGGCCAGGGAATTTCCCTTGCCGGTACCTGGATGCAGACAGTCGCCCAGGCATGGTTGGTGTTGCAGATGACGCATTCCGGCACCATTTTGGGACTGGTATCGGCGTTGCAATTTCTGCCCATCCTTATCTTCGGCCCTATGGCGGGCGTCCTGGTCGATCGGTATCCCAAAAAAACCATCCAGATATACACACAAAGCATTTCCGGTCTGCTCGCGCTCGCCCTTGGCGTCCTCGTAGCACTGGGGCATATCCAGCTCTGGATGATATACGCGCTGGCCCTGGCATTGGGACTTATCAGCGCCGTGGATAATCCGGCCCGCCAGGCGTTTGTGGTGGAACTGGTGGGGGAGACGGAGCTTGGCAATGCCGTGACGTTGAGTACCGCGGAACTAAACCTCGCCCGCGTGGCAGGACCTGCGCTTGCGGGAGCAGTCATCGCGACGGTCGGCATGGCGAGCTGTTTTTTCTTAAACGCCGTGTCCTATATCGCCGTCATCATCGTATTGTTTCTGATACGTGACGCGGAACTTACGATAAACAAAACCACGACGGCCATAAAAGGGAAACTGCGCGAAGGATTCCGGTATGTTATGGCTACCGCGGTGCTCCGGAATTCGCTCATTATCATGGCAATCATCGGCACGCTGACGTATGAATATTCGATTAACCTGCCGCTTATCGCACAGTTTACGTTTCACGGAAACGCGGGAACATACGCCATCCTTACCGCGGCTATGGGTATGGGATCCGTGGTCGGGGGCATCCTCACTGCACACCGGTCCCATGTCACGGAGCGACTGTTGGTGGAGACGGCATTTTTTCTGGGGGTAAGTACGATACTGACGGCGCTGATGCCGACGGAGACGTTGTCGCTTGTGACCCTGGTGATCGTCGGATATTATTCCGTGAACTTTATTTCACAAAGCAATATCCTGCTGCAGTTGGGATCCAAGCCCGAGATGCGGGGCAGGGTTATGGCGTTGTGGACGGTCGCATTTTTGGGGTCTACGGTCATCGGCGGGCCAATCATCGGATGGATAGGACAGGTATTCAGTCCGCGGTGGGGTCTTGGGGTCAGCGGCTCGGCGGCCATAGTGGCTGCAGGGTACGGCGTCATAACACTCCGGGGTCGGGTGAAGCAGGAAGTACCTCCGGTCGTGCAGCTCGGAAGCGACGAAGCCGTAGACATCGAAGAAAAGGAAACCCGGGCGTTATAATCCGTGGTACTATATCCGTATCGGCAACGATACCGATCTATCCGCGTTATGAAATTTTCCCTGATAGACAAACAAACCGAAAAAGAATTCCATGTCTCCTGGTATATCATCGCCTACAAACTGTGCTACGGATCCGTAGAATTTCTGTCCGGCCTGGGACTGGCGTTTTTCGGCAGGCAGATGTATGGCATATACCGGCAGAACGTGGCACGCGAGCTGTTTGAAGACCCGCATGACTTGCTGGCGCACATCAGTCAGAGTATCGTGCCGGGTATCATGGTGCATAAAACGACGCTTATCCTTACGTTAACGCTTCTGGGACTGGCAAAAATCGCAGGAGCCGTAGGGCTTATGTACAAGAAGAATTGGGGAGTGGATTTGTTGGTGGGCCTTACCGTCATCATGTTTCCGTTTCAGGTGGCGGCGCTTATCACCCACCCGTCGTTTTTTGACGTTTTATATATCGCAATAGGGCTTATCATCGCGCTTTACCTTATAGAGTTTAAGCCGAAAGCATGGATCTCCCGCGTGTTGCAGAAACAGTGGTGAAGCAATACGTTCCATATATGTACACCGTCTATATCCTCAAAACGTCTTCGAATACGTTGTATATCGGACAGACAAACGATCTTGAAAAACGGCTTCTCGCGCATAAAAACAAAACTCGTGAGTCCGCCAAATATATGCGGTACTTTACCTCGTTTGAACTCGTCTATACCGAAACCAAGCGGACGAGAAGTGCCGCCATGAAACGGGAAGCCGCGCTCAAGCGGTTGACCCGCGGAAAGAAGGACGAACTGATACGCGTCAAAGGGATGGACGGGATAGTATAATAGACGATACGTCTATGAACATACTTCTTGAAAAAATCAGCGCGTTGTACCGCCGTCTTTCGCCGTCATTCCGCCGCCGGCTTATCGGCATAAGTGCCATCCTTATCCTCCTCAACATCAGTGTCATTACCCTGACGTTTTATGGAGCTATGACAAACCCCACGCTGTTGGGGTTGGTGTTGCTCGCATACGGGCTGGGGTTGCGCCATGCAGTGGATGCCGATCATATCGCAGCCATAGACAATACGACGAGAAAGCTGATGTCAGACGGGCAGCGGCCGGTGGCCGTAGGATTTTTCTTTTCGTTGGGACACTCGACGATCGTCATACTGCTTTCGGTCATACTGGCAGTTTCTGCGTCTTTTGTCACCACCAACCTGCCGTCGCTTCGGGAAGCCGGTTCGGTGATCGGTACGGGGGTGTCGAGCTTTTTCCTGTTGATGATCGGTATCATCAACCTCATTACGCTTATCGACATATTCAAACTCTGGTCCAATGTGACAAAGGGGAAAATCCGCAACGAACACGAGATCCATACGCACCTTCATGTCACCGGATTTCTTGCCAGGATTTTTACGCCGTTTCTTCGGGCGGTGACCAGAAGCTGGCACATGTACTTCGTGGGGTTTCTGTTCGGACTGGGGTTTGATACGGCAAGCGAAGTAGGGTTGCTCAGTCTGTCCGCCGTCACCGGCGCGCGGGGAGTGCCCGTGTGGGAAGTGCTGCTGCTTCCCATGGCATTTACTGCCGGTATGTCCCTCATAGATACAATAGACGGCATCCTTATGCTCGGTGCGTACGGATGGGCATACCTTAACCCAATACGCAAGCTCTATTACAATATGAACATCACGCTTATTTCGGTGATCATTGCGCTGTTTATCGGAGGCATAGAGGCGCTGCAGCTTTTGAGCGGCCCGCTTCATCTTACCGGGCCGTTTTTCCGGTATGTGCAAAACATGAATATAGGAAATTTCGGCTATATCATCATCCTGACGTTTGTGCTGAGTTGGATCGTATCCGTCCTGGTATATAAGATAAAGGGGTACGACCGGATAGATTTGTCCAAACGTCCATAAGTTTTTTTACACGTTATGTTTACGACCGCCGTCATCGCGTTCCGGGAATTTTTGGAGGCGTTTCTTATCGTCGGGGTGTTTTTGGGTATTTCCAAAACGCTCCGTCTCCGGCGGGAATTGGAGATCATCCTTGCCGCAGCCGCCGGCATCGCAAGTTCCCTAGTTCTCGCCGTCTGCGTATATGCGTTGGGGGATCATGCCCGGTTGATATTCACCGAGCAAAATGCCGACCTGTTGGAAAGTTATCTTCTGATTTTTTCCGGGGCATTCATTGCATACGTCGCATTTTCCCTCCATGACACGGTACGCAAAAGCCGTGGGGGAAGCCTGCTTATGGCGCACAAAAAATTACAGCAGCGGGTATTTGACGCTTCATTATTTTTTACCATCGTATTCATCGTTTTGCGCGAAGGATTTGAAGTGGTACTTTTTACGGCAAGCGTCGCCCTGTTTTCCGGATTCATGCAAAACGTCGCGGGCGTGTTGGCAGGATTTGCCGCTGCCATGATCCTCGGATTATCCGTAAGTGTTGCATATATACGGTTTCCGTTCGGCAGGATATTCCGGGTGACGGAATATATGATTATCTATCTGGGCGCAGTCCTAACCCAGCGCGGTGTTACGTTGTTACTGGACACGCAGTTTCATGTGCGGATGTCCCGGATGGTTCCGTTGCCGCTCGCATTTCTTCCGGCGGACGGCACATTTGCCGGGCATCTTATCCAGGGACTTTTTGGCATAGACCGGCAATTCAGCGTCGGCAGGCTGGGTATTATGCTGGTATATATGGGGGCCGTATACATCATATTTTTTCGGCGCAGGCTCCGCAGGATAGCGCGGGAAGTCGTATGATATACTGATCAATACTATAGAAGATGTAGTAAAGAATCCATGAATACAAAGCCGCATTGTCCCAGTGCCAATCTCCGGATGCTTGGTGATTATTGGACGCTTTCTGTCATCCAGGCATTACAGTCCGGCGAAAAGCGGTTTTGCGAAGTGGAGCGGACGCTTACCGGCATCAACCCGACCACACTTACAAATAGGCTAAAGAAGTTGGAAAAATCGCTTATGATCAAACGCCGTGAAGAAACGGTGGACAAATTATCCGTGACCTACTCGCTGACCGAAAAAGGACGCGCCGTACTTCCCGTCATACGGGAAATGGCACTATTCGCCTCTAAGTTTGCGTAATGGGTCGAGTGTACATATTGTTACAGCTCATTTTCAGATTCCCAGGCTAGTCTTAGGCATATGCCTGTGGTATAAAATAGCAACGTATTCTGATGAACAGTGCTTATCTCTCTATTCACCGACTGATCAACCGCTGGACTCCACGCAATATATTGTGGTTTGCCATCATAGGGTTCATGGTGTATTTTACCTTCGTTGCCTTTGCCAGACACGACAACTTCTATTCCCTGCGACTTGATTTAGGAAACATGGATCAGACGGTGTGGAATGTGCTGCACGGCAACGGGTTCACGCTTACGGATCCCATGGGGACTGCACAGGAATCCAGGCTGGCCGTCCACGCAGATTTTCTGATGATTCTGATGGCCCCGCTGTACCTTCTGTGGTCCAACCCGAAAATGCTGATCGTTGTCCAGGTAGTCATCGTGTGTCTGGGTGCGCTTCCGTTGTACTGGATCGTACGCGACAGGTTGAAGTCGCAAAAACTCGCGCTCCTTTTTGCATTGGGATACCTGTTGTATCCGCCGCTTGAGCGGATGATGCTTCATGATTTCCATGCGGTCGCATTGTCTACGACGTTCTTGCTGTTTGCCTACTGGTACATGATCAAAGAACGGTACGGATGGTTTGTGGTATTTGCCGTGCTTTCTGCATTCGGAAAAGAGCAGGTATGGCTTGCCGTAGGACTTATGGGGGTATACATCGCCATACGGAATAAACGGGTGGTATTGGGGCTGGTTACCGCGGGGCTCGGGTTCTTTTTCTTTTATTACCTTTTTTGGAAGGCCATCCCGGCCGTGACTCCCGCGAGGCAGCATTTTGCCCTTACGTATTTATCGGATTTCGGTGACCGTCAGAACGCCATCATAAAAAATATCATTGAGAACCCATGGTCGGTCATCCGTACGGCACTACTCCCGGACCGTCTGTATTATTATTTCCAGCTGCTGCTTCCCGTCGCATTTCTTCCTCTGTTTGCGCCGTGGGCGCTGCTGTTCGGAGCACACAGCATGCTTATCAATGTGCTGAGTAACAACACACTCATGCGCCAGATAGATTACCAATATACGAGCGATATCACGCCGTTTGTGTTTATCGCCGCGGCAGAAGGATATGCCGTTCTTCGCACGTGGCTTTCCCGCCTGCGGTATACGAATCATCATGTCCGGCTGTTACGGTGGCTGCCGGTTATCGTTATAACTACTATCGTCGGCACCTCCGTCGCATGGGGAGAATTGCCGATGGAAATGCAATCGCGGTTTTTGTATTTTACGTCGTCCAAACCGGAAAACGAAACTATCCGCAGGGTAGAAGCCATGATGAAGCCGGTGTATACTGTGTCGGTAACGAATAATATCGGCGCGCATTTTTCCGAACGGAAATATCTGTATAATTTCCCACTGAATGCGCTTACCGCGGATTATTCGATAGCGCTGTTGGGAGACCAGTATGCATGGCCCAGCGGAGACGCACAAAAGGCAGCCGTGGACGCGTTATTAAAAAGCCCGGAGTATACGCTCGTCGTACATGAGAATGATTTTTATGCCTTTAAACGGAAAGGATTATGATGAAACGCACTCCCACTATGAAACAACGGACGGTCAGTTTCGTCATCCCCGTCTATAACGAGCGGCCAAGCCTGCGGGAACTTACGGCGTCCATCAAAAAAGTGTCCGCGGCGAAGGATTGGGCGCCGGAATATATCTTCGTGGACGACGGAAGCACCGACGGATCGTTTGATGAGCTTATCGCATTCAAAAAAGTCTCAAAAGACCCCGTGACGATCATCCGTTTCCGAAAAAATTGCGGCAAATCCATGGCGCTTGCGGAAGCGTTCCGTATCGCCCGCGGAGACGTACTGGTGACGCTGGATGCGGATTTACAGGACGACCCGAGGGAGATTCCCAAACTCATGGCCAAGCTGGACGAAGGGTACGGACTGGTCGTCGGATGGAGAAAAGACCGGCAGGATCATCAGAACAAGCTTCGGTTGTCCCGTTTTTTTAACCGGGTAGTTGCCGTATCCTCCCGCGTCCCGCTCCACGACATGAATTGCGGCATGAAAGTCATGCGGCGGGCAGTCGCGGAAGAAATAGACGTCTACGGGGAGCTCCATCGTTTTATCCCGGTACTGGCTGCCGCCCGGGGATTTACCGTTTCCGAAGTCGAAATCGTCCATCACGCCCGGAAATACGGTGAGTCGAAATTCGGGAACACCCGCATATTCCGCGCGCCGTTTGATCTCATGACGACATTATTTCTGACGACCTTCCGGACAAGGCCGTTGCAGATATTCGGCCCCGTCGGCATTTCCTTTATCGGGGTAGGGAGTGTCGCGCTCATATATCTATCCGTTCTTCATTTTTTGGGGACGTCGATCGGGCGGAGGCCGCTCCTGTTTTTCGGGATCCTGCTTATTCTTTTCGGCGTACAATTGCTGTCAACCGGTTTGATAGGGGAGCTTATTACCAAGGCAAATATCCGCAAAGAAACCGGTCCGATCGAGGAGATTATCACCTGATGTACGCGTGAAGCATTGTATGCTTTTTTACAGGTGTTTTTCAGCGGACGTGCGATACTATATCACGATATGAAAAAATTCTTTTTATCCCTTTCGGTCATCGCTGCGTTTGTCGTCTATTCGGTGATCCGGCAGGGGCCGGACGGCATCCAGCCTGCGACGACGCCATTGGCAGGAGACATCCCCACACCAAGTCCCGAACCGTCGGCCACACCGCAACCGGTAGTTCCTACCAGTGCGCCTTCCGTCAATACTCCGCCCGCCGTAGCCCCTACGTCTCCTCCGCCCGCTCCGACCAAAGCGCCGTCCAAAGGGCAGTATACCGATGGCACCTATACCGGGGATGTGTTTGATGCGTTTTATGGAAACGTACAGGTACAGGCAGTCGTTTCCGGCGGGAAGATTACGGATGTCCGGTTTTTGCAGTATCCCAACGACCGCGGGACATCTATAGAAATAAATTCCCAGGCAATGCCGATGTTACGGGCGGAAGCCATACAGGCCCAAAGCGCAAATGTCGACGCCATTTCCGGCGCATCAGATACGAGCAGTGCGTTTATCCAATCGCTGGGAACCGCTCTTACGAAAGCAAAAGTATGAAACAGACACGTATATTGTGGGACATGCCCATCACAGTAGAGTTGCGCGACGGAGAGGGGAGCGCCTGCGATATCGAAGCGGTCTATGGATATTTCCGCCATGTGGACGACGTATTCAGCACGTTTAAAAAAAGCAGCGAAATTTCCCGTATCAACCGTGGGGAGGTCGCCGCTTCTGACTGGAGCCGGGAATGTTCGGAGGTCATACGGCTTTGTGAAGCCACCAAACGGCAGACCGGCGGATTTTTTTCCCATATGCATCACGGAATCGTGGATCCGTTGGGGATGGTAAAAGGATGGGCCATACACAATGCAGCAGATGCACTGCGGAGGAATAACGTCAACAATTTTTATATCGATGCCGGCGGGGATATGGAAATAAGCGGTCATCGCCAGACCAACGAACCGTGGCGCATAGGAATACGGGATCCGTTTCATCGGGGTGCGATCGTAAAAACGCTCGCGTTATCCGACTGCGGGATCGCAACCAGTGGCACTTATATACGCGGCGACCACATCTATGATCCCGTCGGAAAACGGGCTGCAGTTTCCGATGTGGTAAGTCTTACCGTGGTGGGACCGAATGCGTATGAAGCGGACCGGTTTGCGACGGCAGCATTCGCAATGGGCGAAAAAGGCATAAAATTTATCTTGGCGCTGCCCGGCTTTGAAGGATATCAGATCAATGCGCGCGGGATTGCGACATTTACTCCGGGATTTGAACGGTTTGTGGCAACATATGAACTACATCATTGGGCTCGTTGATTCGGTACTGGACAGGATTACGATGTACAGGGTGATCCTGTATTATCTCGTGGCACTTATTGTCATCGCCATGGGGTTTGCATCGTTTGGGTTCATTCCCTTTGATCCGGTATACATCGGGCTGTCCGCGTTGTTTTTTGTATTTTTCAGTGAGTGGGTGAACGATATTTTTTCGCGTGTATTTGAAGTGCCGGTGAACATGGAATCCACGACGATCACCGCGCTTATCCTGGCCTGTATCGTACCTCCTGCCCGGCATCTTGTGGATTTTGTTCCTCTTGCTGCGATAGCGGCAGTCGCGGTCTCGTCCAAATTTATCCTGGCTATCAACAGAAAGCATCTTTTTAACCCGGCGGCCGTGGCTGTCGCTATTTCCGGCGTCGCGTTTCATGCGCCGGCGACCTGGTGGATAGGCAATCCCGCCATGACGGCATTCGTGGCGATCGGAGGGCTTCTGATGGTGCGCAAGCTCCGCAGGGAATCGATGGTATGGGCGTTTATGGCAGTGGTGATCGTCGTTGCGTCGGTATTTACCGCATTAAAGGGCGGCAATATTGCCTCCCTTACCTCGCGGCTCTTTCTGCATTCCTCACTGTTGTTTTTGGCATTTGTGATGCTTACGGAACCCATGACCAGTCCCCATACGGCGGATCTGCAGATCGTATTCGGCGCCATCGTCGGGTTTCTGTTCGTGCCGGATATCCATATCGGATCCTGGTATACGACTCCGGAAATTGCGCTTCTTATGGGAAATGCGTATGCCTATGTCGTCAGTCCGAAAGACAAACTCGTCTTGTACCTCAAAGAAAAAATACTGCATTCGTCGGATGTTATAGACTTTATCTTTACCGTGCCGAAGCAGCTGAATTTTACCCCCGGCCAATATATGGAATGGACGGTGCCGCACAAAGGTCCGGACACCCGGGGCAACCGCCGGTATTTTACCCTGGCGTCATCGCCGACGGAGCCGGAACTCCGTCTGGGCATAAAATTTTATGCACGGTCCAGTACATACAAAAAAGCCCTGTTGGAACTTTCCGCGACCACGCCTATCGTGGCGGCGCAGCGGGCAGGGGATTTTGTATTGCCCAAAGATCCGAAACAGAAAATCGTGTTTATAGCAGGCGGCATCGGCATCACGCCATACCGGAGCATGATCAAATATCTGGTAGATACCCAGCAGCCGCGGGATATCGTCCTGTTTTATGCGAATAAAACGGTGAAAGATATCGTCTATCAGGATACGTTCCAGGAGGCATATGAACGCCTTGGTATACGGACGATCTACACGCTGACGGATGCGACCGCGCTGCCGGCAGGCTGGCGGGGGAAAACCGGAAGGATAGACGGCGCGATGATTACCTCGGAGGTTCCGGATTTCCACGAACGGCTGTTTTATCTTTCCGGACCGTACGCCATGGTGCACGGGTTTGAGGAAACGCTCCTGCGTCTCGGGGTATCAAAAAAGATGATCAAAAAAGATTTTTTCCCCGGATTTGTCTAAAAGTGTAGGATATCGTACGTTATATTCCCCAACGACGCGCGTATAATCAAGTCAGTACTAAACGTATTGTTTCCCAAAGGAGGCACTATGACCGGATATGTCGCGAACATCGAGAAATTGTCGCAGGATAACACGTACTTTCGGCAGGTACTTTTTACCGCCACGCATAGCCAGTTGGTCGTCATGGCGATCCAGCCCGGGGAAGATATCGGTATGGAAACGCATCCGGAACACGATCAGTTTATCCGGATAGAATCAGGGAACGGGAAAGCGATGTTAAACGGCGAAGAATCCGTGCTCACAGCGGGATATGCCGTCGTAATTCCTGCGGGGACGGAACACAACATTATAAATACCGGCGACAGTGTCATGAAGCTATATACGCTTTATACGCCGCCGGAACACAAAGACGGCACTATTCATAAAACAAAAGCAGAAGCGTTGGCTTCCCATCACGAATAAAGCGCCGTTTCCCGTTTTGCTGTCTGCCAGGCTGACAGGTGCCCAGCGATATGCCGGATATGCGCGTCTGTTACATGAAAGCCAAGCGGCAGAAACAGGACGCCACGGTTTTTACTCCAGGGAGCATCAGGAAATTTATACCAGACGACTACGCCGTGCCGGTGAAGGTAGCGGATGAGCGACGGATCCGGTGTTTTGCAAAACCCCAGAGGATACACGTGGAGCTTCCCGTAGTCTTGTTTCGGAATCCGTATGCCATAAAACGGATGCGCAAGTGCCGACAGATATGTCCGGTAGAGCGCCACCTGCCGCGCCTTATGACGCTCAATCCGTTTGAAATCAAACCGGT
Organism: bacterium; assembly: GCA_021817785.1. Classification (GTDB taxonomy): domain Bacteria; phylum Patescibacteriota; class Microgenomatia; order UBA10105; family UBA927; genus UBA927. Next base: position 23,959 of record JAKAFY010000016.1, read on the forward strand.
CCAGAAACCATGATGCCCATCCGAAACCGCGCGTGGGCACAAACCGGTCTCCGATGATGTCGTCGTGTTTTTTGAGTATGTTCGTGTGTGCAAACCGTATGAGACGCGCTGATCGGAACGTCATCGCCGTGACGAACAGCAGTCGGAACAGGACATAATATCCCGCGGAGGCAATAGCATACCGGTTGAATACGGAATATCTCTTTGTGACGTTTGGTAATTTTTTTCTCGTATACATATGGCTTCCCGGCAGGGGGCTTACTTTGCGCAGACTATCCATGACATAGTGGGTGCTTCGGCGTATCGTGACCGTCGACGGGTCAAGCAGCCGGTGCACGCAATCTTCTATGATGATTGTTTCTTTGGGTAGCGCGCGCATCCACGAAGGTTTGTGTACGGTCATAGACCGGATGCCGCACGCATGAAAGATAATGATGACGCCAGGTGAGTAGCGGCGGACGAAACGATACAACCGGTCCGGACGTATCTGGAAGTTGTCATCCAGCGGATAAAAAACGGGCCGGTATCCGTGATGTCTGATGTTGTCGATTACGTCCATGCAGTAGAAATCCGGAACCAGGATGACGGAACCCCGGGGCAGGGCGTATTGCTGCAGCAGATCCCAGAGGCCGTCTTCAAACGAGTGATACGCGTATCGTATGATGCCCGGTGATACGGATGTTTTCCGGAATGAAAGAAACGGAAACAGCCATGGTTGGTAATAGTTGGTCGTAAGCATAGGAACGGAAAAGAATACACAAGGGAAGCGTTGTCCTGAGGGGGATTATCCGCGGGGCGGAGGATCCGCAGGCTGGTTCCGCGCTGCCTGCGTAGCTGCACCCTGTTTTACGGGAGGCCGGAATTTTATCGCACGGAGCGCCAAAAAGAGCGGAATTTCCCTGCGGGTCCGGTTTTCCATTTTGGCGGCGCTGCCCGCGCTTTTTCTGTCGGATGCCCATTCTTCGATCGTGTCGATGACAAAGCCATTGGTCTTGAGCATGGCGGCATAATCGCTTAACGGGAAATGGTATGACCAGGTGACGGTGGAATTCTGCTTCCCGGGATGCATGGTTATCGGAATTTCGAGCGGGGAAAGGTATCGGTTTATCCGGCGGTACTGCAGTTTATTGGTTTCATCTATGCCCCATGAAGACTGGCGGGGGATGCGGAAACACGGGTGATTGAGGACGATGACGAGCATGCCGTTGGGTACCATGTGTCCCGCGATATTCTGAAATACCCCGAACGGGTCTTTCATGTTCTGCAGGGAAAGAATGAGTGCCGCATGGGTAAAGTCCGTGTCGATCGTCAGCGGTCTGGTGGCGTCTGCGACCATATAGGTATGAAGCGGCGTATGGTCTTCGCGTGCGGCCTGTTCGATAAGCGACGGCGCGGCGTCTACGCCGAGATACGACACGGTTTTCGGAATGGCCCGTCCCAATACGCCGGTGCCGCAACCTACATCCAGCACCTTTGCCTTCGGAGAAAGCTGAAGAAGTTTCCGTGCTCCCGGGATGACGACGTGTTCATGGAAATAGTTTCCGGCGCCGCCGGTTGCTTCCTTATACCACTTGCTGTCGCGTTCCCACGAGGTTTTAGTCCGTGATTGTCTGTACATAGGCGTATTGTATCAGATAATCACCAAAACCCCGCCCCGACATGATCGGGACGGGGTATATGAGGTACGCGATTTTTCTATGACATGTTTACTTACCCGGTGTCGGTGATACTGTCCTTCGCATTTCCTGCGGATTGATCTGGACGGATTGCGCGGTGACTGATCCGTCTGCATTCGTGACGCCAAAAGCGGCTATGGTAGTGCCGGTTTTGAGATCGTCTTTTGTGGCTGCGGTCGCCTGATTTATCTGGGTCGAGCCGGTGAGGAGCACAATTTTTGTGCTGCCGTCTGCTAATTTGACCGTGATGGATTGGGCATCGCTGCTCAGGATCTGCCCGGTGACCGGACGGTTGCCTCCCCGTGCGCCCGCTCCAAATGTGCCGCTACTCCCGAATCCGCGGTTACCCTGTCCGGCAAACCGGGATGTGCCGGATGTGTTCCCCATGTATTTGCCGGCAAAAAATCCGCCGACGCCGAATACGAGGGCTACGACCAGGACAAGTACTGCTGTGTTTTGTTTCATGTTGTTATTCACCACCTTTCATAGAATGGTATTCGTACCGTAATGCCTCGATGGGCTGTAGGTGTCAGATGCTTTTTGGCAGGTCCGCCAGCCACGTGCAGGCTATCCAACGATACAGATAGTATCTGATCATTCATATCTTAAAGCTTCTATGGGTTGCATCTCCGAGGCTTTGCGGGCAGGATACCACCCGAAGAGTATGCCTATTGCCGCAGAGACAACGAATGCGAGTGCGATCGCGCTCGGGGAGACGATAAACAACGAACCAAGAAGCCGGGAAATGATGAACGACGTGAGTATCCCGAGCAGGATGCCAATCACCCCTCCGGTGAATGTGAGCATGATGGATTCGGCCAAAAATTGCGTCGTAATGGTGTTCTTTTTGGCGCCCAGCGCTTTCCGAAGTCCGATTTCCCGGGTACGTTCCGTTACGGTGACCAGCATGATATTCATAATCCCTATCCCTCCGACCAACAGGGAAATGGCCGCAATACCGGAAAGCAGGGATGTAAACATACCCGTCGTTGCATTTGCCGTATTTAAAATATCCTGTTGGGAAAATATTCTGAAATCCGCCTGCTCCGGGGTATTCAGTTTATGCCGGGCAAGCAGCAGGTAGCCTACCTCATTTTCCGCCTGCGTCATCATGTCGGAACTTTTTGCTTCCAGTGCGATGGAGTTTAAATAATCCACGCCCATAAGTTGTTTTTGCGCGGTAGACAGGGGAATGATAATGATGTCATCCTGATTTTGGAACCCCGAACCGCCTTTGGACGTGGTAATGCCGGCAATCGTATACGTCTGTCCGCTGATACGCAGCGTCTGGCCTATGGGAGTCGCTCCGTCGCCGAACAGATCCGTGACGACCTGGGGACCGATGACCGCGACTTTGGCAACGCTGTCTACATCCCGCTGGGTGATGAACGCGCCGGTTGCCATGGTTATTTTATGTACCGATGCATAGGCAGGTGTGGCGCCGATGATTTGGGTATTTGTGTTGTTGGTGCCGGTCGTTACCTGTTTTCTGCTTTGTACTTCCGGAGACACATTGAGGACGGACGTAACCTGCGGAGACGTCTCTATCGCTTTTGCATCCTCCAGCGTCAGCGTGGTGCCGCCTCCTATGGCTCCGCGTACCGCCCCGTTTTGTTGGGCAGACGGGCTGATGGTAAGCAAGTTCGCTCCGAGCGACTGGATTTGATTCTGGATGGATTGTTGGGTGGCTTGTCCCAGTGATACGAGCGCGATGACGCTTCCGATACCGATGACGATACCCAGGATAGCCAGCCCTGTGCGCAGTTTATTGACGGCAAGCGTGCCGATGCTTTCCAACAACAGTTCAGTCAGTTCCATGGTGTAGTACCGCCTTTCGTTGTTTGTGTCCGCTGCTGTCGTCGACGATGACGCCGTCGCGGACATGGATGATGCGTTTTGCGTGTTCTGCGATATCCGGCTCGTGGGTGATCATGACGATCGTATGGCCTTCGCTATTGAGTTTTTGGAATATCGCCATAATTTCTTCCGCCTGCGCTGATGCAATGTTTCCCGTCGGTTCATCGGCGAGAATGATTGCCGGGTTTAACGCCAATGCCCTGGCTATAGCTACCCGCTGTTGTTGTCCGCCGGAGATCTGGTTGGACGTATGATACATTCGGTTTCCGAGCCCCACCAGTTCCAGAAATTTCTTGGCGGTGTCTTCCCGTTCGGGCTTTGGTATGCCGGCATACATCATGGGTAATGTTACGTTTTTGAGAGCGGTCGTACGGGGAAGCAGGTTAAATGCCTGAAATACAAATCCTATTTTTCTGTTGCGGATATCGGCCAAATCGTCTTCGGACAATCGCTCTACGTTTTCGCCGTCCAATATATATGTGCCGCTGGTCGGCAAATCCAAAGCTCCGAGTATATGCATGAGCGTGGATTTTCCGCTGCCGGACGGACCCATAATGGCGACAAATTCGCCTTTGCGTATCGTAAACGAGATATCCTGAAGGGCGACAGTTTCAATGTCTCCCATGCGGTAGACCTTCCGAAGATGGGAAACGTCAATGATCGACGGAGCACTTGGCATAGGCTTAGCGTCCTCCTATGACCCGGACGGCACCTCCCCGGTTGCCACCGATAGCGCTGAATGGGGAAGTCCCGGTGGAGGAACCGGATGTGGCACCGGTCGTGATTGCCGATGTGACGACGGTATCGCCCTCATTGACGCCGGAGACGATTTCCGTATCCGCGCTGTCTGAAGCGCCGACCGTCACGTTTACCGGGGTCACTTTTCCGTTTTTCATGATCCTGACCGTCGTTTGCGTGCCGGAGGTCTGTACCGCCGAGTTTGGTACCAGGATGACATTATCTTTGACCGCCGTGATAATCGTCGCATCGACCGCCATATTGGGATACACACCATCCGGTGCCGCATCAAAAACGATATATGCGGAATACGTGGTGACTCCCGAGGAAACCGTGCCGGTCGTGTCTATGGATACGATTTTTCCGGTGAACGTCTGGTTGGGGAATGCGTCCATCGTAAGGGTTGCTTTATTGCCGACTTTTATTTTGGGCACGTCCACTTCGTTTATCGCCACGACGGCAGTCGGAGTCGCGCTTGTTTTTATATTTGCTATCCGTTGCGAGGTGGAATTGCCGGTAGAGCTGGTTTGGGCGGTGAGCACCGAACCGACCTGGAACGACAGTCCGCTGATCGTGCCGGATATGGGCGCGTATATGGTCGGGGATGATTTCTGATAGGAGGCCCAGGAGCTGCTCAGCGCGGTTTGCGCCTGAGTTACTGCGGATTGCTGATTTTTATATAGGGCTTCTGCCGCAAGCCAATCATCGTTGGTGGTAGAAAACTGCGTGAGTTGGCGGTTGCTGGTATTGGGGGAGCCGTCTCCGTTTTGATACGTGGTGTTGGTCGCCAGGTTTACAAAATTATTCCATTTGGTAAACATCGTCGACTGGGTGGAATATAACGCAGCCTGCGCATTTGCCAACGCATTCTGTGCGCTCTGATAGGAAGCGAGTGCCTGGGTACTGCGCTGCTTTCCGTCCATATCCAAATCTACCTCGGCGATTTTGTCGCCGGATTTTACCGTATCGCCGTTTTTGACATACACTTTGCTGACGACCCCCGATGTCTGAGTAGTCACGTCCGCACTATTGGCACTCGAGACCGAGCCGGACGCCGTCACGGACACGACCAGCGTATCGCGGGTGGCTGTCGCCGTAAGATACTGTGTTTTGGCGCTTCCTGTTCCGGAAATTTTTGTCCATCCGAACCAAACCAGTGCGGCAAGGAGAAGAATGCTTCCGAATCGGATAAGCGGCGGGAGAGATAAAACGCGTTGGAAAAAATTCTGATGGACGGGAATACGTACAGGTTCTGATTTCATACCATGAACTCTATACAGCCTACCTGAAAACCACCTGAAAATCACTATGACAATGTCTGGCGCGATTGTTTCACCGGTAATTTTATGGTGAACGTGGATCCTTTTTTGGGTTCGCTAGTTGCGGTGATAGAGCCGGCGTGCAGTTCTGCGATGCGTTTGGCGATAGATAACCCCAATCCATACCCGTCGACGGTCTGCTTGCTCCGCGCGGTGTCGGCCCGGTAAAACCGGTCGAATATGTGCGGCAGGTCCTTTTCGGGAATGCCGATGCCATGGTCTCGCACAGCGATGAGTACGGTGCCGTCGCTTTGTTTGGCGGACACGCTGATGTCGGAGTGTGCCGGGCTATATTTTATGGCATTATCCAGAAGAATGGTAAGCAAATCCGTGAGACTGTGTTCGTTTGCCTCGATGGAGGTAGCCGGCGTTTTATGGTCGATCGCAATATGTTTTTGTTTGGCCAGTCCCGCGACGTTTCGAACCGCCCGATCAACGACGGCAGACAGCTGCAGCGTGGTGCATTGCAGCACATTGGTCGGGGTCTGATACTGGGCAAGTTCGAGTAATGCATCGGATAATGACTGCAGTTTATCGACATCGCTGATGCTGTCTTTCATCAGGGTCTTTGCCGTTGCGATCGTCAGTTTGGGGTCGCGGAGATTTACCTCGAGCGTGCTTTTGAGAGCCGTAAGCGGCGTACGCAGTTCATGGGATGCGTCGGATATGAACCGATGCTGTTCATCGACCATATCGGAGATGGGTTTCAGTGTCCTGCCGGCCAGGAAATATCCCAGGCCGCCGGCTATGACGAGCACGCCGATATTGATGGATGCCAGAAACAATATGAAGCGCTGTTCCTCCTCGCTGATTAATGCGTCGTCAAATACCGCCCTGGGCGGAATGGTATTGTCGTCGGTAAACGGGGTCAATCCGTTGGTTATTCCTCTTTGGATGCGAAGCCGCTGTATTCTGGCAAATCGGTCGACTTCTATAGAAAACATACGGTAAATTACCGTACTGAAAGACAAGCTGACCACCATAATGATCAGGAGGTACCATGCGGTCAGTTTGAGCCGTGCAGAATGAAACATAGTGTTATCCCAGTTTATACCCGAATCCGCGCGCCGTATGTATAAGCGCTTTTGCGGAACTGAACGGGTGATCAATTTTATTTCTCAGATTGCGGATATAGACCTCTACGGTATTGGGTAGGATGTCGGACTCATAGTCCCATACGTGGGAGATAATTTGCTCTTTGGTAATCACGGTCCTGGGATGGCGCATGAGGTACTCGAGGAGCGCAAATTCTTTATTGGACAAACTGATGACGGTAGCACCGCGTTTCGTTTCGTATGTTTTTGTGTTGAGTTCGAGGTCGTCTATACGGAGGGTCTCGCTGAGCGCGTGTTTTGGGCGGCGGATGAGCGCACGCACCCGGGCAAGTAGTTCTTCAAATGAAAACGGCTTGGTCATATAGTCGTCCGCCCCGGAATCAAGCCCGCCGACTTTATCCTGAATTTGCCCTTTGGCCGTGAGCATGAGGATAGGGGTGTGGATCTCTTTTGCGCGGAGTTCTTTGCAGATGTGTACGCCATCCATACCGGGCAACAAAAGGTCCAGAAGTATGAGGTCGTAGTCTTCCGTGGAGGCAAGATCAAATCCGTCGATGCCGGTATATGCTACATCCACGGCGTATTTTTCCTGTTCGAGTCCTTTTTTGATCGAATTGGCTATCCGGTGTTCGTCTTCGACGACGAGAATTCTCATGCTGTTATTATACTCCGTAAGCTGAAAACGGGCTGAAGATATCTCTCTCCGTCAGGTTCGGTTGAATAAGTTATCTGGATATGGTGTGATAGAGAAGAGAAAGGCGGTGACTTTTTATGAAGATGAAAATGAACTCGTTGGATTGGGCAGCATGGGTATTTGTCGTCATCGGGGCAGTAAACTGGGGGTTGGTCGGCGCTTTTAAACTGGATTTGGTTATGACCGTATTCGGCACCAGTCCCGTACTGGTTCAGGTCATGTATATCCTCATCGGTTTGTCCGGTTTGTTTACGCTGTATAAGATGATAACGATGAAGAAGTGACAAGTGTGTGATACCATACGTTTCATGAAGAAGTTACTGGGTATATTCGCCCATCCTGATGACGAATCGTTCGCGGCAGGCGGGACGATCGCAAAATACGTAAAAGCGGGCTGGCAGGTGGATCTGGTGTGCGCGACGCACGGCAGTGTCGTCAAGCCGGGTGGAGAAGGAATCGCCAGGAGACAGATGCCCGTCGATATCCGTAAAAAGGAACTTGAAGCTGCCGCAGGAGTGCTCGGCGTTTCCTCCGTTTTATTTTTAGACTATACGGACGGCAGGCTGACCGCTGAAGCTCCGGGAGAGATAGAAGACAAGCTTACGACGGCGCTTATGGAAGGAAAGCCTGACGTCGTCCTGACGATGGAAACGGCAGGGATGACGAATAATCCCGATCACACGAAAATGTCTCTGGCGGCGACATTTGCGTTCCAGCAATATGCCTTCGCGCGTCACGAAGAAAAAACGGATGTTGAAAATCCCCCAAAGCTGTATTACAGCTGCATGCCCGAAACGATCGTACGGTATTTCGTAGCCAAAAAATATCTTCCTGCCGAATCATACGACAAGCCATGGGCGGGGGTGGAAGACAAGCGGATTACGACCATTATCGATATCAAACGCGTTTCCGCCGTCAAACGCCGCGCATTGGAAGCACACGGAAGTCAAAACGAGCGCGTTGCACACTATCTCGGGATACCAAACAACCCGTTTCTGAATCAGGAATATTATATCGCCCGTATGGTAGGCACAGCGGAAGCATTTATGGGAAAACATGACCGCATATCCGACCGATTATGAAACTTATTATTTCCGATTTGCATGCACGTATAGAACAAAAAGAAATCCTTCACGGTGTCGGGCTGGTTGTGCAGGCCGGTGAAGTGCACGCCATTATGGGGCCCAACGGCAGCGGAAAATCCACATTGTCGTCTGTGTTGCTTGGTCATCCGTCATATCACGCGCGGGGGGATATTACGCTGAATGGAAAAAATGTGCTGAACATGCCGACGGAAGAACGGGCGAAAGCCGGATTATTTCTGGCGTTTCAGTCTCCAATTGCCATAGCGGGCGTTACGGTCATGAATTTGCTCCGCGCGTCGTATCAGGTCCGTCACAGTGAAAAAACCCGGCCGGCCTCGATACAGAATCCGGTTCTCGCAAGGAGAAGCAGCGTCGGCGGCATGCCGATCGGGGAGTTTTCCGCTTTGGTCGCCGGGTATGCCAAAAAACTCACGCTGGATGAAGCGTTATTGCGGCGCGGAATTCATGACGGATTTTCCGGCGGGGAGAAGAAAAAAATAGAAATGCTGCAGGCCCTGGTATTGCAACCCAAATTTGCCGTGTTCGACGAAATAGATACAGGACTCGACGTGGATGCGCTGAAAGCCGTGTCTACCGGCATAACGTTACTGCGGAAACAGGGGACGGGGATTATCATCATCACTCACTACCAACGGATTCTGCGGTATATAAAACCGGACTATGTGCATGTACTGGTAGCCGGTCGCATCGTCAAAACCGGTACGGCTACACTCGCAAAACAGATAGAACATTCAGGATACGCAGCATATACAAAAGACTGACGCCGTGCGTCATTTGTCTCTGTATTCTCCAATATGACTACATCGCCGATCGTCGGAAATTACAAATACGGATTTCATAAACCGGATGCATACGTATACAAATCCGAAAAGGGATTATCGGAAGACGTTGTCCGGCAAATCAGCGGCCACAAATCAGAGCCCGCCTGGATGACCGAGATGCGTCTCAAAAGCCTGTCGTTGTTCGACAAAAAACCCATGCCGACGTGGGGCGCGGACCTTTCCACGATTCATTTTGATGATATTTATTACTATTTAAAGCCCATACAGAACAAAGCAAATACCTGGGAAGACCTGCCGAAAGACATCAAGGATACCTATGACAAAATCGGCATACCGGAAGCGGAGAAAAAATTCCTTTCCGGGGTATCGGCTCAATACGAGTCCGAGGTGGTATACAAAAGCATCCAGTCCGCACTTTCCAAAAAAGGAGTTATATTCCTGGACATGGATTCCGGGCTTCGGGAGTATCCCGATATCGTCAAACAGTATTTCGGCACGATAGA
>JAKAFY010000017.1 GCA_021817785.1 bacterium
TCTATGAAAGCAGTCAAAACATACAACAGCAGCAACAGGAACAGCTTCAACAACAGCAGGAACAGCAGCAGCATGCCGCACAACAGGGTGCTGAGCAGCAAAATCAAGTCACACAGCAAAATCAGGTGAACGTACAAAATAACGAGTCCGAGGTTCAATTATCCAACGGCGTAAAAGTAAAAACGAAAGTAGAGGACAACGGGACCCAAAAAATAGAAGCAGAATCGACCGGCGTGCATTTCAAGTTCCAAAACACTAACGGAGAGACGAAAATAGAAGCCGTCAATGATATAGGGGAAAAGGTTTCCACGGCGGATGCCGAGGTGAAACGACTGGAAAAGAGCCTGCAGGACAAAGAAATAGCAGTATCGAGTACTGACGGGGTCATGGAAGTAGAACACAATGGCATCCGTGCCCGGACAAACTTTCCGCTTTCCGTGGATCCCACGACAAATCAGCTCGTGGTGACCACTCCCGCAGGAAAAAAGACAGTGGCCGTCCTTCCTGACGATGCGATCAAAAATATGCTTGCCAACGGGTTTTTGACGACCATCGCATCCGGTTCCGCCAATACGAGTGGTGCAACTTCTTCTGCGGCTGTCGCCGGAGCATTCCAGATGGCCGTGCATAACGGCACGATTGTCTATGAGATACAGGGCGAAAAGATGCAAAAACTGCTTGGCCTGTTCCCGGTGACGACGCCGCGTACCGTATTGGTCTCTGCACAAACCGGCCAGGCGGTAGCGCAAAACCAATCGTGGCTTTCCACGCTTATCAGCTTCCTGTCATTCTAACGCAGTTTCAGAACCGGAACTTGCTTCACCCTGCGTGATTGACTATACTTGCGTTCATGATTTTGTCGGACAGGGATATCAAAAAGGCGATTTCCTCGGGGAGAATCGCGATTACGCCCAAAATGAATATGAAGACCCAGCTCGGGTCGTGCTCGATAGACCTCCGGCTCGGCAGGCAATTCCGCGTCTTTAACCATAGTCAGTTTGCCTATATCGATCCCACCAACCCGAAATTGTCGACGGATATGATGCGTGAGGTGGTACTTAAAAAAAATGAACCGTTTATTCTACAACCCGGGGATTTTGTCTTAGCGATCACGATCGAATCTATTTGGATTTCCGACGACCTGATTGGTCGGTTGGAAGGCAGATCCAGTCTCGGCAGGCTGGGGATCGTGGTACATTCGACGGCCTCTATCTTTGAGCCCGGCTGGAACGGCGTCGTCGTCATGGAACTCGGGAACCTGGGGCGTATGCCGGTGGCCCTCTATCCTGGCATGCGCATTTGCAGTATGACGTTCGAACAATTGAGCTCGCCGGCGGAAGTTCCCTACAGCAAAAAGAAAACCGCAAAATACGTCGGACAAAAAACCGCACTCGCAAGCCGCATCGCACAGGAAAAATAACCATGGATTGGCCCATCCTTTATAAACAAGTCTTACACGTCAAAGATCCCGCAAATCCCGTAGGGGTAGCGATCATGTGGACGGAGCGCCAGGTCGTGGCGGATATGCTGAAGGACGAGAATTATTGTGCCATAGGTAACTTGTATTCCTCAGCCGGTATCTCCGCCATGATCCGCAACGTGTATGCCAACCCCCATGTGCGGAAAATCGTACTATGGGGAGCGGACCTTTCCCGCAGCGGCCAGGCGCTTATGGCGCTTATGGAAAACGGCATCGATGAAAACAACTTTATCATCGGCGACGAAAAAGGCGGACAGATCGAAAAAGAAATCGGGAAAGAAGCAGTCGATCTGTTCCGAAGATCCGTAGAAGTCATAAACCTCCGGGGCAAGTCTCCGGACGAGTTACGCAGGACCGTCAACCGGTTAGCGGGAGAAACACCGATTCCGTTTACCGAGCCCAAAGTATTTCCGACCAGCCGCCCAAAACCCTTTACGTTTCCCTCCGAACAAATCGGCGTGCGCGTACATGGGACGACTGCAGCGCAGACGTGGCTGAAAATTTTACAAAACATCATGCGGTACGGCAGAAACAAAACGACACGGTATACACAGGAAAATGAATTAAAGGAACTGTTAAACATCATGGCCGTCGTCTACAGCGAAGATCCGGACAAACCATACCTGCCGCACTTTTTTCCGTTTTCTGAAAAGGATTTGCAGACGTATTACCCGCAGGTTCTTTCTGCCAAACAAATTCCCGGCATAGCATATACGTATGGGCAACGGCTGCGGGACCACGACGGTGTGGACCAGATACAAAATATTATCGACCTTATCAAAACCCGGCCATTTTCCAAAAAAATGGTCGCATTTACGGCCAAAATCAAGGAAGATTGGTCCGTGGTAAATCGCGGGGACACGCCGTGTCTCACCCAGATTTTATGCAGTATCCAGGACGGAAAACTGTTTATGACCACGCATTTTAGAAGCCAGGATATGGTTCACGGGTGGCCCAGAAATGTGTTCAGTCTGCGCAAACTTCAGAAACTTATCTCCGATGAGTCCGGAGTAGCGATGGGTGCGTTTGTCATGATTACCCATAGTGCGCATATCTACAGCGATGATTACGAACTGGTAGAAAAAATCCTGAAAGATAATTATGACAAAGAATTGGGGTACACGTCCCGCCAGATGTTTGAGGATGACCCGAGGGGCAATATCGTCATTTCCGTAGAAGAAACGGAAAAGAGCGGGGTAGGCAGGCCGACAAAATATGCCGAGAAACCCGGAGAAAAAACATGGGAAATCGTCGTAAAGCTCTACGCTCCCAACGGAGGGCTATTACTCAAGGAATGGCGGGGAAAAACCGCGATGGAACTGTATATCGAGATGGTCAATATCGGAGAATACCTTGTGCTGCCGAGCCACCTTATTTATATCGGGACGGAATTGCAGCGCGCGGAGTTTTATATAAAGCTCGGGAAACCGGAACAATACAACCAGGATCCGGCGGCAAATAAAAAACTCTGATCGGGTATGTTACAGTGGCAACGGCCCTCCGCCGCGTCTTTATCGGCTTGACTCTGTTTTCCGTTTATCCCCATACTGGTACGGTATGCTTACCCAGCTTATCGGATTGCTGCTTTGGATGTCAGGGTTTCATCGGCAGGGTATACGCCCCGCGGTGCTCGGGGATCAGACAATACAGTCAGAGCAGGCTGTCGGTCAAAACACTACCATCGGGACAGGTGTTCCCGTGGCCGGATCGTCGGGTCTTATGCATGCTGCCGGGGATGTACAGCCGACACTGCGCGTTCTTGTCGCCGTGATGACCAAAGCGCAGGAAGATGCGTTCCAAAAGGAACGGACAGTGCGAGAGAATGCTCTGAAGCCAGTTATCGCAGCCCGCATTACTACGTTGGAGACGACGCTGATGGATGCGTTGCACCACAGGGAGCAGGAAGATGTGGCTTCCCACGCAGCATTTCTCGCAAAGGTAAACGCCTTTCGCAGTCGTTCGAAAAAACAAGCCGTTCTCGCAGTGGACGATCGCTATCGTGCAGCGGTAACGACGGTTATCACGACAATACAAAAGAAATTGGAATCGATGGCAACACTTTTGGATAACATATCCATAGCCGCCGCCGCGGCACAAAAACAAGGGAAAGATATCTCCCGGGTAGATTCCGATATTACGGCAGCCCAGGCAAAAGTAACGACTGCACTCACGCGTGTCACCACGACCGCCGGGAATATCCCTACCACTGTATCCGTAACCAGTGAATCATCCGCAGGTGCGGATGTCAGCAGGGCCGTCGCCGGGGCGAAAACGCAGCTCATGCTGCTGTACGGCGCGTTTATCGATGCGAAAACATCCGTTGGGGTTGCATTATCTGATATAGAAAATCTGACCAAAGCAGTTGACGTGACGCCGACACCATAATACGATAAACACAGATTTTCCGTCGAGCCCTATGAAAAAATCATCACTCTTGGTCATCATCATACCGCTGGTGATCGCAGCGCTTCTCGTAGGCTCCGTATATGTGTTGCGTCATCTGGTATCCTATCAGGATCAGGAACACTCCATAGAACAGTTGACACCGGTACCCATTCCGTCGCTTTCCGTATCCAACGGAGGCAAACCGGTTACCGGGTTTGGCAATCTGCAGTCTGCTAATCCCGTATCGGATTTGCACCAGCAATACGATGCGGTGACCAACGATGCGGGTATGAGCGGCATAGATGCGGTGCAGAAACAAGCATCATCTCTGTGATTTTGGATCGGAGCCATCATAGAGCGTACGCTGCTGTTATTTTTTCTGCCGTTTCCTTCCAATCCAATGACGCGATCATTTTTGATGTATCGGTGCCGGTTGCCGGTGTATGAAGCAGGACATGGGCAAGTTTTTGGGATAGGAGAATCGGGTTATTGGCGCTGATGATGTGTCCTTTGGGGACTGCTCTCACCAGGGGAGAGATACCCGTGACGTCGGTGGCAATTACCGGGGTGCCGCAGGCCAGCGCTTCGAGTGCCACCATGCCAAAGGATTCATAATGTGACGGCATGACCAATACTTCGGCTGCATTGTAGTATGCCGGCAATTGTTCCTGTGACTGGGCGGGGATAAATTTTACGGTAGTGTCGAGACCGAGCGTCTTTCTCAGGGTCTCCAATTTCGTCTGTTCGGAATTCCAGGCCCGGCGTTTTTCTTCTACATCGCCGCCCACGATCCAGAGGCACGCATGGTGCGCGGCCTCGGGATTCGAGCGGACCAGAAGTTTCAGTGCATATAAAAGTACGTCAAAGCCTTTTACAGGATCGATTCTGCCGACGGAAAGGATGATTCGGTGGTTCGGATCCTCGCCAATTGTTTTTTTTGCCTCTGACTTGGGAATATTTCGAAACAGCGATGTATCTACGCCGGGGGGAATTGCTCTGATATGAGAGGCAGGAGCGTCATAGAGCGCGGAAAGATATGCCACTTCACTGTCGCTGGTGGCGATAATGCGGTCTGCGGAAACCACCAACCGTTTCTCAATCGCAATGCGTTCGGATAATCCGCCCGACCGGGTTTGCGGCTGCGTTAACTGCTTGAGGAGTCCCAACGTGTGAAACGTCATGATAACGGGCAGGGGATACACCTGCGTGTTCCGCACGGCTTCAGCCACCGCTCCGGAGTAATAATAGTGCGCATGTATCAGGTTGTATTGCTTCTGCTCCTCACGCATGAAATTCTGCATGTTGTGTGTAAATTCCGGAAGATGCTGGAGCACATCATCTTTGGGGATCGCAGTTTTTGGTCCCGCGGGTATATGAATCACGCGGGTTTTCTCATTAACCTGTACGACGGAGGGGTTTACGGTATCCTGCATTCTGGTAAACATGTCGACCTGCCAGCCGATACGCGAAAGCGCCTTGGCAAGTTCAAACACGTAGACGTTTATGCCGCCCCGCTCCTTGCCTTCGCTGGAAGCGAGCGGGCATTCGTGGACGGAAATCATGGCAATCCGTTTCGTCATGGAAGTATTGTATACCTTTATTTGCTCTATCGAAATATTGCTGGTTTTTTTGCACCTGGAGGAAAACGACAGACAGGAGCGAAGCAGGGGGGGCAAGAACACGGCGTTTCCGCTGGTGTACATCGGGTTTTAGGTCGGGGATAGTTTATCTCAATACGTGGGAGGCAACCGACTGAGGCATCACAACAATAACCTTCTGGCCTATTTCACGAAGTAAGGAGGATGGGTTTTCTTCGGAAACAGGTCCGAATAGCGCAGACTTCATATCTTCCTGGTATTGAGGATCGAGATCCATAAAAATAATTTGTTTCGCCCGCTGAATTGTAGCAATTCCCTGGCTGATCGCGCGGTCCGGAGATGTCTGCTTGCGTTCTATCTGATCCCGATACACCGTTTCTGCGGAAAGTTTTGCCACATGAGTCAGGCTATGTTTCGGCGTTCCTTTTTCATTAAATCCCATATGCCCGCCGCAACCGATAGGGTGGAGGACCAGATCAATATCCGTATGCGCGAGTTTGTCTTCATAGGCTGAGGCGACTGCGTCGCCATCACTGCCCGGATCTGCAGGGATTTCATGAATATTTTCCGGTTTGATCGAAAGCGGACCCCACACGTTTTCTCGAAGGTACTTACGGAAGCTATCCGGATGATCCGCTGTTATGGGAAAGTATTCGTCCAGATGAAATGCCTGGACGTTGGCAAACGAGACCCCCCGTTCGTTTGCCAATCGTGCGAGCTTTTCATAGACGGATTTTGCCTGGTTTCCGGTAGGAAATGAGATAGCCGCATCGGGTTTATTTTGGACGACTTCAAGGATCTTTTCTGCGACAAATCGGGCGGCTTCACCACGGTCCGGTAAGACGAAAATAGACTTTAGTTCAGGGTGGGCGCGTTCATTGACACGTCCTTCCCAAAAGCCCAGCGGGACATGTACGGTATCAGGTATCGAATGCAATTCGACACGTTCGTACGATACTACAGACATAGAAGCCTATAGTATACCTTGATCTCGTAAAATGCAAGCGTTTGTGAGTTCTATTTTACTGTCACACTTTTGGCCAGGTTCCGCGGCATATCCGGGTCAAAGCCCCGCTCTATGGTCAGATAATATGCCAAAAGCTGTGCCACGATCACATTGGGGATAATGGTAGCCTCTCCCGCGTCCATGACCGGGATGAAGTCATCGAACGCTTCGTCGTTTTTGAACGAAAGTCCGATCACATGCGCACCCCGCGCCTTCAGCTCCATCGCGCTGCCCATCACGTCGTGATATGTTTCATCATTGGGGGCGATGACGATACATTGTGTCCCTTTGGTCACAAGCGCGAGCGGTCCGTGTTTCAGCTCTCCCGCAGCTATCCCTTCCGCATGGATATAGGAAATCTCTTTAATTTTCAGTGCACATTC
Source organism: bacterium (assembly GCA_021817785.1). GTDB lineage: Bacteria > Patescibacteriota > Microgenomatia > UBA10105 > UBA927 > UBA927. Next base: position 6,853 of record JAKAFY010000017.1, read on the forward strand.
CAGTGCAACGGGAAATGATATTCCTTTCCCTATGACATACATGTGGCGTACGTCTTTTAGGGCTTTTGCCAGGTTTTTGATCTGGTCCACGGCCGACGAATTTATGACTTTCTGTGCGCTCCTGGCCGCCCGGATGATAAGTTTTTGACCGGATGCGACGTCTCCCTTCATCGCGTAGGCAATAAGCAGGAGGTGAGCGATTTTGGACGTAAACGCCTTGGTAGACGCCACTCCTTTTTCCGGTCCCGCACCGATCGGCATGGTGAGATCCGCCATCCGCCACAGGGAGGACCCGACCACATTGACGATGGACAGGATTTTTATCCCTCTGTCTTTTGCCTTTTTGACCACCTCGAGGAGGTCCATGGTTTCCCCGGACTGGGACAGCGCAATAAGCATGCTGGATTCGGATATGATCGGCAGCCGGTGGTTAAATTCGCTTGCGATGCCCCAATTTAGCAGGTAGTTGGCGATATCGGAAAATAAATACGTCGCTGCCCTCGCGGCATTGCCGGAGGTGCCTGCTCCTATGGCATAGACGCGGTCAGACTCGCGTATTTCCCGGGCCAAGGCCTTCGCCTGTTCAGGGGACTCCGATGCGATCTCTGACAGCAATCCCGGCTGCTCATGCATTTCTTTGAGCATGAAATACGGGAATTTGCCTTTTTCCGCATCTTTTTCCGACCAGGTCAGCAGCTGTTTTCTCGGCCGCACACGTTCACCGGTCCGTGCGTTAAAGATATGGATACTGCCGTCCCGCACGATTGCCATTTCATCGTCTTCCAGATAATGCACTTGTTTGGTATGCGGCAGCAGTGCCGCAGGGTCGCTTGCCAAAAAGTTTTCCCCATCCCCGAATCCGACGACTAACGGAGAGCCGTTTCGGGCAGCAACCATTTCATGGGATGTGGTGTTTATCAGGATGATCGCGTTTAATCCGTCTAGGTCGTTAAACGCCTGCTGGACCGCTTTGGAAAATGCCGGTTCGGCATCCCGTGGCGCTGGTTTTGTATGTTTGAGATATTCTTCGACCAGGTGCACGATGACTTCGGTATCGGTCTCTGAGACGAAGGTATGACCCTTTTTTATGAGCGTTGCCCGGAGTTCCTCATGATTTTCAACGATACCGTTGTGGATAACGGCGATGGTTTTCGTGCAGTCCAGGTGCGGATGAGCGTTGATATCCGTCACCCCGCCGTGGGTAGCCCATCTCGTGTGGCCAAATGCGAGCGTACCCTTCGGCAACTCGCTGACCGACGCATCACCGATTTTGCCGGTCTTTTTTTTGACGACGATCACCGATTCCTTTTTGCCTTCCGGTACCACTGCCACACCCCAGGAATCATACCCGCGGTATTCCAGCCGCTTTAACCCATCCAAAACGATGGTAGGAGCAGAATTGTTTTTCCCGACGTATCCGAATATGCCGCACATAGGAAATCTCCTTTGAGAGAATGTGCAATTTACAATTTTTTAATTTCGAATGAAAATTGTAAATTGAAAAATGAATATGTATTGATGAAAGAGGGCGGACTCAGTTCCGGATGTGTTCTCTGTCCCGCCTTACGGCAGGATATTTGTATCCGGATTGCGGTAGTGAGTGCTACCGAGGCGTACCCGCAGATGTACCTCGCCGTAATCCCTGTATCGGGATGTAGGCGGGTGTATCGATAAACGCCTTCCTCGTATCCCGCCTCCTCGGCGGGCCACACGCTAAAAAATGTCCAGTTACCGCGCTCTGTAAATGTGCCTTTCTATTGCGTATCGTACGCTTCCCGCCGATTCCTTGTCAAGCATGCCCGTTTATGATAAAACCCCAGTGATATGAACCAGGAACACGAATATATCGCCGTCATGGGGACATTAGGCAGCGGTAAAACTACCGCCGCACGTCTTCTGTCCCGGGAGCTCAACTTTACGCTCAATGAAGAAACCGTGGAAGAAAACGCGTTTCTCCCGAGGTTTTACCAGGATATGAAACGGTGGGCGTTTCATTCACAGACATTTTTTCTCATGGAAAAAATCCGACAGATGATCGCCACCAAGTCTCAGCTCAAAACTACGCCGGTGGTACAGGATACGCCTATAGTCCAGGATGTATTTTCCTACGCGAAAGCCCAGCATGCGCTTGGCAATATGGATGACGCGGAATGGGCACTATACCGAAAAATTTATGAAGAGTATGCCCCTATGTTTCCGAAGCCGGACCTTATAGTGTTTTTGGATACCTCCATTGCCGAGATAGAACGGCGTATCCGTGAACGGGGACGGGGCTTTGAGCAGGACATTCCGACCGAGTATTTGCGTCTATTGGACTCGTTGAACCGCGAATGGTTAGCACAAAACAACGATATTCCGGTGATCGTATTTCATTCCGACTCACTGGATATTTCGAGAAACAAAGATGTCCAAGCGCAATTTGTGTCATTGGTTCGAAATGCACTTCATCCACCTGCAACCACGGATCCTCTGGCGTCATAGCAGATCACGACGTATAACGCTGCCGGACGTATTCAATCATAGGAGAATACCCAACCGCTTTTCCCGTCTTGAAGGAGACGGCATACGGCCGTACTATTATACAAAGTGCAATAGCAGGATAATACCGGGGTTTCGGCAACGATGAATCTTTGTGCACACACAAACGACAATGAATAACCCAAAACTTCATGGCATAAAGGTATTGATATGGGATTTTGACGGGACACTGTATCGGCAACAACCGGCGCTGTGGGATGCAATCCGCGCATCGGAAATACGGGTCATCATGAACCATACCGGCTGGACGGAAGAGAAAGCAAAAGAAGCGTTTTATAACATATATAAAGTGACAACTCCGAGCGGCACCAAAACCGTATCGCAGCTAGCAAACATCACCAACCAGGAGTCATCGACGGAGTCGGCGGTATACGTAGATTACGCGGGATATCTTTTTCCTGATCCCAAGCTTGCCGCGCTTTTTTCATCGCTTTCATCGTATACGCATTATTTACTGGTAAACGGCACCCAGGCGTCCGTTGCCAAGGGATTGTCGCTTCTTGGCGTGCGCGCTTCGGTATTTGCCGAAATCGTGACATCCGAACTCATGGGAGACAGCAAGCCCAGCCCCAAAGGATATGAATATATTATGAAACACACCGGTCTGCCTGCTTCTTCGCATCTCATGATCGGAGACCGCGAACCGGTGGATTTGGCCACCGCCAAAACACTCGGGATGCACACCTGTCTCGTATGGTCGGATACGCCGGGTGCGATTGCAGAAATTACGGTACCCACCGTGTACGACGTGGCGAATGTGCTAGGATAAAGTATATGCGGATATATTTTACGGCGGCGACGACAAATAACGGTGATTACCTTTCGCAGGAAAAGGCAATCATAGACGAGTTAAAACGCTTGGGCCATACGATTACCTCCGGAGAACAGATCCTCGACCACCGGCTGCTGGAAAAAGATTCAGCCAAATCCGTAGAGGAAATATTCCAGCGCGAAAAAACGGCTATAGAAGAAGCGGATTGTGTGGTCGCCGAAGTCACCAAGCCAAGTAGCGGAGTAGGCGGAGAAATCGTGTATGCAATTACGCACCACAAACCGGTGCTTTCCCTGTTTTACAAAGACGCCAAAAACGAACTTTCCGCCATGATTGCCGGGAACCCTTCCGACCATCTGTTTTTGGAGCACTATGATGAAGAAAGTCTGCCGATTCAGCTCAAAAAATTCATGGCGCAGGTTGCGATAGACAAAGACCGTAAAGGGAAATTGATTGTGATCGACGGCGGAGACGGATCGGGCAAGACCACACAATCCGCCATGCTGGTATCATATCTGAAGGCGCAGCATATAGCCGTAAAGGCATTTGACTTTCCCCAGTATTACACATCGTTCCACGGGAAAATTGTGGGCCGGTTTCTGGCGGGGGAATTCGGCAAGCTGGATGAAATATCTCCCTATCTGGCCTCTCTTGCGTATGCCTTGGACCGCGCTTCCGCCAAAGACGAAATGGACCTATGGCTTGCCCATGGCGGAGTCATCGTGTGCAACCGGTACGCCACAAGCAATATGGCCCATCAGGGCGCCAGGTTGCCGGAAGACAAGCGTGCGGAATTTCTGGACTGGATCGATGAGCTGGAATACAAAGTACACAAAATTCCTCGGGAAGATATCGTCATCTATCTCCATGTCCCATGGCAGTTTGGCATGGAACTCACCAAGAAAAAAGGGGAACGCGGCTATCTGAACGGCAAAGCCGCGGATATCGCGGAAGCGGATATCACGCACCGCCAGGCATCGGAAGCCATGTACCTGTCGCTTGCCAAAAGACGCAGGAAATGGGTAATCATCGAGTGTGTAGAAGATGGGAACATGCTTTCCAAGGAAGCCATTCATGAAAAAATCCTTACCGTTCTTCGGGACAAAAAACTCATACGCTAAATGACTACGCTGTATCTTATCCGGCACGGACAGTATGATAGTCCTCAACCCGTCGTTCCGTACCGTTTGCCCGGATACCATTTGTCCCAAGAAGGTGTTCAGCAGGCTCGGGCGATAGCAGAGCGGTTAGCACATGAGCCGATTCATGCGGTGTTTGCGAGCAAACTTGAACGCACCATGGAAACCGCAGTTATTATCGCAGCACCGCACCACCTGATTCCAGTGGCTGATGACCGCTTACTGGAGGTCGACTCGCCGGCGCAGGGAAAGACAAAGGAATTTATCGACTCTTTAGGCGGATGGTTTATCTACGATACACGGTGGTATAAGGAGCGCAACGGAGAAACGCTGGACGAAATATTTTCCCGGATATACGGATTTGTAGAAGAGAAGCGGAAAGAATACATGAATCGGTCAGTTATTGCGGTTACTCATGGGGATCTGGTCATGCTTTTGGCTATGTATTATATGGGTATACCGCGGACGGCTGAATCATTGCGGAACGTTCCCTACGTATCTATGGCGTCCGGTTTTCGGATAGATTTATATGCCAAGGATCGCGTACACGTGGCACCTATTGGAGAAACGGAAAGAAATACATGACGACTATATATATTGTCCGGCATGGGGAATACGTAAATCCAAACTATGTATATCCCGGCAGGTTACCCGGGTATCCGTTATCGGAAAACGGAATACAACAGGTGAAAAAACTTGCTGCGGCGTTACAGAACACACCGATTTCGGCGCTCTACGCAAGTCCGGTTCTTCGAACGATGCAAACGGCAGGTATACTCGCCGAGGTGCTCCATTGTTCGGTGGTGCCGGACGAACGTCTTATAGAGGTGCACACCCTGCTGGACGGTGCGCCGATGCAGCGCTTTGACGAAACCCGTGGTGAACTATCATTTTTACCGGATAATCTCGCCCGCGGCGCTGAATCTATGGAAGCGCTTGCCGACCGCATGTATGGGTTTATGGAAGAAAAACGCAAAGAACACGGGGGGAAAGAAATATTGATTGTTACTCACGGCGATCCAATGCGGTTTGGAGTCATGAAGTACATGCACACTCCGATTGAATTTGAGGCTAGCCGGACCGTGTCCATCCCTCTGGCCGGAGGCTATAAAATCGTGTTTGATGAAGCTAACCAGCCTCAAGTTTATCCTATAGTTACTTCTTGACAGACACCCTCTCCAGTGGTATAAATAATAAAAGCGCTCAAAAGCTTTTTTGAGCGATTTTTTATTTCAGACCTTTGCGAGCATAAGCGAGCTTAGGGCTGAATAATCCGCCAAAGATCGCTCTTTGAGCCGCACTACGAATAGTAGCCAAAGCGAAAAGTAAGATCAGGTGGATAAAAATATATCTAAGGGTTTTTTCTCAAGTAACGCCACCCGGCCAAAAGGCTAGGACGTAGGACACCAAATGAAAAACCAGGAATATCAGCCATATAGCCCCGTATCCCCCCAACGTCCATTGCGCGCAGAAGAACTCCCGATTACGTTCGTTACGTCGTCCGACGGCCATAATAAAGCGACCGTTTTCGAAACACACCTTCCCGGGTGGAATATCTCACACCGCGAACCATTTTTTAATGAAGTAGCCATCCATGACCGTGCGCCGCACACGGAGCATCGTCCGCAGGTCATCGCGGAACACAAAGCCAAAGATGATGTGACCATCGCCCAGGCCATGTCACTCATTGCCGATACGGTTACCCGAGACGGCACCGTATATACCAACGGCGCCGAAAAGATGATGCTATATACCGATACGGTGCAGATGGTGCACGTAAACGGCAAGGATGACATGGATATCGTTATGCTGGAAAAGCCCACAGAAGATCCGGTTACCTGGGCAACCAACTCACCGGAAGCCATGATCCAGTCGGGTAAAGACGTGGAAATCGTCAACGCACTGACCGGGATTCGGGTAGGCAAAGACGGTGTAGGGGAACCCAAGACCGTCATGCTCCGTGTGCGGTTTAGTGCCAAACCCTTTACCCGGGAGCAAATCATCGCCTATGCCAACACGCCTGGCAATACGATCGCTCAGACATCGGGAGGGCTGTCTGTCGCCAACGGCGCGCGGGAGTTTTATGACATGGATAAGCCGCTTGTGGTGAGCATGGCAAACAACATGGATGAAATACCGACCGAAATTATGCGTTTCGACACCTGGCACCATCTCACCAAAGCGGACCTCAAGCCATTTATCTGCGGCGCTGTCGAGCCGGCGATTGCCCGGGTAGTAGAGAAAACGCGGGAATCTGCGAAGGTGGTATAATTCTTGGCAATGACAGATACCATGCTTACCGACCTGGTTGCCCGCGAAACTTCGCGCCAGGAGGAAACGATCACCCTTATTCCCTCGGAAAACTATACGTCACGTGCCGTGCGTGAGGCATTGGGGTCGGCGCTTACGAACAAATATTCAGAAGGATACCCGCACAAACGGTATTATCAGGGCAACACCATTATTGATGAGATAGAGGATATCGCCATCGACCGCGCCAAAAAATTATTTGGCGTGCCCCACGTAAACGTCCAGCCGTATTCCGGTTCTCCAGCCAACGCGGCGGTCTATATGGCACTTCTTTCTCCTGGCGATACGATTATGGGATTAAAATTGTCCGGCGGAGGGCACCTCACCCACGGACACCCGGACATTACGTTTTCCGGTACGTTTTTCCGTTCTGTTCAGTATGATGTCTCTCCGGATGGACGTATAGATACCGAAGACGTCGCAGCATTAGCCCGAAAGGAAAAACCCAAGATTATTGTCGTCGGCACGACGGCGTATCCCCGGATTTTTGACTGGGAGAAATGGCGCGCGATCGCCGATGACGTCGGGGCGTTTCTTCTGGCGGATATTTCCCATATCGCAGGACTCGTTGTCGGCGGGGCACATCCCTCTCCGGTGCCGTATGCCGACGTTATCATGACTACCACCCACAAGACGCTTCGCGGACCGCGGGGCGCGATGATTCTCGTGACAGAACGGGGTCTCGCAAAAGATCCTGCGATGGGCGAAAAGATCGATAAAGCGGTATTTCCTGGGCTTCAGGGTGGGCCGCATGATAATGTGACGGCAGGGATAGCTACAGCGCTTTTTGAGGCAAGCCAGCCAGAATTTCGCGTATATGCCCAGAACATAGTTTCAAATGCAAAAGTTCTCGCCTCGACGCTGATAGAAGGTGGTTTGACGCTCACGACCGGAGGGACGGACAATCATCTGATGGTCGTAGACCTGCGGCCGCAACATGCCATAGGAAATATCGTCGCCGAAGCGTTGGAGCGGGCCAATATCGTGGTCAACAAAAATAGTGTTCCGCACGATACAAACCCTCCTTTTTATCCCTCTGGTATCCGGATAGGAACGCCGGCCATCACCACCCGAGGGATGGGTGAGAAAGAAATGAACATCATCGGGAATTGGATCGTTGAGGTGGTCCGCGAGGTATCTCACTATCATTTGCCGGAAACAAAAGAAGGCAGACGGGGATTTTTATCAACGGTGAAGAAAGAATTGGAACAGAATGTAAAATTGAAGCAAATAGCTCATGAAGTCGCTGTCCTGTGTCGCCGTTTTCCTCTGTAGCCTCTGGGTGTTATTGTAACACCGTCAAACACAACGCCCTCACCTCTAATAACTGCGCTGTTACATCCATGCCTATCACGTAGCGCTGATATTATTTCACCAGGCGTATGTCTGGCATTACACCGATCTGGCGATGCAAAACAGCATCCTGCATCGCTGCATCCCTGTAGCAGCCGTAGAGCCTGTTCGTACTCGGTATCATTTAGCGGCATACGTGCGAATATACTCCATCTTGTATGGAGTTTCCAATTTTGGTATACTTCGATTTATTCCGCACACTCGAAGAGTATCTCTCCCGAAAAGGGCATCGAGTGGAAGGTCAAGAGATACAGAACCTAATATAAGGCGCTGTATCCAGCGTCTTTTTTAATGGAGAAACTTAAATATAAAATCGTAAATCTCTCTAGATTTTCGTTTTTTAGATTTTAGTTTTACGTTTTTATGCAGGACATAACACTTGAACAATTATTGGAAGCAGGATGTCATTTTGGCCACAAATCGGAACGATGGCACCCGAAAGCATCCGTATTTATCTGGCAGGAAAAAGACGGCATTCATATCATTGATCTTGCCAAAACCAAAGCCGGGTTGGATGCAGCCATGCAGTTTGTGCGAGATACGGCAGCCACCGGCGGCACCGTGTTGTTTGTCGGCACCAAGCGTCAGGCACGGGGAGTGGTCAAAGAAGCCGCGCAAAAAGCAGGTGCGTCGTTTTTGGTCCAGCGGTGGATCGGCGGATTTATGACCAACTGGGAAGGTGTGCATAAAAATCTGCAGAAAATAAACAAAATGATGGCAGATCAGGCAAACGGAGGTTGGAAAAAGTTCCCCAAGCACGAACAAACTAAGCTCGGGCGGTATCTGGAACGGCTCAATGTCGATTACGAAGGCGTACTTGCTCTTTCCTCGCTCCCTGATGCCATTGTCGTCGTTGACGTCCGCAAGGAACAGGCAGCGGTTCGGGAAGCCCGACGCATGGGTATTCCGGTCGTTGGGATCGTAGATACCAATGCAAACCCCGAGAATATCGAATACGTCATTCCGGCAAACGACGACGCGGTGGGTTCTGTCCAGCTGATCGTTTCGGCAGTCGCGGAGGCGTATCGTGAAGGTCGGGAACAGGCAGCCAAGGATGCCGCAGTAGCCGCCGACAAAGCAGCGAAAGAGGCAGAAAAAGCAGCACAAACCAAAAAAGCAGAAGCCGCTAAAAAAGAAGCGCCAAAAGATTCAGAGCCGGAAAAGATGACCGTTACGGTCAAATAAGCCGAACGGAGCGAAAGGAGCATACTATGGAAGTGTCTATTGATCTTCTCAAAAAACTTCGTCAGGAAACGTCTGCAGGTATTGCCGATTGCCGTACAGCGCTCGAAGACGCCAAAGGGGACTACGAAAAAGCGCGGAAGCTTATCATCGAACGCGGACTGGAAAAAGCATCCAAAAAAGAAGGCAAAGAAACGTCCCAGGGAGTGATTGCTTCCTACGTGCATCAGACCGGGAAAGTCGGCGTGTTAGTAGAACTCCGGTGTGAAACGGATTTTGTGGCGAGGACTGATGAATTTAAGGCATTGGCCCACGAGATTACGCTGCAGGTGGCCTCGATGAATCCGGAAAAAGTGGAAGATTTATTAAAGAGTCCGTATATTCGAGATCCCAAGGTTTCCATTTCCGACCTTATCAAACAGACGGTGGCAAAAGTAGGGGAAAACATCACGGTAGCAAAATTTACCCGCATGCAGCTCGGGGAATAACACATGTATCACGAGATGCGTTTTCTGTGTCACATATTTACTTGACACCTGACGCCTGATACCTGATACTACGTCTAAAGATGATCGACAATATCCTACACTCCACCCGTGACCGGATGAAAAAGGCGATAGAGGTCACACGAACCGATCTTTCCTCTATCCGTTCGGGTAGAGCCACCCCGGCCCTCGTAGAAAATATCGTCGTGACGGTATATGGCGGCACGCAGCACCTCAAAATGATGGAACTTTCGACGATTACCACGATGGATGCCAAAACGATCATGATTTCTCCCTACGACCCGTCCATCATTACCGAAATTTCCCGCGGGCTGGAAGCTGCCAATACCGGACTTACGCCGGTCATCGACGGAGAAATCATCCGTATTTCCTTGCCGCCGCTTTCCGAGGAACGCCGCCAGGAATACATCAAGCTTGCCAAAACGAAGTTGGAAGCAGGCAAGGTTATGGTGCGGGGGGTGCGTCACGACGCGATGAAAGAAATCGCCAAAACCGAAGCAGACGGTACGGTATCGGAAGACGAGAAAACGCTTGCGGAAAAGAAAATCCAGGAACTGACCGACGAAATGATAGCAGAGCTTGATGCCATGGGAGAGAAGAAAGAGCAGGAGTTGCTGCAGGTATAATCTTCCGTATCCGATCTCATGAATATTTGACCCCTTGTCGCATGTTGGGCATTGGTGATTGAATAGTACTATGCTACTTACCGCGGTCACATTCCTCGTCATTCTGACAATTTTAGTTCTCATTCATGAACTCGGTCATTTTACTGCGGCCAAGCTAATCGGTGTCCGGGTGGAAGAATTTGGCTTGGGTTTGCCTCCCCGGATATTCGGGAAAAAATTCGGCGATACGATCTATTCCTTAAACTGGCTTCCTATCGGGGGATTTGTACGGCTTGCCGGGGAAGATCTGGAAGATATACAGCAATCCAAAGTGAAATCCGCGCAGCGCGCACAGTACTTTTGGGCACGAAGCAAAAAAGAACGCGCCGTCATCCTGTCGGCAGGCGTCGTCATGAACTTTCTGCTTGCCGTAGGAATTACGGGATTTTTGCTTGTGCACGGAGTCAAAGAGCCCGCGGGTCGCGTGCATGTGGAAGTGGTATCCCCGGGCACTCCGGCCGCCGCCGCCGGCTTTATGGTTAACGACGTCATCACAGATATTGAGCTTACGGGTACACCGACGGTTCCCGGCATCCATGTTCCGAAAACGACGGACGCAATCATCCGGTTTTCTCATACCTATGCCGGCAAATCATTGGCGATTACCGTTGTGCGCATGGGACAGACAGTACACCTGACGCTGGTGCCCCGCGTAAAGCCGCCGCCAGGCCAGGGACCCATGGGGATTGCTATTTCGAACATGGAGGTGCACAAATACACCTTGGCTGAAGCACCCGGGAAGGCCGTATCCGTAACGCTTCTGCGTGCACGCGATATGCTGGTATCGCTCGGGACGACGATCGGGCGTTTGGCCACACTCCGTCCGCCGCAGGCGGAAGTAGCGGGTCCCATAGGTATTGCGGAAGTTACCGGTCAGGCGGTGAAGTTCGGTTGGGAAGCAGTGTTGGAATTTGCCGGCATCCTGTCATTAAACCTTGCGGTGCTTAATATATTGCCGATCCCCGCGTTGGATGGGGGAAGACTCGCGTTTGTATTTTTGGAAAAGATATTCCGCCGCCGCGTAAACCCTGTCTTTGAACGGAACGCACATCAGATCGGTATGATTATCTTGCTAGCGCTTATTTTGCTGGTTTCCATAAACGATATCATGCGATTAGCACACGGAGGCTAACCATTTCTGCACCTCTTCAGAAGATTCTCTCGCGTTGGTTGACATCATTTACTGCGATAGTCTATCGTAGTGGATAATGCATAAATATATAGACTACCTGAGTTGGGGATTCATGGTATTGTTTGCGGTGCCGACCCTTCTGATCATGGGTTCCTGGGGAAGTCTGCCAGGGGATCTCATGTATCCCGTGAAACTCGGCCTGGAACAGGTGTTATTGCTTGCGGCCCGGCCATCGTACGCGGCAGAAGCGTCACTCAACGTAAAGTACACGACCCGTAGGCTTACGGATGCAAAAGTATTGCTTGCCAACGACCAGTCCGGAAAAGGATTGTCGTATCTTTCCCAGCAGGTGATCGCAACGCAGGCAGTCATCAACCGGGCGCCGGATCCCGTCACCAAACAAAAACTTGCAGAACAGTATATTGCCACCCTCCAGACTGCATCGTCGGAGCTTTCCCAACAGCGTCAGCAGATAGCGATTACTGCCGGAACCAATGCGGTTTCGCCGTCTGCGCTAGTCGGATCCCAGGCCACGTTGCCAACCGAAGTCACTGCCTCTCGTGGCACTACCGTTCCCGCTATGCCGACTGCATCGCCGCAACACATTGTAGCGCCGACTCAAACCGGATCGCAGAACGCCAACCGGGTTATTGTTCCGACAGCCGTTCCCACCGTGGGTACACAGACTGCGTCCACCACGTCGCCGCAGGACTCCAGTCCCGTAGCCGTCGTATCTCAAATTGATGCGACACAAGAGCAAATCCAGCAGACGATCGACCAACTGCAGGCCGCGGTACAGTCAGCGCCAGAGGAGAGCAAACATTCAGATACAACTACCGCAAACGATCATAATGCCAATGGTCAACAAACCGGGTCAGACAACTCCGGAAACCATGAAAATGATGCAAACAACGCCAAAAATACGAATACGAAAAACAGCGATAAATAAATAGGCCGCCTATTTGACAAGGAAAGACGATCGCAGTACACTCAATCCGGTTTCAGAAACGCGTCAGAAACATCCTGCCACCGAACAGGATGATCCTATACAAAGGAACGCGGCTCCGCCAACAACGGAGACGGGTGCGCCCGTAAGAGCGACAAACAAGAGTTGAAAGTAGAAAGTTCATAACGTTTGTAAAGTATCTTGCTTTATAAACTTTGAAACTTTATAAACTTTTGACTGAATTAAGGTGGTACCCCCTCCGATATGGAGGGCCTTAAAACAAACGGTACCTTTTTTTGTGGGAAAAACGTACACTGATGAAAGGAGCATGCATATGAAATATTCAACACTTATTGGAAAAACGAGTAGGCAAAAATTGCCCGGGAGCGAAATAACGAGCCATCAGTTATTGTTGCGTGCCGGATTTATCACGCCGGTTGCTGCAGGGATATATTCGTTTTTGCCCTTGGGGTTTCGGGTGCTCGAAAACATTGACCGCATTATCAAAGAAGAATTTACCAAGCGTGGTATCCAGCACATCATTATGCCATTTGTTCATCCTGCCAGCCTGTGGAAGGAAACAGGGCGGTTTACAAAATGGGCAAAAGCACTTGCAGTGTTTGATGCGAAAAGCGGTGGCAAATACTTGCTGGCTCCCACTCACGAGGAGACCGTTACCGATATCGCGCGTAAATTCGTACTGAGTTATAAAGATATGCCAGTAATCGTCAACCAGAACCAATGGAAGTATCGTGATGAAGTGCGGGTAAACGGTGGGTTATTGCGGACTCGCGAATTTTTGATGCAGGATGCATATAGTTTTGATAAAGATGAAGAGGGCCTAGCTACAAGTTTTGATACGGTGAGCGAGGCATACCATGCCATATTCGATCGAATCGGATTGCCCGTCACCGTAGTTAAAGCCGATAGCGGTGCAATTGGTGGGACAGGAAGCGAAGAATTTATGGTCGAATCCGAAGTAGGTGAAGACCGGATATTTGTCTGTGACCGTGGGGACTACAAAGCCAATGTCGAAAAAGCCGAGTCAGCATTTCCTCAATTTAACCAAATGGGAGAAGAAAAAAAACCTATGCAGGAAGTCCTTGGCGAAGGCATCATCGGTGTCGAACCGCTCGCGAAATTTTTGAATATTCCCGTGCAGAAAACAACGAAGACGCTTTTGTATCAAGCGGATGATCGCGTGGTAGCAGTCTGTGTCCGTGGAGAATACTCTGTGAGCGAGATAAAGCTGTCCAACATACTAAAGTGCATGAATCTTGGCCTCGCATCAGCAGACACCGTCAAGCGGGTGACCGGAGCGGACGTAGGCTACGCCGGACCTGTCGGACTGCCAAAAGACGTTGAAGTCATTTGGGACAAATCAACAGAGGGTCGCGTGAATTTTGAGTGTGGCGGCAATAAAACGCATTATCATAACATAAACGTCAATTTTGGGGCCGATGTCGCAACGCCGAAGCAGTTTGTGGATGTTCGGGAAGTAAAATCCGGAGAAGGATGTCCTAAATGTGACGGCACACTTTCTGAGGCGCATACCATAGAGCTTGGACATGTATTTAAACTTGGCACGATTTATTCCAAAGCAATGCACGCCGAATTTATCGATCAGGACGGCAAAAAAAAACCGATTATCATGGGCTGCTACGGCATCGGCATGACGAGGCTTATCGCCGCAGCGGTCGAGGTGTTTCATGATGAACGCGGCATCATCTGGCCTGAAGCGATCGCTCCGTTTCGCGCACATCTTATCTCATTACCCGGCGGGGAGACTAAAGCAGCTGAAGTCTACGATGCGCTTTTGAAAGCAGGGGTCGATGTACTGTGGGATGACCGTGAAGGTTCGGCTGGGGTGAAATTTGCGGATGCTGATCTTATAGGACTACCCTGGCGGTTTGTCATTTCCAAAAAAACTGAAGGTAAAATTGAAATCAAGAAACGTACTGAGTCAGAGGCAAAATTAGTTTCTGAAACAGAGTTGATGTCTTTACTTGCAAACAAATAAAGATGAATCCGGAAGCTGTGTCGCCTGCGGCAAGCCAGCTATCCATCTCTGGATATTTGCGCAGTCGTATTAGTTAGTAGGGATTACGCTGGTGTCCGATTCGATGCTATAGCCTTGCGGAAGCCTATTTTTTGTCTGCGATGCTCTACGAATCCCCGGAGTTGACGAACTTTCCATGCCTGCATATTTTTATCATATTTTTCACGCAGCACGTAACCAGCTTGCTCCAGTGCTGCCATGACCATTGACCCGTAGTATTTCGGATTTAGTTCATGTCTCGGTATATTAAATGTATCGCCAACTATATTGCTTAGGTCCCGCATTTTTATCAGATGATGCCAGATGAGCATTGGATTATTCTGTACGGCTTTGACGACGGCATCAACTAATTGGCGGCCCGTAATATTTTTCTCCGCCTTTGTTATGAATACACAATCAAGATAATCTCCAGATCCAACAAACTTTTCTTGCGTATATACATATTTTGATATATTTATTACTGCGATTCAAGCAAACATGCCATATCTGGTATACTACTTTCATGAAAACCATTGTTGTCCACATCGGTCCGGATTTGGATGCCATTACGAGTGCGTGGATGGTCAAAACGTTTTGGCCCGGGTGGGAAGAGGCCAGTATCGCCTTTGTGCCGGCCGGCACGACGCTTGGCAAAAAAGATCCTGATGCAGATCCCGAGATACTCCACACGGATACGGGATTCGGCAAATATGACCATCACCAGACCGACGCGGATACCTGTGCGGCGATGCTTATTTACGAAGAAACAAAGCGGCTTCACGGACCGGATCCGGCACTCGAGCGTATGGTAGCGGTAGTGAATGATGTGGATCATTTCCGCGAAGTGTTTTACCCTAATGCATCAGCAGATTTTTGGGAGTTTTGGGTGGTCGCCCAGATAGACGGGTGGCGATTAATCTACAGCGATAACCCGTTAAAGATTATGGAACTCGGGTTCCTCACACTGGATGGCATCTACAAAGTGATGCTCAATAAAATTTGGGCAGAAAAGGAACTTGCCACTGCCAAAGAATTTGCGACAAAATGGGGCAAAGGCGTCGGATTTGAAACGGTCAACGATGAAGTGATCCACCAGGCCCAAAAGCGTGGATATGCCGTCGTTATCCGGAAAGATCCGAAAAAAGGCTATGTGCGCATCAAAACGCTTCCGAAAGAGGAAATTGACTTGACCGCATTGTATGAACGTCTAAAAAAAGACGAGCCCGACGCTACCTGGTTTTTGCATGCGTCGCGGCATATGATATTAAACGGCAGTGCCAAAAATCCGGATATGAAACCATCACGCCGCACACTACAAGAATTAGTCGCAGTTATACAGGAGGTGTGCGCCTAAATTTATAATTTTAAATTTTTAATTTTCAATAAAAATTAATTGAACATTGTAAATTGAAAAAAGAAAATTATGAACGACTGTATCTTTTGTAAAATCATAGCCAACGAAATTCCGTCCTACACGGTGTACGAAGATGCCGATACCAAAGCGTTTCTGGACATATTTGGCGCGACCGACGGGCATACTATGGTTATTTTAAAAAAACACGGGGAAACCATCCATGCCTACGACGCCGAGGAATTGAAAAAATTGTGGTCCACAGTACAAAAAGTTGCGGCAGCAGTGGAAAGAGCATTTGATACCACCATTTTATCCATCGGCATAAACCACGGCGAGCCGGCCGGCGTGAAACACCTGCATGTCCATATTATGCCTCGCTTTGAGGGCGACGGAGGTGGTATAATGCAATCACTTCCGGGGAAGAAATTAACCAATAAGGACTTTTCAGGAGTAGCGGAGAAGATTAAAAGTAAGTTGGAATAGAAAGTCCGCCAAACCTTACTTTATGCCTTTTCACTACTATTCGTAGACGGCATAAAGAGCGGTTGAGGGGCGGACCTAAGAACGAGTAATCCACTTTGTGGAAACTCGTTCTAAGGAAAGTGAGGTGTTTTATTTTTATGGTATTTGTTAAAGCACAACCAGGAGACACATCAGACGCACTTATTCGTAAATTCATGCGCAAAGTGCTCAATGAAGGCATTTTGCAGGATCTGAAAAAGCGTGAATTTTACGTCAAACCCGCAGAAAAGCGGAAAGAAGCGAAGAAAGAGTTAAAGCGCAGGCTGCGCCGCAATAATCGTCACAGTAACAGGGGATAACGTTATGTTACTTACGGATATTCAATCAACAGTCGTCACATCGCTCAAAAAAGGCGATGCCGTATCCGTGGAGACGCTGCGGTTTCTGATCTCCGCGGTGCGAAATGCCGCGATCAATAAATACGGCGCGGATGCGGAATCCAAGATCACCGACGCGGATGTGCTGGACGTCATCAAAAAACAGGTCAAAACGCATAAAGAATCCGTAGACGCATTTGAAAAAGCCGGACGAAGCGAACTTGCCCAAAAAGAAGCGGCTCAGTTGGCCATTTTGGAGGCATATTTACCAAAGCAGGTATCGGACGACGAACTCAAAACGCTGCTTACTCCCATTGCTGCTGCCGGAGGTGATTTCGGCCCCATGATGGGTAAAGCCATGGCGGCAGTTGGAGGCAAAGCAGATGGTGCTCGTGTATCGGCAATATTAAAAAGCCTTCTGCCTAAAAGCTAAGCTTTTTTCTGCAAAATTGCCCCAGAAAGCTTAGCTTTGTAACTGTCTATGATAACCGTATTATTCCAGACCGAGTCCCACTTTCCTGTTTCCACCGCAAAGATAAAAGATGCCGTAGTATCCTATCTTTCGACCCGTGTAAAAAGTAAAACCGAAATAAGCATCACCATTATCGGTGACCGGAGGATGCAGGAGCTGAATAACCGGTACAGAAAGATAGATGCGACCACCGACGTGTTGTCTTTCCCGCAAAACGATCCGTCCCAGCAGATGGCCCCATTCGTAGAGGCTCCGGACGGCGTACTGCGTCTCGGAGATGTGGTGGTATCGTATCCGCAGGCCGTCGCAGAGGCTACAGACGAAAATAAACTTGTGGATGATAAGGTCGTTGAACTTATCGAACACGGGATCAATCATCTTCTTGGTATTCATCACCCGGAATAAATCGAAGAAGGAAAAGGGAAAATCGAAGATGTAATATAAGTTGATAGCTTTTCGTTTTTCTATTTTCGTTTTAAGATTGCACTATGTCATTTTACCGCACCTACCGGCCGCAAGTTATAGAAGATATCGATAATGCCGCAGTACGTACTCATTTACTGGCACTGCTTTCCAAAGACAAAAAAGAATTGCCTCACGCATACTTGTTTACCGGACCCAAAGGTGCCGGCAAGACGACGGCTGCACGAGTTATTGCGAAATTGTTTAATTGTGAAAAACCTACGAAAGCCGGCCCGTGCGGTGCGTGTGATCAGTGCCGATCGATAGCCAATGGCACCAGTCTGGATGTGATAGAGATGGATGCAGCAAGTAACCGCGGCATAGACGAAATACGGCAGCTTCGGGATCGTATCGGATTGTCGCCGGCATCGGCTCCGTACACGATTTATATCATCGACGAAGTGCATATGCTCACGACCGAAGCATTTAACGCGCTGTTAAAGACGCTGGAAGAGCCGCCGGCGCATGCGGTATTTGTATTGGCTACTACGGATAGGGAAAAGGTGCCGTCCACGATCCAGTCCCGGTGTATGACAATCACGTTCGGAAAAGCATCCGCCGATGAATTGGTACATGCATTGGCTCGGATTGCGAAAGCCGAAAAAATCACTATAGATGACGCAGCCCTTGCCCGTATCGCGAAATCCGCAGATGGGTCGTTCCGGGATGCCGTCAAATATCTCGAACAGCTGAGTTTTTCAAAGGGAACGATCACCGCGGATATGGTGGGGGAAACGCTTGCGCTTTCGGACGTGTCGCTTCGCGAGGCATTGCTCTCGCATCTTATCGCCCACGATGTGAAAATGGCGCTCGCGGATATTGAAACAGCGGTTTCATCCGGGAGTGATATGAAGCTCTTACTTACGGATCTGTTGGGCGATCTGGAACGCAAAATGGTGGCAGTGGCGACCGGGAATACACAGGATGCATGGAACATGCCGGATATCCGTGGCGCGATACAGAAATTTACCAAAGCGTACACAGAGTTACGGTTGAGTCCTATTGCCCAGTTACCCGTAGAAGTTGCTATTGTGGAATTTTGTGCGGGCGTCCCTGACGCCGTGTCCGCGGCATCTCCGAAAGAATCCCGGCCGGCTTCTCCCCGTGTGCCGGCCCCCATACCGCAGTCTGCGGCAGTGGCGGCGCCTCAACCGGCGCATGTTGCTTCGACGCCTGCCGTTACCGTTTCGCCTGTTTTGCCTGTGCCGGATGTTGTTCCGCCTGTTCCGTCGCTGGGATTGCTTACGTATGAAAAGCTGGTGGAACACTGGCCGGACTTTATTACGGCAACCAAGCCGTATAACCATTCCGTAGCCGGCGTGCTGCGTTCATCTAGACCAAAGGCTGTGGAAGGTGGTATAGTAACCATCGAAGCGTTTTATAAGTTCCATCAGGAAAAACTTGCGGAAGTCCGCACCAAACAGGTGTTAAGCGAGGTCTTAAAGAAACTGTTTGGGGAAAAGGTAAAGATAGAGATAGTTTTGGGAAAAAAATAAAACGTAAAAACGTAAAAGTAAAACGTGTTCGTCACGATACAAAAGATATTTTCGATTTTCCATATACCTTTTGACATTGCGACGGAAAGGAGCGTCTATGTTTAATCCATTCAAAGCGTTGGGAGATGTAAATGCCATGCGTCAGCAGGCGATGCAAATCCAGTCTGCACTCGAAAAAGAAGAATTCGAAGTGGTACAGGGCAACGTGCGGATTTTAATTTCCGGCAATCAGAACGTAAAGGTTGTAGAAATCGATGGTGTGGCAAATGAAGATGTCCGCCGTGCGTTAAACGACGCGATCAAAAAATCCCAGCAGGCAGCGGCCATGAAACTGGCCGAGCTTTCGAAGAATTTTCAACAGTAGTTTCAAATATCGAGCATCGAGAAACGAGAGCCGAGAAATACACATCCCGATACTCGATTCTCGATACTCGCGGCTTTGTGTATGCACGTCATCGTTACTGGTTCATTAGGCTATGACTTCATCATGGATTTTTCCGGACGGTTTGCCGACCGTATCATGCCGGACAATCTTCACAAGATTTCTTTATCGTTTTTGGCGGACAAACTGAATAAGCAGTTCGGCGGCACGGCAGGCAACATCGCGTATTCGCTGAACCTATTGGGCACGGAGCCTACGATCGTATCGGTCGCGGGAAACGACTTTGGTCCGTATAAAACATTTTTGGAAACCAACAAGATCGATATAGCGGGTATCACCGTTTTCGATACGGAACCGACAAGCTGCTACTTTGTTGTGACGGACAAAGACGATAACCAAATCGGCACATTTTATACCGGTGCGCAGAAATACGCCTCAAAACTTTCGCTCACATCCATACTGAACACTAGGGCACATTCTGAGAAATCCTTTGTCATTATTTCTCCGCAGGATCCCACAGCCATGAAAAAATTTGTGGCGGAATGCCGGGAAATACATGTGCCGTATTTGTATGATCCGGCGTTCCAGATAGGCACGTTTACCAAAGACGAATTGCGGCAGGGTATAGAAGGAGCGGAGCTGCTTATCGGTAACGATTATGAAATAGATCTTATTATTCAGACGTTAGAGATTTCCCACGAAGAATTATTGGTTATGGGTCCAAAAGCGGTCATTACAACGCTTGGAGCGAAGGGCTCGATTATCGAGACGCGACATGACGCCATCCACGTAAAGCCCGCGAGAGCCAAAAACGTATCCGACCCGACCGGTGCGGGAGACGCATACCGCGGAGGATTTATCGCCGGTTACGTCCGAGCATTAGCTTCCGACCCCAGGGGTCGGGGGGCTTTGACCCCTGGGGTCGTGACCACAGATCAGCTTCTTGTCTGCGGACAGATGGGGGCAGTAGCTGCCGTCTACACCGTCGAAAAATACGGCACCGTCACGCATCACTATACGCAAGAGGAATTTGTAAAGCGGTATAAAGAAAATTACGGTAACACGGTTGATTTATAGTTTTCGATTAAGGGAACCAATAGATCAGAATATACCAAAACGTTCATGAAAATCAGTGTTCTTGCAGCGGCTGAGTTTGAAGCAGAGCCAATAGCCAAAGCGTTTAATTTGAATGGTCCCGTATCATACCACTATACCAAGGTTTGGAAAGGGAGCGACTTTTTATTGGTTCAAACGAATATCGGCAAGGTCCATGCAGCTGCCGTTACGCAACTCGTTATTGATACAGAGCACCCGGATCTGATCATAAATGTTGGGATAAGTGGCGGATTTGCGAAAGAAGTAGTATTAGGCGATGTTGTGATGCCGACCGAGGTAATCCAATATGATTCTGATCAAACAAAGTTAGGGTACCCGTTGGGAAGAATTCACAAAATTGAAAAAGCTCAAATTCCGCTCTTGACGATTCGGGGAAAGGGTTTTTGGAAAAAAGGCCTATGCATTACTGCCGATAAGATTTTGTCGGACAATAACGAAGGATCGTTGCTGTACAAGAAATTTCATCCGGCCGTTGTAGATATGGAGCTTGGTGCAATTGCACAAGTTTGTTATATGAACAAGGTCAAATTAGTCGCGCTTAAAAGCCCAGTCGATATTGTTGAGAGAGAAGAGGTAGCGAGTTTTACACGTCGAATTGATCGAAGTATGAGCCGTTTGAACGAGGCGCTGAGCATGGTATTATTGTTGCTATCAAAAGACGTCCTATGGAATTTGGAAAAATAATTTCATCGTTCAAAAGCAAGAAAGGGAACACCGTTGTTTTCCGCTATCCCAAAGAAGATGATTTCTCCTCGATTTGGCAGTTTGCAAAAGCCCTTGCCCGTGAGGATACGTTTATCGAACTCAATCAGGAACCCACAGAGGAAGAGGAGCGGAAATGGTTTGATGACATGATCACAAAGGTTACAAAAGGAGAATCCATATACCTTTGCGCATTGGTAAACGGGGTGTTCGCCGGAAACGTCCATGTGGAGAAAGGCAGATACAGACGCCGTCACGTCGGTCACATGGGTATTTCATTATTAGCGCCGTATCGGGACGAGGGGATAGGGAGCGTGCTCATGCAAACGGCTATTGACGAAGCAAAGACACGTGGACTACGATTG
This sequence comes from bacterium, assembly GCA_021817785.1. GTDB lineage: Bacteria > Patescibacteriota > Microgenomatia > UBA10105 > UBA927 > UBA927. Next base: position 28,622 of record JAKAFY010000017.1, read on the forward strand.
CTCACGTTGACGTGCTTTGAAAATAATCCGAGGGCTCTACATGTGTACGAGAAATTGGGATTTCAGAACGTGGGGGTCATTCCGGGGGATCTTGCATACAAGGGCGACTATATTGGTTCTATACACATGTACCTGCCGCTTGCTTAAGGCCTGTAGGGTTTTTTGCATAGATCCGTGCCAATTACGCATATTTTCACGGATTGCCCGCAGCAAAGTATATAGAAAAATGCTTGACTGGATTGTCAGAAAGGGATAAAAATCGCTTATTATAAATTATTACAAAAGGGGGCGTATGACAAAAATCAGTACACATGATGTCAAAGATCTGAAATTGGCAAGTGAAGGAAAGAAAAAAATCGAATGGGCCGGACAAAACATGCCCGTGACCAAACTTATTACCGAAGAGTTTAAACAAACGAAACCGCTCAAAGGAATTACGATTGCCGCATGTTTGCATGTCACCAGTGAAACCGCGAATTTGGTTTTGGCATATATGGCGGGAGGCGCCAAAGTCGCCCTCTGCGCCAGCAATCCGCTTTCGACACAAGATGTGGTTGCGGCGTCACTGGTCGCCGACTATGGCGTTTCCGTGTTTGCTATACACGGAGAAGACCGGAAAACCTATTACAAGCACCTGAACCAGGCGCTGGACACGCACCCGCAACTGACGGCAGACGACGGAGCGGATTTAGTGAATTTACTGCACACGGAACGCACCAAACAAATACCGGAGATTATCGGGAGTGCCGAAGAAACCACAACCGGTGTCATACGTCTCAAAGCCATGGCCAAAGATAACGCGCTCAAGCTTCCGGTTTTGGCGGTCAATGATTCCGATACCAAACACATGTTCGATAACCGCTATGGTACCGGGCAATCGACCGTCGATGGCATCATCCGGGCGACAAATGTGCTGCTTGCCGGCAAACGCGTCGTCGTATGCGGATACGGCTGGTGCGGCAGAGGGATAGCCGCACGTATGCGGGGGATGGGCGCGCATGTCACCGTCGTCGAGGTAGATCCGGTCAAAGCGTTGGAGGCGGTGATGGACGGATTTTCCATAGATCAGATCGGTCGGGCCGTGCGATACGGTGATCTTTTTGTGACGGCCACAGGCGACAAGCAGGTGATTACGCTGTCCCACATGAAGCGCATGAAAGATGGGGCGATTTTGGCAAATTCCGGACACTTTAATGTGGAGTTTGATTATGATGGGTTAGCCAAACTCGCCAAATCCAAACGGATGCTTCGCAACAATTTAGAAGAACTTACGTTGCCATCCGGAAAGAAATTGTTTGCGTTAGGCGAAGGCAGGCTCGTAAATCTGGTAGCCGCCGAGGGACACCCGGCGGAGGTCATGGACATGAGTTTTGCCAATCAGTCACTGGCTGCGGCATGGTTCGTAAAGCGCCGGGGCACCCTGCGGCCCAAAGTATATACGTTGCCCAAGGAAATTGATCAGCGGGTGGCGCGTCTCAAGCTTCGGGCCATGGGCATGCGCTTTGACCGGCTGACACCAGTGCAACGCAAATACTTGCACAGCTGGCAGGAGGGGACATAAACGTACATACAACTTGTTTTTTGACAATAGACTGATGATTGAATTAAAAGGTGATGATGTTGTTGTCTCTTCCGGTTCTGATTTAATGTCTCTCCTTACTCGATCGTCATCAAACTCCAAGAGGCCAGTACGAATGTCCCGACAAGAGATACAAGATGTTGCGAATGATATTGAGAGTTTTTTACGCGGAGGCCGTCATCGTAAGCCAAATATTACGGATCCAACACTACTTTTAGCGGATGTAGCGCTACGTGGGGGAATGGATGGTGTTAGTGAGTTGGGACGCGTGCTGGATCTTACCCCGGGACAGCAGCACCGCTTGTTGACGAGGGCAAGGAAAGCGGGGAAAGATACACAATTCGCGCGCGACGATGTCTCCCTTGCAGTCGTATTGCAAAAATCATTTGAGGACCGCCGAAAAACCGCCTCGCATGGTCTGTCTTTACCGAAGCTTGTATACCGTATATTCCGGTAAGTATAATGGACGTGAGTATTAATATCCTATAGTCCCATTGATTCTTCTTCTACTGTTGACTATAATACAATTCTATTGTAATAATTATTACATAACCAGGCTCGTCTGAGCCTGTTTTTGATTTTATTCTATGTCAGTCGAGCAAATCGCGAATAGTCCCGCGCGGGTAGTTCACCGCCTTCCCTCTGTGCGCACGGAAGAAGCTCATCCAAAACGTGCATTGTTGCAGGCCACCTATGCCAATGATTTTGCCGAGATGGATAAAACAGTTCAGGTGCTTAGCGCGCTTCAGCAAGGCAGGCAAAACGCGGTTGAGCACTTTCGTCGTGAAGATGAGCGGAGACGAATCGATTTAAACGGCCCCACATTGAAACAAACTCGTAGGCTTGAATCTAAAGTTCGCAACCAGGATCATACGTTAGAAGTCCACGTACGTAAACTGCTTCGGTTACCGGTCATGTCTGCTCCCCAGTATTACGGGAGGCAAGACGGGGCCAGCGGATTAAATTATAAAACCCCCGAAGGAATACGAGCCAATAGGGCATTTTCGTTATTAGAGCTGGCACCCAACAATGCCTACGCCGCACAAGCGATTGTTCATACGATAGTAGACACAGCATTGAAACATGGTGATTATGCATTTCTGGGAGGAGATGATTTTCATCGTGCACTGTTTCAGTATGCAAATCACTATGACACCGCAAACAGGATGAATATCCTTCAAGCAGCCGTAGAAGGATTTGTTACGCGCACCAGAGCACTACTCGACGGAACGAGTATGACCTCGAACCGGCAAAGCGACACACGGCGCGCGAAAACAGTATTTCCCGTTTTTGATAGCCGTGCACACACCATGAATGATGGTGATATTCAGGAGGTATTGGATGTCTTTCGGAAAATACAGAGATTTCAACGGAGCATAAAGGAAGGACGCGATATGGATGCTGTTTCTCACGCATATGAGAATGTAGTAACTGCTCCCGTGTTGAGTACGGGTCACGTGCTAGGTGCAAACGATCATGCGGAATTTACTGATTTTCATCATACGCGTCTGTTTACCCTGTCGGTCCCCGGGTTGGATATTCCAACTGTGGATGAGGTCGTTCGGCGCGCCGTACATGTGCCATCACGGCGCAATATGATGGGGTTTGACGGTCTAGCGGAGGGAGTGCTGGAACGGGTGCGTCCAGCAGCACGGCGGAAAAAAGGATTTCCTGCCGCCGCCGAAGATATCCGGTATCATCTGTTATTTGATTGGCCGGAGCCCGAACTTCCTGCCGTACCTGGTGCTCGTCAAAAACCTCGAGAGGAAAGCGGTATGCGGTCAGACGGGAGAGTAGTTAACGTAACTCCGGCGCTTGGAAAGTTGATAGAAGCCCATGAAGCCGGACGGCGTGCTAAACGCTTATATGCACGGCAGGAGCACAGGCCTATTGTGCTGAATGTGCGTTCACGCCGTAGGCATAACGCCGGCACTTCTGCGTAACCACTTTATATTTGTTACAATAAAATGATGACGCAAGCTCAGGTTTCTCGACGATTATCACGTGTTCCTGCCTCTCCCATCCGCAAGCTCGTGCCGTATGCAGTCGCCGCTAAAAAGCAGGGAGTACACGTCTATCACCTCAACATCGGAGACCCGGATATTAAAACTCCCGACGTCATGCTCAACGTGTTAAAGACCTGGGACAAAAATCCCATCGGCTACGACCAGTCGCAGGGAAATCCGGAATTTTTGGAAGCGATGAAAACGTATTATCACGGATTAGGATTTACGTTTCTCGAAACGGCCAATATCCAGGTGACGAGCGGGGGATCGGAAGCGATCTCCATGGCAATGTTTGCCACCTGCAATCCTGGAGACGAGATACTGACGTTTGAGCCACTGTACACCAACTACAACTCGTACGCGGTGGTAAACGGAGTAACATTGAAAGCGATCCTTACGAAATCCGAAACCGGTTTCCATTTACCATCGCGAGAAGTTATTGAGGCGGCAATAACCGATAAGACACGTGCGATCCTTATTTGTAATCCCAATAACCCCACGGGTACCGTCTATACGGAGGCAGAAATCCGGATGCTTGCCGATATTGCCAAAGCACGAGGATTGTTTCTTCTTTCAGATGAAGTCTACCGGGAATATACCTACGACGGCCGGAAACATGTGTCACTCCTTTCCTATATGCAGGAAATTCCGGATGCTGCCATCGTTTTGGATAGTATGTCTAAACGATACAGCCTATGCGGGGTTCGATTAGGAACACTCGTTACGTTAAACAAGGATATTTTATCCGGTGTGCTTGCCGTATCCCAGGGAA
>JAKAFY010000030.1 GCA_021817785.1 bacterium
TATCCATCGACGGATAGTTGGCGATACAAATCGCTCCCGTTTCCGTCTGCCACCAGGTATCATGGAACGCCATGCCGAATGCTTTGATACCCCAGGTAATGGCTTCAGGATTTAATGGTTCGCCGACTGAGGCCATATGCCGCAGTTTCGACAAATCAAACTGTTTGACCAGCGGTTCGCCCGCTGCCATAAGCATGCGAATCGCCGTGGGGGCTGTATACCACACACTGATCTGGTATTTTTGCAGCAATCCGTACCACCGTTTCGGATCAAACCGGCCCGCGTAGACCAAGGCCGCGACGCCATTGGACCAGCTGCCCAGTATTTCGTAGGCGATCCCGGTGACCCATCCCGGATCCGCCGTACACCAGTATGTATCGTCATCCCGAAGATCCAGCACCCATTTGGCCGTCATGTGTTCGCCAATGATGGCACGGTGCGCATGCATAACCCCCTTGGGTTTGCCCGTGGTGCCGGAGGTATAGAGCATAAACGCGTAATCGTCCGGATGCATGTGTGCAATATGAAGCTCGTCGCTGGCATGACTCACGCTTTTGGCAAACGATTCATCGTCAACGACGATAATATGCTTTAGCGCCGGCAGCTGTTTCCGGATCGCATCAACGCGCGGTTTGAGGGCTTTGGTCGTCAGCAGCACCTTTGCCTCGCTGTTTCCCAGCCGGTCCGCTAATGCCTGCTCCTGGAATGCACTAAACATCGTGCCTGCTATGGCGCCGATTTTGAGGACGCCTAAGAATGAAAAATACAGTTCCGGTATGCGCGGCAGGAATAAAAATACCCGGTCTCCCCGCTCGACGCCGAAATCCTTGAGCACATTGCCCACTTTGTTGGAAAGCGTGGCAAGCTCTTCAAAGGTATATTTTTTCTCGTTACCGGCCTCATCTTCCCAGTACAGCGCGACTTTGTTTTTCCGCCACGTCTGTGCATGTCGGTCTACGGCGTTATATGCCGCGTTTAATCCGTCCGTCATCCAATGCACTTCGCTTTTGGCATCGTTCCATTCGAAATGCTTGGCCGTTTGTTCATAATCGTCCAAATTCGGCGGCATGGCGCCTTTCACCTGTTTTTTCGTATAGATATCCGTATTCATTTGGCGGTATCTCCTTCTTTTTTCACAAACCGGCTGTCCAGGCGCTTCAGATTTTCCATAACGCCCGTATATTCCATCTCATCCTGCGGGCCCATGGCGGGATTGAAAAATCCCTGTTCGCGCATGGCCAATGTCTTTTCCGTGGCTTTCTCGCGGATGACATCCCAGAACGGCTGGTCAAAATAATCGACCGGTCCGGTGAGTTTTCCTTCGTGGACACAGTATCCGGCGGCGGACATAACCGTCGGTCCGTCAAAGAACGATATGATCGTATTTTGTTTGACCGGCATCACGGCCACATGGTGACTGCCGCGGTTGTCGCCCAGGGTATATTGTGCAAGCGCCCACGGGGACAGGATTTCTCCGGTCGACGGGAATTGTTTTTGCGTGCGCACGATTGCTACCGGATCGTCTTTTCCGACGTATTTACCGGCGATGTTGTGCAGTCTGCTTGTGGAGGCGACCGCAGCGATAAGCCCCGTGGCATTTTCCGTCACCGAGGCGATGATGTAGCGGTTCGGATCACGAAGCAGCGTACACAGATCATAATAATCTTCCGGTGCTTTCAGCGTGATCGTACGGTCGGATTCGGTGTGGTTGACATCCATGACCGTAAATGTAAATCCCGCGTGCATTTCCGGCGCGAGCAATAGTCCGGCGTTGTGGTACGGGTCCGCAAAGCAGCTAAACAGCGGATGGTTAAAGACTCCCGGCCCGCATTTGTCCCCGGCGAATACGACGAACGGCTCGGCTGCGCGTTCTTCTATTTCCATTTCGGCAGATCCCGGCCCCATGCCGCGGACGTTACCCGAAAAGGCATCTTTCAACAAATCCTGTCCCGCGCCGTAGAGTCCCTGACTTTTGGCGATTTTGGTAGTTTCGACAAAGGTATCCCAGGCGAATTTATGTACGTCACTGTTGTCAGTGCCTCGGGTGTGCGTCATAAGAAGGGCAATGTCATCCCCGGTAAAACTCACGCGGGCATCGATCAAAAGACCCGATTGTATCGCACCGGCCACGCGTTCGCTGGCTTTGGCTACCATTTCATCACTTGGCCTGTTGTGTCCGCCGACTGAGCCCGTATCCGCCTTTATTACAGAAATCGTTGTTTTCATACTTCTTTTAGTAGATGCTCGTTTTTGATTAGTCTGCGTGACGTAATCCGAAGGCCGTCATCTACTCCTCAATACTCCTCACATTGGTTTATATAGTGCTCGTTTCGTGCGATTGTCATATGTGTACATAGCTAGTTGCTGCCGATATCCATGTCAGCTAATAAATTTTTTCCGGTCATGTCTGAGGGAGGCGTAATGCCGGCGAGTCCCAGAATCGTCGGGGCAACATCTGCCAGTTTGCCGAGGGGAAGTGTTGCCGGATATCCTCTGAATTGTTCTGCAATCATAATAAATGGCACGGGAAAGGTCGAATGTTCAGTATCCATTTCCCCGTCAGGACCAAGCATTTCTTCTACGTTACCATGGTCTGCTGTAATGATGCAAGCGCCCCCGATGGAGGTCGTAAGTGTTGCCAATGTGCCGACACATTGGTCGATGGTCTGGCACGCCCGTATGGCAGCAGGGATATTGCCGGTATGCGCAACCATATCCGGATTGGCGAAATTCACCGCGATAAAGCCATACACGTCACTGGTTAGCCGGTCACAGATTCTCTTTGTTACCTCGAGTGCGGACATTTCCGGCTGCAGGTCATACGTTGCCACCTTGGGGGAAGGAATGATCAGCCGGTCCTCACCCGTAAAGGGGTCTTCACGCATGCCGTTAAAGTAATACCCGATAAACCGTTCCTTTTCCGTTTCGGCTACACGGAGCTGTCGCACGCCGTGATCCGAAAATACCTGCCCCAACGGCATGGGAACCGTCTGCAACGGAAACGCAATCACACAGGGAAGATTCCGTTCATACTCCGTCATCGTGACGAAAAACAGGTCCGGTATGACCACCCGTCTGGTAAACGGCAGGCGGACCACCTCCTCTACCAGGTGTTTATGGTGATATTTCACCGCATACGGATCAAATGAACCGCTGACCGGATGTGTCTCAAAATCCGGTACGACAAATGCACGGGTGAGCTGGCGCGGGCGGTCTATGCGATAGTTGTAAAAAATCACGGCGTCGTGCGACGAAATACGCGGGCAGGGTACCCCGTGGTCCCGGATGATCGTCGGCACGATAAATTCATCCGTCATATTTTGTTCATAGGCCGCCGATACGGCGGCTTCTGCAGAATCTGCCTGGTTGGGTATCATTTCCGTAAGTGACTGGTACGCGCGTTCCGTACGCTCCCACCGGTGATCCCGGTCCATACCATAATACCTACCCATGATGGTCGCGATCTTTCCGATCCCGATCTCCGACAGCTTCGCTTCGGTTTCACGAACAAACCGTAATCCCGCTTTCGGTGACGAATCCCGGCCGTCGGTAAAAAGATGCAGGTACACCGGACACGCGCACTGCTGCAGCTTCAGAAATTCCAATAGTGCATACAAATGCTCCCGACTTGCATGGACGCCGGAATCGGATAACAGCCCCATAAGGTGCACATTGGACTGGTGCGTATGAGCGTACGAGACTGCGCCCAAAAACGCATCATTTTTGAAAAATGACCCGTCGGAAATCGCCATATTGATACGCGGAAGATCCTGATACACGACGCGCCCCGCACCGATATTGATATGCCCGGTTTCGGTATTGCCGTCTTCCCCGGCTGGTAACCCAACACCTGCGCCGGATGCGGTAAGCTGTGCATGCGGATAGGATGCCCAGTATCCCGGAATATGCCGCAGATGTGCCAACGAAATAGCGTTCCCTGGGCCGGGAGGGGCCAGCCCCCAGCCGTCCAGTATGATGAGCAGTAATGGTTTCATAGATATCGGGCTTGGTTCCTTTATGAATTCCGGGTGAACAGTTCGGCATCTATGTGCAGCAGGCGGTTATATTTGGCTACCCGTTCTCCGCGGGCCGGTGCTCCGAATTTCACATAATCAGACTGCAGCGCGACCGCCAAATCCGCAATAAATGCGTCGTTGGTTTCTCCGCTTCTATGGGACACGATGGTTTTTATGTCATGTTTCTTGGCTATGGCTACAACCTCCAGAAATTCCGACAACGAGCCGATCTGATTGGGTTTACACAAAATAGCGGAACAGGCTTTTTCCTGTATCGCACGACGCAGGCGCTCCGGATTGGTGGCCAACAGGTCATCGCCCACAATCAAAACCTCTGATCCGATATCGTGTGTGAGCTGCGTCCAGGACTCCCAGTCATCCTCGTCAAATGCGTCTTCGATCGTTAGCAACCGGTAGGTTTTATGAATTTCCAACAGATAGCGTATGAGATCCTTCCCGCTTAGAAGGCCCGGCTTGTCTTTGATCTGATACCCGTGTTCCTTGTGAAACGAGTTTGCAGCCAGGTCCAGCCCAAGAAACACATCCAGTCCGTGCCGGTATGGGGTATTGCGTATGCCTTCGGACAAAACGGCAATCGCGTCCATATTGGTAAACAGATTGGGAGCAAATCCGCCTTCGTAGCCTACCGAATAAATGGCGTTGCGGTATTTTAAAATCTGTTTGACGGCGCTATATACTTCCGCTCCGATCCGGAGTGCCTCAGGGAACCGTTTGTTTGAAGCGGGGATGATATGAAATTCCTGAAAATCCAAATTTCCCGCGCCGTGTTTGCCGCCGTTTATGATGTTAAACGTCGGCGTAGGTATGCGCGTCATCTGGGTAGGGACATATGGCTGGAACATCGCGTTCAGATACCGGTACAAAGGTTCGCGGCGCGCATTGGCAGCAGCTCTGGCGGTAGCCAAGGACACACTCAGGATGCTGTTGGAGCCCAGTACATGCTTATCGTTGGTGCCGTCCAGTTCCAGCAGGGTTTTGTCGATATCGCTTTGCCGCAATGCGTCCATGCCGCGGATTTTGGACGCAATCGTCGTGTTGACGTTTTGTACGGCGCGCAGTACCCCCATACCACCGTAGCGTTTTTCGTCGTGGTCCCGCAATTCCACGGATTCGTATTTACCCATGGACGTTCCAGCCGGGACAGAATCCGTGCCGCGGTAGCCGCTGTTTAAGATGACCGTCGTTTCGACCGTGGGGTCTCCGCGGGAATCCAGGATCTCGCGCGCGGTCACTGAATATATCGTGGTATTTACGTCTGCCATGCTATATATATGTAAAAAAATAACACTGAAAAATACCTGAAATCCACCGGTTTCTCTGTGGCATCCCCCGCCTACCTATGCCCGCAATATTTACGGTGCTTTGTTTGTTACGAGGCGATGTTCAGCGGATGAAACGGTAGCACGGACATGATCCACGGCATCGGGATTCACGGAAACGCTGGTAATTCCCCATTCGACCAGCTTTTCTACCAAATCCGGATAATCGGACGGAGCTTGTCCGCACATGGACGTGGTGACGCCCCGCTTGGCACATGCTTTGATAACCCGCTCAAATGACCATAATACCGATGGATCCCGTTCTGAAAAATCATGCGCTACCTCGCTGTTGTCGCGGTCCGTACCCATGGTGAGCATGGTAAGATCATTCGAGCCGATAGAAACCCCATCGATGCCGACATCCAGGAAGTCCTCGATGCGCAGCACGTTCGTCGGAATTTCTACCATCATCCACAATTTAAAATTACTGCTTCGCGCAAGCCCGCTTGCCGCGACTATCTTTTTGACCGCCATAAGTTCTTCCGGGGTACGGACAAACGGAATCATGACCGAGAGATTTTTATGGCCCATTTTATTGCGGACCGTTTTTATCGCCTCGAGTTCGAGTTCAAATACTTCCGGGTTGGCGATGTACCGGGCAGCTCCCCGAAATCCCAACATGGGATTGGGTTCCTCCGGCTCGAACGCGGCGCCGCCTTTGAGATTTCTGTATTCATTTGTCTTAAAATCCGTGGTCCGGTACACGACCGGCCTCGGGGAAAATGCTGAGGCAATGATTTCGATTTCAGAACTGACCGCATCGATAAACATTTTTTGTTTCCCGTCGGCGATAATTTTTTTCGGGTGAATACCCACGTCTGCCATAATAAATTCAGCGCGCAAGAGCCCGACGCCGTCCGCATAGAGTTTGCTTACCTCTTTGGCGCGTGTCGACTGAGCGAGGTTTACATAGACTTTTGTAGCCGTTTTCACTCGCTCTGACGGTTTCGGCGGTAAAAGCATCTGGGATGCCACGTTGACTGCTCCTTTGTACACTTCTCCGGTCGAGCCGTTTACCGTAATGACCATGCCGTCTTTCACCGCTTGTAATACGCCTGCCGCACCAACGACTGCCGGTATACCCAGCTCGCGGGAGACGATAGCGGCATGTGACGTACGCCCGCCGCGTTCGGTGACGATGGCAACGGCTTTTTTCATCGCCGGCACATAGTCCGGGTTGGTCATCTGGGCTACTAACACGTCACCGGCGTGGATTTTCCCCAATTCTTTGGGGCTGCTGAGGATGGTGACGGGGCCGCTTTTGACGCCGGGACTTGCCGGGTCGCCTTTGATAAGAACCTCGCGTTGTATCTTCGAGTCTTTTTGATCCACCCGTTTGCCGGTCGTCGTCACCGGGCGCGCCTGTACGCTGTATAACTGCCCGCGTTCAAATGCCCACTCGCTGTCCTGCGGGAAGAAATAATGGTGCTCGAGCTTCATGCCGACGGCCGCAAGCGCGAGAATCTGCTCATCGGTGAGTTTTTGCTTGGCGCCGCGGGACTTAGGCAATACACTGACCGACGTTTTTCCGTTGACGCGCTCCATGATTTTTTCCTGCACATGCACGACCTTCGTTATAATCGTTTTTGCTTTCTTTTCCACTTCATAGTGATCCGGCGTCACGGCGCCCTGGACGATCATTTCTCCGAGTCCTAGTATTCCCTCGATCACTACTTTGGATTTATCGTTGGTGACGGGGTCCAACGTAAACATGATGCCCGACATTTCCGACTCCACCATGCGCTGTACCGGGATGGCGATGCCGACTTTGAAATGGTCAAATTTGTTGGTGGCACGGTAAAAAATCGCCCGTGCGGTAAAGAGTGACGCCCATGCTTCTTTGATTTTTTCCAGCAGGTTCGCCTCTCCCTGGACGTTTAAAAACGTGGCCTGCTGACCGGCAAACGATGCGGTCGGCAGATCTTCCGCCGTGGCCGAG
>JAKAFY010000031.1 GCA_021817785.1 bacterium
GATGGATATAAAAATCGGCTCCATGGGTAAGCCAGTTCCGGGTATGACGGCTGCTATCGTCGACGACAATGGCAAAGAACTGGGTGTCAATACCGAAGGGAATATCGCCCTAAAGCCGGGTTGGCCGTCCATGATGAAAACAATATGGCGCAGGCCCCAAAAGTATAAAAGTTACTTTGCCGGGGGCTGGTATATAAGCGGCGACCGCGGGTGGCGCGACAAAGACGGCTACTTCTGGTTCATCGGCCGCGCTGACGACGTGATCAAAACGTCCGGTGAACGCGTGGGGCCGTTTGAAGTAGAGTCCGCACTGGTGGCCCATCCTGCCGTCATCGAAGCAGGGGTTATCGGCAAACCGGATGTCATGCGCGGCGAAATCATCAAAGCGTTCGTGGTGCTGGATCCCGCGTATGCGGAGAAAGCCAAAACCAAATCAGCAGCAGATGCACTCAAAGCAGAACTTTCGGAGTACGTCAAAAAACATCTGGCCGGTCATGCGTATCCCCGGGAGATCGAGTTTATGGACAAGCTCCCCAAGACCCGTTCCGGTAAAATTATGCGCCGGATTCTCAAAGCCAAGGAAATGGGCTTGCCGATAGGGGATACTTCGACGCTTGAAGATTACTAAGTTAAAGCGTACCTTAACTCGTCATGCCAACATTTTTTGTCAACGTGGAAGCTGATCAGGCAAACGCCATCGGCGGATTTAATGTGAGACATGGGGGAGAAGTAATTACGTTCGACCCAACAGCTAGTAAAGGATATGAGATCGAACATATTAGTCGAAGGCAGATGTGCCGTCGAGGAAGCGAACCTCTCGTACCTGCCCCCAGAGGAACCCGATGTAGGGGTGGTCATTCAGTTCCAAGCGGTGAGACTGTATACGATCTAGGCAATGGAGCATATCTTTGTCAAAGCAGCAAATGCGGATCAACAATACCAACAATTGAAGCATTAAAGCGACGATATAGTTCGAAACGGTATTCTAATGTATCGATTACGGAAGTCGAAAAAGAATAACAAATTCTCCTTTTGGTTCGGAAAAGTAAGCCAGTGCTTCGGAAATAGTCCCTTTCCATGTTTCTTCGTGTACCTTGGTAAGTTCCCGACCCAAGACGATATCAATATCTCCAATCGTATCCTTCATATCAACTAACATCGACTGCAGCTTATGCGGTGCACAATAGAAAATATACGTACTACTAATACATCGATGTATTAGTAGTAAATCAGTAAATAGCTTGATACGGTGCGATTGTTTTTCCGGCGGATATCCCAAAAACATACATTTATCGGCCGGCAGACCGGAACTGGTAAGCGCCGTAAGGAGGGCAGAGGCTCCCGGGACACTTACGACCGGGATAGTGCGTTTTCGTGCTTCGGAAACCAGGTAAAATCCGGGGTCGGAAATAAGCGGCGTACCGGCATCGGATACCAGTGCGATAGATTCTCCGTTTGTCAGGCGTTCGATAATTTCAGGCGCCATCGTCCGCTCTGCCTGGTCGTCGTAGCGCACGAGCTTGGGCTTTTTTGCGTCTTGCGGCAATAACGTCGGGAAGCGTTTGCTCAACAGGTCCAACAAGATTCCGGTCTGACGGGTATCCTCGCACAGCAACAGTGCTGTGGTAAAAAGTACGCGTATCGCCCTGGGGGTAATGTCCTCTAAATTTCCGATCGGCACCGCGACGACAAAAAGCGTTCCCATGCCGTCTATTATACTATGTGTCCGAATCCAAATCAGAATACCGCCCTCCATTATGCATGTTAGCCTTCAACCCCAGGGGTTGGAAGCTAACTATTCGGCGCAGAACGACTCAGTAGTCGTCGTGAAGAAATAAACGGCATCATTTGTATGATATATCCTTGCGCAGCAGCTACTGATTACGTAAAATGGACCAATGATTGAACTACTCGGCGCATGGATTATCCACTTTATCGCTACACTGGGATACGCGGGCGTATTTGTCCTGATGACGCTCGAATCCGCCCTCATCCCGATTCCGTCCGAGGTCACCATGCCGTTTGCCGGCTCATTGGTAGCGCTTGGCCAGTTTAATTTCTGGCTCGTTGTGCTTACCGGAACTGTGGGAAATTTAGTCGGGTCACTGCTGGCATATTGGCTGGGCTGGTGGGGAGAGGAAGCAGTGGTGCGGCAGGTGATCACTAAATACGGCAAATACGTACTGATTTCCGAACACGAATATGATCAGGCGGAACGGTGGTTTCGAAACCACGGTGAACTCATCGTCTTTTTAAGCCGGGTGTTGCCCGTACTCAGAACATTCATTTCCCTTCCGGCCGGAGTGGCCCGGATGAAACTGCCGAAGTTTATCGCCTACACGGTGGTCGGGTGCTTTATCTGGTCCATCGTCCTGACCCAGATCGGGGTAGTGTTGGGCAACAACTGGAAGACCATAGGCGTCTATTTCCACAAATTTGATATCGTCATCGTGGTTACCGGTGTTGTGGTCGTCGTCTGGTACGTCTGGCACAAATTGAAGCATTTCCGGAAAGCAAAAACTTCTTAAACAAACTTCCGGATAAGTCCCACGCAGCGCCCTTGGATTTTGACGTGCGTGGTAAATATTGGGGACATCGTGCTGTTACTCGGCATCAATTTTATTTTATCTTTCTCAAAATAAATGCGTTTTAAGGTGGCCAGGCCGTTGGGGAGTAAAGCTACGACAATATCCCCGTTTTTGGCGTCCTGCTGGTGCTGGATGACGACGTAATCGCCGTCAAAGATGCCGTCTTCGATCATGGATTGGCCTTTGACCTGCAGCACATAATGCGGCTGGCTGGATGCGATCATGGACGGGGCCACGGATATGTAAAAGTTGGGATCCGTATAGGGCTCCAGCGGAGACCCTGCTGCGATAAAGCCCAATACCGGAAGTTCCATGGTGGCGGCATTTCCGGCCGGCCGATAATTTTCGGCAACCACTTCTATGCCTCTTGCCGTGCCGTCCAGTTTGCGGATAAAGCCTTTTTGGCGCAAACGGTCTACGTGTTCATGGATTGTCGCCGGCGAGTGGATGTTCATCGCTTCACCGATTTCCTTAAGCGTGGGTGCATACCCATAGCGCGTTATAAATTGGGTGATAAAATCTAAAAGTTGACGCTCGCGGGGGTAGAGTATTGCCGGCATAATAGTTGTATAATATTGTCGTACCCGAAACTGTGATACGATCACTTAGAGTATTCCAAAATTATACCGAACTGTCAAGAGAACAAAGCCGATATATCTGTATCAATGCCGAAAGAAAACCGAAACTAGTTCGTAGCAAGATCGTTCACAACAAGAGAGTAAGCCCATGAAAAAATTTACGCTGAAATCCAATTACACCCCGACCGGCGATCAGCCCGAAGCGATCGACCAGCTTACCCGCGGCCTGGAAACATCGCTGCCAGAACAGGTGCTGGTCGGCGTTACCGGCAGTGGGAAGACGTTTACGATGGCCAACATCATCGAACGCACGCAGCGGCCGACGCTCATTATTTCGCACAACAAAACACTCGCCGCTCAGCTCTACCAGGAGTTTCGGGATTATTTCCCCGACAACGCCGTATCCTATTTCGTCTCGTATTACGATTACTACCAGCCGGAGGCCTACATCCCCCAGACCGACACGTATATAGAAAAAGAAACCGAAATAAACGACGAAATCGATAAACTGCGTCTTGCGGCCACGACGAATCTGTTAACCCGCCCTGATACGATTATTATTGCGTCCGTTTCGTGTATCTATAACATCGGTTCTCCGAAAGAGTACGGGCATTTCGTCCTGGAATTGCGGCCCGGTGTGCGCATTTCGCGGGAAAGCATGTTTGAACGGTTGGTGAAGCTCCAATACGAGCGCAGCGAATACGGGTTTCACCGAGGGACCTTTCGCGTGCGGGGTGAAAACATCGACATATTCCCGGCGTACGAAAATGAAAGCATCCGCGTCGTGGTATCGGACACGGGAATTTCCTCCATTACCCGCCATGATCCGCTTACCGGTAAAACGATAGAAAAATTGCCCGGTACGGTCATCTATCCCGCAAAACACTATATGACGGATCCACAGAAATACAAACCGGTATTCGCCCAGATCCAAAACGATCTGGATGCGCGGGTCAAAGAGTTTACGGCACAGAAAAAGTTTATCGAGGCCCAGCGCATCCGCGAACGCGTCACGTATGACCTGGAAATGATCCAGGAAGCGGGATTTGTTAACGGCATAGAAAATTACAGCCGCTACTTTGACGGCCGAAAGCCCGGAGACCCGCCGTATTCCCTGCTGGATTATTTTGAAGAAGCAGCTAAACGTAACTGGCTCCTGTTTATCGACGAATCCCACATGACGGTGCCTCAAATTCGCGGGATGTACCAGGGAGACCGTTCGCGCAAACAGACGCTCATCGACTACGGGTTTCGACTGCCCGCGGCTATAGACAATCGCCCGTTGCGCTTTGAGGAATTTCAGCGACGTATGCCGCAGACGATTTACGTATCGGCGACACCAGACGACTGGGAAGTATCCCGGGTCATCGGACAGTCTGGGGCCACTGCGGTCGTAGAACAGTTAGTGCGCCCAACCGGGCTCATGGATCCTACAATTGACATCCGTCCGAGCGCGGGACAGATAGATGACCTTATCCGCGAAGTAGAAATACGTGTCTCACGCAAGGAGCGCACGTTGGTGACGACCTTGACCAAGCGCACGGCGGAGGACCTTACAAAATTTATGACCGACCGGGGGTTGAAAGTCCAGTATCTGCACGCGGATGTGGAAACGCTGGAACGAAGTGACATCCTGGACGATCTGCGCCGGGGCACCTTTGACGTGGTCGTGGGTATCAATTTATTGCGCGAAGGTCTGGATCTTCCCGAAGTATCTCTGGTGGCCGTACTGGATGCGGATAAGGAAGGATTTTTGCGAAGCCGTACGAGCCTTATCCAGACCATGGGCAGGGCGGCGCGCCACATCAACGGTCGTGTCATCCTGTATGCCGACTCGACGACCAAATCCATGGCAGCTGCGATTGCGGAGGTCGAGCGGCGCAGGGCGGCACAAGAAGCGTTTAACCGCACCCACAATCTCACGCCCGTGTCTATCCATAAACCGATTCGTTCGCGCCTCGTCGAAAAAGAAGTAGAGATCGTCACCGATATCGAAGCGTCCGTGTTGCCCAAAGCCGTCGAAGCCATGACCCCGCTGGATAAAAAAAGAAAAGTGGCGGAGCTTACCAAACTCATGCGCGAGGCGAGCAAAGATCTGGATTTTGAAACGGCGGCGCGGTACCGCGATATGATCAGCTCGTTACACGACGCCTAAATATGTGCCGCAGGTGATAAAAATAGACACTTGTTACCCGCATGGTATCGCGTACCACCCGATATTTACTGTGTCTGTTTCCTTCCAGGTAAATCGTACGTATGGGAAATTCCCGTATGGGTGCCTTGAGTGATATCGCACGGAATATCATATCCATCTCGAAATCGTACCGGTCAAACGGGCTGGACACCATGCGTGCGGCCAGTGCTTTCGGCACATAGCGCAAGCCGGACTGCGTATCCTGGATACGTACACCATAGAGCACAGACAAAAATGCGGATGCCGTACGTCTGCCGAAATGATTTTGTTTCGGCATATCATGCGGGCGTGCGCGTGCCCCGATGATCAGTGCCTGTGGCGCCCGTATTGCCTCGCGGATACAGGCCTGTATATCGCCAACATGGTGCTGTCCGTCTGCATCAGCAGTGACGTATCCGCCGCTTTCCGGCCATTCGAGCGCCGCATGACCAAAACCGGTTTTGAGTGCGGCTCCTTTGCCCAGGTTTTTCGGGTGATGCAGGACAGTGACGGAAGCTATACCCGACAATACACGGAACACGCTCGTGTATGCGGCATCGCTGCCGTCATTGATCACCAGTATAGGCTGTGCAATGCTCCGTCGGAGTGAACGGACATACCCCTCAAACAGGGGCGGCGGGTTGTAGGCGGGGATGATTATGGGCGTGGCACGTGGGGTAGTAGGCTTCATAGCGTACACTACTATACCAGGAACTGACCGTGTATAATAGATAGGCCACGGTGTATCGGTGGTTATTTTTGCTATGCCGCGCTAAGAATTTCAATACACGTCTACGGGGCATGTATACCTATGGAAAACATCATCATAAAAGGCGCCAGACAACATAATTTAAAAAATATCTCGCTGACCATCCCGAAAAATAAACTGGTCGTGTTTACCGGGCTGTCCGGCTCCGGCAAATCTTCCCTGGCATTTGATACGATCTATGCGGAAGGCCAGCGGCGGTATGTCGAGTCGTTGTCGTCGTACGCGCGGCAGTTTTTGGGAGTTATGGACAAACCCGATGTCGATACGATTGAAGGCTTGTCTCCGGCCATTTCCATCGATCAGAAATCCACGTCCCACAATCCCAGGTCTACTGTCGGGACGGTCACGGAAATATATGATTATCTCCGTCTTCTGTTTGCCCGCGTGGGGCATCCGCATTGTCCCAATTGCGGCAGGGAAATAGCCAGGTTATCGCCGGATCAGATTGTGAGTTCCATCCTGTCGCTTGCCACCGACCGGCTCTCCGCCGGCGCACGGAAACAGTTCCGCATGGCCATTCTTTCCCCGATTATCCGGGATCACAAGGGAGAATTTACCAGTTTGTTTAGTAACCTGCGTGCAAAAGGCTACCGGCAGGTACGGGTAGACGGCACATTCGTGGATCTTGAAGAAGACATCACGCTGATCAAAACCAATAAGCACAGCGTGGATGCCGTCATCGACCGCATGAGCATAGACAAACCCAGCCTGAAACCGGAGTTTGTAAGCTCGATCCGTTCCCGGTTGTCCGATGCCGTCAATCAGGCACTTTCGTTATCTAACGGACTCGTGCTGGTGGGGGAAATTTCCGACAGCGGGTTTGACCTGCCGGCAAAGCCGAAAGCGGTCACGGACCATGTATTTTCAGAAAAGTTCAGCTGTCCCGTGTGCAATATCGCCCTTCCCGAGATAGAACCCCGCTCGTTTTCCTTCAATTCGCCGCATGGGGCCTGTCCGACGTGTCTCGGGTTAGGAACCATTCTCACCGTAGATCCCGATCTGGTCATCAGTCCCGAGCTTTCGATATCCGAAGGGGGTATCCTGCCATTTGCCAAAACGTTTTCGCATGATACCTGG
>JAKAFY010000018.1 GCA_021817785.1 bacterium
TCACCTGATTTTGCTGTGTGACTTGATTTTGCTGCTCAGCACCCTGTTGTGCGGCATGCTGCTGCTGTTCCTGCTGTTGTTGAAGCTGTTCCTGTTGCTGCTGTTGTATGTTTTGACTGCTTTCATCACCCAACACGCTTGTGCCACGAAAATCCTGCGTATAGGTAACCTGCGATGCTACGGCCAAGGCAATGACGGTAAATCCCAGGAAATAATAAAATCTCTGGAGGCTCAATCCGGATGCCTTTTTCGCGGTACGGATAGGCGACGTATGTTTTTTGGCTGCCGATGTCTGTTTGCGGACGACTTTGGTTTTCTTTTTCATAATATATATACCATAGCAAATCCATGCGGTCGCCTGTCAAGAGGCTGATGCGGCAAACGAGTGGTGTATACTAGTGAGATGATCAGAGGAATCATCACGGATATCGACGGCGTCATCGTCGGCGAAAAAATTGGGTTTAACTCCCCGTTCCCTCATCCGGACGTTATCGAGAGCATCAAAAATATACATGATGCGGGTACACCGGTGACACTATGCACCGGCAAGCCGCATTATGCTGTAGGGAAAATTATCACGAACTGCGGACTGAATAACCCCCATGTCACGGACGGCGGGGCCATCATCATAGACCCTATTACCCATACGATCATCAGACAGCACGCGATAGACCCAACTCTTGTTACCGAACTGCTGAAAACGTTCTTGGACGCTTCCATGTACGTCGAAGTCTACACGCCGGACCGGTATATCATCCAAAAAAGTCAGATTCGCGACAACCTCACCCCGGTACATGCCCATGTCCTGCAGACCAACCCGACGATAGTCGATGACCTTATCGCGGAAGCGGCAATGCACACGGTTATCAAAATCATGCCGGTGGCGACCGATGAAACGGACAAACAGCGGCTTTTTACGCTATTTGAGCCCTTTGCGGATCGCGCGGTTATGAGCATGGGCCTCCACCCGATCGCCAACCCACACCAATTCGGCCTGATCACGGCGCCGGGCGTATCAAAAAGACAGTCGGCGATCGATGCGACGCAGTCGCTCGGCATACCGCTTTCTGACTATCTGGGTATAGGCGATTCCACCAGTGATTGGTCATTTATGGAGTTGTGCGGGTACGCGGCCACCCTAGGCAACGGAAGCGAAGAATTGAAAAAGCTGATCGTATCCCAAAAGTCCGAACGTGGATTCGTCACGGACCGGTCTGTCGACGAAAACGGTTTTCTCCCCATCCTCGATTACTTCGACCTGAAGTAACATATAGATTCTATAAAGTCTAATGAATCGATTCATTAGACTTATTTACCGTAGCGAATTTCGAGTCGACCGGTCTATTGTTCTTTTCCACTTTTCTTTTCCTACCCGACTCCAATCAGATCGATAGGGCGGCGGCAACTCATCCACTATCTCATCAATCCTGTCTAATATTTTTTGCCAGCTGGATTCTTGAATAATGGACTGTAATACGCGTTTCGTCTCGGGTTTTACATTCTTTAGCCATGAGACAACTGTTCCGATCGTAGAATTCGTAACATGAAGCGTCTGTTTGATGTCTACTGGTCTTCGTCCCCGTAAAATAAGAACCGCGACGGTAAAGCGTTTGGCTAACATAATTTTTTCCGTAGCAGTGAGCAAATCGGTGAAAAATGAAGCGGCGGTTGATGAATTTCCAAGTGCAGATACGGAACGCCAAAATTGTCTGAACATTTCCTCCTCGAGTACCCGATCTAATCTATATCGAGAAATCTGTGGCATAAGAAAACTCTAATGAATCGATTCATTAGAGTTAATCACATATGCTACAAAATGTCTGTACGGTGGATTACGTACGAGAAAGATACATCGCCCGTTTAGCTGAGGGAAACTTTTCTATCGCGTACCGGAGCATGGTACGCGGCATGGTGCGGCAGTGCTTTTTCAAAAACGCTTCTTCTGCCGCGGGATCCTTCTTCCCTATCTCACGCAGCATCCAGCCCACTGCTTTATGGATAAGATCTTCTGTGTCCGAGAGCAATAGTTCGGCGACGGCAAACGCGTCGGCAAAATCGCGGTCTCTGATAAAGGCAAGCGTAGAAAGCACCGCAATCCGCCGCTCCCAGAGGCTGCGCGATACGGCAAGCGTATAGAGCAACTTGCGTTTTTCTTTTGTATCTATAAGATACCCGCCGACGATCGTCGGTGCGGAGCAATCCACCAAATCCCAGTTATTGATGTGCGCGGTGTTTTGAAGATACGCGTCATACAGCAGCTGCCGCTGATGGCTGTCTGCGCGTTTCCACTGATACGTCATAATATAGAGCGCCGTCTGCCGGTATTCATGGATGGGACTATGCAGGAGCTGTACGATATCCGCGAGCGGTAATCCGATATATTTTTTCGCAATGGTCCGCTGCTCGGGCACGCGAAGACCGATAAACAGATCCCCCTCCCCGTATTCGCCTTTTCCCGTTTTAAAATACCGGGAGGCTGCCACGGCGTGGCGCCGGTTTGCCAGTGACTGTAAATCAGAAAGAATCCGTATGTTATTGCTTCTTTTTACTTCGTATTGCTGCTTCATATGCCTTCGCTACCCAGACTGTGATGTCCGACGGATTATCCATCATCGCTGCCGGTACTTCCCAAAACGATAATGTCATTGTTTTCCCTTTTTTCCTATAGGTAAACGGCCTGCTGCCCAGGTCTTCATAGTCCTGCTGTGTTTTGTCATCGGTCTTTAAATATACGGTGCCGCCGTGTATGAGTCCTATAAATATGCCGCGCAGATAGATACCGAAACTCCCAAACATCCGCCGCGTGGTGATGCCATCAATCTCCCGCAGTAATTCCGACTCCACGTAGACTTTAAAGCTATCATCTTTAGGCGCCATGGGGTATCTCGCTTTCTGCCAGAATCACCGAGGGTCGGCCGCTAAGATGCAGCAGCAGTCCTATGCCAAGAGGAAGAACAGGAAGCATATACAGCCAGTCTTTCGCAAGCGTTTCCTGATTTCCGTACGCGAGAAACACGTACAAAAACGCCAAACTCGCTATGCGGCTGATCCCCAAGGCAAAATCGCGCTCCAACAGCATATGATATTTGGTCGTAAAGTGGTCACGCACCGCATCCATGGTCTGGAACCAGACGCTGAACGTCCACGTCGTAAGAAACGGATTCGTAAATCCCGAAACGACGACAAAAATCCCCAGCCCTATCGGCGTTTGCCACAGGGCAAACAACAGAAGCGACGCGGATAATCCGACCGCACCCACCCAAAAATATTCGTGATGTTTCGCCAGCAATTTGGCACAGACCACGCCGCCTATGGTGCCCAGTATGTACCCCACTGCCTGTGCCGCTCCGATCCACACTTCACTTTTTAAAATAAGGTAAAACAATATGCCAGTCACTGTACCGAGCGCCACGTCATACATCCCAAGCAGTGCATGTTGCCACAGCACCAGCGTCCACCCGCGCGAGCGGTGTCTGGTAAACATGTGCCGGTACGAAAATTCCGGCATCTCATGCCCCGGCAATTTGCCGATAAAAAATGCCATGTACCCCAGGAGCACAAATACGATAAAAAATAGTGTCGCGTACCCTGCCATGACGCCATGGGTGATGCGTGCCGCAACGGCGATAATGAGCCCTCCGAGAAACGGCGCTGCAGCACTTAAAAAACTTGCGACCGCCCCGGATAACCCGAAGTATTTTTCCCTGCTCGTTTCATTTGAAAACGCGTATTGATTGAGGTTATATGCCGCCCAGTATATACCCGACCCGAATCCGTTTAATATGGCCAAGGGGACAAGGTATGTGACCGTCTGCCCTTTCAGGACAAAGAGGAGGAAATAAAACAGGGCCCCTACGGCTACTCCCACTTTCATATGTGCAGCGGAGGAAAATTTCCGGAGCGACCAGCCGGACAGCTCGAAAAACAGAAGCGTTGACGTGTAATTCCACAACTGGAAAAGGACCGTCGTCCGTAAGTCACTATGCGCGAACAAAAAAACCGTGACGAAAATCCAGGAAAGCCCGGTAACAAAAAAGTCCAACCCCTGGATGGCAATAAGGTGCCGCTCCTGCTGATTCAATGAGGTCATAAAAACATTATATCAAGCTTCTGATGCGGCACATGCAACTCTTTATATTTTTATTGACAATAAATCAAAAATTCTGATAAACTGATGGAGGGTGAAATATGATCAACTACCGTAAGGATCCAACTCCGCAGTACGAAAAAAAATCTCCTGCCATAAAACCGCCCACTCCTATAAAAATTACAAGTAAAATGATCTCTGATCTCGTGGAAATCGTAAAAGAAAACAAAACACTTCTAAAAAAAGCTGGTATTACCTACCAGCTTTAATGCATGAAAATCTTCCCTAGCGATGGAATTTCTTCAAAAATCGCAAGAAAATATATCTATCTCGACAATGATTTCCTAAGTCAATTATTTTATGATGAAATCGTTTTAACTGAGGCATTAACTGCTCTGAAAAAAAGCGTGTTTCTTATTGACACTCTGACCGCCCTAGAATTTTTACGCGAGGTTTACTTGCCTGAACAATACCATAAGAAAAAGTCATTTGTATCAAACCCAATATTTGCTCCAGCCGTTGATCACCCAGATATATACAAACATCTACAAGAGAATGCTCTTCTATTATCCAGAATATACGCACATCAAAATCATAATACGAAGAGCGACCTGGTAGATCTCTTTCTTGCAGCAAGACTTATGTACTCCCAGGCACCTCTATTAATCACTGGAAATAAAAAACATTTTCCATCATGTATATTTAATACGCTAGGCGTATTAAATATAGAACAATCTGGGGATGGCTCAATGAGAGCATTCAGTATTGTGCAATTTAATAAACACAATTTTGAGCAATGCAATTCCTTACTAGAACACCTTTCCTAACAGCTTCGAGCCGATTTCCCGACAAAAAATGTAAGATTTGATCTATTTTGAGGGAATCGCATCGAGGTTAAGTTTCTCATCAAGGAAAACGACAAATGTAAGCTCTGCCGGTCCCATGGAATGGAAATTGTATGTTGCTCGGGCAGGAATCGGAATCACCGATCCCTGATGCACTGCAAGCGGTGTATTATTTACCGTAAACTCTCCTTCACCTGAAATAATAAAATATACCCTGCCCTTATCCCCAACCACACGTTGTCCGTGTTCACCGTTTAGCTCTGCATACGCTACGGTGCGGTCTTCCAATTGATAGTACCAGGCACGCATATTTACGCGGTCTTTTCTAATCGCCGCTATATTCCCATTGCTTTGGATAATTTCTGCCAATCCGTCAGGTATCATATGAATATCTTACCATATGCTACACTTACAACATGAAGTTATCTGTAGAACGTCAGGGGGAATTGTATATTTCGGGAGGGGTGTTGCTGTGGGGATTTTTCCCGATCATCGCGTTTCTTTCGTTTCATACCTTATCTCCGTTTATATCGCTAGCCGTAAGTTCTCTTTTTTCCGCACTATTTTTTGCAATTATCCTTACCGTACGCCGGAGATGGCGCGAAGTTTTTAATCGGCAGGCGCTACCGAGCGTCCTTTGGGCTACCGGCATAAACGGCGTACTCTATTTTCTCCTCTATTATATGGGGGTACGTTATACCAGCCCGGGAAACGTCAGTTTATTGGCGCTTACGGAAATATTTTTTAGCTTCCTCCTGTTCCACGTCTGGCATAAAGAGTACATACCCAAAGAACATATTTTTGGCTCGCTCCTCATTCTCGCCGGTGCGCTGATTGTTCTGGCTCCCACAATCCGCGCGTTTCACCCGGGCAATCTGTTTATCCTGCTGGGCGCGGCTATCGTCCCGTATGGAAATCTGCATGCGCGGAAAGCCAGAAAAATTGTAAGTACCGAAAGTCTTATGTTTACCCGCGGACTCGTAAGCGCTGTGGTTATCTATATGCTCGCCATAGTCTTTCAGGCAACCAACCCGTTAGCGGATATCGTGTCGTCACTTCCCTATCTTGTCGCAAACGGTGTACTTCTCTTGGGGCTGTCGACTATGTTTTGGATAGAAGGAATCCATCGCATTACGGTAACCAAGGCAAATGCGATGAACAGCGTGGGGCCGTTATTAACCTTATTTCTGGCGTGGGGTTTGTTAAAAACCGCCCCGAGTATGTGGCAGCTGTTTTCGTTTATCCCTATGTTTGCAGGAGTATTGCTTCTGGGCAAAAATCTGAAAAAACCTACACAACATCGGTAGCCGCCATATACGCAAGTACTTCCCTGGCTACTTCTTCTATCCCAGCGGTATAAAACAGCCGATATGGATTCATCACTATCCTTAGCGCCCCTGACGGGACGACCTCTAACTTATTTTTTACGTGCAGTGCATTACGCCATCGTATATATTCAAGCTCATCGGCAAATGAATCACATGCCGCTACCCCTCTCCATAACCGATATCCGGCAGAAAGTGCATCGTCGGCAGAAAATACCACAATTTTATGGACTTCAGGGATAAATTGATCCGATCTTTTGGCTACGATAGGTCCGCCGCCTAACATAAATACCGTGTGTCTCCATAAGTCGTTAAAGAGTGGTCGTATAGAGGGGTCCGTAGCAATCATTGCAGCGGCTGGTTCCAGATTTACCAATCTTTTCTGCCTTCTAAATTTTGGATGAATCCGCTCGGTCATTTTTTCACGCCCAAAAAATATGTCCGCCGAAGCTCCGCTCGATTCGTCAAGGCCAAAGTGTATCCCATCGTCACCGGCTGATAACCATCGGCGAACACGGTCAGCGCCGCCACGTCTAAAACGCACCTTGTTTTCACCTATGTCTTCAATGATACGTTCTTCGTGCGCACGATCTGCCACACATCTCGTTGATTGACCGGTATTAAGCGAATGTTTACCCAATAATATTGCAGCAAGATTTGAAACAGTCTCTTTTCCTGATCCGGAAGGACCGATGAATACGACAGACGAATCCACTGCGGAGCGTTCAGCTAGACTTAACGCCATATGCGGGCGATTATAGCACTAGAGTGCGTCTTCGTGCCTATAAAACCACAGCTTCAGAAGCTCCACGAGGATAAAGTACGACACAACAATGGCAATCAGCATGACATAAAATGATATAGGCGGTACGACAAACGACAGGAGGTTGCCTACCGGCGTCAGCGGCAGCACCAACGTCACTGCGACGATGCCGATGAGTCCTGCGGCAAACCCCATGTCGATTTTGCTTTGTACAAACGGGACGATATGCGTGCGGATACTCATGACGATCAGCACCTGGGTAATGAGCCCCTCCACAAACCAGCCGGTCTGAAACAGCGGTGCGTTGGCTTTAAAGTACCAAAGCAGCAGGGCAAACGTGACGAAATCGAAAAACGATGACGCCGGACCGAACACCAGCATGAACCGCTTGGTATTGGCGATATTCCATTTTCTGGGATGGGAAAGATACACGGCATCCACGGAATCGTTGGCAAGCAACAACTGCGAAAAATCGTACAGCAAATCGTTTAATAGCACCTGCATCGGAAGCAGCGGCAAAAACGGCAGAAAAACGGACGCCAAGGCGATAGACAGCATATTGCCGAAATTGGCACTCATACTCATATTGAGGTACTTCATGACGTTGCCGAATGTTTTTCTGCCTTCGATCACCCCATCGTAGAGAACGTGCAGCGATTTATGAAGCAGGATAATATCTGCGGATTCTTTGGCCACATCTGCGGCATTGTTTACCGAGATGCCGATGTCTGCGGCTCGCAGACTCGGCGCGTCGTTGATGCCGTCCCCCAGGTACCCCACCACTTTGCCCATGGCCCGAAGGGAGGTCAGCACCCGTTCTTTTTCACTGGGATTTAACCGCGCAAATATGGTGGTTTCCAATGATCGCCTGCCTAATTCCGCTTCCGTAAGACCTGCTATTTCCCCTCCCCGCATGATGCCTTTGACCGGAAGATGCAGGTCATCACAAATTTTTTGCGTCACCAGTTCGTTGTCCCCCGTCAATATCTTTATCTCCACGCCGGCGCCCGCCAGTAGTTTCAGCGACTCCACCGCGCTTTGCTTCGGCGGGTCCTGAAAGGTGAGAAATCCCATAAACACCAGATCTGTTTCGTCCTGCTCCGACAGTTTCTTTGTGCTATCCATAGTGCGGTACGCAACCGCCAGCATCCGAAGCCCCCGGGCGCTCAATCCTTCAAACGTCACGCGGGCTTTTTTCAAAAGCGCGGGAGAAAGTGCCGCGATACGTCCTCCATCGGCATACGACGCGGATAACTTCAATACCTCTTCCGGTGCGCCTTTGACGATGAGAAGTTCTTTGCCACCATGGGAAAACAAGACGGATACACGTTTGCGGAAAAAATCAAACGGTATGGTGGCGCGATAGGTATATCCATCCATATCAGCAGTCTTATGAGCAATAAGCGCTTCTTCCATGGGACCTTTGTACCCCGTCTGATGTTTACTGTTTAGATATCCGAACACATGTATTTGTTCGTCCCGGACGCCCCGGATATTCACATAGTCCACAAGCCTGATCGCATTTTCGGTAAGCGTCCCCGTTTTGTCCGTCGCCAGTATCTCGATACTGCCGAAATTTTCTATGGCCGGAAGTGACTTGACGATGACGCTTTTTTTCGCCATACGAAGGGCTCCTTTGGATAAATTGATTGTGAGGATAACGGGGAGAAGCTCCGGAGCAAACCCGATAGCCAGCGCTAATACAAACAGCATCGAAGACAGAATGTCATGCCCGAGCACGATATGGGAAATGAGGACGATCCCGGATACGATCAGCGCGGTACGGGCAAGCAGCATACCGAATCCGGTAATACCTTTTTCAAATTCCGTCTGCGGCCGGGGGGCCACTAATGACTTGGCTACGCTACCTAACTCCGTCTGGTTTCCGGTAACGACGACAACTGCAGTGGCCACCCCGCTCACGACATGGGTGCCCATAAACACGCAGTTTTTGAGTGCGGACACCGGATCGGATGACCGGGCCGTATACGACGCATCTTTTTCCTGCGGATAGGACTCGCCGGTCAGCGTCGACTGATCAACCAGCATATCCATCGCCGTCATTAACCGACAATCCGCCGGTACAATATCCCCGACCGACAACGAGACGATGTCGCCGGGCACCAGCCGGGATATCGCAACCTCGCGGCGTACGCCGTCGCGCAATACCGATGCGGTAAGCGACACCCGTGCACGCAGTTTTTCCGCTCCCGTCACCGCCTGGTGTTCCTGATATACATCCAGACTGATGCTGATAGATAAAATGACGAAGATAATAACAAAATCCGTTACCTGTCCTAATGCGGCGGAGATGACTGCGGCAGCCAAAAGCAGCAGGATGAGCGGATTGGCAAGCTTGGAAAGAAACCGGGAAAGGATGGTTTCTTTTTTCCGTTCGACAAATACATTCTTTCCGTAGAGCTTCAGGCGTTTTTCAGCTCCTTCCAGCGTCAGCCCGTCACGGGTGGCATGCGTCAAACGCATGACATCAGACAACGAGATGCTCCACCACGCAGTGCCGGCCACGGATGCTGTCATAAATTTCAGTATACCATTGATTTTTGCTATACTATGCTCCTTATGGCAGCAGTAGAACGCAAAGCGCCAAACGGATTGAAAGAACAATCCGTCTGGAAAGAACATACGAAAGCATCCGCTTCGGTATCCATATTTCTCTCCGACCCGGAGGGAAGGCTCCTTATGGTGCAGGACATAGACCAATATGGGGGCAAATGGTCGCCGCTTGCGGGATTTGTGGATGTAGTCTACAACGAAGAACCGGAAGCCGCTGCTCTCCGTGAAGCCAAAGAGGAGTTGGGGCTGGATATCCGTCTGGACGAGTTAATCGGCGTCTGGCATTATTACGCCGAAGACTCCAAAGATGCCGTCGCCTATGGCAAAACAACGCCATCAAATAAAGAAGTAGACAAGGCACATATGCATATCGGCTATTCCTACCGGGGCACAATTCTTGGCGGAACATTTAAAATGCAGGAAGACGAAATCCAGAACTGGGGGTTTTTTACGCCCGCCGAAATCGAGCAGATGTACCGAGACGGCAAGGTAAAAACGCCGCAATACAACTATCGCGGATTCCAACTCTGGCTGGCTGGCGAGCGCCATCCCCGATCACTGATTCAGACCAACGGGACCGTGCATCTGCCTACCGTATAATATATTTGCTGTCGATCGTACCGGTAATCCGCTTCTCCAAATTTGCCAGTCCCTGACTGCCCTGCAGGATATACGCACTGGTATCAAACACCATCGCATCAGACGGACGGTCCAGTAATCCGTTTTCCCGGTCTCTCCCGTCCCGTTCCCGTATATACCGTTCTTCGGAAATCTCGTGAAGCGTCGCAGTCGGGTCATGCACCACCCGGTAGGACGCGGATGCCTCAGGACTTGCGAACAGATAAAGCTTAATCGGTGCATTGGGAAACAAATCCACGCCCGTGCGCCTGCCGACGATCACGACGCCACCAAGTTCTTTGGCCGCATCACGCCAGAGCGTGTATAGCCGCTGGCGGATCACGGGGCTGGAGGCGATAATGGCAGAAACGTTTTCAATTGCTTTCTGCTGCCTGAACGCGAACAGCTCCCCGCCCATATTCCGTTCTCCGACCATGATGCGTGCCATACGCCCGCCAGACAATGGTTTTGCGATAGTGAGCTTTTGCGGCATGGTATCGTAGAGTTCTACCACGCGGTCCGCAAAATCGACCGGAACATGGGTTACGTTGGTGTCATCGGTTTTGACCAATTTTTGTTCTATGGCAAGAAGCGCCATCGCGCGGATCGCCGTACCGGTATTTAATACGGTGAGGTTATACCGTTCCGCGATGCGTTCTGCCATGAGCCGTTTGCCAGCAGTCGAGGACCCGTCTACGGTGATAATTAACGATGTGCGATTAAGTGGTTCCTTTGCAGGTAAGGACAACCGTTCGGATTGAGCTATCATAAAATATTTGTACGCTATTATACTCCAAAAAAGAGGAATGCAGAACGGGACTATACCAATGACTGGTGGATGAGATGCTTATGAAGAATTTTGACGGACAATATGAGTGCCACAAGCATGGTGGCACTCGCGACCAAAAACGGCAGCGGCACAAATATTGTCGACAGTATGCCGCCCAGGATAGGCCCAATGATCTGCCCGATACTCTGATAGCTTGCGTTGACGCCCATGATCGACCCCTGGCTTTTTTCATCGGTTTCTTTTGAAAGCAACGTCTGCAGTATAGGATTGGAAAATCCGTTCGCAAACGCCTGTACTAACACGACGGTCAGAAACAGCGGGTATGCACGGATGCTAAATAGCCAGGCGTAGGTAAGCATCGAGACCAATACGGATGCCACAAGCACCGGCCGTTCACCGAACATTTTTACCGTCCGCGGAATGATAAGTCCCTGGGAAATAAGCCCAACCACCCCCATCACCGTAAAGACGATGGATATCTGCTGGAGCGGCAGACGCATAACTTCTACGGCAAACGGCTGGAATACATAGATATACGTCGAAAATGCGAGCATCACCAAAAACGATATGGTAAGCGTGGTCCCGATGGCAGGATCAAATAACGCATGGAGAAGGTGCCGGAAATCAAAGACATGGCGGCTTACCGCCTGACCCTTGTGTGTATTGGTCTCCGGAAGAAGCAACGCAGTCAACACACACGAGAGTGCGGCGACTGATCCGGCGATGATAAACGGCGTCGTCACCCCCCAGCGAAGTGTCAGTGCGGAAATTGCAGGACCAAAGGTAAATCCGAATCCGAATGCCGCACCGATGATGCCGAATCCTTTTGCGCGGTTTTTGGCATCCGTCGTATCGGAAATGACGGCCAGTGCCACCGGGATATTGCCGGCCGTAATGCCGTCCAGCGCACGTGCGATAAATAGCCACACAGCATTTGGTGCGAACGCCATGGTAAAAAACGACACGAACGTCCCAAACAGCGACAGGATAAGCAGTGGTTTTCTGCCATACGCATCAGATAGCCTGCCAATAAGCGGCGTGGCGACAAACTGGCAGACGGAAAATATGGAAAACAGCAATCCGTTCTGAAAGTCGGTCAGTCCGAACGAACGGGAATAACTGTATAGTACCGGGATGACGATACCGTATCCTAATGCATTGACGACTGCGATAAGGGCGATAATCCAGAGTGCGGTGCGGGCAGATTTCTGCATAGGATTTCTATTCTAGCGATTTTTCCGAAATTTCGATAGACTAAGGAATACCTTCCCAGGAGGCTCTTCAGCAAAACGTAAGCTACCGGAGGTACAACGTACTCATATGATTACCGAAGTTATCTTTGACATAGAGTCCCAAAAACTTTTTTCCGAGGTGGAAAATAACGACCCCGCCAAACTCGGCGTATCGATCGTTTCCTGCTATATCCGTGAGGTCAACGAAAACCAGGACGAAATACGCGGGGAAATGCGTTCGTTTTGGGAGCATGAGTTAGCAGACCTGTGGCCCATCATGGCCACCGCCAAACGCATCATCGGCTTTAACACCATAAAGTTTGACGTGCCGGTACTTGCTCCCTACGCACCCGACACATTTGCCAAGCTCCCTCATTTTGACATTATGCAGCACGTGAGAGGCGCATTGGGTCATGCGCTCAGCCTAGCGCATCTTGGCGAAAATACATTAGGCCGGGGCAAAACGGACGTCGGCACCAATGCCGTGATCTACTGGAACGAACACACCGAAGAAAGCCTGGCCAAGCTTAAATATTACTGCGAGGCAGACGTATCACTTACCAAAGACCTGTATGACTACGGCGTAAAGAACAAACTCCTGAAATATACCGACCGCACGAACACGCCGCAGCAATTTACCGTGGACTTTTCCTACCCCAAAGAAGTGGTGGATGCCTCGAGACAGATAGGATTATTCTAAAGAGGATCACTTTTTTCTTCGTGCAATTCGTTGTAACTTCACCCTATCTTTTTCATGATATTTAGCACTTATTGCCTCAACCCTCTGAGCTCCGTTCAGTTTCGTTTCATCAGTTAAACTACCAGAAAATTTATTGAGCCTTAGATCTGCTTCTTCGAGATGTGTACGATCAAAACGAGCCTTTCCCCTCTGTGTAGGATCATTTGCTATATCTCGCCTTTTCAATAAAACCTTCACTTTTTTCCCTACCTTTCCGAAAAGTTGCTCATTAGATAATTCATTCGCTTTCATATTTTCTCCCTTTCTGTAATCACAGAGTACTCTCTCTCTCTGCAGATTGCAACTTGACAGAATTGCAGAAATTCTGTATTATAGAAAATATGCAACAGTTACCACTTGAAGAAATTGTAAAAATTCAAAATAAGTGGCTTCTTACGTTGCCCAGCTCGCTGCGTAAAGGATTATTTGAAAAAAACGGGTATGTCCGGGTTACAAAAGACAAAGGCCGACTCATCCTCGAACCAGTCCGAATGCTTTCGTATCCCGTGCGCTCCTATACCGATGAAGAATTGGATGATTTTTTCAAACTGGACGATGAAGAAAGTACGCAGCTAAAAACCAAGGGCCTGCTCTAATGTGAAACGCAAAGACACCATTCCCGTTGTTTTTTTCAATGCATCAGTTATTTTATCCGGAATCCGCTCGTCTTCGGGTGCATCAGCAAAGCTTTTGAGGTTCGCCAAACAAAAACGCATTACTGGCCTCATCAGCGAAATAATTTTAGATGAGACACTCCGTCATGCAGATAAAATCGGCTTTAGCTCATCTGCCATATCAACTGTGGTTACACGGATATTTGTACCCATTTATCCCCCACCGAATAATATCGCTGTCCGAACATATACCGCCCAGGTGATAGACAGCGGAGACGCACATGTGTTAGCTTCTTCGCGCGAATTGGACGCGGACTACTTGGTAACGCTCGATAAAAGGCACCTCCTTGTATTACAAGACACTATCAAATGGATCAAAATCGTGTCACCAAAAGAACTGATTGAACAATTAGGCTAATCACATCTTCATTTCGCTTCCCAGCTGGAAGTAGTTGCCGTCGGGGTCTTCAAATGTAGCTAACCACATACCAGATCCCTCACCTGGCTGATATGGTTCGGCGACGACTTTGGCCCCCGTCTTTTTGATACGGGTAAATTCTTTTTTCACATCTTTGACGCCAAAATTGATCATAATACGCTTGGCATCTTTGGCTTTGCCATGCACGGCATCGTGCGGGCCCACCATGAAATACCCGCCGACTTCAAACCCAAAATATCCATCCTGCACCCAGCCTGGCTTTTTCCCAAAGACTTTTTCATAAAATGTGGCTAGAGCCTTGGGTTTTTCGGAAAAAACGAGTATAGAATCCAGTTTCATCATAGTGAAACCTCCTTATACCCAGCACTATATCAATCATCTGAATAAATGTCCAATATTTTGTGAGAAATATTACAAATCATTCAGGTTCAACCCCTGGGGTTGAAGCGGGCATGTTACAATATATACTTCCATGATACAGGCGTTCAGACACCGGTACCCCGCCCTCACCTACCGCGATTACCAGCTCCAATGGATCGGCCAGTTTGTGAGCAACGCCGGCACCCAGATGCAGGTCGTCGCCATAAACTGGCATTTGTACGAAATCACCCATTCTCCATACGTGCTCGCCATCCTGGGCGCGTCCCGCATTGTGCCTATCATCGCGTTCTCTTTGGTCGGCGGGGCAGTCGTCGACGCACATAACCGGAAAAAAATACTCTATGTCACACAGATCTCTCAAGCGGTTCTTGCGGCTGTCATGGCCTGGCTTACCTGGACCCATCGGGCGACGCCCGTGAATTTGATATTGGCAAACGTGTTGCTGGTCGCGTTTTATGTTCTGGACAGCCCGGCCAGGCAGGCGCTGATGCCCAGCCTGGTAAAACGCGAGCATTTCGGCAACGCCGTCAGTCTAAACGTTATCGGCTTTAACATATCGACGGTAGCCGGCCCTGCAATAGCGGGGTTTCTGATCGCAGCATACGGCGTGGGCAGCGCATACGCGGTAGATGCCGTATCATTTCTCGTCTTACTTGCCGCACTTTTCGGCATACGGGCTACGGGTGCCATCGAAAGCGGAAAGCGCCAGCCCATATCACTCGCTGCCATACACGAAGGCCTTTTGTTTGTCAAAAGTAAAACACTGATTTGGTCTACGATGCTCCTCGATTTTTTTGTCACATTTTTCGGCGAAGCGACCGTGCTGCTTCCTGTGTTTGCCAAAGATATCCTGCACGGCGGCCCGCAACTTCTGGGATTTCTGTATGCCGCACCCTTTATCGGGGCGAGTGTCATGGGGCTTATCGCATCCCATATGGGGAAAGTCATGCATACCGGTAAAGCACTGGCCATAGGCATTGTCTTTTATGCGGTAGGCACCATTGTGTTCGGGCTATCCAAAAACGCAGCGCTTTCTCTGGCCGCGCTTATGGTCATAGGCGCCGGAGACGGCATGTCCGCCATCATCCGCAATATCATCCGCCAGTTATCGACACCAGACCACATCCGCGGCCGGATGACGGCGATCAACATGATTTTTTATACGGGCGGCCCGCGTTTGGGAGAGGTGGAGGCGGGTATCGTAGCAGGACTTCTCGGCGCGCCGCTTTCGGTCGTCATCGGCGGCATCGGCACGCTCATTGTCGTTACCATTATGTTTTCTCGCATTCCCGCACTTGGCTCCTACAAAGACGCCTGAATTTCTGCTAGCGTAGAAAGCATGAACACGCATGCCGGACGCACGACGTTTCTGGTACTTCTTTCGGTCATAAACGTATTTTTTATCGCGATCATCGCGGCAAACGTCGTACGGTTTATTCAAAAAACCACCCGGGCGCCGATCATTATGCCTACCGCGGAAGCCTCGGGCAGCATAGATAACCGTGTGGCTATCGCAAACAGCGCGCTTCCCGCACTCTACGACAAACCGCTCACGTTGATCGTCGGGATAAATAACGCAAACCGATTTCTGACGCTGTCGCCTGATGATCTCAAGCGCTACACCACCATAAAAATCGCGACAGAATCGGCAGATATCATCGTCGGCATAAATCACGACGTATTTTTCCCGGATCTTATACAGGCGCTTTCCGTATACGGGACATCGTTTAATCCGGCGCTCGCCTCCGACGCTGTGGGTGCTGCTATCCGGAAAACACTTACTGCGCGTTTCCACGGCATATCAAAGGAGCCGGTATCCGTGGGCATCGACAGCGGCCCCAATACGGAAGGGAATGTCGCAGACAGATATATCGAAATCGACATATCCCAACAGAAACTTTTTACGTTCCGAAACGGCAAACTGGTCAAAGCCTACCGCGTATCCACCGGCAAAGATTACCCCACCCCTACGGGCAGATTTACCATCCTTAACAAAACAGGATTAGGATTTTCATCCATCTATAACGTTTGGATGCCCTATTGGATGGGATTTTCCTATTCGAAAGAACTCCACGCCTATTTCGGCATCCACGAGTTGCCGTATTACTATGCCGATGGGGGGACGAAAATCCAACGGCCGCGGGACTTTATCGGCGCCCCAAACACGGGAGGCTGTGTGGCTCTCGACATCGGGGACGCTAAAGAAGTCTACAATTTTGCGGATATAGGAACACCGGTGGTTATATACCAGTGATATGTCACTCTGCTCCAATCCGTCGAAAAACTCCAAGTATATTTTGTATTAATACTTTCATGTCACGTGCAAGTGAATCCCGCGCCAAAAAGTCTTTTTCTAATTGCATTCTCATCCTTCTGCCCTCCAACGTTTTATCCAAAAGTGATCGTCCATTTAAAAGCACCTCGTTCGCACACCCAGGCTTAGCTATGTTGCTACTATGCGCCCAGCCATAATAGACTTCTTCCAAATATTCATTACCCCGCCATGCATCTATCCGCTCCCGAAAAACCGGCCTATTTCCAACCAAATACATATCTCCGCACAAAATATTCCACACTTGAGGTAATTCATCAATCGACCACCGTCTAAGAAACTTTCCCACCCGTGTAACACGTTGAAGATCAATCTCTTTCGGATTTGCGGGGTCGTGCCTGATGGAACCATCGTCGACACGCATGGTACGAAGTTTATATTGATTAATAACAGCGCCTCTTGGACCAACAACCTTTGCCACATGAAAAACTTTACCACCGTCATCTAACTTTATGGCAATAGCCCCTCCAACAACGGCTATCGCGGCAATAGGAGTCAGTAGTAATCCACCTGTTATATCAAATGCTCTTTTCTGCCATGACCTAAGATAACGAATTCCGGTGGGATAGATCGATTCTTTAATTAGAATGGGGATATGTTTCGCTTCTGCACGATTCATACGCGACCACATCTTCGGCAGAAGTATTCAACTATGAAATGGGTGGGTGATCATGGAGTCGGACCATGCACCTCTTTCTTATCAGGAAAGCGTTCTACCGATGAACTAATCACCCAATGAATTTTATTAACTTATTAAGGTCTCCCCTTATTTCTCGCAAATAGCCAGATTTCAATTTTATTTCTAACTTTCTCGCTTCTATTCGAGTTGCGAATTGTTTTGTGAACAGTATCTTGTATGGTCTATGATTCTTTGTTGGCTCCTCCCATCCCGAATTGTGTTCTCGAACCCTTCTATCTAAATCACTTGTTAAACCCGTGTAATATGTCCCGTCCTTTTTGCTTTGCAGTATGTAAACAATAAACATCGCTTACATTTTATCAGGAAAGCGCCTGCCTGTCGGCAGACAGGTTCTACCGATGAACTAATCACCCCCAATATTTACTTGTTAATATACCGATGTCTGCCAACAGCTGATCTGCCATTGACGGAAACCAATCACTCAGTGCAATTGTGTAATTGTATCATAGGTACCTGTACGGCCTCAATTGAAAGTTCCTTACGATACTGCTACGCTAACGGGTATGTTGGACCGATGGAAGAACTATCTTCCGATAGGAATTATTGTTCTTTTCTCTTTGTTCCTTTTTCGGAGCTATTTCCTGAAAGGGTTAGTCCCGTTTCCCGCTAACCTTCTGGTGGCAACCTACGATCCCTGGAAAAGTTACCCCGTGCCAGAATACCCCAACGGTCCACCGAACAAGCCCATGGGATTTGATAATATCCGGATTTATTACCCGTTAAAAACCATCGCCATTGACTTGGTCAGACACTTGGAGCCACCGCTCTGGAATCCGTACAATTTCACCGGAAACACGATCTTGGCCACCTACCAATCGGCCATCTTTCATCCGCTCAATGCCATGTACATGATGCTCCCGCAGATCGATGCGTGGAGTATGATCATTATCCTCCAGCCAATACTTTCCGGGCTTGCCATGTATGCGCTGTTGTCCGTCCTGGAGTTTTCCCTATCCGCACGGCTTTTTGGCGCCCTTACATTCGCGTTCTCCGGATTTTTTACAGTCTGGTGGGAAGAAGCCTACATGTTTACCTATTCCGCATTGTTTCTCCCATTGGCCCTTACTTTCGTTGAATTGTATCTGAAACGGAGTAAGCGGTTGTGGCTGGCATTTTTTTCTCTCAGCATTGCTGGCTCTATCGTATCCGGCGCATTTCAAATGACGTTTTATGTATGTTTATTTACTGCCGCGTGGATACTCTACCGCACGTGGCGCGAGTCCAAAAAATGGCGACTGTGGGGGGCATTCTCACTTGCTGGGGCTCTCGGCATACTCCTGTCTTCCGCGCACCTTGTCCCCAGCATGGAAGCATATTATTACTCATCCCGTGTCGCCCTCGACGCGAAATATATTTTTGACGCATATCTTCTGCCGCTTACCCAGATGGTGACGCTCGTCGCCCCGGATTATTTCGGTAACCCGGGCACGTATAACTACTTCGGTACGGGATTTTATCATGAACGCATGATGTGGTTTGGACTGGTGCCCCTGTTTTTTGTCCTGATGCAGTGTATCCGTCCGGAGAAGAAAAAACATACACGGTTTTTTCTGATCGCGTTTCTTATAACGCTTTCCCTGGTTCTTGCGTTGCCTTCTACGTGGCTCGTGCTCTACTATATGAAACTTCCACTGATTAGTACGCTCACGCCGTCGCGTATGATGATGCTTGTGACATTTTGTGCGGCCGTACTGACTGCCTACGGCGTAGAAAGCTACTGGCGTGGGCTGAAATCGCATGCGCTGTATATCGTCACGGCGATTATCGGCATAACCATCGTACTCGCCGGCATTTACCCGTTTTACTTCCATCACCTGCACCCCAAATATGCCGTCAACATGATTTCGCTGCGCAATCTCGTCATCCCGACGGCAAGTATGGGGATTATCGTCATCGCGCTGTATGGAAGCATCATACGGAAAAAGTTCCGACCCGTAGGCCTGGCAATATTAGGGATCGTGCTACTGGGAAACAGTTACGTTTTTGCTCAAAAGTTCCTGTATTTTTCCGAGCGTCGGTTTGTGTATCCCGAGACACCGGTACTTCGTGCGCTCCAGGGACTGGCCGGCACGGACCGGTTTTGGACGTATGAAAACGGATACATGGAAAAAAATTTTTCGACCCAGTACCGTTTGCTTTCCCCGGAAGGATACGATTCCATCACGATCCGGCGGTATGCGGAATTTATCGCGTTCGTAAACTCGCATGGGAAAGATATGACGCCCGCCCGCTCCGACGCGTTATTGCCGTCCACGGACCACCTGAATGCGATCCTGACCGATCCCTATCGTAAACGGGCGCTGGCACTTCTGGATGCGCGCTATATCGTACAACGGCTGAAACCCGACCGGAGCGAAAAAGAGGTTACTCAGGATCCCATGGGATTGCCCACCGTCTGGCACGATACGACGTTTGCGATACATGAAAACACAGCGGTCCTGCCGCACGCTGCGTTATACAATGCCTATTCGATGATTCCAAATGGAAAACAGGAACTTACAACGCTGTTTGATCCGGAAACGGATATAACGAAAACCGTCATCCTGGAACAGATACCCGGCTCGTTCATCCCGGATGCGGAAGCGACCGGCACTGCCACAATCACCAGCTATGAGCCAAATACGGTGCGTATACGGACACAAACGTCGGGAGCCATGATGCTTTTTCTCTCCGATGCATACTTTCCCGGCTGGAATGCGTATATAGACGGGAAACAAACACCCGTGTATCGGGCGGACTACGCGTTCCGTGCTGCAGCCGTACCTAAAGGAGATCACGTCGTAGAATTTAGGTATGAACCGATGTCGTGGAAACTGGGAATTATCGGAACGATGATAGGAATATTATTGTTGAGTATATTTACGTTTAAACGAATCAGTCGTGAGGTTTAACGTCTACTGGCCTTTTTTGATACACACGTTTAACTATTATCGTATCCCCACCGCCCAGCAGTGCAGACTGTTGTGAAATGTATGCTTCTGCCAAGTCTGATTGCGTATCAAGGTCGTATAAGGCGGACATTGATCGTCGACCTCTTGATGAAATAACTTGAATATCTACAGTATTAATGCGTCCTAAAAATTTATCCAAAAAATTACTTGTCCTCTTCACCGTAGGCGTTCCTCGTTCAAGTCTCATACCTTCAACATTAATTCTTTCTCAAATATTGTCCGTAGCGCTTAGTGAGGCGCGGAAGGTTGATGACTGGTTAACGAGTCCATTCTTACGGACGAGTTTACCAGTCGATCAATCTAGAGAATTAGACCGTTTATAGAATAATCCTCACCACACCATGTCTCTATTGAGGCGCGGAAGGGAATCGAACCCTTGCATAGAAGTTTTGCAGACTCCCGCGTTACCACTTCGCCACCGCGCCATCATGTCAAATTTTAAACAATCGCTTTCCCCGCGTTACTCTCCTACGGGGATTGATGGTTTGTACGTCTCGTTGATACGCATCAACTCGCAAACAACCCAGTCAACACTTCGCCCGTATGCATCGCTATCCGAAGCATTGCGGGCAGGCCACTGCGCCACATGATCGCTATTGTATCAAGAACCCGATGAACAACACAATCAAAAGAGCAGTACCCGTGACCCATACCCCGGCTTTAAACGAATCCGGGTCGTACCAGAATACTACCGTATGATTTCCTTCCGGCACCGTCACCCCCCGAAATGCATAGTTTGTCCGGTATACCTGTGTTTCTTTTCCGTCCATGCGTGCGTTCCATCCCGGATAATCGGTATCCGACAACACCAAAAATGACGGAGCACTTGTCCGTACCTGCACTTCTACCCGGGTGGGAGTATACGATGCAATCGTCGCAGTTCCCGATCCGGTAGCAGACGTCGGCAGGGCTGCTTCGACAAATGCGGTGGTTCGTATATCCGTAGAAGGCGCAAAGAGCGCTGCCAATTCCTTTTCCGGATTTTTCTCCACCCGGACTTCCGAAACCAGGTACGCCCGCGGCAATGCCGTCGTACGCCGGGATATGCCGAGCCTGCCGTTTTGACGCACGACCAATGCCGATGTACCGGTCAGATCCCATAGACGGTCCCTGCGATATGCTATATCGGCACTCACCGTCGCATCGGGGATGACGGTAACATCGCTTCGTAGTATGCCTTTTTTTCGGTCACCGGTGTTTGCATACGACACCAATTCACCGTATCTGCGGATATAGAGCGGGTCATAATAATTGTCCTCAAAAAAGTGATAATAGGTTGCCAGATCAGTCTGAATCACCGCGTCTCCCACATACCCGACGCGCTGAGGAGCCAGCGCGCGCAGTGCCGTAAACAACGGGTGTTCCGGCATGACGTGTTCCGCTTTCGCAAACGGAAGAAATTTATAGGCATTGTACCCGCCGGAGAGTATAAGCAAAGCGACGACCGCATATAGTGCGTTTCTTCGGCTGAGCCACGAAACGCGAAAGACCGAATGCAG
Organism: bacterium; assembly: GCA_021817785.1. Taxonomy (GTDB): domain Bacteria; phylum Patescibacteriota; class Microgenomatia; order UBA10105; family UBA927; genus UBA927. Next base: position 21,890 of record JAKAFY010000018.1, read on the forward strand.
CAGTATCCCTGCTGCGGCTGCAAACACGGCGGTTTCCAGCAATGTATTGCGAAAGGCGATCATATAGCATGATGTGATGACGGGGTTATGACACGGAATGTGTACGCGTGCCGACACGAGTGTCACGATAAGAAACGCAGTGAGTACGAAACCGAACAAGATCAGTAATCGGACAAACACCCGGGTATCCTTTGCACGGAGAAACGCATCAACCCCCATGCCGGAGAGGACTGCTATGGCAAATGTCGCCATAGCCATCACGCGGGACGGGGCGCCGGTGGTAAGGACCGGGATGGGTAGTCGGTACAGCCACTCGGACCCCCACCATCGAAACGAGAGTGCCACAGATCCGATAATTACCGCGGCAAAAAAATACATGAGCGATCGTTTTTGTTTCCTGGGGTAGAAAAACGCCACTGCTGCGAATACTACCGCGATACTTCCTACCGATGACACACTTTCGATGTATTCAGACGGCCCCCAATAATTGTAGGTTGCTGGATTGCCGAAAAAGTTCGGGATAAGCACAGTGATGTAGTGCGGCAACGGCAGCAAAAAGTTGCGGAATATAAATGCGGACGTTTGGGTGGTAATCGCCGCACGCGTATATAGCTCTGCCATGGGAATAAGCTGGAACGCGGTGAGCCCCAATCCCAAAAAGCCGGCGGGCGCAAGCCATATCCAACGCGTTGGACTGCGGTACACGGCGTATGCGATTCCTACGACAAGAATATACAGCGATAGCTGCGGAAATCCCGTGAGTATCACCCAGGCAACAGCCACGGGCACCCAGCCGATGCTCCAGTGTTTTTTTTCGAGGACCCGATCGATACTCCACAAGACAAACGGTAATCCCGCATATGCATACAGGTACGTCCCGAACATCGCGTTGGCCACAACGTAGCCGGACACCAGCCATACGGCTGCCGCACAAAGCGTTCCCCCACGGGACAGTCCTACCGACGTAGCGTAGAGCACGATAAAAAATGCGAGTACGGTAAACTGACCGACGAATAGAATCGTCCAGGCGTGCGTCGGGGAAAACAGAAGAAACGCGATATTTACCGGATTTGCCGGTCCGTAATGCTGAATGGCAAACAGCGGTTGTCCCGCACCATCGTACGGATTCCAAAATGGCAGGCTGCCCTGACGCACGAGGTCCGCTGATAATATTTTCGCGGGGTATATTTGCCGGAATACGTCATCGCCGATCGCTTTGTGCGGAATAGTCGGCACACCGCGCACTGCCGTATCCGTTTTCCATGGCTCGAACCAGGCACGCATGAAGTCGCCGGAAAACGGCACGATACCCCGGATCCAGAAACTAGCGATGGCAATGCAACTGAAAAAAATAAGGACAATACCCGTGCGCCTCATGTCCTCTTTTATACCATAAATAGTGTAGTGCCGGCGCTTCCAACCATCAAAAATCCCTCCGATGTGGAGGGATAAATGATTTAACAACCGGATGGTGATAGGGTTCCGCTCAGAGCAATACGTATTTGTCACACCGCATGAAGCGGAAGCAACGCATACTCTATGCATAGAGCTAGGGTTTGAGAGAAAATTAGCAAAGACCATCTCACTAAATGCGAGATATCTCGATCGATCGCTAATTTTCAAATAGAAAGGAGGTGATCCATCCCCAGCTTCGGCTAGGGATACCTTGTTACGACTTAGTCCCCATCGCTGAACTTACCTTCGGCTCGCAGAGCGAACCTTCGGGTACTTTCAACTTTGGTGGCTTGACGGGCGGTGTGTACAAGACCCGAGAACGTATTCACCGCGGCCTGCTGATCCGCGATTACTACCAATTCCAACTTCATGAGGTCGAGTTGCAGACCTCAATCTGAATTGAGGCGAAATTTCAGAGATTTGCTTGGCATTACTACCTTGCGTCTCGTTGTTGTTCGCCATTGTAGGGTGTGTGTGGCCCAGGGCATAAGCGCCGTGCTGACTTGACGTCGTCCCCTCCTTCCTCCCCCTCTCAAAATGCGGAGCATTTTGAGCAAGTTATAAAGTTTGTAAAGTTAAAAGTTCATAAAGTATTTGAAACTTTATAAACTTTAAAACTTTTGACTTTATAAACTCACTCAAAGCGTCTGCGCTTTGAGAGGGGGCGGTCTCCGATGACACTTGTAACATCGGATAGGGGTTGCGCTCGTTGTCCCACTTAAGGGAACACCCCACGGCACGAGCTGACGACAGCCATGCAGCAGCTGTGCTACCATCCTTGCGGATCCCCCTCCATTTCTGGTGGGGTAAACGGTAGCATGTCAAACCCTGGTGAGGTCCTTCGCTTTGTCTCGAATTGAACCACACGCTCCACTGGTTGTGCGGGTCCCCGTCAATTCCTTTGAGTTTTAAGCTTGCGCTCGTAGTCCCCAGGCGGTCTGCTTAACGCGTTAGCTTACGACACCCCTTCACAAAAGCGACGACGCGTTTGTGAAGTGTAAAGTTCGTAAAGTTAGAAAGTTCATAAAGTATTTGAAACTTTATAAATTTTAAAAACTTTTTACTTTATACACTCCGCAAAGTCATCGACTTTGTGAAAGGGCATCTAGCAGACATGCGTTTAGGGCTAGGACTACGCAGGTCTCTAATCTGCTTCGCTCCCCTAGCTTTCGTGTCTCAGCGTCAGATATTGGCCAGAAAGGTGCCTTCGCCTTCGGTGTTCCTCATGATATCAACGCATTTCACTGCTTCACCATGAGTTCCCCTTTCCTCTCCAATCCTCAAAGTTTACCCATCTCGTATCCAATGTCGAGGTTAAGCCTCGAGCTTTCAGATACGATGCGGTATACCGCCTACACGACACTTTACGCCCAGTAAATCCGGATAACGCTTGCACCCTACGTATTACCGCGACTGCTGGCCTCTGTGACTGCACATTGCAATACAGGTGCACATTGGACTATATCTTCCACGCCTCTTCGGCGGGTCTAACGTTTAGTCTCTGAGGACTCTCTCCGCTAAAGGCGGAGGTTGCCTGCTGATTGGGTAACAACCTGTACCGATGTCGCGCATCTTCATAGGTTGGACAACGATTGTCACTCTGATACCGTATCAAAGTACGTTGTCATTGGTTACCTGTTCCAGCATATAGTTAGATTTATACTACGCGCCGATCCCTTACCGGGACCACGTAGTTTGTAGGTGCTTATTCGCCACAACCTGTCGATCGTGGCAAAAGAGGTTTACGATCCGAGAACCTTCATCCCTCACGCGGCGTCGCTCGGTCAGACTTTCGTCCATTGCCGAATATTCCCAGTTGCTGCCATCCGTAGATGTATGGCCCGTGTCTCAGTGCCATTGTGGGGGGTCGTGCTCTCACACCCCCTATCCGTCGTCGCCTTGGTAGGCCTTTACCCCACCAACTAGCTGATAGATGCAGGGCCACTCCTCCTCCGCGCGGTTAAGCGCTTTGATCTTGCGACCTCATGCGGTATTACCCCGTCTTTCGACGAGCTATCCCACAGAAAAGGGCATGTTCCCTGCTTATACTCACCCGTCCGCCACTGTAAATTAAATCTTGCGACTCAAAAAACCGTTCGACTTGCATGCTTAAGGCACGCCGCCAGCGTTCATCCTGAGCCAGGATCAAACTCTCAAAAAAATTGACGTAGGAGCACTTTTCGTTTGACCGAAAAACTGCCTACATCAAAAAAATCCTATCACCATTCGATTGTTAATGTTCGTATTTTCGGGAGCATACCGTATGCATGCTGCCGATATGATTTAGGATTGCTCCATCCGAACGATCGTCGGACATAGTCATGGACAATGTGTGTATCCCACTCCGCTAAAGCTTTGCGGGATCGCTGATAGCAAATTCGTACACATGAATGCATACATCAGCTATTCAGCGAAAAAAAAGCCCCGCCATGCGGGGTTTTACCTTAAACCACTCGTGGCGTAGCCTTAGTCACTCATTGTTTTCCTATTATACGTGGCCATGCTTACCCACGTCAATACCCCCAATGAACTTCCTAAGAACAGCCCTCCAATCACGTCGGTAAACCAATGTTCACCAAGGTATATACGACTTACTGAAACTAATACGACATATGTAACTGCAATAGCACCCGATACGAGTATATATGCACGTTTTCTTGTAGTATTTTTTCCCGATAGGACGGCCCAGATGTAATAGACTGCAGCAATTGCGATATATACTGCGCGGGCAGCGTGGCCTGACGGATACGAAAATTGTTCATTCACGTAGTTTGCCGGAAACACTGATGTGGGATGCTTGATCATGCCAAAGGGCGGAGACGGGTGATGGACGATGGATTTCCCGAACAATTCCGCCATAAGGATAAGCAGAAAACCTATGGGAATGAGCATGCTTTTCCAGCGAATGCGTTTCCGTTTCTTGTCATAGATGACTAACCCGGTAAGCATCAGTACGGCAATACTTGTAAACAACGGCGCGGCGAAATAGGTTGCTCCTTCCATCACGTTGCCCACAAAATCCGCAAGACGCAGATGCGTAGATCTATCTATACGCTCCTGCACTTTTACGGTAACAGCGAAGTCAAGATTTCTGAGCGCCGTGCGGTCTTCGTATTTGGAAAGCAGCGCGAAACTCACCAATAACAGAAGGCCGACGGCAACAAGAATTCGTTTCGTCATACACGATTTACTTACAGGGCACGAGTTTATTGGCTAGGATATACGTTAGCAAATCCGATGCTATCCGGTCGTGACCGATAGCGCTCGGATGAAAATCCGGCAGAGACATCCCCGGCGTGTCATAAATGTCCGTAATAGCGGGATCAACCCAGACATTTTTTTGATCCCGAGCCCAATACGCTAACTTTAGTTTATTCACAACGGGTTCTACGCCAAACATTGCAATTACGGTCTTTGTAGAATCCCGCGCTCGAAAAAATTCCTGCCAGGATGCCTCTACCATATCTGAAATTAGTTGGTCAGAATATCTCGCATGCACTTCTGCCATAACACGGTCATACATAACGTTCGTGATCCTCCCGTCTGACCTTTTTATGGTAGTTTCTGAGGAGCTGCTACCCGGCTGCGCGCTTAATAATTTTGTATACTGGGCGCTGATTTCTGATAGCCGATCAAATCCGCTGCCAGACTCAAACCAAATGATAAGGTCCGGGTGATATTTTACACCACGTACTTCGTATCGGTGTGCGATATATTGCACATCGTAGCCTGCCACCCCAAGATTGATTACTTCATAATGTTTTTTTGCCGTGCAGGAAGACCCCAAACGATCTTCTAATTTTTCCGGCCAGCTATCAGCTGTATTCACATGCTCTCCGTATGTAAATGAATCCCCAAGGGCTACAATGCGAAACGTATCCGCCGGCTTCGTGACGGCATAATCATATCGATCATTGAGCCCGTCATGATTATAGGTATGGATTGCGGTGTACGATAGCCAGGACGGTGAGTCATACTCCACGGTATCCGGTTTATATTCATAATAATACCTAAGCGCCGCTGACGGAGAGGCAGAAAGATAATGGCTGTTCAACACTACCACGGGTCCGACACCTGATCGGCGGGGCGTGTGCATGGAGACATACAATTTGTATACCACGATGCCTAAAGCCAATATTTCCAAAGCAATACATGCGATAAATACTGACCTCAGAGAGGTGCGCATGTTCGTCCTTTTATGCTTCACGGAATTTCCCGAATACATATGAAAATGGCGAAGATTATTTAATGTTGCCATCGTGTTGTTTCATAATTTCATACACTATGATACCGCAGGATACCATGACATTGAGTGACGTATTGATCCCCCACATGGGCATCTCGACGATCGTGTCTGCCAGGTCCAAGACTTCTTTGGAAACTCCTGTCGTTTCATTTCCCACGACAATCGCCAGGGGAAACGAATAGTCCGCTTTATAGAATGTGACGCTTCTGGGATCCTGCTCCACCGCAACGATTTGAACCTTTTCATTTTTCGCTTTAAGTTTTGCAATTGCGGAAACCGCGGTTTCCGCGTATTCCCAATCCACCCAGCCCGTCGTATTGATAGAGGCTTTTTTAATCCGGGAGTTGGGGGGCGTCAGTGTTTGTCCGCAAAGAATCACTTTTTCTGCAGCGACTGCGTCAGCCAGACGAAATACGGATCCTACGTTATAGGTGTCTAATACGTTATCGAGGATAATAGTCACCGGATTTTTTTTAATGGATCTTTTAATCTCGGGGTCCACCTCTACCGTGCGGAGTTCTTTTGCTTTTAAGCGTATCATCCTACTATTATACCAAGGGCTTCCCCGATAATTCACTTGGAACTATGAGTGACAATATGAAATTGCTTTCTAACCCAGAGCATACTCGCTCCGATGCTCCATCCCAAAAGTGCTCCGAACAGCACATCAGTCGGATAATGGGCACCCACAAAGATACGGGAAAGGGCGATACATACGGCAAGCGTATAAAATACCCATCTGAATTTCGGTTCATAGGCGGATAATACGACGGCCATAGCAAATGCGATCGTCGTATGCCCGGACGGAAATGAGGCATCCGTCTTGTGTGAGCCGACAATGATAGCTCCCATGGATGCCATGGGGCGTACCCGGGCGACGAGGGGTTTGATCATCAATTCGACCAGAACGTAGCTTACGCCACCGGCGCCGATAATCGGTGCGAAAAACATATGGTGTTTCTTTTCTTCTTTGAGGAACAACAGGCCGCCGATCACAAACCATACCAACCCCACTGTACCGATCAGGGAAAAAAACTTCGCCACAGCGTCCGTAAGCCCCGTGTGCGGCAGATGGTTTATCAATAAAAATAGCTGTGTATCAACGGCGAAAAGTGTATGCATTATGGTTTGGTAGACGGCGTCACTACTGGTGAAATCTGAGCCTGAACAGTCGTCGGACTGATAAAGATCACGCGTATCGCTCCCTCATCAGGAACCGGGGAAACGACTTTTCTCCCTGAAACGACTATCCCTATGATAACAACAACAAATACGATAATTCCAATGATAATCGTGAGTGCTGCAACGGTTTTCCTGCGATCATCCATACCTATATGATAACAGAGAGTTTATAAAGTAGAAAGTTTGTAAAGCTTGTAAAGCATCTGCTTTATGAACTTTTCACTTTACGAACGTTCAAACTTATTTGATATCTTCCTTCTTCCACGCCGCAAATGTGCAGGCGGGATAATTACTGCATCCGTAAAATTTCTTCCCCCGTTTACTTTTTTTGACGACGATCTCGCTGCCGCATTTGGGGCATTTGATGCCGGCTTTCTCACCGTATTGGCGCGTATACGTGCATTCCGGAAAATTCGTACAGGCGACAAATTTCCCGAATCTTCCCGTCCGGATAACCAGGTCGTGGCCGCAGGTCGGACATTTTTCATCTATCTTTTCCTCTGTTAATTTTACTTTTTCTGCATCCTGATAGGCGGTCTGAATATCCGCGGAAAATGGTCCGTAAAACTGTGCGATGACCGGCACCCACTCCTTTTCGCCGTTTGCGATGGCATCCAGATCATCTTCCATGTGCGCCGTAAACGGCAAATCCAATATATTGGCAAAATACTGTACGAGAAAATCCGTGACGGCAAACCCTAACTCCGTAGGGACCATCTTTTTCTCGTCACGGGTGACATACTGGCGGTCCACAATAGTGGAAAGGATGGGTGCATACGTCGATGGCCTGCCGATGCCCTTTTCCTCAAGCGTTTTGACCAGCGAACTTTCGGTATACCGGGGAGGAGGAGACGTCAGATGCTGTGTGGGCGTGGCACCCACCAACGAAACCGTTTGCCCCCGGGACACGTCCGGAATAACCGTTTCGTCCGTCTCGCCGGTACCTGGTGTAGGCCGTCCGGTGATCGTCAAGTATCCTTCAAACTTTATGACTGATCCGGCTGCTTCAAACACATAGCCGTTACTACTCGTTACCGCAATCGTCGTTGCGTCAAATACCGCTTCCGCCGCCTGACTGGCCATCGCACGCTTCCAGATCAGTTCATAGAGCCGGTGATGATCGCGGTTTAAGTCTGTATTCTCGGCCGGAACCCCCAATAACGATACATTCGTGGGTCTGATGGCTTCATGAGCCTCCTGTGCCACTTTGGATTTTGTTTTAAAGTGACGGGGCACTTTAGGCACGTAGTCCGCCCCATGGACACGAGCAATATAGGCCCTGGCTTCTCCGATAAACTTTTCTGCTAAATTGACGCTGTCGGTACGATGATAGGTAATGTATCCTTCTTCGTATAATTTTTGCGCGATCTGCATCGTCTTTTTGGACGAAAAATATAATCTGCGGCCCGCGTCCTGTTGCAGGGTGCTGGTCGAGATCGGAA
>JAKAFY010000019.1 GCA_021817785.1 bacterium
GGGAATGACCGTTCGTTTCGTCGAAAAAATTTTCCGATATAAAGACAGCATATGTCAGGATTTCGGTCAGGATAAATACAATGGCAAATACTATACCACATTACGTCAAGGGGATGTGTGAGAAATGATACAGATATGTGAAAGTGAATTTAATCCGGAAACATATCTGCCATCCATATGGCCTTTGCCATGTCAGACGCTCTGGGAAATGTAAATGTTGGCTCTGGAGTAGTCCAATAGTCTTGACGATTGTGTTTCAGTTCATCTATCTCATATTGGACGTGCTGTAGCAGTCCCGGTATACCAGAGTATTCTACTAATTCATTTTTCCATGGGTAATAAAGAATGCCCTTCCCTTCACTGGCAGTGTTCGTTGAACTCGCTATTAAATGCCTTAGTGGCATATGAGGCAAAATAGTTTCATATAATTCTCTAGGAATGGCTTTCCACCAGGTTCTGAGTGCGGCATACGGATTGTAATGTAGTGCAATAATGGTATCTGTCGCCAGCTCAACACGTTTTCCGATCGGATCACCATATCGCTGTCCCTGACCCCATAATTCTGCCATGCAGATAGCAGCTTGTTGCATGTCCCGGAGCGTATCGGGTCGCTGATCGGGAAAGTTAATTCGTTGAATTTCACCCGGTATATTGGTAAATGCGCTTTTTATCGTTTCACCACGAAGAATTCGTGTCCATGCAACGGCCAATGACCCCAATTTTTTCTCCTTGAAGGATTTTGGGTGAAGCCGGGGATCAGCAAATACTTGATTGCGAGGTGGGATAGAAACCGTACCATCTTTTCTCCATATATCTCCAACCAATTGTGATGTGGGTACCCAGCCCATCCGATCATCGCGGATTTTTTCATCACGGGTATGGGGAAGCGGTTTGGCAAATAAATCGACTACATCAATATCACCTCCGTTGTTGTCTCTGCATGCAAACTGTGTGCGCAGGATCGTCCAATCCGGGTTTCCTTGTGGATGTATTTGTTTGACTGATATATCGATGTGATCCGGTCGGGAGGTAGGTCGGAACGGAAAATCTACTTTTTCATGGTTGTATATGTCGTGTTCAGCTGTTCGGATATATCCGAGAACATGATGAGTTGTATTAAATATATACGGATCAAAAGGAGTAACCAAATGGATGGTGCCATCAGGATCAGTGCTTCTTGCGACTCTGTGATTATTTTCTTCTAGAGCACGTTCGACTCGGGTAGCTATTTCCGCCTGAACCGTTGGAAAATCGTTCCGAGTCATTTTCGGAAGCGTGTATTCGATATTCGGAAAACTTAATCGTCGCCGCACCATCGAAGCGAGTCGTTCATAAAACGGTATTTCAGAATTTGATTCAGAGCGCGTAAATGTAGTGCCGGGAATTCGGGCAAACGTCCGTAATATTTCAGGCCCATTGAATTGATCGCCTGACAAAATTGTTTGTAATGTGCTGCCTCCATGTGTGGAAGTAAGCGATTCGCCTCCTGTTGCGACTATCATGCCGTCAACGGCGGCATTTATAACCCGTCTTCCTGTCAACGTGTACATTTGTGGTGCCACCGCAGAAATGATGTCTGCTCGGGGAACGAGTTTTCTTCGGGAATCCTTATTTGTGCGTATTTTGGAAGATCGATAAAATCTCTCCATATACCAGCCACTTTGGCTTAGTCTGCGAATCCCACCGGGATTTAATATGAGAGGGACAAACTCCCGTTCTTCTGTGGGAGCTGCGAGTCTATCATGATAGATGTTTTGTTCTTTTATCATAGGCATGATGTTTTTAGGCTAATGCCTCGCTTTTTTTCTACGCTGAGAATGCGCGGCGGAACGCCCAGTTGTCCAAGTTTTTTTCGTATGCGGCTTATGATTGAATCGAGGGCCCAATCTGAGTAATCACCATGGTTATCGGGCCAGACAAAGTTTGCTAGGTCCGTTCGGGTCACAACGACGTTATTTTCTGTGATTAGCTTCATCAATACCTGGCGTTCGCTTTTCGAAAAATTTGCATCAATAGGTGTGCCATTTAAGACTATTGAATGGTCGGATATGGTAAACGTATAGATTTTTGGTATGGTCCGGAGAATGTACTGTTGAAGTAAGGGGATGGAAATAATAAAGGTATTTCCTTTTTGCTGTATTACTCTGGCAACCAGGAGATAGTGAATGCTTTGCGACAGTGAAAAATCCGTTACAGGAAGATTGTTTGCGATGGCAGCGAGTGTTCGTTTTTCCGGCTCACCGAATCCGTTCCAGAGAGTCGCAAGGTTAAACTGCATCTCCATGTGATTCCATACATTGGCCAGTGGCGCGTGAGGGTTGTCTCGCAAGTACCAGAGCGCTTCCTTTACTAATAAAAGCATTCCACCGCAGTGTGCATAAATCGATTCCTTCATTGTGTCTGATACCGAAAATTTCCACTCATCTTCTTTGTAATGGATAAACTGAATAACATCTTCTTTTTCATAGAGTGTCATCGTGGCAATACGCGGTTGGAAAGCAGGAACATTTCCGAAGAAACGCACATGATCAGAATCGAGTAAATTTGCCTCAAAGAAAAGAATTTGCCGTAAAAATCCTAGTCGTTGTTGGATAGTGGACCAGATGAGCAAATTGGTATTGTTTTCGTGGGTGAGTTTTTCGCAGCCGATTGCTGCAAAAACTATTGTTTTTCCGCTTTGCTTCTGAATTTTTTTAAGAAATTCTACAATATCCTTGGACTCTTCCTGCCAGGATACGACAAGCTCTTTTTTAATACGTGTCATGAGGAGAGATTCAAGTTGTTCAGAAGTGGTAACTGAATCTACGCGGAAATCAACGGATATGAAGATATATTTATTTGCGTTTGGTAGGAGTGACGCTATTGTATGAGGCTGGTTAAGTAGGTTCAGGAGTCGTCGTTGTCGGTCGCTCGCGGGGTAGCTCATGACCGCCAAAAGGTCTTTTTTATGAACGGCCGCCAGCCACGGGGCTACCATGGCTTTAAACGTGGATTCGCGGATAGGTGGCACCATATGGGCCTTCATGGTGTGCCAGATTATACGTGTATCCCGATATTCTGTCAAATAATTGACAGGATTATCGACAAGCAGATGATTTAGGCCCGTAGTATGCTCTGCGGCATGAGTATATGTACTCCTTTTATCAAGCTCTACCGGTGGCTCTTTTGCCGTTCTGCAAAAGGCACGGACGACGGTTATCCGTTGGTGCAGTAAGAGGTCCTTTAGCTATGAAATCAGCTCGAAAAGAATATGATGATCGTCGTGGTCGGTATGATCCGACAACCGTTGATTTGTTAGTGGGCTTTGAGCGTGCCCGGCGGCAGGGCACGATCGCAGCACATACAGGTGTCGTGATTATTGGGCCAGATAATGTAGAACATACGTATTATTACTCTCACAGACCATCGGCGGCCATCCTTCCGGCAGGAACGGTGCGAAAAACCTTTGATGTGCCACATAACACTGAACTGCATGAGATTGCGCCAGGCATGAAGCATGTGGATACGAGTAAATGGAAACAGTTAAGTGGTGAAGGTAATGGACTTCCGTTGGTGCCAATCGGATAACTTTCTGATGGTGCGTTGCTGATAACGCAATTCACGTTGCTACATCACCATTCCTCATTGATCGGAGGCTAGTTTCCTAGTAACGTATACCTTTTCATACGGATTACTATGTCAGCAGAACACGGACATCCTGCAGGAGTACCGCTATTTGATGAATTCGCCGAAGAAATGGCGCCGGTATTTAGCAGCCTGTATTCCATCTTCAGTGTATTTTTATTCGGGCTGTTTGCATTTTTGGATATCTTGCCCAAGCCGGAAGTATCCCACGGCGGCCATTAGGTCTTTAAATTATGCCGCTGCCGCCCACGCCGGGAAGGAAGATGACGAGGAAAAAATTGATGATAGGCGTGATGAAATGACTTATGGGAGCGGTTCCCCCGAAGAACGGAAAGATCATAAATATCAGAAATATCATGCCGTAGGGCTCCAACTCATACCACTGCCGGGCGTATTCTGCGGGCAATATGCCACCCACGATCTTAAATCCGTCCAGAGGGTGGATGGGCACCAGGTTAAACACGCCAAGCACCACGTTTAAGACGATCAGCGGTTCGAGGATGGCCACGATAAGCATAGCGTATGGGGTAGCGAGGGTAACCCGCAAAATGATGGATAGTATGCCGGCAAGGAGTAGATTAGAGACCGGTCCGGCGATAGAGATGATCGCGGCATCGCGTCGGGGGTTTCGTAAGTTAAATGGGTCAAACATGACCGGCTTGCCCCAGCCGAAGCGCGCGATCAGCATGAGGAGCGACCCCAACGGGTCCAGGTGGGCGAGAGGGTTTAACGTCAGCCGCCCCTGGAGCCTTGGCGTCGGATCTCCCAGCCGGTCGGCCAGGAACGCATGGGAAAATTCGTGAATCGTGATAGCCACGACCAGTGCGATGACCCACATCACAAAGCCTACTGGATTGTTGAAGAGATCCCCTAACATATGGTATAGTATACGGTATTGAAGCGAAGATTAGTAGGATTCGTAGGATTAGTAAGGCTCGAAACCTACGAATAAACGTAACCTACGAAACTTCGATTTTTTACTTATATGGCATTGAAATGTGAATTGTGTGCAAAAAAAGCAGTCGCTGGCGGGAGCCACGTCCATCACCGGGGAGTTGCCGGAGGGCAGTGGAAGCGCCGTGCGACGCATACCAAACGGACGATCAGTGTAAACCTCCACTGGGTCACCATGTCTATAAACGGCTCCATGGTACGCGTGAAAGCCTGTGCCAACTGCATCAAGCGCGTGCGGTTTGATAACAAAAAAGCCGCGTCTCCAAAAGTCGCCGCAGCCTAACAATTAACTGTTAACAATTAACAATTAACGAAAAAGATTATTTCTTCTCACAAAGTTTCTTTGAAAATCCGCCAAGTTGTTTTGCAATTTCCTCAGCTTTTTGACGCATATCCGTGAATTGTTTTGTACTAATAAGTTTATGGTCGGCAGCGATATCGCAACAGGCGAGGCATTCGTTTATGGATCCTAATGATATTTCGATATATCGATTAAAGTCTTTATCTGATCCTTTTGCTGAACCTTCCGCGATGTTTAGGATAACGGATAGTGCTGCTCGTTGAAGTTGGTCTGCAAGCTCCCAATACGGCCGTGAGAAGGTTTTTGAAATGGTAATTGCAAGAAAATAGAAGGACTTGCTCTCTAGGTATACTGGAAACGAAAGAAAACGAAATGTTTGCACGACCTTCTTATTCTAGTAGGTTAATTGTTAAAAGTTAACTGTTAACAGTTATTTCGGCTGGCACAAGAACACCTGGCAGTTGTTGGCATCGGTGCCTAATTTCCATTCACCGTTGCATTCGGAGGCTTTGGGAAGCGTACCGTTAAAGGCAGCCAGTGGATTGGGGCAGGAAAGCCCGGCGCGGCTACGCATATCGAGCGCCACACCCTTCATGCTGACCACAATTACGACCAGTAAGATAAACGCGAGCGTGAGGAAGATGACAAAGTTCCAGGAAGACAGATCTTTGCCCATTTTTGCAGGGAAAGTTACTTTTGTCCGTGATCGTGTCATTTTCTTTGCCATACCAGGTAGTAGATTCGCGAAGCATCGTTTTTTGCGATGCGAAGGCAGATCTTCCTTTCAATAATGAACGTTTGTTATAAAGCCTAACCTATGCTTCTGCCATGTAGGTTCGCATCGTTTCGCGAATTCACTACCTGGCTATATCTAACGTAGCGTGAATGAGTAGGAGGTGTCAAGAGGCGAGAGCGCTATATTTCATACGCCGCTCTAAATTGTTGCCAGCTCACGGGATTTTTGCCTTCCAATTGCACTTCATCAATCGCAAGTAGTCCGTTATTAAGATGCAATTTTAAGATTTTTAGTCGTTTTTCTTGTTCATCTATACTGTGAACTAGCGCTGCTGGTCTTACTTGTGTTGCTATAGTCGTCCACACCCCCGGCCACGGGTGAAGCGCGCGGTACTTGCGTTCTATACGGGACGCTTCTTCAGCATTGGTAAACGCTTTGAGTACGGTGTCCCATGGTTCATATCCCACGTCGCGGGAAAATCTGGCGGCCCGCGGTTCGTCTTTGCCTAGTTGCGGTACGCCCTTTGCCTTTCCTTGTACGTACTGTGGCAACAGGTCTGCCAACAACTTGGCGCCGATACCGAATAATTTGGTACGTAGGAGACCAGAGGTGTCTTGGTCGGTGATCGGAATTTTTTCCTGTGCGTAAATGAGACCCTCATCAAATTTTTCCGAAAGTGACACAACGGTGACTCCTGTCTGGTGGTCGCCGGTCAGTATTGCCCAGGGTACAGGATCACCGCCCCGCCAACGGGGAAGGAGGCTTGGGTGGACGTTCAGGCCGCCGAATGTGGCGTCGGCAAGCGTTTTTGTAGGAATTTTTTGTCCATAGGAAGCGGAAACGAGAAGGTCTGCCTTGATCGGTTCGAGCGCATCGATGACCTGCGTTTCATCGGCATAGAGCCAGGATTTTTCCGGGTTGCTGGGAAAGGATAACGCTACAATGTCGTGTTCTTTTGCCCATATTTCTACCGGGGTAGGCGTTACCACGCGTTTTCTGCCGACCGGGCGAGGAGGCTGGGTCACGACGGCGGAGATATTCAGAGTAAGAAGCGGATAGCGGGTAGCGTATAGCTTTTCCGCCACGAGAACAGAATCAGCTGTTGATCCAAAGAAGAGTATGTTAAGTGTGTTCATAATGAAGTAGCTACCGGGTAGCGACACTAAGCGATTTTTTTAAACCTTGAACGATTCGAATAAGTTCCTCTATATCCTGATAAAACGACATATACAGTGGTCCAGAGATATAGTGGAGACTTTTCGCGATAGATAATATTGCCACTGTTTCAAAGCAGGAACCTCGTGCTATATCGAGAAAGTGCGCAAAATCCTTTCGACTACGACTACTTCCTTCTGCAATATTGAGAGCGATAGATGTAGCTGCTCGATGTAGTTGATCGGTAAGACTATAGAGTTCTGTTTTTGGCCATGATGAGGTCGTGCGATACATTTTTTCTATGAAAAGGAGTGATTTTTGATACGCGGTGAGGCTTTCAAAAATAAGCATATTTTAGCTTTTCGCGAATTGGTATTAGCTATAGATTTTAACACATAGCGTTAGTAATATACTTTATGGCTATCCGCTATCCGCTATCCGCTATCCGCTATCCGCTATCCGCTATCCGCTAAATGCTAAATGCTAAATCTTTATCTCATCCAGCACCTCTTTGCCATCTTCGTCGGGTAGTATCTGGTAGAGTTTTTCTTTTTGCTCGAGCACCCGCTGGGTAAATAGGATGCCGTTTATGTGGTCGGTTTCATGCTGGATGATTGTCGCCAGAAATCCGGTAAACATTTCTTCATGAGTTTCTCCTTTGGGATCCTGATACCGCAGGGTGAGAGACGTGGCCCGGTGGACGTTGCCCCAGATTTTGGGGATGGAAAGGCAGCCTTCCAATTTGTTTTCCCGCTCGGGAATGCCGTCGGTTTTTTTATCCGACGTACGCACGATGACCGGATTAATGAAATCCCGTATGGCAGCTTTGGCGGTGGGTTTGGTGATAAAAACCCGAAGTCCCACGCCGACTTGGGTCGCAGCCAGCCCTACGCCTTTTGGGTCTACGGTGGCGATGAGCGTTTCGTGCATGTGCGTCAGCAGTGTCGTAAGCGATCGATCGAATGTGGTGACTGGGGCGGCAGGGCTGGTGAGTACCGGATTGGGGACGAGAACGATGGGTTTCATAGGTTGGTAGTAGGGTGTTTGTATTATGTAGTGTGCGCAACCCTTAATACATAATACCTATCCCATAATACAATTTATTGATTGAGTGTCTTCATAAACTGTGTGTCGTTCGGATTTACGTTGGCCAGATATTCTTCCAGGACAGCCCTGGCGTCTGCCTTTTTACCCATTTCGGTATAAAAGATATTGAGCGCATTATACACGTCCCGGTAATCTTTTTTCAGCTTTTTTGCACGGAGAAGATTTGCGATGGCCTGATCATTTTGTCCGGCGCGTCCATACAGGATGGCAAGATTGTAATAGATTTTCGGATCATTGGGAGATAGTAGAGATGCTTTTTGCAGCGTCGTGATGGCCTCGGCGTTTAGCGCTGGGTCAAACGTAGACAGGGTGTAATACACTTTCGTCCTGGTTTTTAAGAAATTGACGTTGTGCGGTGAAATTTGGATGGCTTTGTTGCTTTCGGCAAGGGCGAGTTCGGCAAGATTCGCAGCCTGTGTCGCATTTTTTTCGTTATATGCGCCCACGGCGAGCGCGGCATAGCTTCCGGCCAATTCATCATGATAGAGCGGCTCATTGGGGTTTATGGCGATGGCAGCGACAATTGCCGGCGCTCCCTGGGCATATAATCCCGCGCGGTCGTACTGATACCCGTAGGCAAACCGCTTGTCCGCGTACCAAAACGCCCCGATCGTTATGACCAGGTATACGCCAAGGATCACCGGAATCCATCGTGCCCATGCGGGGAACGATAGCCTGAATTTTGAATCATGAATCAGGGTTGAAGGGGTGAGCAAAAAGATAATTGCAGGAAACAGGAATAAAAACACCTGCAGAATGACGACCGAGAATCCGAAGAAATTGGTGACGAGGATAGACAGCCAGCCGGAAAATAAGGCAAAACGCATATCGAAAATCTCAGAAGTTGACGAGATTTTTCCATTTTCATTTTTGGTTTTGAGATTCCGAAGAAACCATACGATGAATGTTGCGAGGAATAGAAGATAGCTTCCGAGACCAAACACTCCCGTGGTGGCCAGATAATTTAAGTACTCATTGTGCGCTTTGTTGTAGAGGAAATCCCACTCGGAGGTCATGTTGTGAGCCACCGGCCGGAACTGGTAAAAGGCGAACGCAAACGTTTCCGTACCGGTACCGATCAATATCGTCTTGGTCGTGCTTTTCCAGGCGGTAAGCGCTGCCTGCCATACATACTCCCGGATGACGCCGGATTCCGTGCCCCCGCTTTCCAAAGCCGGAGCCGTGTAGCCAGTAGGATTCGCTGCCTGCCCCGCGGAGCCTTGGTGAAGTGGGGCTGACGTCGTTGCGAATGATTTCCATCCTTCCAACGTTACATATTTATCGATCTGCGCAATATACGTGCCGTTAAAAAAGATGATAAGGGCAAATAAGATGTGTACCACAACCGCCACCTTTATCGTGGCACGTTGATTATTGAGAGAAAGAGCGTCAGGAGGCACGCCATATGTTGCTGGTCTTGTATTCATTCTTGCGAGATTACTGGCATGAATGAGTGAGCTGAGCCAGTAACGGATCATCGGCTGTGCCGCCCAAAATACCACGTCTGCGACCGCTAACCCTAAAAGCCCAGAGCGAGATCGGGTAAATAGGAGCACGGTAAAAAACAAGACAGATACGATGGCATAAACTGTGGCAGCGATCCAATGTCGTGGCTTATTCGTCATCGCATGGTGCAATCCAAATGCCATCGCCAATGGGATGAGTGCCACGAGGTACGCCGCCAGCCAATTTGGCTGCCCCAACGTGGAAAACACGCGGCTTTGGACGTCCTGCACCCAGATATGTTTGTCGATGCCCAGCCGTTCAAGCACGCCGTATGCAGCGATGATCGTGGCGGTAAAGAGAGATGTTTTGAGTAAACGTATTATGGGGGAGGTAGTAGGTAGTATGGGCAGAATAGCTTTCTGTTTGCCCTGTTTTTTTCCTGATACTTGATACTTGATACCTGATACATCTGATGGCGATGACGTAGCTCCGAAGACATCCGTGTTCGATACGAATGCATAATAAAGAAGCACATACGAAACCACCGACCACATCCCGCCGTTGAAGCGGCTGTAGTAGCCAAACCACGAAACATGTGGATCCATGGAAAAAAGAGAGCTAACTAGCTGAGAGATGAGAAAGAGAACAATGGGGATGTCTAGCGGCGTTTTTGCGATTTTGAACTCTTTTTGCTCCAGCATCTTTATAACCCACGAAGTAACGATAAACGAAGTAACGATGTATACGCCCATCATCTTGTTGTACTCAAACAGCTCGTAGTTCCAGGGGGTAAGAAGCAGCGGCACAATGCCAAACAAGAGGTAAAAGCCGGATTTTATGAATCGGTTGCACCACGAGATGAGTCCCATGGAACGTAGTATATCAGATTTATCTGTAGACTTGGTTATGCGTACCTATATCCAATAAGATTATTTCCGTATCAATAGATCCTTGATAAACAACACGAATATCTCCAGAGACCGAAAATGATCGTTTTCCCGTTTTATCACCTTTGAGGGGGTGATCAAAAAGGAGTGGGTTTTGAGGATTAATACAGAACGATCCAAATCGTTCCTCGAATCGTTTGAGAAGTTTTGGCGAAGGGAGAATTCTTGTGCAAAAATGCTTGGTGAACGTTGGGTGTTTCCGGATCGAGATCATACCCCTGCGTTGAGTTGTTCCATGAGTTCGTTAACCGAGTGAGCGGTAGTCGTTTTTACTTTCCCTGATTCAATATCTTTCACCATTTTATCATACCGGGCGAGCGCTTTCGGTGAAACATATTCGTCAACGTCGACAGAATCTAGTGACAGCCGGATACGACCGTGTGCAAGCTTACTGAGAAATACACGGACGGTTTCCTGAAGGGAAGAAAATCCCATATCACGGGCGGCTTTGGTCGCTTTGGATTTTATGTCAGCGTCCACCGGAACTTGCAATGTCGTCGTACTCATATAGATATAATTATACTGTTTTGATAACGAATGTCAAGTGTGATGCGTACATAATAGATTTTGGATTGTTTGAATCGTCTATTTTTCTTGACTGCAAGCACATTTTATGTTATAGGATATTGCTTGTCCACGAAATACCTCTGCCGGGATATTCCGTTCACACTGTCTGTATGGAAAATTTAATATACAAACCTCACATCGTGGGGAAGGGGCTCTTGGGTGAGTTTTACAATCGTGCGTGTTGAGAATGGAATTGTGTGCCCGCAGGACAGGCGGGTACACAATCCTGATCTTAACGGGTTAGGCCTTATCCTTCCGTCATTTGCGACGGCGGGGATGAGGGGTTAAGTAACGATTTGAACGCTTTTGTTAAGGGCGGTGGGCGCTTGCCCGCCGAAGCCTTGGCGAAGGCGGGCACATTAACAAGTGAACGAAGGAAATACCTGCCCGCAATTGCTAAGCAATAGCTTTGCAGGCGGGGATGAAGAGTTATAGGATAGGTGGTGATACAAAAACGAATTGGTGTAGGCAGTACGCTTTCTAGCGAGTCTTTTGGACGCTGAAAACACATGCGATACTCCTGTGGTACGAGATAGTTGTCAATGGAACGCGAAGCATGCCTTTTTTTTGCGCAGTGTGAAAGAAAATACGTAAGTAGCCAGCTAGGATGTATAGATTGAGGGAATGAATGATGTCATTGCGAGTCCCGACGAAGTCGCGGACGCGGCAATCCCGATCGTCATTCTTTTTCTCTATACATTCTAGAGGGATTTAAGAAAAATTAAATAAAATGGTAATGCATTATTGGGGGAAAAAGAGTACCTGATATACGGATATTATGGGGGCTACCAACGGAAGTGGGGGCTAACATTTGATAAAGATTCAGAGAGTCTTTTCATTCACGCTATCCGTGTGAATTTTAAAAAAAATTCGCAGCCTCTCACTGCGAAGCTAAATCCCAACGACTATGCAAAGGGTTTACCCTGAGCGTAGTCGAAGGGCTACTTTATGATGCTTCCAAGGAGCAGAAATGTTCCTTGTTAGTAAATTTATTTTTGGAGGCCAAAAATGGCTGAGCAAAAAGTTCGAAAGAAGCAGAGGCACGACGAAGTATATTCGGGCACATGTAAATCATGTGGTCTGCCGAAAGGTAGAAGCCACAAGTGCCCGAAGAAAGAAAATCGAGGAGGGAAAAAAGAAGAAAAGAAGTCCTCGTAAGCTAGTGGGAAATTTGGGCAGAGACGTTTGTCTCTGTCCCTGAAATTTTTTAGGCCAGCGCTGATTAGCTGAGCCTACTAAATTATCCACGCTGGGTTTTTACCCACTGGAAATTTTATTGAAAGGAGGGTTTACCATGGGATTCTCTATTGGTAAGAAACCCGCCCCGAAAGAGGAGAAGAAACCGAAGACAACCCAAAAGTTGCCTAAAGTGACAACTCCAAAACGGAAGGGCAAGATCCGCACCGATCCAAGCAAGCGGTAGCCTTCCAGAAAAAAGTCAGGTACCGGCACATCTGGTGCCTGACCCAAAAATTTCAGATCACGTTGATCGCTTATTCGAGTTGGACTCGACGATCAATGGAGGTCTGTTTTTTACCCGTCCGTGCTGTCTTCTGCACGTCGGGCCACCCCCGCCACAATTCGGTGACGGGATACATGCGCAGAAAAGGAGGTTGCGATGGCAACTCGCGCGAAAAAACTAAGCACGACCGCTATGGCAATCTTCTGCCTAGCGCTAATGACATTGCTGTTGGGGGCACCAGCTTCTACAGTAAAGGCACAAGCGCCTGCACCTACACCCGCGCCCGCAACGCAAACCACAGTTTTAACTGTGAAGCGTGGTGGGTATTCAAATCCATGCTGGGATAATATCCTGCTGGGTTTGAAGCGGCTTGGGAATGGCGACAATTTTGTCGAAATATCTCCAAGTGACTATGTGGACTACAACGTCCGCATTGGAAGTATGGAGACGACCGCTGGGTTTATCAGTATTGATGGCACACCAGCTGGGTGTCTTTGTGATCTCGCCTCCTGGATTGGACAATCCGCTACAAATAGTGGGGCGATTCGACCTGAGGCGGACACATGGGTGCACAAAGCGTACGATATCCCATATTCAGACCGAGATATCACGATTTGGCACGTTGACCAAGACGCCTCCTGTTTTACCAACGGGAAGCGGAATGGCACCTGTGCGAAGCCTGCTCTAGAACAGGACTTGTTGTTGTATAACGATTCAACAACGGATACTGTTCGACTTGGTTGGACAGCGGACGAGACGCAAATCGTTTTTTGGGTAGAAAGTTTTAGTTCCCAAACGACGGTTAGTCCGACCACGCAGCAGGTCAAAGATCAAACGATCAAAGCCTGTGGCAAACCATTCGATCTTGCTGATGGTCAGTGGATCGAACGCAATCAGTTACACACTGGTTGTGATGCGTCTTCACCATGCGATCAAATCCTTGGCGACGATTTTTGGCCAGCACCCGGACTTGATCCAGCAGGAAAAGCTACACATCCAACCTCCAAGGAATTTCCAGTCAAGTTGATCTCGACGATAAACGGAAACGTTACGTGGGCGTCAACAACAGCTTGGAATGATCAGAAAGGTAAGTACGAATGTACATCAAGCTGTGACGGAGTGGGTAACTCTATTGTCACGTTGGATAATGATTTCCTCACAGTTTATTACATGCACTTGGACCAGGTGTTTGTAAAAGTGGGAGATCAGATAAAGGTCGGAGATAGCATTGGCATCATGGGAGATGTTGGTCTGTCCGATTGGACTCACTTACACTATGCTATCCACATCAAGGCGACTGGGAAAAATGTTACGGATCTGGCTGGAACATTTAGTTGTTCCCCGGATATCAGTAGTCAGCCCGGCTCACCTGGAACGACTCAGCAGTCACAACCCTCGGTCTCGGAGCAGCAAGCGGCGCCACCGGTAACTAACGTTGCCGACTTACCGTTTGTAGAGGACAAGACGACGAGCCAGCAGGTAGCCGACTCATCAAAGAGTACGGTTAATGAAAATCCTGGTGGCATCGTTTGGCAGGCCAAGGCAGCACCGCAAGCGCAACCTGATACAGCTGCAACTACTACTAGTTCTGATACGAATATCACGGTAACGGATCAAACCATTACTGTGAATAATCAGGATTGGGCAGTAGCTCAATCAACAAACGTTGTTCCAAATGCAGATGGCAATATCATCATCACGTTTGTAGACACGAACAATGATGGGTTGCCCACGCCTGAGCAAGAGAAGACATTACAAGCGCTCACTCGAGTGCTTATGGATAAATACCATATGTCTTCTTCTCAGGTATCCGCAAAAGGCCCAATCAACATGGATCAGGAACGAAAAGCGTTAGAAGCTGTTCAGGGACCACCGACGGTTGGATCGATTTTGACCACGGTGTTCCCGTACATGATTGCTCACCCCGAGAAGCAAACATTTCTCAATTTGGATTGGACTAGTTCCGTCCAAATTACCGGTGAGCAGACGATCCGCCTTGTGATTGCAATTTCTGGCGGTCTGCTTTTGTTGTTACTTCTAAGTCACGCCTTGAATAATTATTTTCAGGATAAAAAACGTGACGGAGATGGGACACCTAAAAGGAAGAAAAAAGGTGGTACAACAATAACGGCGGATGAATTGCGAGAGTTGGAAAAACACCGAAAATTGATCAAACGGACGCGTCTCATTACAAAATTGGATGTCTTTTTGATTACGTCGGCTTCAGTAATTTTTATCGTCGGCATGGTGGTTTATACGCCAGTTGCCTATCGATCTGAAGCGATTATCGGTGTTCGTACAGCAAAAGCATCTGATAAGCCTGTTCAACAACCAACAACTACGACCGCTACTGTCGCAAGTATCTCAGCCAATCCTTCTGATGCTCTCTGGCAACAGATCGCAACAGAGGCCGGGTATTCCAACTGGCAATTACTACAAAGTGCGTGTACAACGCACAATGTCGCCAGAGGCCCGGATGGGAAACCACTATCGCAAAACGATGGTGGGAAAATTTTCCCATGTTGGTGGGTAGCCGCTGTTCCAAGCGTCGAATCAAATGACGCTAACTGGAACGGTGTCGATCCGCGAAAGCCTGGTCCATGGGGGTATGAATTAGGCTGGACTGCCTGTCCGGACTGGTTTAAATTAACCCCGGCCGACGTGTTGGCAGGAAAAACCATTAACGACACAGCGCAAGCCTGTCGTGATGGTCTGACCGCGATTGCAAATAATGCAGTCGTCCAACAAAAATGGCCTGGCATCACACCACAGCAGATCTACTCGTCTGGAGCAGGGGCTGTGGGCCGCGGGCAAACCGAGTCGTTTTATTTTCGACCCGGTGCGATGCTAGGGGACCTCGAAAATATGGACGTATGGTCTACCGAGGATGTCGCTGTCGAAGCGATCGTCCGACATTTGGTCTCTCGATACAACACGTCAACGTGTGGTGCCAATCAAAACTGGTATTATACGCAAAACGTGGAAGAGGCTAGGTGCGCATATAATCCCGGAGCCTGGGGAGATTCCTCAGTATCATGGTATTGGGATGGCATGCGGGACCACGCAACCAAAATTCAGACAGCCTTACAGGCTCACGAAAGTGAGTTAGCTGGGTTGCCTGTCATTGAGGTTCAAACTACCAAACAATCCGTTGCTCAGGTTGTGCAGGAACAACAACCCGCACAACAGACGGTGCCTATTGTTCAATCCGGTGGAAATCGCCCCACAATTGGCTCGGGAGCCTATACCATCTACGATACGTTACCGTCACTGGCGTTACAGCTCGTGAAGGCCGCAGACGATGGCAAGGATCCCAAGTACAAGATGTGGGAACGCTGGATTTTCAACTTCGGGCGATTTTTCTATACGTCCGAAGACGTTCGCGTGAATCTTGGCTTCGACAAATTGCCATGAGGATCGCACCAAAAAGGAGTTGCCGGGAAGAAATAACGCACTAAATCGTACTATTTGAACCATTCGGAAAGAGTAACACTAGAAACGGAGACTACGATGAATCTCGAAAAATATTTCGGCAAAATCGGTGCCGCAATTGGCTCTCTATTGTTCTTGTGTGTAGGGTTCGGGCTGCTTGCCTTTGCTCTCATAGGAACACATACGACCGGCTTCGACACGAAGCTTGGCGACACACTCGGCACGGGGGTGCAACTTACAATTCAACAAGGTGGCCCGGCTATCACGAATATCCTTGGTCCATCCGGCAAGCAAATTCAACAAGGACTGGCAAATGTTGGACCAACCGGTACATCGGAATGGGGATTTATTACGGTGAACTGGGATCAGCTACGCGGTAAAGGCGCGTCGTCTTCATCTTCTTCGTCAGGCAACTCTGGCGGGGGTTCGGGATCAAATGGTTCTGGAAACGGTGAAGGTGGTCAACAGCAGCCAACAGGATGCACAAAGGCAAGCACGCCGGAGAGTCAAGCTGCGTTGCAGTATTGGAATATGGGGGAATGGAATAACGCCATCACCAAATTCCAACAGACAGATGTTACATCTGATTGCCTTGCGGCTTCAATGGAGACAACATTTAAGGCGTTTAACGACGAACTTGCTCGTCTCCCACAAATTACTGACGCAGCTGAGTTTGAAAGCACATTGCAGGATTTACTGAGTATGAATCCGAAAGTCCGAGTGCTCTATTCGGCACAGGCGATGTATAAGGCGCAATTATGGTCGCAAACAGCGCCATTGGATTTTGCTCAGGCAGGCGACGTTTTTAAAGGCGCAACGATTTCAGTCGTCAGCGTGCATCATGGCACATATGCGGGTGAGAAGTTGAACATGAATGTCGATATTGACAAGGCGAGTCTCAAGTTTGATTGGGGCAACAAGTGGCAGTTTACTTTGCAGGACGTGTCGAAAGACAATGCCGTGAAACTTGCCACCGCGTTTGGTTTGCCTGACACAAATACATTTTTGACTGAGGGCAAAGTGATTACAGCCCCGGGCCAATTTGTGCCAAGCGATACGCCGACTCCAAAAGACCCGAGGCAGAACTATACGCCTCCGTCCGGAGCATCAGCGCCTTTACCCACGGCTCCAGTTCCTTCTCTCGCACAGCAGTCCGGTAGTAATTGCACCAATGTGGCCAAATTTGTCGGGGAAACCATCCCTGACAATACACAGGAAACCGCTGGCGCTACGTTTACCAAAACGTGGACGCTGCAAAATGCGGGCACCTGTACGTGGACCTCGTCTTACTCACTCGTTTTTGACAGTGGCACACAGATGAATGGTGCCTCAGTCGACCTGACTCAGGATGTAACACCAGGCTCGAGCGTTACCGTTTCAACCAATTTGGTCGCGCCCAGTACTGCTGGTTCGTACACCGGCAATTGGAAATTGCGCGCAGGCGATGGTACCGTATTCGGTCTGGCCGGAAATCTCGCATTCTGGGTGAAGATCGTCGTGAGATAGGGGGATCTCATGAACCTTTTTGGTATTCGAGGTACACGAGATGATAGTCGCAAAGTTCTTCAGGTTGATGCGAAGGCGTCAAAAGTCTTAAATGAGAACGTTGTGGCGCTTGCTGATCAAGATACAGTGGTTCGAGTGAAGGCGAGAGATAAAGCGTTCAGTCGAAGGCTTGATGAGACGGCCGTTGGCAAGAAACGCAAAGGCGAAGTTGAACCGGCCAAAAAGCAATTTTGGCTGTGGATACTAATCCTCGCCGTATGGAATTTCTTTTTCAAGAAAGAAAAAGTGGAGGCCCCAGTGGCTAAAAAAAGTTCTGCTTCACCACCGAAAGAAAAGGTTAAGTTCGATTGGAAGGATCCCACAACCTACACGTCAATCGCAACTCCGGTTGTGATTGTTGTATTTGCACCCTTCTTCATCGCGATGTGCGGGTTGTTTATATGGGCAGGCCCGTGGGCGGCTGGGATCTTCGGAGTCCTCTGCGGATGTTTGCCGGCAGTTCTCGTCTTCGCGGTTGGCGTCTATGTTATGTTCCAAAAATGGATGAGCCGTGGCGATGAAGAAGATGAGGAGGATGAAAAGGAGAAGAAAAAATGACTCCTACGAAGAAAAAAAGGAAAGAAAAGCTTGTTCCTATCGCCCGAGCGTCGCCTATATGGGGATTCCTCGTCTTTTTCGGGATACATAATTGGTTGTTGCCTGAAAAAAAGAAACGAAAGCTCGGTTGCCTAGGTTGGCTTATTGGACCCGTCCTAAATATTTATTCGTATTCTCAGTACATGAGATATGAAGGGATATTCTGGGATGAAGAAAATGGCGCAATAGTCGTCAAGAACATTACCGAAGTAGCTGGCCTTGGTGATATTTGGACATTGCTTTCTGAGCAGGGCGGAATGCTCCAGGTTGCGACTGTGTCTGCTGCTGACTTTGGCAACGTTGACACATCAGGTAAGCTATGGACCGCTGCAACGGTAGAAAAAAGCGGTTCAGAAAATTCCACGCCAGAAGTGATTGTTAACGAATCAGGCCATCTCATCAGAGCTCGCATAAAGAGGTATATTGAGGCTTGGAAGAAATCAGAAAAAGAAAGAATGTTCGATGAGCGTGTTGCAGATGAGGCCCTGTTTCAAGATGCTGTCGCTGCGAAACGTTCTACCAACGCAGCTGGGTAAGTTCCTTCGTTCGCTATGTCTAAATGTCTACGTGACCCTCCCCAAGTATTGAGGGATTATCGGGAGGGTCCGAAGACGGCTTAATCGAGATAGTTCTCGGTGCCAGTATTGGCGGTGCGATCTTTGGTATACCCAAAGACTCGCGAGAAGAGAAAGCTCGATTGGAGTTAGGAGAAAAAAGAGGATTGCATTTATTTGCAATAAATATTTATTGGCCCTATCGGCCGAAACAATTATTTATCCTCTTTTTCTCCTTCTTTCCGACTTTTAACGTACTTGAAGGTCGAAATGAGGGAGATAGTAGCAACAATTACCAATTACCAACACCCGGTGTTGACGGATTTGACAGACAGAAAAATATTTTCTAGTCTTTGAATGATGCCATATCGAACTGTCCCGTGTGGTACGTCAGAAACGTATCACGTTTTTAATCGAAGTGTTGCTGGTCAAACCATTTTTGAACATGCGAAAGATTACCAGCGAATGTATGATCTCCTCAATTTTTATCGATTCAGCGGAGTAAAAGATAGTTTTTCTCATTTCAACAGATTATCCACTGAAGCAAAAGTATTGTATTTGTCAAACGTAAAAGCGATGCATTCAACCCTTGTCAGTATTTCGGCGTTTGCGCTCATGCCCACGCATTTTCATATGGTGGTCCGGCAGGAGCAAGACAGTGGGATCAGTATGTTTCTGGCTCGCGTGCAAAATGGGTACGCAAAATATTTCAATATTAAACGAAAGCGTTTTGGCGCTATGTTCCAGTCGATGTATAAGGCGGTACGCATTGAATCAGAGGAACAATATATGCACACAATCCGGTATATTCATTTAAATCCTATGACCGTAGGGATGCTTGTTCAGGCACAAGAATTAGAACAATATCCATGGATTTCGTATATGGATTATGTAGGAAATCGTGCTGACAGCATGGTCGATACGTCATTTATATGGGAGCAGTTTCATTCGATAGAATCATTTAGAGCCTTTACCTTGGATCAAATCGATTATCAGCGTACATTAGCGTTCGTTTTACGAATGGACGAATAATTCTGTCAACACCCGGTGTTGACAATGATTTGCGGCGATCACGCCCGCCTCCATGCTATAATGCCCATAGTCTATGGCAGAATTTGCGCCGGAACTATCTCCGCACATCACTCACGTATCTACTCCCAAACCTCCGGAACGGAAGGCGGCTCACAAGGAAAAAGATGTATTGCAGGAACTGCATCGGGAAATCCTTGCACCTGCCGTGATGCCGGCAAAGCATACGCTGGAAGCGGCGAAGGTAAAAAAACTGCAGAAAAAACCCGTGCCGCCGCTGTGGGAGACCAAGGCGGAATTTTTGCCCTCCACGGTGGAATTTTTCAAAAATTGCGGTGTGGATTACCGGTATGTGAATCCCGCCCCCATCGGTCAGGGATTTACCCACATCGTGTTTTCCTATTTGCCGGAGGGAGAGCACGCCAAAGTCATCAAAGTCCGCCGGGAGGCCAGTCGTGGATACATGAGCACTGGATATCAGGAAGACCGTGATAATGCCATCCTTTTGAAAAAGTTTTTCGGAGAGTATTTGGTGCCCACAGATACTCGCCAAGACCCGAAGGGTGGCAATTATCTTATTATCCAGGATGCGATCAAAGGCAAACCGGTGAATCATTTGACAGAAACGCAATCGGTGCGTACTCAGCTTACCGATATGGCGAGGTTAAACCGCGAAATGATGCGCCAGACCGGCGCAAGTTTTGACTTTTTGGGTGTCCCCGGATTTTTCTCGCTACTGCGGCATCACATCCGGCATTTGTTCTCCAAAACCAGCTCATTTGATGTATCGAATGTGATGGTAGATGAAACCACGGGTAAGTTGCGGATTATCGATAACGATCTGTTGCGCTTTAGAAATGTGCCGTTCAAGCAGCGGATGATCTCTGAATTAGGATTTATGGTCAACCGCGTCATCATGCGGCTATATTTCGGAGTAGACCTCAAACCGAAAAAATAAATGATTATCTTGTAACAAAACGGCCATGAGTTTGTGGAATTGGACCCCATTCGACGCCATCTGACGTATCTAGGGGTTGCCGTATTTTTTTAGGAATAAGGAGCGTTGGCAATGGAAAGAATTCTCTCTTATTTCCACGTCTATTTGTTGCTCGGGTACCGTCGTGCGTAGCCATATTTATCTTCTCATCTGCATTTTTTCTGCGTAATTTCGGAAAGTCCCTAGTAAGCGGGTGCAATGGTGATGTTCGTTCAACTCGTAACGCACTATTAAATAGTGTATGTCCAGTTGCTTCATTTAAAATAGCAGCATCTTCATATCTTCGAGGTTGAAAAAAAGTAATGGAAATAGGTCCTTGTCGTCCGTTGCCGATATGATGCAAATCTATTCGACTTACGATATGTGCCTGTATTACTCGGGCTGGCATCACACGCTGATTTTTGGGGATTTGTTGTTCAGATCCGCGATGCATTTCGCGTGTGGCTTCTTTTTTGGAAAGTGACCCCACCGACATATGTTATTATTATACCTCCTGTGTCACGGATGCTTGTGAAGAATATGATAGAATGGCTTCATGTTCGATTGGATCTTCAGCTTGCTTTCTCATGATCTCGGCATTGATTTAGGTACGGCAAACACGCTCGTTTACGTCAAGGATAAAGGTATCATGATCCGGGAGCCTTCTGTGGTAGCCCGTCACCGGAAAACCAAAAAAATCATTGCCATAGGTCGCGAAGCCAAGCATATGTTAGGGAGGACCCCGGACACCATCGAAGCACTCCGGCCGCTCAAAGATGGAGTGATTGCCGACTTTGACGCCACTGCCGCCATGCTGACGCATTACATCAAACTTGTCCACGAGCAGCCCCGGCAAAAAGGATTCCCGAGCATTCCGAAACCCAAAGTGGTGGTCGGGATTCCCTCCGGTGTTACGGAAGTCGAGCGCCGGGCTGCTGCGGAAGCGGCCATCATGGCCGGCGCCCGCGAGGTATATCTTATTGAAGAGCCGATGGCCGCGGCCATCGGGGCGGGTCTTCCCATACAGGAAAGCCGCGGGTCGTTTATCTGCGATATCGGGGGAGGCACGACGGAAATTGCCGTACTATCTTTGGGCGGCATCGTGGTCAACAGAAGTATCCGGACGGCCGGGGACGAAATGGACGAGGCGATCGTTTCTTTCGTACGCCTGAAACACGCCTTGCTTATCGGCGAACAGACGGCGGAGGAAGTGAAAATGACAATCGGCAGCGCGTATCCCATAGACAAAACGGAGCGGCAAACCGTGGTACGTGGTCGCGATATCGAGACCGGGCTGCCGCGTTCGGTCCGGCTTTCGGAAGCAGAAATCCGTGAAGCGGTGTCGCCGGTGGTCCATGAAATCATTGAGGCGATCGGAGAAACGATAGAGGAAACGCCGCCGGAATTAATCGGTGACATCATGGAGCATGGCATCGTGTTAGCCGGGGGCGGCAGTAAGCTAAAAGGCATAGAAAAGCTTATTGCCACCGAGCTGAAAATGCCGGTATGGATCACTGACGATCCGCAGACGGCCGTCGTGCGGGGATGTGGGAAATTGTTGAGTGATCCAGTATTACTTGCTAAAGTAAAGATTGCGGCACGGAAGATTAGTTAATAGCAAGAAAGTTCATAGCAAGAAAGTTCATAGCAAGAAAGTTCATAGCATGAGAGTTCACAGTGAGAGCGTATGGATAAACAGTTTTTGCCATTTGAACGGCTCCATGTATATCATGAGTCGATAGAGTTTGTAGATGCTGTGTACACAATTGTGCGTAGTTGGCCGAAGGAAGAATTATTTGGTCTAGCGGATCAGTTTAAAAGAGCAGCTGTTTCGATTGCATTAAATATAGCTGAAGGCAGTAGTAGATCAAAAAAGATTTTCATCATTTTCTCGATATGTCCCGTGGATCATGTTATGAATGTATTGCAATTTACTCAATTGCGAAAAGACGTAGATTTATCGATGAAAAACAGTATGATAATTTAAGTAATAAATGTGAGATCGTAATTAAAATGATAAATGGACTTAGAAAATCTTTAGTGTAACCATGAACTATCTTGCTTTGAACTACGAACTATCTTGCTTTGAGGTATGAACAAAGATGAATCTGTTTTAGCGCGCATCGTATCGGAGGTATTCGAGCCGATGGTCGTATTTTTGGCCATATCATTAATCGGGGCCTGGCACGTACATCTTCGCGGTATCTCCTACGGACTCTATACATTATATATAGTAGGAGTCGGCGTGCTTATCGCGGTGGCGCGTGTGCGTCTCATGCGCGTCATGCATACCAATTGGGATATCTCCAACCGGGTAAAACGTGTGCGCCTCCTTTTGATGCTTCTTGCGTTTAGTATTCTCCTTATGTGGTCGACGTATCTGTGGCATACGCCGGCATTATCCCGGCTGTTTGAATTATTCGTGCTCTGGATGGTCGGATTTTTTCTTATCACGCTCAAGATCAAAATATCCGGCCATATGGCCGTTGCCGTGCTTGCCATCGGGTTACTGGTCAGCTGGTATGACATGTCGCTGTGGGTACTTGCGATACTGGTGCCTATTTTGGGGTGGAGCAGGTTAAAGCTTAAACGCCACAACATACTGGAAGTCATATTGGGTACGGCCTATTCGTTCGGTGTGCTGCTTGTAAACCATGCCTTTATCGCGTTCCGCTAGTTTTGCCTGTATTGCACAAAACATACAGGGATCGCACACCACATTACGTCGGTGTAGTATGATGCCACTATGGTGAAATTAGGGTCTGCGTTTTCCGATAATCTTGTCCAAAGCGGGAGGTCGCGATTTCGGGGCAGCACAGGTGAATCCCCGTGGTGGGCCGGAGCAGGGCGGGCACTTGTATTTGCCACGGTACTGTGCATCGCATTTTTTGTGCTCACCTGGCGGTTATTTGACCTGACGACGATTCATGGGTTAGAGTACCGGAAACTGTCGGATAATAACCGAACACGCGAGCTTATCATCCATGCACCCCGGGGATTGTTGTTAGACCGCACCGGCAGACCGCTTACGGTCAACGTGCCGCACTACCGCTTGCTGAAGCCGTGTACCGGCGGCGGCGTCACGGAGTGCGTTTCATATTTAACCAAAGACGAAGGAGACCGTCTTACGAAACAGGGATTGCCGGCGGGAGAGTATCTTGAAGTCGATTATCTCCGGCAATATCCGTACGAAGATGCGCTGTCCCATGTCATAGGCTATACCGGCGAGCTATCGCAGGAAGAGCTCTCAAGCGACTACTACCGCAGCAGAAATTATGGACTGGGAGACCGCGTAGGCAGAATGGGAGCGGAAGAAGTCTATAACGAGCGATTGCGCGGGCGTGACGGCAAAGAATTTGTCGAAGTCGATGCATCGGGAAAAATACTGCGCTCACTGGGGCGGCAGGAGGCATTGCCAGGAGAAGACATCACCCTTTCGTTGGATGCTGACCTTTCCCGCGTTGCCGCCCAGGCTTTCCCCCCGGGGGAAAAAGGTGCCATCATCGTTTCTAAGCCTGATAGCGGTGAAATACTTGCCATGTACTCCAGTCCCGGATTTTCCCCGAATGCGTTTACGTCCGGCATGAGCTCGGCCCAATATCAGGCGCTCGTCAACGATCCCGCGCTCCCCATGTTTAACCGTGCCATAGGCGGCGTGTATCCTCCGGGGTCCACGTTCAAACTCATCATGGCAATCGCCGGTTTGGAAACAGGGGCGATAACCCGCGATACGATCGTGGAAGACAATGGCTCCATCACCATCGGACCGTTTACGTTTCCGAACTGGTATTTTATCGAATATGGAAAAACCGAAGGGCCGGTCGATATCGTGAAAGCGATCAAACGGAGTAATGACATTTTTTTCTATAAAGTCGGGGAAGCGCTGGGGATTACGAGAATTGACGAATGGGCAAAAAAATTAGGACTCGGCAAACCGTTTGGCATAGAACTCCCCGGTGAAGCAAGCGGCTTAGTACCGGATCCGGCGTGGAAAGAAGCGCATTTCCGCTCACCCGCAGATTTGGCAGCCCGGAATAACCTCTGGTATCTGGGGGATACGTATCACGTGTCCATCGGTCAGGGGTACCTACTGACCACGCCGCTGGCGGTCAACATGTGGACCAATATCGTGGCAAGCGGCGGCAAATCCTGCAAGCCCACGATTGCCAAGCGTACCAGCCAGAAAGAAGAGCGGAATAGCTGTAAAGATATGGGGTTAAAGCCTGAAACGCTATCCTTGATTACCCAGGGTATGCAGGAAGCGTGTGCACCGGGAGGGACCGGGTGGCCGCTGTTTAATTTCGGCGTGAAAAAGAATATCGGGAATCGGGAATCGAGTGCCGGAGATAGTAGCATCGCATCGTCTTCCGGGGCTCGCAGTCCGATACGCGATACTCTGGTTCCCATTGCCTGTAAAACGGGAACAGCAGAATACGGTGAACCGCTGGATAAAACCCACGCCTGGTTTACGTCATTTGCACCGATACCGGACCAATACGTGCCGGATGACGTGAAAAAAACGGATTCGTACATAAGCGGCACGCCCGAATTATCCGTGACCGTATTGGTCGAGGGAGCGGGGGAAGGCAGTAACGTCGCAGCTCCCATAGCCAAAAAAATATATGAGGCATGGTTTACGCGATAAAAAAATCAGGTGCCGGGCGCGCATGCAGATATATGCAATATAGGTATTCATGTGGTAGGGTATTGTAGATATGAATCCGGATACTGCTGAACACGATAGTATCGTCGAACGCAAAGGCATACGCGAGTGGCTGCTGCGCACGGAAACGCATGATAATTATGGCGGACTGCAGACTGCCATCGAACGTGCCAAGCAAGGACTAGGAACAGCGGTATTTTGCAGCCATAACGGAACCACGGATATGCTTGGCACGCTTATCATGTTAAAAAAGATTCCGGAATTTGCCGACAAGGAATTTGTATTGCCTATGTCGAGTATTCTCTACAACAGAGGATACCGTTTCGGTGAGCATCTGTTGGGAGTAAAATTTATCCCCGTCCATTCTCCCGAGGTCAAACGAAAACACGCGCTTGCAAAGCACAAGCAAACAAGCCGGGAAGTATCGCTTCTGGATAAAATAGGATTACCCAAAGAAGACGTATTAGACCAAAAACCCGGATTACAACAGTACCTTGAGGCCGCTCAGCACGCGCTGGAACACGGGGGCGTCGTCATCGTTGCACCGCAGGCGCAGGGAAATATGGATACGCTTGATCTGAAACATCCCAGAAGGGCATTTTCTAAATTCTGGAGGTTTATGGAGAAAAGCCTCGATCTCAACTTCTCTGTGTTGCCCATCGGCGTATCGTTTCCGAAAGCCGCAGACTCGGGCCGCCCACAGTCCGGGATGCACGTTGGCGAAAAAATGCGTATAGACGTTGGCATGTGTTTTGATCGTGCGGCCGTTTCTCAGGAGATAGAAACACATGGCGGAGATGCGGACCGATGGATCTATGGCGAAATCGCATCGCTGTTGCCGAAAAAAGCAGTTAAGAGCGAATAACCCGTTGGGATAATCTAGGAACAGAAACCCAGCGCTGCTGCTTATCGAATATCTTTGTATGTTTGAATCGCCATTGGTCTACGCAAAAGGACAGATGCGAGCGCAGGTATAAATTCGTTGATATAGGCCCATACTCTTCCCCGAATGCGGCGATCGGATGTCTCGATTGTCATGCCGGGTAGGATCCGGATAGATCCGAATTTCGATAGTCGGAACGACAGGTCGACATCGTATAATTCTTTATAGAGGAGCGAAAATCCTCCGGTTTTTGTGTATACGGACTTCCTGACGGCTACATTGCTTGCGCGTATTGAGTGATGCCAATAGATTGCATAAAACAATGCATGTGCAACCACGTGTCCCATTATCGTCCCAAGCCGCTGCAGCCGGGTGGTGTGGCGGAATGTATATATGCCACAGAGCGTCCCAACGGACGGATGCGATGCAAAATATGTTGCAATCGTTTCAATCCAATGATCGGGAACCGTACAGTCAGCCTCTGTGAAACACAGGATGTCGCCGCGCGCCTCGTTTGCACCGTGCCGAAAGGCATATATCTTTCCTTTTCTTTTTTCGCGGATGATCCGTGCGCCAAACGATTCGGCTATGCCGATCGTCCCGTCCGTCGATTTGGTGTCAACGATG
Source organism: bacterium (assembly GCA_021817785.1). Taxonomy (GTDB): domain Bacteria; phylum Patescibacteriota; class Microgenomatia; order UBA10105; family UBA927; genus UBA927. The sequence continues at coordinate 26,606 of JAKAFY010000019.1, forward strand.
ATAATCTCAAACGGGACGTTTGTTTGCTGGTTGGCAAGTGACATAAGACAGCCGGGCAGCAAAAGTGCCTCATTTTTTGTGGGGATGATGACGCTGATTTTCGGCGGCCGGCTTCTTTTGGTATCGGATGAATGCATAGAGGGATGAATAGGTAGGAGAATATCATACAGTACGCCAAATTCAAACGTGATATGCTATGCGCGTGAACAGGGAACTGCCGTATTACATGGCGTTTAGCGTATTTCCCGGTATCGGGCCGGTGCGGTTTAAACTCCTTGTCTCGTATTTCGGATCAGCAGAAGCCGCCTGGACCGCGTCCGCCTCAGACGTTCGTGCGACCGGAATCGGCGAACGAATAGCGGCCTCGTTTCTCGAATTCCGCAGGACCTTCGATATAGAGCAGTACATGAAGCAGGTGAATGCGTTGCATGTCCATTGCCTGATGTGTACCGATCCCCGATACCCCGCATTGCTGCAGGAAATTCCGGATGCCCCATTTTTGCTCTATGTGTTGGGGAAGCGTACGGATACGCCGATACATATGGATAAAACAATCGCCGTTGTGGGAACCCGGAAAGTTACGCCCTATGGCGCGGCCGTGACCCAAAAACTGGTGACAGAGTTGGTAGATGCGGGGTGTGCCATCGTATCCGGCATGGCATACGGCGTGGATGCCATAGCTCATGAGACAGCCATGGCAGCGGGCGGGAAAACGATTGCGGTCCTGGGCTGCGGTATTGACATTATCGCGCCGCCAAGTAATGCTAGACTATATCACGCCATCGCCGACGGCGGTGGCGCGGTCGTTTCCGAAATGCCGCTCGGGTTGCGCCCGAACAAGGGTCTGTTTCCGGCAAGGAACCGGATCATCAGCGGGTTATCGCTCGGAGTACTGGTAACCGAGGGGGCAGACGACAGCGGGGCGCTCATCACGGCGCGGAATGCAGCGGAGCAGGGGCGCGACGTGTTTGCCGTACCGGGACCGATTACGAGTCCGTATAGTAAAGGACCGTCACGGCTGTTAAAGCAGGGTGCTACATTGGTTGAGTCCGCGGAGGACATAATGGAAGAACTTGGCCTACAGGCAAGTCCAGCTGGTTTAAACCGTACAATGCAGCAGACACAGGGGGAGACGTTGGAAGAACAAAAAATACTGACGGTGCTATATGGCGGACAGCAGCCGATTGACATGATCGTGCGCATGACCGGCTTGACAATGAGTGCCGTCGCCGCTACCCTAACGGTTCTTGAAATCCGCGGAATCGTAAAGGATTATGGGGAAAAAGTGTACGGGTTAACGTAGGTTTAGTAGAATTCGTAGGATTAGTAAGAAAGAAACTCGTACGATGATAATCGTTCGAAACCTACGAATAAACGAATCCTACCAAGCATCGAGTTTATGAAACTGATTATCGTTGAATCACCGACCAAAGCACGTACGTTATCGAAATTTTTGGGAAACGAGTACACCATAGAAGCATCTATGGGACACGTACGGGATTTGCCGAAAAGTGCCATGGGCGTAGACGTCGAACATGACTTTACTCCCTCGTATATCATTCCGCGCGACAAATCCAAACATGTCACGATGCTCAAAAGTTTGGCCAAAAAAGCAGATGCGATTATCCTGGCCACCGACCCTGACCGCGAGGGGGAAGCGATTGCATGGCATGTGGCTGAACTATTTAACGAGCAAAGTCAAAAGTCAAAAGTCAAAAGTCAAAAGTTAGTTCGGATCACCTTCCATGAAATTACGGAATCAGCCATTAACGAGGCATTGACCCATCCGGGAGACATAGATATTCAGATGGTGAACGCACAGCAGGCCCGCAGGGTATTGGACCGGTTAGTAGGATATACGTTGTCACCCCTTCTATGGAAAAAATTATCCAAACGATGGCTGTCGGCGGGCCGTGTACAGTCGGTTGTCGTGCGATTGATCGTCGAACGCGAACGGGAAATCCGGAAGTTTCAGAGTAAAGAGTACTGGACGATAGACGCCGTATTTGACGCAATCCATGCCCGGCTTGTCTCGAAGGACGGCGTAAAGTATGAACAAACGTTAAAGTTTGATTTATTTGACGGGGTCTACACCACGACCACCACGTCCATAGAAACAGAAGCTGCAGCGAACGCAACAATTGCCGATTTTACGGCACCGTTTACCGTGACGGGCGTCGATAAACGCGAAGTGCACCGCAGCCCCCCCGCGCCGTTTACGACCAGCACCCTGCAACAGGACGCGGGCCGCAGATTATATTTTTCGTCCAAAAAGACGATGCAGATCGCGCAAAAATTATACGAAGAAGGATACATTACCTATCATCGTACCGACAGCGTCAATT
>JAKAFY010000032.1 GCA_021817785.1 bacterium
GATCTCCTTCTGAAGTTGTACTCACGCTATAGCCGGATTGGAGCAGCTGATCTCGTATCGCATCCGCTTCAGCAAACTTTTTTTCCCTGCGCAATGCATCTATTTTTTCTCCCTGTGAACGGATATCCTGGGAAACCGCGGTCTCTGACGGGAGGGTATGGGCGTCTGCAAGGCGTAAACCCAATACGTCATCAAAATCCAAGAGCAAGTCATATTTATCCGGGCTTGGGATATTGGATTTGAGTGTCTGCCAGACGACGGCAAGTGCCTGCGGCGTGTTTATATCGCTTTTGAGCGCCGCGTAAAACGCGTCACGCAGTCCGTCTACCTTTTCCAGCTTTTCTTCGCTTAGTGTTGACCGCTGGTTTTTTTGCGCATTCAGCTTAACCATTTGGTCCCGTATTTCGGAAAGCGCCGATGCTGCAGCCTGAAGCGCTTCCCAGGTAAAATTCAGCTCGCTTCTATAGTGGCTGGTGAGGTAAAAGTACCGAAGCGCCATAGGGTCGATGCCTTTTTTTACCACGTCCTCGATCGTATAAAAGTTTCCGAGACTTTTGCTCATTTTTTTGCCGTCCACCCGCAGGAAATTATAATGCACCCAGTATTTTACAAACGGCTCTCCCGTCGCACCCTCGCTTTGTGCAATTTCGTTGGGGTGATGCACGGGGATATGATCTATGCCTCCGGTATGGATATCAAAGCTATCCCCCAGATATTTCATGCTCATCGCCGAACATTCGATATGCCATCCCGGAAACCCGTCGCCCCAGGGACTGTCCCAATGCATCGCATGATCGGAAAACCGGCCGATCCGTTTGAACCACAAAGCAAAATCCGCGGGATGTTTTTTGTGTTCACCGGTTTGCACGCTTTCACGCGCGCCTGCTTTTTTCTCCGATAAATCCTGCCGCCCGAACAATTTGCCGTAGCCTGCAAACGTCGTGACATCAAAGTAAACCGCTTCCGGCGTTTCATACGCATGCCCGTTTGCCACAAGCGTTTGTATCAGGGAGATTTGCTCGGGGATATGCTCTGTCGCACGGCAGACGACCGTCGGACGCAAAATATTGAGCGAGTCCATGGATGCGTAAAAGTGATCCATGTAAAACTGGGCTACTTCCCACACTGTCTTCCCATACTTTTTGGCCCCTTTTTCCATCTTGTCTTCGCCCTCGTCTCCGTCAGAGGCCAGGTGCCCGACATCGGTGACATTTTGCACATGGGTGACATCGTATCCTAGACGCGTCAGTGTCCGGCGCAGGACATCGTCTCCTACGTATTTCCGGCCGTGGCCTATGTGGGCAAAGTCGTAGACCGTCATGCCACAGGTATAAAGGCCTACCTTGGGGGGGTGAAGCGGAACGAAATCTTCTATGGTTTTGGAAAGGCTGTTATAAATTTTGAGCATACGATGGTGGGTAGTAGACAAAAGTATAGCATAGACGACACATTAATCCTGCCGTTTGCCTTTGATTTCTGCGGCTGCCTTTTTAGCTTTCATGCCGTAGAGATCTCCACGCTTCCGCTTGCTCGATACGGCGGGTAGGGACTGTTTTGCCGCTTCTTCTTTCTTTTTCTTTTCCATATCTTTCTTTTGCTGTTCTTCCTGCTGCAGCTTTTCCCACACCGTCGGTTCTTTCTGCTGTTTGCTCTTCCCGGAAATCTCTTCCAGTGCGGCACGGGCTATAGCCCGTTTGGTTTCTTCATCCATTTGTTGCTGTTGCTGCTGTTCAGGACTTACGGGGGCAGTCTGCTGTGTCTGCTGCTGTTTCGGATTCTTTTTCCCGCCACTTAATCCCAGGCTTTCCATAGCGGCGCCAGCGATATCTTTGGGAGCCGCGACTGCCTCACCGGCTATGTCTTTGCCCAATTGCTCGAAGGACTCTCCCATTTGACCGATGACAGAACCAGGGTTGACCATATATTAATTTTCACTTTTCATTTCTCATTTTTCAATAAATTTTCATATTCCAATTTATAATGATATCAGGTATTTGTCGATGTCTTTGCTATCTTGGAAAAGATCATCGTAAATTCCTGCGCCTCTGTCCATAACGTGCGACAGTCTGATACAAGCCCATCGGCGGATTTGGCTAATAAACGAAGCCAATATTTGGTTTCTTTTGACTCCTTTTTACAAATAAATATTTTGTTTGTAAAATCCCTTTTGCTTGATGCACCGTTTGCCTCACAATAATTTGCTCCGATACTCGTCGCCGCGCGAATAAGCTGATTTAAAATAGGATTGGTAATAATATTTTTCGGTGCTCGTTTCGCCAACATGATGATATTTTCACTAAACAAAACCGTTCTTTCTTCTAAATCGTACGATATATTTGCCGATTTCCCCATGTAAATTCATTATAAATTGAAAATTGAAAAATATAAATTCTACAGAAATCCCAATTGTTGTTTCGCGCTCTCACTCATTCTGTCCATATTCCACGGCGGCTCGAAGGTAAGTTCCACATGCACTTCTTTGACACCCGGCAATTTTCCCACTTCTTTTTTGATCGGATCGGAAATAAGCGAAAAGAGCGGGCAGCCGATGGTCGTTAACGTCATGATGATTTCTACGATGCCACCTTTCGGCTTTATGCCGTAAATTAACCCCAAATCCCAAAGCGATACCCCGATCTCCGGATCGGGAATCGTCTTTAATACCGCTTCTACCTGTTTTTTAGTTACCATATACATTAATTTTCAATTATAAATTTCAAATTATAAATTAATATTGAGTTCTCCCCTCCAACGCCCGCGAGAGCGTCACTTCGTCGGCATATTCTATGTCCGCTCCCACCGGCAGCCCGTGGGCCAGCCGGGTAACTTTTATGGCGTTGTTTTCGTTGTCAGTTACTTGGTTAATTTGTTTCATAAGGTACATGGAAGTTGCCTCTCCCTCCATGTTTGGATTGGTAGCCAATATAATCTCCGTTACCGGGTGCTCGTGGTCCGACACGCGTTTCAGCAAATCGGCGATATAGATTTCATCCGGGCCGATATTATTCAACGGGTCTATGACCCCATGCAGCACGTGATACACACCGTTAAATTTCCCGGTCTTTTCGATGGACAGAACGTCCGTCGGTTGTTCCACGACGCAGATGACGGACTGCAGCCTCCCGGGGTTACTGCAGACAGCACACGGATCCTGCTCGGTCACATTTTTACATATCGTGCACAATACGGTATTTTTTTTGAGCGACATCAGGCTATCGGCAAACAAATCCAGCTCCTCCTGAGGGACATGTAACAGGTAAAACGCCAGCCGCTGCGCCGTCTTGGGACCTACGCCGGGAAGACGTTCAAACGATTCTATAACTTTTTGTAACGATCGCGGGAGTAATGACATGCGTAGGACAATTCTATCGCAACGTTTGCGATATTGCATCCGCAAGAAGGGATGCGACGGATATGACGGTAAGTTTGGGAAAGTGCTTTTCTTTCGGTATCGCGATCGTATCGGTGACAATCACTCCATTGATAACGCTTCGGGACAATACATCCACTGCATTTCCGGCAAGTACCGCATGCGTCGCCAAAAAATACAGAGACGTTGCCCCTTTTTCACGGAGATATGCGCTTGTCTTGACGGCAGTGGCGCCCGTATTGATGATGTCGTCAAAAATGACGATTGGTTTACCGCGTACGTCATCTGATATTCCGGTTACGTTGACTTCGCCGGTCTGCCGGTCTCTCGTTTTGTCCAGGTACACGACGGGTAGTCCGACTGATGCGGCAAACAATTCCGAACGGGACGTTCCCCCTTTATCCGGCGATACCACCACCATGTTTTCAAAGCTAAGCTTTGATTTATTCTGGAGCGTACCGGCAAGTAATGTATGCGTCGACACCTCTATGAATGGAATATGGAAATACGGTACGACAGATTCCGAATGCAACTCGCACGCGATGACCTGGTCAAATCCTGCCGCCTCAATGAATTTTGCGACAAGCTGTGCGGAAATGGCTTCTCCTTTGCGGAATGCCTTATCCTGTTTGCTGTACCCCAACCATGGGATAACGGCGATGACGCGTTTTGCTTTGAGATCCTTCAGTGCCTGCCCGATAAGGCAGAGTTCTACAAGATGCTGATCTGCTATCGTCGACAGGGATTGAACGACAACGACGTCCTGTCCCGCCACGTCTTCTTTCACATACACGCGGCATTCATTGTCAACAAATCTCGTAATTTCCATGTCACCAAGCACGACCCCAAGGGATTTCGCGACTGAGGCAGCAAGCGGCTCGTTTGATGTACCGGAAAAAAGAATCATGGGTTTAATCCTAACAACTTACGTACCCGTTCGTCCATCAGCGAGTCTACAAGCAGCGTAGGCTTTTCCAGCAGAAGCTCCTCCCGCTTGTGACGGCCCGTGGTTACGATAATGCTAGTTGCCCCGATGGCGTGTGCACAGCGGACGTCTCCCACAGCGTCTCCTATGACATACGTATCTTTCGCTGCAACGCTGATGCCCGCTTCTTTTTCCACTTTTGCGAACACGGATTTGGCGAGCGAGATACGGTCTTCAAATTCATCACTGGTCACAAAAAGCGAAAATAACGCCGGATCTATGCCTACATGAGAAAGTTTCCAATACGCCATCTTTTCCACATTGCCGGTCAGTACGCCCAATAGATACTGATCTGATTTTTTTCTCAACAAGTGAAGCAGCGTTACCGCGTCGGGGATCGCTTCGTACACAGGCTTTGTTTCTTGCGTATGAGCATAGTCGATAACTGCGGATTTTATTTCATTCCATTTTTCATCAAATTGTGCCTTTGTAATCCCGTGATCTTGGGCGATATCAAAAAGTATTGCCCTATCCACACTCCCATGATAATGCACTTTTGGATCGGCTGTCACGTGAATATGAAAAACATGACTGATTGCATAACAAAATCGATTAAATCCGACGCGTATTGTCTCTTCCGGCCCAAAATGCCGGATCAGGGTCCCGTCGATATCGAAAAGGACGAGTTTTTTGGGTTGTGCATCCATAGCGTTTACCGCGATAACACGAATGATAGCACACGCGGATCCATAAGGGATGAAACGACCAAATCTGCTCCCGCAGCGACCAGTTCGCCGTGAGAATGAGTAAACCCAGTTGAAACCGCCACTGTATGGGTCCCTACCGACTTTCCTGCCAGAACATCATGATGGGTATCCCCGATGACAATCACATCCCCTGGCAAAAATCGTTGACCGGTATATGCTTCCGCGTTGCGGATCGCGATACGAACAAGGGACGGTCGATCTAGTACATCGTCAGAAAAACCGCCAAACGCAAAACGATCCCGAATACCGGCGGCTGTAAGTTTCATCCATCCGTTTCGTTCGATATTTCCGGTAACGACACCATAGACGATGGCGTCTTTGTGTGCCAAAGCCAGCAGTTCTACGAAATCCACTGCTTCATGAATCGGAAAAAATTGTATCGACTGTGCTTTCACCGCTGCGTTCATCTCTCTATGAAACATATCGAATACATCCCGCTTTTTCTCTGCAAATTGGTGTTCAGATATGCCCACGCTCTGGGCCATAGTCAGATATAACTGGTAATCCACCTTGCCGTTAACTCGTTTCGGGTCTATAGAAGTAAATGGCGTCTGAAAAAGCGTAGTAAAAATCCGATTAATAATCCCGTACCACACGTTCAGGGAATTCTGATTGGTGGAAATAAGCGTTCCGTCAATATCAAAGAGGATCAGTTTTTTGTTCATACACAGACAAAGCTAAGCTTTCTCTGCAAAATTTTTCCAAAAAAAGCTTAGCTTTTGAGTTTTGCGTACTGCGCCAGCGCTTTTGCGAGAAGCTCTACACAGCGTTGGATCGCAGTTGTGTTTAATACGTATGCAATCCGGACTTCATTTTTCCCCCTGCCTGGTGTCGCGTAAAATCCTGCTGCTGGGGCGATCATGACGGTCTCATTGTTATCCCGAAAATCCGTAAGCAACCATGTACAAAAATCCTCCGCGTCCGAAACCGGCAATCCGACGATCGTGTAAAACGCGCCTTCGGGTTTGGGTATAACGACGCCGGGAATCGCTTTCAGCCCTTCATATAATACGTTTCGTCGTTTATCGTATTCCGCATGAACCTCATCTAGATATGTGTCTGGCACGTCTACTAATTTGGCGGCGATCATCTGGTCCACAAACCCGGATGACAATCTCCCCTGAGCTACGGCAAGCACACCGGATAAAATATCCTTGTTTAACGTAACGAGTGTTCCTAATCGAACCCCGCATAGGCTGTATCGTTTAGACATACTATCCAAAACGATGGCAGCATCCGGAATTTCCTGCAT
>JAKAFY010000033.1 GCA_021817785.1 bacterium
CACAAATGGCATGAGATAAAATAAAAAGTACGAGTGTCCCCACGTGGCACTCGGAAGCACGGCGATATTTATGATTCCGATGATCAGAAATATCATGCCGATCCGCCGCGCCGGTGCGGGAACCGTCTGGATGTCCCGCATCCATCTCCATAGCGCGAATATGATAAGCGGCGAAACATAGATGAGAAGCCGGATGAGTGTCACAATACCAAGCCGCACCGGCCAATACGACAGGGAGGTAAGCTCGCTTGTCAGCCCCCGCGCGGAAAATCCTTCCCAAAACGCCCCGAGATTTCCGGTGAGTACCAGTGCGGCGACATATGTGCCGAGTCCCAGCAGTTCACCGGCTATATACGTGCGAAATACCGTCCAGACCCGTGTGCCGGAGCGCGTCCACAGAAGATACACAAATCCAAACATGAGGTACCCGCCGTACCAGTCGGTCGCCCCTCCGAAAAACGATGCGACTGCAACCCCGATAAGGTACGTTCGTTTCGGTGTTTTCCAGTACCGGATGCAAAAAAACACCGTCGCAAGGGTAAAAAACAGACTGCTCTGCTCAAAAAACATATATTTCCAAAAAAACGACGTCAGCGTGATCACCGTTGCACATACCGCGGTCCATCGCGCCACTTCCTGCGACCATATCTCACACACGACGAGATACAACATCCAGATGGAGGCAAACAAAAACCCCAGGGTAGCCGCATGGACGACCCACGTATCGCTCCCGAACCATCGGAACGGCAACGAGGCGATCAGGAAAAATACTACCGGATGGTGCAGGTAATACGGCACGGCGGATGGTAATGCGTTCCCCACATAATACGTCGGCAAAAAATGCAGGGCGCCGTAGCCGAACCGGAGAAAATTTTTGGATGCAAGGGCCAGGTAATTGTTATTTGCGTTATATATGCCGACATACGGGACGTTAATCCCCCAAAGACACAGCACAATGCCGCTTAGTATTCCTACGACCCACAGTACATCCAGTATGATTTTTTTGTTCATAGGTTCGACGAATACACGCGGGAACACACGGAAAGGACACTTCTGCCAAACCGGCGCCAGCTAAACGTTGCCGCCTGCTTTTTCCCTTTTTCCCCGGCCGTCTTCCGAAACGCGTTGTCCTCGGCCATACGCCGCATGGCGCCTACGACTGCCTGCCGGTCTTTCGGGTCAACACATATGCCGGCGCTTCCTACCACTTCGGTATACGAGCCGCTTGTAGACGCGATGACGGGACACCCGCACGCCATGGCTTCGGCAGCCGGCAAACCGAATCCCTCGATATGCGATACGGCGAGCAGGGCCGCAGCCCCGCGGTAATACTGCGCCAACTCCGCATCCGGCACGTATCCCAACACCCGGACCGTATGACCCAGGCCTAATTCTTCAATCGTCTCCGGTATGCCCGGGTCCAGCCAATAATCGCTTCCGATGAGCACGAACTCATATGATGCGTTGGTCTGCGAAAGAAAATCCGCAAATGCCCGGAGCATAAACGGTATGTTTTTCCCGGGCTTTAATGCACCGACGCACAAAAAATAAGGGTGTGGAAGCAGCCGGACCGGGCCGTGATCGGTAAATGCTGCATCAACTCCCAGATAGGCGACACTCACCCGGTTGTCGGCCACGTGATACGCGCGCTGGATGGCAGACTTTGACGCATGTGAGATGGTTATGATGTGGGAGCTGTTGGCAACCAGTGCCGCCGTCTGGCGGGAAAGAGACCCTGCCGAGCGCGGATAGAATTCCGGGTACTCCAGAAACCCCACGTCATAAATAAAGCCAACATTCTTCACGTCGCACAATATATCAGGCACCCAGGGGAGACTTTGCGAAATACCCAAATATACATCTATGGGATGTGTTATGATATCCGCCGTTTGCCAGATCTTTTGGTACCCGGGCTGCGGCAATCGCACAAAATGCGTATTCGGTTGGGATAACTCGTGTGTACCCCGCTCTCCCCTACCAAAGCTATAGACCCTATAGTCATTTTTCACATCAAGCGCTTGGATTTCTTTCACCAGGTTATACGCCACCCGGTATACCCCGACCTTCAGCCGATCATCGGTAATCGATAAGGCGCCGCCGTCTATGCCGATTCTCATGATTGTCCTCCGTATGGTCCGAACCGCCGAAACAATAAATCTCTGATGCCCAGGAGCGCTCCCCATTCTTTTCGTATCATGTGTTCTGATAGGGTTTTCGGAAAACGGATGCACTCGTAGCTTTGTACGGCAAACGGCGCCAAGCGGCTCACAAACAACAGGTGATTGCGCGCCAGGTAATACTGGTGGGCGACAGATCCCCTGCCAAGCGACACGCTTTCTTCATGAGACAGGCCGGGCACGTCTATCCGGCGAATCGGAAACCCGGCACGCGCTGCGCGTACGCAGTAATCTGCTTCCTCATAATAGAGAAAGTACGGCTCATACATATACCCGATTTTTTCCACAACGTTTCGGTGTATTGCCATACACGAACCAGACACATATTCAACCCCAGGGGTTGAAACCGGCATTTTTGACACTTTTTTGAGGCTACGCTCGTCAACCCCTGGGGTTGAAGTGAGTATCGTGGTCCATCGTTTCGGATCAAGTCGACCGAGAAAAGGTCCGGCGATACAGGGTTCTTGGGAAACGATGGCGTGTATGAGGTCTTCTCCTCCCGTCCGTGTCATCAGCACATCCTGGTTCAGGATGACATACCATTCATATCCATGCGCTATCGCATGGCGCAGGCCGACGTTGGCCGCGGTAGCGTATCCCACGTTTTTGGTTTGCGACAATACCGTGGCTCGCCCGGCATCTTTGGCCGCAAGCGTTTGCCCATTATCGATTATGATGACATCTTTAGGAGGCAATCTTTTGAGTAACCGGGCAAAACCCTGCGGTTCGGGGTGATAGGCGATGATAATAAATGCAACCGCATGTTTGTTCATGACGTTTTTTCATAAACGGCGAGAATCGCTTCTCCATTGGCCGTCCATTGGCTTATTGTATCAAGAATCGCGTACAACGGGCGTTTCCAGACGGGGTGGATACCCCGGTCGTGATTATCGGACCGGATGCCGATCCTCCGGAATCCCTGCATACTCACCAATGTATCGAGCGTGTGCTTCGTAAAGTGCCACCGATGCTGGTTTGGAATAAGCGACTGCCAGCGGGATTTTTTGGCCCGAGCGAGCACACTGCCGAAGTTTGGTACACCGATGACGAGTATGCCCTTTGGAGAAATCAACGCATGACAATCGTGTAGCACCGCGACGGGGTCTGGAAGATGTTCCAACACATGGTTGATCACGATGACATCGGCGCGTTTTTTCCATGTTTTTTTGGAAAACGTTTTCGGAATGAGCGAGACATGAAAATATTGTTTCGCGGCAGACACCCCGGCAATGGACGGTTCCATGCCGTATGCGTCAAAGCCAATTTTTTTCGCCTCATCAATGAGAAGCCCCACGCCCGCCCCGATTTCCAACAACACGCCGGAAGTGCGGAACCTGCGGATAAACTCCAGGACATCCCGAAACAACCCGCGGAACATCTGCTCTTTGTCTATATACACGGCAACATCCGCCTGTGTGTATTCCTGGGTCCGTGGTACCTTGTTCGGCGTCAGGGTACGGACCTGCCCGCATGCCACACATCGGACGATACGATAGTGTCCTGCCGAAAATAATGCGGCAACCCGCCGTTGCCCGCAATAGCAACTGGTATTCATATATGACGGAGCGTTCTCCATAAAAGCATCCAGTAGGTCTCACTTTCCATATAGCCAAACAACAAAGCCAGCACAAATCCCCGCCACCCATCACGATATCCTTCGTCCCCTATATATCTCGCCCAAAACATATGCGGGCCGTAGAGAAATAATTTCTTTATGGATACCGGCTCGTTTGCCGTCCGTTTTTCAGCGGACACCAACCACGCATAGCGCGTGAACTTAGAGAGCACTTGCCATATGGAGCGGTATGAATAATGATGGATGACGCCGGTAAGCTTTCCGATTCCCCCCGTAACCACAACTTCTTCATGTATGGGCACCGGGGTTACGGCTCCGTATTTCCTTCGGAACAATCGGACTTTACTATACCGTTCCCCGCCATAATACACCGGCTTTCCAAATACATAGTTCTGATACGGGATTTCATACCCATGGACATCATTCGGTGACGTTTTTAGGATATGCTGAATTTCAGTTACTAACTTCGGGGATGCTATTTCATCGGTATCCAGAAGCAGGACCCATTCCGTTTTTGCTCTCCTGATTAGGCGATATTTTCTAACCCCTAGCGGATCGGTGCTTGTATCAGAAAGAACTTGCGGATGTAAAGCTTCAACGCTTTTCACCGCTTTCTGATACGAGCTATTTAATTCTTGAGAAATGATAAGAAGAGATAACATTATTTAATGCCCGTTTGCGCGATTAACTGCAAGTTAATCCCCGCGTTTATAAGGTCTAGTAATTTATACGTATTTTGGCAAAACATTTTATCGAATAAAAAATATTTAATGCTATTATTATTGTCCGCTTGTTCAAGCATTTTTTGAGGAAACGAATGGGATAGTAAAGTCCTTTCATTTTTCTTTGGTTTTAATATTCTTTTAATAATTCCGGCTAGATTTTCAGGATAACCCCACGTACTTGCTCCCAGTACACGAAAGTTATATTTTGCTAATAATTTTTTCAGAGTTTCAATGCTGAAATAGTTAATGTGCTCAGGAGGAATTAAATATTCAAATTCATTGCCAAAAACTCTCGCTGACGCACTTTGTATATTCGGGGTTGCTATATAGATAAATCCACCGGGTTCTAATAGGGATACTATTTTTTCTAGCAATTTATCTATGTCAAGAACATGCTCAATGACTTGATTCATTGTTATTAATTGATATTTATTTTTGGATGTAAATTTATATATGTCTGATTTAATAACATTTAATTTTAGCTTCTCTCTAGCGTAAGCCACGATCTTATTTGAATAGTCAATTCCCTCTGTATTCCATCCCTGATTCTTCGCTTCATCCATAAAATAACCTCGTCCACAGCCTAGATCCAATAGGGTATCTGTAGATTTTATATATTTACTAATGAATTTAAGACTTATCCTAGCATCACTTCTGATTCTGTTTTCTGAGAGATCTGCGTCCTTGTAATCAAAATTCTTATAGTAGTTATCTATTTCTTTTTGTTTTGGCCTTGGGTCAACAAATATATAATTACAATGACTACAACGTTTTATTACATACGTATTTATAATTGTATGCTGCATTACAGACACAGAGTTGCAAATAGGGCATGATGTCATAAGAGTGTTCGTATAACTTGCTAATCTTTGGATTAATAATAACATGACTGCCCTAAAGTCATTTAATGTTATTTTTTATCTAATATCGATAATCCCTCTATTGTTTCCCTTTTCTATCGCCTCAGCAAACTTTAACAAGACGGACTCGAACCCAGTATTAGAAGGCACGATTGACACTTGGGATGGTTACCGAGTTTGGCAACCATCCGTGATATTCAATTCACAGAATTTTCTAATGTTTTATACAGGATTTAACGGATCAAGATTTCAGATCGGGCAGGCATCATCATATGATGGAATAACCTGGTTAAAGCATACAAACAATCCAATTATCACCCGACTTAGTCTTGACAATAAAGACTCACACGACCCGTCAGTGTTGATGACGGGAAATAACTACGAGATGTGGTATGTATCTTCTGACGGAGGTGGTGGTTCTAATTTTAGAATTCAAAGAGCTGTCAAAACTGCAGATTCAAGTTGGACAAATGACCCTATTCAACCAGTTTTAGCTCCAATTGGAACATGGGATACTGATGGCCTTTCATCTCCTTTTGTTATTAAGAACGGTACGATGTACAAAATGTGGTATAGCGGATTTTTAAATGGACTCTGGCGCATCGGCTATGCCACATCTCCGGACGGCATTACCTGGACACCCTATGCCGGCAATCCGATCATAGATATGAGTCCGAATAGTGCAGATGGCGCGAGCGTTATCTACAACGGATCCGGCTACGAACTATACTTTCATGGCATAAACGGGGACCTCTCATACACCACTTCCGCAGACGGGGTTACCGGCTGGTCCACACCGGTCACCATACTGTCAAAAGGCGCGTCCTATGACGCAAATTACATGGCCGGCCCGAGCGCACTCCGGCTCATGAAC
>JAKAFY010000020.1 GCA_021817785.1 bacterium
AAGTCCGTCATATACGTGCCCTTTTTGCATCGGATTTCGTAAGATATATATTGTCCGATCCTGCTGCGGCAGGGGACGCATTCATGTCGGTGGTTTGTGCCATAGGGGTGGGTGTAGACATCCCGAGGAGCGATTTTATTTTGTGCCGGCCGACGTACCCAACGCCGATGATGAGAACAAGAGCAACGACAGCATACATGGTTATTTTATTCATATGCAGCCAGTGTATGATTTCATACACTTCTGTGTCAACTACTCTTTTCAAAATAATCAGGCTCATTCGGGGGTAAATGGGATTTAAAGATAAGTATATGGCAGTCGACGTTATAAGGGTTGGCTATTTCGTGTACATCGTTTGGCTCTATGATGACTGCGTCTCCCGGCTTCATCTCATACGTCTTGCCATTTACAGTCCATGTCGCTTGTCCGTCCAGGACGTAGCCCACTTCAGTTTGTTTTTTATGGAAATGCGCACGCAGCGTTTTCCCGGCAGGATTCGTGACGATTTGGAGCGTGTGGCCGGGGGTGAGAAAGTCCGCCTGCTCAAAAATGATATGTTTCAAATAGTCCGGTTTTTCGATAATCTTTCCGGATTTCGATGGTAGGTATTTCATATGTTACCGCCTTACCGCATAGTATATCGCATCGCAAGGATGAGTGCTCCAAACAGCGTCAGTACGGCAAAGGTAGGCATGGCGCGTTTAGCCAGGGGAGCGGGCATCAGGAGGGAAAAGAAGGGGACGGGGTCGCCGATTTTCTTCTGAATATGGATAAGCGGACAGTTTCCCTGGTTTAGGACATATACGAAAAATCCTTCGATGGCCAGGCTTGCGATCGCTATTGCCGTGATGGTTGTAACGTGTTTTGTAAATGCGGAAACGTAGAGAGCGATCAGACAGGCGATAAAATACGCTGTGAAGATGCCATGAAGCATGCGGAGCATGACGACAGATACGTTCATGATGGCAGCAAATTACATACCTTATTTTTCATAATGATTGTTTTGTTAGACATATACCGTTTTCCCTTCGGACGGGATAAAAAGACATGCTAAAACGAGTGTGTCCTTCGAGTCATTTCGGATTTCATGAATTGTCCCTTTGGGATATGCATAGAGATGATGCCGTTTGTGCGTCGTAGAATTTCCTGCTACGACGTAGACGATTTCAAAATTATGGTGATGCTTGGGGTCGACGCCTCCCGGTTTTACTGCATAGACATCAAAAGAAAATACTCCGGGAATGGAAATACTGCGAAGGTGTGTGTATATATCGGCACTCATATATGTTGTTGGAGCATGTCAACGCGTTTGAACATATGTATGGTCTTTAGGATATCTGTAGCTTTTTTTGCAATTCTTTTAGTATATACGGTGCGTTTTCCGGCGCGGAGAAATGGCTCCTGTCTTCATAGGTCACCAAGTCAGCGTGCAGATCTTTTGCAATTTCTACGCCCTGTGCATACGGTATGGAATCATCATCTTTTGAATGCATGACGACAAATTCGCCGACAAGCGGGGTGAGTGTTGTCAGGTCTATGGTGTGATCAAAAAAATCCGGATATGACTTGCCTTCATTTCTTTTTCCGTTTGCCGTGTTGTTGTTAAACGCCGCGATGAGCAATACGGTTTTCACGTTTGGCCGGTATTTTTCCAGGTATAACAGTGCCGCCCTGCTTCCCAAACTATGACCCACTAAGACAATCGGCGTTCGTATGGTGGAGATGGCCGTATGGAGAGTGGCAAGCCATTCGGACGCATGCGGATGCTCATTGCCCGGCAGGTCGGGGATAACATATGGTATACCCAATGCATCTAGTTTTGGGGAGATAGTGGGATACCAGTCCGCCAGATGCGAAGCCGTGTATCCGTGGATAAACACAATCGTAACGTCGTGCATTGGTACGATTATATCAGGAGTTCTACTCTATAGATGAGTATCCACACGTCGAAGCAGATGTACCCGAGCAAACTCTAAACCAATACGCAAAAAAGTTTTTTCTCGCAAAACAACGTGCGTATTATAGCTGAAAACCAGTTTCTTTTGCGCCCAAACCCAAGTGTTCTGTAGAGTTTATCGTGATTGTTTTTACTCCGTTTGGGGACATGTCAAATATATTTAATGCAGTGTTTCCCTGCGGTATATCGGAGGCGTCTTCGATAGGAAGATTGAGCAATAAGGAAATCAAAACTCGAATAAAATCTCCGTGAGTTGCTACTAGGACGTTTTTGCCTTTATATTCAGACTTTATAAGATCCAAAAAGTTTTTTGCTCGCTCTATCATATCGTAAAAATTTTCTCCTCCTTTTGGTCTAAATGCCGCCTTCGTCAGGCCGCTTTTTGCCCGGGCGTCTCTCAATTCCTCTTTTTTTCGAAGATCAAATTCGCCCACATTCCATTCTCTGATTAGGGGCATATACCGTATGGGTAGGTTGTGGAATTTCGTAATTTCAGCAAGCGTCTGTTTGTTTCGTTCTAGATCACTGGAGACAATAGCATCAATGGTTTCGTTTTTTAAACGTCGTGCTAATTTCTTAACTTGTTGAATCCCAAGAGGTGTCAGCTCCCCCTGACTGATGCCCTGAAGTAATCCCGCTTTGTTTGCTTCGGTTTCTCCGTGTCTGATGATCATAGAGACGTATGGTATTCATTGTTTATTTTTGCCGGCTCTAAGCGAATACGTTAGAGCGTACTATTTTATCCATCCGCATTTTTGCTGCGAATAAACACATGCGCATGTATATCCTTGGTTTGCTGGATGATTGGGATTCGGGTAGCATATTGAGCCGATGCCACGCCATTTTGATGGGTCACTTGTACATTCAGTACCGCCACAACCGTACGGTTGCCGAATGCATTGTTTTGTGAACGAACACGATCCGTCGGCGGCATCGAACGTATACGCACGGGGAAAATAGAGTGGTGTAATTGTAAACCAGAAAATGAACGAAACAAACAAAATAATGATTACAAAAATGACGCGTTTCGTTGGAAGCATACTTGGCAGGGCCACGTGGAGTCGGACCACGATCAGAGGTTTTGGAGACCCCTATTCTACCATTGAACTATAGCCCTAAATACAATTCATATTATATCAGAAGCCGCGGATATCGGAAGTATCGGATGCTCCTAGCATCGGCTATATCAAACACGTTAGACGATCGTGCGATGAATGATTATTTGGCGAATAACTATGTGGTGAACTATTACGTGGTGGATGTACATTGTCTGTATGCTTCCTTACAGAAATTATTTCGCGGCCGCGATAATATTTCCGTAAGGAGACCGAATATTATAACGGTCAGTGAATTTATGAAGCCCGTATCAAAGAGGAGTCGTCAGTATGTGTTGGCTTCAGTCGATTGGAAAAAAGCATCTGTTTTATTTCAACATCTTCCGCCTCAGAATACACATCCACACGGATACCCCGCTTCCAAAGATATATTGCACATAGTAGCTGCAGCTGGAGCAATTGGGCTTATTTTGGCATTTCCGCCGGCAATTACCGGAGTGGCGGCTATTATGAAACTCGGTAAGCTAGAATACAGCGCCTCGAAAATGAAACGACAATGTATGAGATTGCGATCTCAAAGATATGTAGAGATTACTCCATTATCTGATGGTCGTGTATCTATTCGCATTACAAAAAATGGCATGGTTCGGGCGCTGACATCCCGCATACAGGAACTACATGTTACAAAATCGAAACGCTGGGATGGAAAATGGCGGTTGGTTGTTTTTGATGTCCCCGAAAAGAAAAAGCGAATAAGAGATAGATTCCGCAATGGGTTGCGGCAATTAGGACTTCTTCCATTGCAGCAGAGCATTTACGTATCGCCATACCCGTGCTTTGATGAAATTGAATTTTTTCGCGAGTTGATTGGAGTGGGTGTAAACGCAAAATACATATTAGCTGAAACAATAGAAAATGACGATGCACTGCGGGATGACTTTGACTTACCGATGTCTTGAAAAATTATTTCGCGGCCGCGAAATAATTTCTGCGTGTATAGTGACACAGAAACGGCATGTACATGGTCAGAAGATCATATGAAGAAATTACACCAGGAGCATCAGAGGAGTTTTATTGAGGCGACGATTTCGTCAAATATCGTGCCGTATCCACCCACAAACACATCCAGCCCTTTTTTGGCATTGGTGAATATGAGGTTGTCTACCGGCGTGCCGTCTTTGGCAGATGTCTCGTGATAGAGTTTAGCAGCTACGGTAGCCGTAGATCCCTCATGATGGATAGTGACGGACTCTATTTTATCCGGCGCCAGTGCCGCCCTGGGAATATCGGGTTGGCAGATTAAAATCGCAGACTGCTCGGGATGTATGTTGTCTATAAACGCCGTCGCGCTCGTAGTACTCTCGTTTACCTGAAGATTGTTCGGATAGAGAAGGGATATGCCGCATTTGGTGCTCGTATATTTGAGCATGGTGACGGGAAGGGGTGTTGGGGCCACTTCGGGTGTCGGGGTTGCATCGGGTGCCGGAGATAAGTTCCGGCCTATATTGACGCCAACGATAAGAGCCGCGATAACGGCAAGCATTGCGGTAAGGAGTAGCGTGTTGCGGTGCATAATTAGCAGCTTAGAAGCTTAGTGGATTAGAAGCATAGACATTACGTGTCCAATGATGCTCGTAATGCACTCAGCATCTGTGATAATTCTTTCAATTCATTATATAGCATTTCTTTTTGCTCCGTTGACAGTAATTTGAGTGAATGTGCCAGACTAAGTATCGGAATGCATTCAAAGCAGGATCCGCGGGATATGATAAGAAAATGTCGAAAATCCTTTTTCGTTCTACTACTTCCCTCGGCGATATTGAGAGGAATAGAATAACTTGCGCGTCGTAGCTGGTTCGTAATTCCAAAAAGATGCTCACGCGGCCACGGTTGGGTCAATTGATAAATTTGTCTCGACAACTCGAGAGAACGTTGATAGACGCTTAAACGTTCGAAGTTAAACATTGCCATATGCTTTCAAAGCACTGGTCTTACTAACCCTCTAAGCTTCTATTAGTCCAGCTTACTCGTTTCCTTGTGGTCTGTGCGTTTTTTGCACTTGGGGCAATATTTTTTTAGCACCAATTTTTCCGGGGTGTTGATTTTATTTCGTTTCGTTATATAGTTCTGGCGTTTGCAGACAGAACACACGAGCGCAAGCAATAATCGTTGATCTTTTTTGGCCATATGATAAAAAGTTGCCTAGAAGTGTAGAGGGTTCGTTGCTTCGTAAAAATACGAAGCTTCTCGTCTTGCTATGCTTCTAAGCTACTCTGCATTATATCGTAGTTTTCGCTCTTACTCAAGAAGCCTGTTTGTGATGATGGTATTTGCCAGTATTTGGGAAAAGAATGCTCGCCCGCTGTCGGAGTAGTGGATGTGGTCTCCGGGGTTTATGTATTGGATCATGCCGTTGCCATCTGCGGTTTTACTTGCATCATAGGCGTCTGCCAGGGGATAGTGCTCTCCTTTGGCAAAGCTGATCGTGCTTTCTATATAGCTGTCGATCGTTGCCACTTTTTGGCGTTTGCCGTTGGCGGAAAAGTTGATAAACGGCGCGCCGTCGCCGAATACATTCCAGTTGGGGGCAATGGTTGCCGCGATGACGATTTTCGTCTGCGGCAACTGCTGTTTTATGGTGTCCATGATAGAAGCCAACCGCAGCCAGTGGGTCTCGAGCGCCCCGGTGTCGTACGAATACGGATTGTACCCAAACGATTCGACCACGATGACGTCAGGAGACTGGGAAATGACGGACGGGCGGGTAGCACCCAAATAGGAATACCCATTCGTAAGGTGGAGAAGTCCGGTATCTATATTTTGTCCGCCGACACCGTGGTTGATGATGGTAAACGTCGCAGACGGATATGTTTTGTTGAGTTTTTCGGCAAGACCCCCGCCATCGGGACCCAACGTGTCGATCATGGAATCTCCGAGCAGCGTGATGGTCATGTGTGATTTGCGGGTGAGCCGTGTCGCGGGGGTAGGCGTCGGTGTCGGGGCCTGCCCCGCGACGTTTTGTGGAAGAAGTGGGGCCTGCCCTGCGACGTTTTGTGGAAGAAGTGGGGCCTGCCCCGCGAAGTCCGGAAGACGAAGTGGGGTGGGGGTCACGCTAAAAAATTGGGTCACGGCATTTCCGAGCGACGACTGGACGCCTAATACGCTGGGAGCAGGAAGTGACACAATAACGGGTGGGGCAGGAGTAGATACGTCTGAATCCGCCAGCGGCGATATAATACCCTCGGATGCATAGACCGAAAATCCAAAAGACAGAAAAATAGCAATGACAACAATTGCGACCCAACGCATGAGGTCATCATACAAAGAATTTGTTTTTTGGGGAAGCGATCAAATTATCCGTTTCGGAACAAATAGCCACTTACAAAGCTAAGCTTTTTTGGACAAATTAAGCAGAGAAAGCTTAGCTTTCGTTACTCCCGTTTGAGGAATGTCGCCTGCATCCGTTTGGCGCCGAAAAAATCCTGGCAAAATTGTGCCGTTTTTTCCATGTCATACCAGGCACAGGAAAAGATGTTTATGTAGCAGCTTTTCTTGTGTTCGGAAAAGTGTCCGGTTACCGAGCTCGTTTCGATAAGCTGCACCAGGGAAAATCCCGCGGTGATCGGCTCTTCCAGGCCAAAATACGGGATCATCGGTTCGCCGTAGCGTTTCATTTTGATGACTTTGTCGCAGAGCGTGATCACAAATTTCTTTATTTCCTCGCCGGAGGAAATTTTTTTGATATCGCAATCATAAAGGTTCAGGATAAGTTCCTGTCCGTAAAAATCGTTTTCATGGGGATTGGGATTGTGTAGCATATTTTTGTTTGCTGTCATTGCGAGTCCCGTTTATCGGGGCGAAGCAATCCCGTTGGGATCGCCGCGCGTTGCTCGCGATGACAGAATAACGATATTTATTTACTTAACGGCATTTCGTACATATTGTCAAGGGACTTTTTGGTATACTTTACCGCATGTCGTATATCCTATTTGCCTGGCTTACCAGTATTACGTATTCAGTGGGGGCGGTTGTCGGAAAGATTGCAACCAAACACCACATCAGTAATCCATGGCTATATAACGTGGTATTTTTTGTCATTTCCGTCGTCTGTATCATTCCGTTTGCGATAGTGGGGCATGTCAGTTTGCCGCAGGACTGGGTAAGTATGGGGTGGTTGAGTGTGGCAAACGCAGTGTCCGGAGCACTATTTATGCTCGCATTTTATGAAGTGGACCTGAGTATTTTGTCTCCGCTTTCCAGCCTCCGAACTCCCATAGCGGCCCTTGTCGGGGCGGTTATATTCCGCGAGTCACTTACCCTCATGCAGCAGATACTTATCGGCATTATATTTTTTGCCGGCCTGTTCGTTCAGATGGAAGAGCGGTTCAGTCTGAAAGCATTATGGAAAAAACCTACATTTCTTGCCCTTACCTGGATCGTGGCTTCCGTATGGTTTAATTCCATGATAAAAGAAGCATCCCTTCATAACGGATTTTGGGAAGTGTCTCTGTGGTCCAATGTTGGCGGCATGCTGCTTACGTTTCTGACCTTCCCGTTATTTATCCGTGACCTCAAAAAGACGCCAACCTCCCGATATTATGGTATCGCGTTGTCGACGGTGTTATTTACCGCTGGACTATTATTTTCGGTCAAAGCGTTTGGTCAAAACGTCGGGATTTCCATGGCAATTATTTCCCTGCCGCTTGCGATGATCATGACTATGGCATTGTCGGTGTTTGCACCCAAGTTATTGGAGAAACACACGTGGCGGGTCTACGTCATCCGGTTTGTGGCAGCGATGGTCATGTTTGCCGCAGCACTCGGGCTGTCAAAATAGGGTATACTTCGATATATGATTCCCACTCCCGATACCATGCTGCTTGCCCGCATCAATAAAACGCCTAATACCCGCGGTATTGCGCCGTACAACAAGTATTTTGAGCGGTCGAAAACAAATGCACTGTGTCTCGAGTTCCACAACCCAGACATTACGCCCATGCTCCGCGGCATGAAAGAGTTAGGATTTAAAGGCGCGATTACGGTTGCGTTTGAACAGGATATTGATCGGTTATCCGCTCTGCTGGACGCCGTGGATCCTGTTGCCAAACGCGTCGGTGTCATCGGATTTGTCGCACTTCGCGATGGGAAATATACCGGGTACGCTCAGGGATCGTTTGGGTTGTATAAGGCGCTTTTGTCACATACGTCACTGAACGGAAAGAACATCACGATTTGCGGCGCAGGGCACATGGCCAAAGGATTGCTGATACAGCTTGAACTAAACGGCCTGTCTGACGTAGAGGTGTCTGTCTTTAACAGAACCCCCGAAAAAGCAGCGGCACTGCAAAAAGAATTTTCTGTGGTAAAGTCTGTGGGGTCGCTTGCGGACTTGCAAAACTCCTCCGGCGATATACTCATAAACCTTACGGACATCGGGACCCCATGGGCCAAAGGGGAGTCATATACGTTTTCCAAAGATCTCGTATCCCGCTATACGTTGGTTGCCGACTCGACGTTCGTGCCTTTTGAATCCCCGCTTATCCAAACTGCGAAAGCCGCGGGAAAAGACGTATCTCCGGGCTGGGAAACGTTTTGTTATGGTACGGAATACATATTCCGGACCATGCTGGGCATAGAGGTAGATACGGATATATTGGGCGAAGAATTACGAAACGATTTTCGTACGAATCGGTCGTAAGAAAGAGTATATATGAACTGGATTGTCGCAAGTTTGCTCATGCTGGTGTTTTCAAATATCTATTACCTTACTATGCGGGTCGCCCAGCAGCGGGGGATAGACGCCAAGTATTATATGGTCGCCAATTTCAGTATCCCTGCCGTTTTATATTTTGTGTTGGGCAGATCCGCTGGATACAATTTTTGGCTGACGCCTATCCAGTATGCGGCAATCGCCCTCAACGCCATCGTGTTTAGTTATATAGGGTCCGTTATTTCCTATCATGCGATGAAAAAAGCGCCGAATGCAGGGTACAGCGTCATTATCCAGAAAAGCTATGGCATATATACCGCCATCCTGTCCGTATTATTTTTCGGTTCCGCGCTGCCTGCCTGGAAATTCGGAGCAATTCTTCTCGTTGTCGTTTCTACGGGTATCGTCATGGGGTTATTTGAAAAAAAGATCCCCGGTTCGTCAAAAGGGAACGTATGGATTTGGTTGTCTCTTATTGCTTTCTTTTGTTTCGGGACGCTTCAGTTCATCGCACAATGGATTGCCCGCACCTGGCATATCCCGACGCCGGTGTATCTTATGTGGGTGATGATCATTGTCGATATGTTTTCCATCGGCGAGTTGGTACGTACGCGTCATGTGAGGACGCTGACGTGGAATATGACGAACATCGCGCTGTTGGCAGGCATCGGCGTATCCGTCACGGGATTTTATTATTTTCTCCAGGCAGGGCAGTTAGTGGCACCGAACATCGGGTATGTGGGAGCCATAAACACAGCGTCCAATGCGGTGCTTACGCTTCTTGCCGCCTGGCTTTTGAAGGATAAATTTTCCTGGAAACGGTTTATCGGCGTTGTCGGCGTGTCCATCGGCGTCATGCTGCTTGTGATATAACGGATGTTCTATGTGGTATATCTACGCGTTTATTACTGCATTATTGGAAACCAGCAAAGACGTGGTAAGCCGTAAAAGTGCACAGCGGACGAATGAATATATATCCGCATTCGGGTTACAATTTTTTGCCTGTCTTACGTTGCTGCCGTTTGTTGTTTTCACCGGTATCCCAAAGCTTTCGATCGGATATTGGTACGGCGTTGGGTTTGCGGCGATATCGTTGCCCGCATGGTCTATCCTGTATATGCGGGCACTCAAATTATCGCCGCTTTCCGTTACGGTCCCCATGCTTGCATTTAACCCGGTGTTTACTGCCCTTTTGGCTATCTTTTTTGAACACCGTTGGCCTTCTGTTGTCGGGTGGCTTGGCATAATCATCGTGGCGTTTGGTATGTACCTTATGCGGCTCAAACGGTCGGAATTGTCCAAAGGAATATTCCATCCGATTATAAGTATTGCGTCAGAACCAGGGGCGATTGCCATGCTGGGGGTCGCATTCATTTGGAGTATAGGAACGTATGTCAACAAAATTATTATCGCCGGATCGTCGCCGCTGTTTTTTGCGTTTAGTATCACCGCTGTCGGATCGGTCGTACTGTACATCGTTGCCAAGCGGATGCATGGGGTGACGGTGCGTGAGCTGTCGCTGCATGTCCGTTCCATGGGACCGGGAGGCATACTCAACGGTCTGTCGGAATTTGCGTTTGGCGCCGCTCTTTCGTTGGGGTTTGCTCCGTATGTGGTATCCATCAAACGGATGAATGTTATGCTAAGCGCCGTCGTAGGACATCTGGCTTATAAAGAGCGTATATCGGCAGTACAGCTTTTGGGGATTATGTGCATGTTCGGCGGATTGGTAACCATCCTGAATGCTCATTAACTATATATGAACGATATTTTTTATCCCGTAGCCCACCGGACGCAGGAAGAGATAGAGGTGTTAAAGACCCGCTACGAAGCCTTTGACGATGCCGTCATTCCCCGGCTGGTGAAAGACGCCGTAGGGCTTTCTGCCACGTCGTGGGTCAAACCGGCGACCTGGGGCACGTCGCATGTGACCTATATCGTTTCCGTGAAAGAGCGTGCGCGTCCGGTCGTATTCCGGGCAACCGTGGGTATTGCCGAGCCGGAAACCTATATGGTGGTCGAAAAGCTCGTTACCGATCAGGTCGCCATGCTCGGCGTGCCGGTCAACCGCATCATGTACGTGGACATTTCCCGTGAGACCTATCCGTTCGATTTCCAAATCCAGGAAGCGCTGGAAGGAAGCGATATCGAAGATAATTTTCACGGCACACGCGAAGACTATGATCAGCTGTCCTTTGATCTCGGGCGGCATATCGCAACCTGGGGGGATTTGTCGTTTGCGAAATTCGGCAGGTTTGACGGCATTGCCGCACTATCCGGCAAACTCACCGGCACCAAGGAGTCGATGTACGAATATGTTTTGGTCCGTCTGGATGAGGATATCCGGTATTTAGCGGACCACCAGGTCATCACCATGAAGCAAGCCTCGTCTATCCGCGCACTGTTTGAAACGCATAAACCGGTCATGTCCACCGGTATTGGCACGCTGGTCCAGTACGACCTTGCCGACCATAATATCATGTTCGACGGCGACCGTACGATCACCGGCATATTCGATTGGGAAGCGGCAGTCGTTGGAGATCCCATGTTGGATTTGGCGTCTATTCCCACCTGGAAAACACATTTTCCGCGTGAGGAAAAACTTCTGGAAGGATACCGATCCGTCCGCGACCTCCCGAATTTTTACCAGGAAAAAATACATATCTATCGTCTCCGGACGATGTTATGGAAAATGGTCTATGCCCTGCGGGCGGGGATACTCAATGAAGACCGGAAAAAGAAGTTTGATACGGCGCTTACGCCGTTTCGGCTGCATCGGTAAGTCCCGATGCCGCCGTTTTCGGAATCAAGGTAGAAAATGCGTTGGCGATGAGACGTATATCAAACTTTGCGCGTAGAAGCCTCCGATTCTCCTGAGCTTTACGCGCAGTATCCTCCGGATGGGTGAGCATAGAAATCGCTTCGTTGACTGCCGTTTCCATGACCTGAGGAGGAAGAGATTTGAGTTCAGGGTATTCCGTAAGTGGCGTATATGTATCACCAAGGGAAATAATGTACGGGATACATGGGGCAATTTCCCGTTTGAATACAGGGTATTCAAACAGGAGCGGAATGGTGTTTGGGGCGAGTGCGACTGCCTCCAATAATTGATTGCCGAACCCTTCCTGCGTTGTCGGGTAGCAGACGATATCCAGTCCCGGATAGATGTCATAAAAACGCGTCTTACCTTCGTCCGGTGTCATATGCTGAATATCAGAGTCGACGACAGATCCTGCCTCAATGATATGTACATTCATGTCCGCGGCATATTGTTTCAGAATGTCAAAATAATGCCCGTTATCCGTGAGATCTTCCCCCTGAGGAAGTACGAGATAGATAGCGCTTTCTTTGGTAAAAGCCCGATGGTTCGGTCCTATGCCTCCGGGATAGTTTTCGAGTGCGGCCCGTTGTGCGGTAAGATCGTGCACGAAGCGAATGGCAAACTCGATCGCTTTTCTGGATACGATGCGCGTCATGACCCCGACGACGATATCCTGTTCCCGGATACCGAGATTTTTCCGGAACGTATCAGATGCATGGGGCTCCGTATGTATGTCAAAATCGAATCCATCGGGCAGAACCGTCGCCCGGATATGTTTTGTCTGCCAGAGATACTCTGCGGCGTCACGGTTCAGCACACAGTGGGTGATATTGGGTAATGTCGGTAATACCGCCTCATCGAGTTGTTTGGCGATAGCGGGGTTAGGTGGCGTCGGGAAAATATCCTGGCGTTTTTCAAACACAAAGTCATGATGCTGTGCAATAAACTGTATGTCCGGATGCTCGCGGGCCAGACGGTACGCCGCTATTGTCGCCGCCGGGTTGTATGGGACGGAGAATAAATTATGGATATGTACGACACGGATAGTATTTGTTTTGATATAGCGCTCCATGGCGGTCTGAATTTTTGTAGTCAGTACGTCGAGCCGCTGAGCAATTTGTTCCGCCGGTACTGCGCCGTCGGGATGAAATATGTCCTGGCGTAATGCGTGTACCTCAGGTGACTGATAGGCTAATTCCGGTATGGCTAGTCCTTTTGTGTTTGGTGGGACATCGGCACTGCATTCGTGGATATCGTAGGATGAGTCCAACAGCGCGTGTTCCAGAAGTTGTGCTTGCAATGATATGCCATCTCCTCCGTGAAGTTTGAAGTGAACGCCTAATACGATATGGTGTTGTGGGGCGTGTTCTTTGCTGAGCGAAACGGTGCGTTCATTCATAATACGCGTGAGCCCGGAGCGGGAATCGGACCCGCGACCACGTTCTTACCAAGAACGTGCTCTACCACTGAGCCACCCGGGCAATGAGTTTCTATTTTATCATGTAACAGGTGTCGTTGCGACAGTAGAACGCGTTGTCTTTATGGAGCGATCCTTATGGTCATTGCGAGGAGTCTTCGACGAAGCAATCTAAGAAATAATACTGCTGTATAAGTCTTTGTATGCTGGATTCACTGATACGATAAGATCGATTTTCTTTTGTCTTGACCCTGCTTTAATTTGTTTCTCTCGTGATATAGCTGCATGTATATCCGAAAAGATTTCAAAATATATGAGTTTATTTATATTATATGTTGAAGTAAAACTAGATACCAATTTGTGTTTGTGTTCATATATACGTCGGGCAATGTTATTTGTGACGCCCGTATATAAAACATGATTCGTTGAGTTAGTTGCGATATATACAAAATACTGTTTTGTTTGCACGACTATAGTATAGGGATTGCCACGCTTCGCTCGCAATGACATAGGGAAGGTGAATGATTTTAAAAACTAGTCCGACTATCTATCTATATGAGAAACATTCTTGTTACGGGTGCATTCGGGTTAGTGGGCTCAGATTTGGTGCCTGCGTTACAGAAAAAATTTGGTTCTTCACACGTTTTTGCGTTAGGCAATAAAACTATTCCTAAAGAATTTAAGGGACAACTCGTCAAAGGTGACGTACGAGATATGGCGTCGCTCGAGAAAATTATCAAGAAGCATAACATCACTGATGTGTATCATCTTGCTGGATTACTGTCCGTAGGCGGCGAGAAAAATCCCGATCTTGCATGGGATGTAAATATCAATGGATTGCGCAATGTATTGGAACTCGCCCGAGATTACAAACTCCGGGTGTTCTGGCCCAGCTCAATTGCAGCCTTCGGTCCGACAACGCCGAAAAAGATGACGCCGCAACATACCGTGCTGGAACCGACGACCATCTATGGGGCGACCAAAGTGACCGGCGAGCTATTGTGTCAGTATTACTTTGTGCGGTGGGGTGTTGATGTCCGGAGTCTCCGGTATCCTGGACTTATCGGCTACAAAGCGCCACCGGGAGACGGGACGACAGAATATTCCGTCCATATATTTTATGGATTGCTCAAAGAAAACCGCTACAGCGTATTTTTAAAAGCAGATGCCAGGCTACCCATGATGTATATCGACGACGCTATCCGTGGCACGATCAAATTGATGGACGCGCCGAGTAAAAAAATTACAGTGCGCACGAGTTACAACTTTGCCGCCATAAACTTTACACCGAAAGAATTGGTTTCCGAAATCAAGAAACTGTATCCTACCTTTGTCGCAACCTATGATCCCGATCCGGTCAAGCAGAAGATTGCCGAAAGCTGGCCGCAGTCGGTAGACGACCGGGTCGCCCGAAAAGACTGGGGATGGAAGCCGGAATTCGTGTTATCCAAAATGACCAACGTCATGATAGAGGGACTAAAGAAAAAATTACAATGAAAGGAAGTAGCTTAGAAGTTTAGTAGCTTAGTATCGTAAAATTACTAAGCTTCTAGTCTTTCTAAGCTCTCTAAATAACTATGAACCCACTCCAGCCTTATTTTGACACGATAGAAGACATGAAGAACAAAGGCCTGTATACGGCTGTCCGCGTATTGGAATCCTCCCAGGGACCGTGGTTTCGGATAGACGGCAAAAAGCTTCTGAATTTCTGTTCCAATAACTATCTGGGATTTGCCCAGGACAAGCGGTTGGTGGCGGCAGTCGTCAAAGCGGTAAAAAAGTACGGCGTCGGTCCAGGAGCCGTGCGTCCCATATCCGGCAATTTAGCGCTTCATATGGAGGCGGAAAAAGCCCTGGCTACATTAAAGGGCGCGGAAGCTGCGTTTTTGCTTCCGAGCGGATTTGTGGCCAATCTGGTTGCCATCCAGACGGTGGTTGGCAAGGAAGATATTGCCATCTCCGACGAGTTAAACCATGCAAGCATTATCGACGCGATCAGGTTGGCTCAGGTGAAAACCAAATTTATCTATAAACATAACGATATGGCCGACCTCGAACGGGTGCTCAAAGAAGCCAAAAAGGTTCAGAAAGCGGAAAAAAAGAGCGACGGATCCGAAAAAATTATCCTGATTACCACGGACGGCGTGTTTAGCATGGACGGCGATATAGCGCGATTACCCGGTATTGTCTCGCTCGCCAAAAAATACGGTGCCGTCACCATGGTGGATGACGCACATGGCGAAGGAGTGTTGGGCGAAGGACGGGGCATCGTACATCATTTTAAACTGCACGGCCAGGTGGATATCGAAGTGGGCACGCTTTCCAAGGCATTTGGGGTGCTGGGAGGCGTCATAGCGGGCAAGAAAGAGCTTATTGAGTATTACCGCCAGAAGGGTCGGCCGTACCTATTTTCTACGGGCCTTACCGTCGCAGATGCGGCAGCAGTGGTTGAAGGGGTACGGATTCTGACCAAATCGAAGTCGCTGGTAAAAAAACTGTGGGCCAATGCAGCATATCTTCGGAAAGAATTCAAAAAATTAGGATTTGATACCGGGAGCACAGAAACGCCGATTACGCCGGTGATGCTGGGAGACGAAAATTTGGCCAAGGAATTCAGCGCCAGGTTATTTAAACTCGGCGTATTTGCCACGCCGATCAAATTCCCGATGGTGGCACTTGGGAAAGCTCGCATCCGCGTGATGCCGTCCGCGGCCCACACCAAAAAAGATTTGGACTACGGGATCAGGATGTTTGCAAAAGTCGGCAAAGAACTCGGGGTTATCTAGCGCTTTACCTTGACTCGTTCCACATATTCATAAATATCGTGTAGTCGATGGCGTTTATTTTTCCGTCGTGGTTAAAATCAGCTTTTTCGAGATTGTTCATCCACCAGTAGTTCATAAATAGAACGAAGTCGATAATGTTGATGTGTTTGTCCCCGTTAAAGTCGCCGGGGATAGGAAGATATGTATACGCTTGCTGTACGATTTTACCGGCGGGCTTAAGTGATCCGTCGGGAAGTATAACCGAGTAGTCTCCGGAGGCGTCATGAACCGAGGCGGTCCATAATATAACTCCGACGTTTTCTTTTTTAAATACATCGTACATAGCTTGATATACTTTTGCCTGATCTTCCGCATTCACGACTGCCGGCGACTGAACGCCGAATTCTCCGACAACGAGCGGAAGTGGCGCGACCTGATCTTTCGCATGAACGATCGCATCAGTTAGGTCTGACGTTAGTTTTGTAATTTGGGCGTCAGTGACCGGCGAGCTGGTAATTTCGCTGAAAGGATACCAGTGAAACGATGCGAAAGTAGAAATATTCTTCCAGGCTCCCAACTTCCACCAGTAAAATGCTTCGGAGACAGTCGTGGGGGCAGCGGGTGCGAGCGTATGCACCAGGGTATACATTGCGTTAACCGCTTTCGTTATTTGTGCAGGATCACAATTTTGACTATTGCCCGAGATAGCCTCATTCATAATTTCCCAGGCAAATATGGCAGGGTTATTTTTAAGCGCATTGATCACTTTGGTTGCACGGGTTTGTACGTCTACAAATGATCCATAATTTCCACAGGCGACGTCATACCCGACATATCCTCCGAGGACAATGATGACTTTCTCATGGTGCGAAGCAAAGGTCTGTATCACCTGGACGAGATTGGTAACAAATGTTTCATCCGTCTCGTCAATCGCAAGCGAGTTTAAACGGGCATTTATCCTGATGACGTTGAGATGCATGGCCTCTGCCGCTTTTGCGGAAATCTCGGCGTCAGCTTCATTGCCATACCAATAGTGCCCTTCAAAGAAATTGGCGCCCCGCAGCGTATCAAACGTATAATCTGATGTTGCGAGTACGCTGGTCGGGTATGTGAGTGCAAGGGCGAGGAATGTCATGAGTACTATCTTTTTCATACGATCATGTGTATCACGGTACCGGCCGGAGTAGTGTAATCAGATACAGTATACGGTCTGCCGAGCTTGGATGCCAGGGGATTGCGATATGCCAACGGATATGTCGCACCTAGTATTTCGTGTGTATATCAATACGCACCGCCCTGGAAGTTTGGGCAGTTTGCTTTCAGCCATGCCATCGCCTCCGGCGAACACTCCTTTTTTGCCGTTCCGGTGCCCGGCATACAGTCTACCCAGCCATTTGACGGACACGTATAGGTCACCGGTTCTGTCGGCGTCGTATCCGGCGGACACATATCCGTGGTTTCCGGAAGTAAACAACGCGGCGTCGCATCCAGGCACGGCGGTCTGGGTCTGCAGGTCGGAAGCGGTGAGTGGGTGATCGGAAGAAGCGAGACAGTAGGGGTAGGCTCCGGCGGCACAAATTGAAACGACTTCATGGACTTGATTTGCCGTTCCAGTTGTATATTTTTGTAGTATAAAAATCCGGCCTCGGCCGCAAGCAAAAGGGTGATCACTCCCATCCAGATAAATACGGTACGGCTCGTTATGTGGTGCATCCAGCGCGGATGCTCCGGAGGGGTAGATGATGGTATCGTTGATTTGTTGTCGGGTCCTGGTTCCATACGTGCCTCCCTATCATATGCATGATTTCATCGCACCTCAAGTGGTACACTACGGGGGTTATGAGATGGATTGCAGTGATGTGTATAGGGATTATTCTCGGCGCCGGTGCCACCATTGTTGTGCTGCAGAAGCAGCACGCAATTATTTCTCCGATCGTTGCTCCCATCGCACGCCCTCTGGACCGGTATACCATACCGGCGCTACAGAAAACCGTTTTCCGCCCGAGTCAGATCGTGCTGGACGAGCCCACTGCGACCACATCGGCATATACCGTAGCACGCTTCCATTATTTCTCGGACGGGAAACGGGTCAATGGGGTAGCGCATATCCCCAACGCTCCCAAACCGGCAAGCGGATATCCCGTCATCGTACAGTTTCGGGGATATGTCGATGTCACCCGGTATTACCCGGGCGAGGGGACGGAACATAGCGCCGAAGCATTTGCCGCGCACGGTTTTCTCTCGCTGGCTCCTGATTTCTTGGGATACGGCGGCAGTGACATGCCCAGTACCGACGTATTTGAAGACCGGTTCCAGACGTATACGACCGCACTGCAGCTTTTGGCATCGATCAGGACAGTAGCTATTGCCGATTCCGCTCGGGTGGGGATCTGGGGCCATAGCAACGGCGGGCAAATTGCCCTTACCGTTCTGGAAGCATCAAGCACGGCCTATCCGGCAGTGCTCTGGGCGCCGGTATCCAAACCATTTCCGTATTCCATCCTGTATTACACCGATGAAGCCGATGATCACGGGAAATTATTGCGTAAAAAGTTAGCGCAGTTTGAATCCATCTATGACGTGGAGCTCTATTCGCTCACTAATTATCTGGATGCGATCAAAGGCCCGGTACAAATCCATCAGGGGGAGTCCGACGACGCCGTACCGGTCAAATGGACGGATGACTTTGTCAAGATACTACAGGATAAAAAGATCACTACTGAGTACTTTACGTATCCGGGGGCTGATCACAATCTTACACCGGGATGGGAGCCCGCCATGGCTCGTACGATTGACTTTTTTACCCGCCAGCTTACGGAGCAGGGAAGGTAAACGTCGCCGTGCAGGTAGACGTTTTTCCCAGGTCATCTTTCAGCGTCACATCCACCATGGTCGGTATGTTTGGCGTGATTTCAACTGCCTTTGATGTACACCGGAACGTGGCTCCGTTTCGTTGCGGGGCTTCGGTCAGCGGGCTTTCCCCGGTAGCCGTTGCAAGTACTTTCTCTTTTGTGCGTGCGGTAAATTCGCAGGAAACGTTTTTGACCGATGAAAAATCTCCGCCTTCTACCGAAAGGTAGTATTGGGGAAATCCGATTTTCTGATTGTAATATTGTTTATCGCAGACCAGTCCGGTAATAGGACCCGGTGTCGGTGTGGCTGCCGGGACAACCGGTTCAGCTGCCGGAGGAGCCATACTTGCTGTTTGCTGATTTGCGGAAGAACGGAAATACCATGCGCCTGCTACTACGGCGGCGACCAATACTGCCCCGATAACATACGTTATCATGGATGGGGAGCCCATGACCTCGGAGGAATTTTCTTTTTCCATAATATCTTTAGTATGGTAAAAAAATCTATAAGATGCAAGGGGGAAACAGTACTATAGGTATAATTGGTGCTGAGACTAGGATTCGAACCTAGGTAGCCCTGTCGGGCGACAGTTTTACAGACTGTTGCGATTGTCCACTCCGCCATCTCAGCGATATAGTAATTTACGAAATTCGTTTCCGCCTTTGTACGATTTGATCTTTGCCTCTCGTTTTACCGCTTCTCCTCTTGTCACATAGGTTTCAGTATACACAAGTATCCAAGGAATTCCTTGTTTTGTCCAACGAGATAATCCGGCGTTATGATGTATGACGCGTTGATGTATATCTTTCGTTGAGCCAATATAATATTTTTCGATCTTCTTACTATATAATATGTAGACCGTATACATATACGACAGTTTTATCCCGCCATGGCGGGATTGCGATTGTCTCCCGCCTTGGCGGGACCATCTCAGCGTATACGTGATAACACCGTATTATACTGTATTCATTCGTCACTGGAAACTACATGACAACTCTCTCTATAATGAATACATGACGACCGGCAAACGATTATTACAGCGCGTGGCGCCCTATTCATTGATGTTGAAAGGCTTGTCGCATCCGTATCGGATCGCCATCGTTTATTTGCTTGCACATGATCCGATGTGGGGAGAAGATTTAGCAAAACACCTGCACATTAAAGAAAACCTGCTGATGCATCATCTTAACGCCATGTTGGGTGCCGGTTGGGTGACCAAAGAGCAGGACGGCCGGCACAAACTCTATTCGCTCCGGGCAAAAACGTTTCGGGAATTGCCTAAATTACTCGCAGACACACCATTTTGGCGGAAAATGCAAAAGTCGGTATAATGCGTGTATGGAACAGCATCAGACAGGATTACGGCCGGACGTTGTACATCAGCAGGAAATGGCGATGCTGTTACGCAACGCCACACCCGAACGCAGGGCGATATTCGAAACATTACAGGGAAAGACATGGTTTCGGGAAACCGCTCCGGAACTGCAAAAACAGCTGCTTACGTTGCCGGACAAAGGGCGAGAAAACCATGACGGATTTTTGCAGGATCTGGCAAACCGTCCGGAAGAAGTGGGGAACGTGAAAGTAGAACGCATGGTGGATCTGCCGCATGGTTCGTTTGCATTGGTCCCGAAATTCGAAGTCTCCAGACTGGATAATCCGTCCGTTCGGTATACATATGAATATGTCAGCTGGCGTACGGGGCCGCTATCCGGAGCCAAAGGCGTGGTCTTTGTGGAAAAAAACGGAGAGATAACGCACTTTATCGTACTGAAGGGCGAAAAGTTTGCCACAGGTAAACCGCAGTTTGACACCTTCGGCGGATTTTACGACAAAGGCGTAGACGGCGTACAGACGATAACGGACCGTATTATGCTGGAAATGAAAGAGGAGTTAGGCGGGGAGAATATAAAGCTCAAACGTCTGGAAAGCCTTGGAGTGGTACATCCCGATACCGGTCTTACCAACCAGGCGCCGGAGATATTCAGCGCCGTGATTTCCGATACGGATCTTCGGAATCTGCCGAAAAACCATGTAAATCCGGATGTGTATGAGTTAAAGCACGGACCGGTGGTATTTCCTATGCACGAATTGCCGCAAGTGGTTATGGCAAACTCGGATAGTTTCTTTTTATCGACCATAGCCCGCGCATGGGCCAAAGGTATCATCCCGCCCCCAACGGGCGTTGTCGGGAAATCGGTCGGATTTTCTTCCAATTGAGCCGCCTGTCCCGCGTAGCGGGACGACCTACAGTTTTATTGAGCCGCCTGTCGGATTCGGACCGACGACCTACAGTTTACAAAACGGTTGCTCTACCACTGAGCTAAGGCGGCTATCACAATTTTCACTATATCACGTCGCTCCTGCCTCTCCGGCGGGTCGCCGATGAGGCGACTACCACTGACCCGCCTGCAACGCTTTGCGTAGCAATGCGGGCAGGGCTAAGGCGGCAATATTCGTAACGCAAGCAAGGCCAGTAAGAAAGTAATACAAGATCTATTGATTTACTGTGAACGTGCGTTTCTGGTCTTACTATCGTACTTTTCTGATTTTATCAGATGGGAAGGGAATAGAAAACCGTAGGTATTGTCAAGAGAAGAAGAACAAATAATTTCTGCCGCGTGTCGAGATGAAGTATTTTCCCCGATATATGGAAATCGGAAAGACTGAGTCGCTACCCAAGGGTAGTAACTACTTCGTCTTGTGACCCCCTAAGGTAATCAAAGGGAGTGTACCTCATATGTTAAGATTCTGTGGAGGAAAATACGCTTCAACTCCACACGGGCATAGTTATCGTAGGACAAGAATCGGGCGATGTCAAGCGCAATGGTTATTTTTTCAGAAAGAGGAACTCGATAAGGGTAAAAATGCAGATGGTGTTGCTGATAAACGCGATCCAGATCAATTTTTCGTCGAGTCGTAGGCTGTCCCACGCGCGGCCAAAAAGGCCCGTCCAGATCTGCCGGTTCAGCGAGATGCTTAACGCAACCGTTTCGCCCATGGGGCGCATGTAGTCCTGGTGAATCGTACGGATAACGCGTGTCATACACCCGTAGTGTAGGTCGGGTGAGGCAGAAAGCGTGATGCATCACATTGATGTACTTTGTAATTGTGAGATAGATTACAGTCCTTAGAAGGAGGACGTTTCGTTTTTTTGTTTTCTGCCGCTTTGAAGTATTTTCCTGTCTATTTCTTGCCGAGCAATAGACGTGCGGAAACCCCGTTTTCTCCGGGGAGGCTCCGCCGTGGTATTCGAGGCTAGAAATAGCGGAAAATCTTCACGCGGCACGCTTTCTTTACACTATTTCTTTGCGTGAACAAAGAAATAGTGAATCCTGCCTTGCAAAGGCAACACGAGCGCTATTTGTGAGAAAAAAAGATTTACTTCAGATCTTTATCTATGAGGTTTCGCAAATACACCGACTTGGGTACGCGGTGCTTTTTGGCCTGTTTGGCCAGGTGGGCAGCCTGTTTGCTGGAGATAAAAAAGGTAAATCGCGTATCCGCCTCTCCCCGTACGAAATGGAGAAAATCCGTGATGATGGCCGGCAACGTGTCCAGCGTGTACTTTTCACACACGATTTTTTCATTTTCGTGGTAGGCAAATATGCTGGGCGGGTCGCCCTCGCTGTAGAGGATGAGGACGGGCTTGCCACGATCGAGTGCCATGGAGATTTCATAGCCCACGCTTATACTTGGAAAACTGGTTTCCGCTACCAGAAAATCGGCCGTATTAACCCAATCTTCGAGCTGGTCATGAAACGCCAGGCGTTCGTGTTTGGACTGGAGCTGGATATCTTTTTCCGATACGGCCAGGATGTGTTCGTCGACAACCGTGACCCCACGGTCTTTCAGTAGTTCTACGATGCGGTAATATTTGTCGAGGTGATATTTTTTCCCGACGATAGAAGCGGTAAAGTATGCCTGCATTCCCGTAGTATAGCGCGCAGAAGCCGGCAGCTCAATATTTAGAGGTCGTGGCCGCTGTAGGACAAGTTAAAACTTTTGTTGATAAGCGGGAAGTCGGGGACGACGTTGCCGCGTCCGGCATGTCCGAGTGCGGGCCAGATGAGAAACGACGGATCGCGTACGTCTACTCTGCTGATGTGGCCTTTGTCATCCGTGAGTACAGTGTAGACAATGTCTCCGCGCCATCCTTCGGTGACGCCGATACCAATGCTGTTTTTCTTGAGAGATATGACCTTTTTGACTGCGGAATCCGGTGCATTTTGTAGCTTTGCTATAGCCTGCCGTATAAGCGAGAGCGACGTATATACTTCTTTTACCCGGACGCCGAAGCGGGCACGCACATCTCCGGTTGTTTGGAGCGAGATGGAAAATGGCAACGTGCCGTAAGAAGCATACGGATAGTCCTTGCGTGCGTCGTGGACAAGTCCGATTGCCCTGCCGGCAACTCCTATGACGCCATGGTCTTCTGCCGTCGTTTTGTCGAGTGTCCCGGTGCCCTCTAGCCTGTTGTAGAGCGAACTGCTTTCATTGGCGACCGCGATAATTTCACGGAAATCCTGCTCAAATGACGCACAGTACGCGGCGAGGGAATCCCGCGTTTCTTTCGGGATATCCTTGGTTGCCCTGCCGATCGCATTGACGCCGCGCAGATACCGGCTACCCGTCAAACGTTCGTTCCACTGCATGACGGTTTCCCGGAGCCGTTGCCCGTTGCTGCCGCCAAAACTGTACCCGGTGTCCAGCATGATAAATCCGATGTCGTTTATATGGTTGGCGAGCCGTTCGAGTTCCGAATACACGACCCGGAGCAGCGCAGTTTTTTTGGATACGGTGATTCCCGCGAGTTCTTCGATGGCCTGGCAGTAGGCGAGCGAATGGGTGAGAGATGTGTCGCCGGATACCCGCTCCGATAGCCGGATCGTATCAGAAAAAGGTATGGTTTCGAACAGTTTTTCTACCCCCCGGTGTTTGAAGCCGAGCTTGGGTTCCAAAAGCAGTATTTCTTCTCCTGCCATGCTGAAACGGAAATGTCCCGGTTCTATAATGCCGGCATGAATGGGCCCCACGGGGATTTCATAGATACCTTCCCCTTGGACGGTGTGAAACTGATAGTCACCTTTTGCCATGGGAGGGCGCTTGGTACCCGAGACGTGTTTGCGTAGCGGAAATACACTCATCGGCCAGTTTTCGTGAAGGATAAACGGTCGAAGATCCGGGTGCCCCACCGGCGTGAGCCCCATCATGGAGTGGATTTTCCGTTCATACCCGGATGCTTCATGAATATATTTTGTCAGCGACGGAAATTCCGTGCCGGTTTGTATGGCAACCGAGAGGACCACAAAGGAGTGTTCTTTCGGAATGCCAAACACATACAAGACGCGAAACCCAGCTTTTTTCTTCGTCACGTCAGCAGCAAATATCGTTTTGAGCTCTACGGATGGCTCTTTATAGAGAAGCGGTATGACTCTGGTCATGTCGGATACCGGTACGTCGTACACAGTGATACGTCCGCGGGACGTGGTGGTATATGGGGAGAGATAGCCGCGTATTGTTTTGTTCATAAAGTTTTTGCCGCGAGGGCGAGAAACGTTTGTATAGACTGCGGTAGAAACACACTCGCTATGATTATGATAAGGGCAAGCACCAGTAGAGGGGCGGTCATCCAGACGGAAATTTCCCCTGCGGCCATAGATTTTTCCCCGCCATAGAATTCCATGGAAGTAACGTGCCGCATAAACCCTATGCCTGCCACGATGAGCGCACACAACGCGGCCACGGATACCACAGGGTAGTATCGCATGCCGGACAAAAGAATGGTAAATTCAGTAAAAAATATCCCCATGGGTGGCATGCCGATAAGCGTAAGTATCCCGAAAAAGAAGATCGGTCCGGTTATGGGAAGCGTCTTCATCATACCCTTTATCCCTTCTATTTTGGTCGACCCGTATTTTACCAATATCGTACCGGCCGAAAGGAACAGTAAGGATTTGGTCAGCGAATGGTACATCATATGGAGCAATGCTGCATACGAGGCAAGCCCGCCGATGCCGAACCCCATCGTCACCACCCCCATGTTTTCTATGCTGGAATATGCAAGCAGTCGTTTGTAATTTTTTTGAACAAGGATGATCGCTGAGGAAATGACCAAAGACAAAAGTCCGAACATGATAAGAAGTCCGGAGGCATATGAAGGGCCCACCGCCGCATCCGTAATGGCTTTTGCACGAAGTATGGCAAGAAGCGGTATGTTTAATAATACGCCGGATAACAAACTACTGATGGGGGACGGCGCTTTGCTGTGGGCATCGGGGAGCCAGGTGTGCATGGGCGAAAGACCCACTTTTGTGCCGTACCCTATGAGTGCAAACACAAATGCCATTTTGACGATAAACGGATTGTATGCTTCGGCCTGTGCCAGGAGCCCCTGCCACGTTTCCGGCCCATGGGCCCCGCGAAGTTCCGGGGTCAAAAAAAGAAGCGTCCCGAAAAACGCAAACAGCAATCCGACCGAATTGAGCATCAAGTATTTCCATGCCGCTTCCATTGCGGACGGCTTATCGTAATAGCTTATTAAAAATGCAGTCGTTAAGGTTGTTGCCTCTATGGCAATCCATGTCAGTATGGGATTGGTGGTGACGATCGCCAACGACATAGCAAGTAAAAACAGATGGAGCTGTGCGTACAGTTTTTTTGCCCGGTTAAATCCGATAATCCCCTTGGTCATTTCCGCAGCGGTGTATCCGCGTGCATAGATAGCAGACATAAGCCCGCCGAGGGAGAGAAGGAGTAGTACGACCGCTCCGATATGATCGACACCCAGATACCGTGCCGTCAGGGGGGCTGGATGGCTGCCCAGAGAAATCATGAGTGCGATGGAACTTATGAGCTCTATAGAAGTTGATAGTATACCGATCGTGCCTAACGCGGAGACGGTCGGGGCGGCGACATAGGAAAGGATAGAAGCGATGAATGGAGTGATGAGTATAAGAAATAGCATCATATTATTCTTCTTTCAGGTGCGTAAGGTTCGCAACATCCAACGAACCGAATTTTTGATAAATCATGCTGGCAAATACGGTAGCGATCGTGATCCAGATAAAAATATCAAACACGATGCCTATTTCGAGCGCGGGCGTTTGTTCCAGTCCGGTGACTGCGGTAAATGCGACGATTGCATTTTCCAGGGAAAGGATCCCCACCAAGA
>JAKAFY010000001.1 GCA_021817785.1 bacterium
TCTTCCACAAATCCCCATGAGTAAACGCTGAGCATGAAAAGGGTAACGGCAAACAATAGATACGTCATGGCTGTATCGCTTCCCTTCGTACCGCAATGGATGATTGGATCAATGCATGAAGTCTGAGATTTTTTTCGGACGCCTTTTCCGGCCTCCATACGAACGACACGGGGACTTCTCCCAATAGTGTATTTAACACACTGGTATGGGATGCGGATGCGTCAAGTAAGGCTTGCCTTAACTGCCTGATATCTTTCCCGTCACGCTTGGCCAAGGAAAGATAGCCCGGCACCAAACGAAACTGCTCATCAGACCGCTCAAGCGCCGACACTCCCAAAAGATATTGTTGGTATTCAAAAAGCGTTTTTGCTTCCACTAGATATTTATCCGAAAGACCCAAATGATACCGGAAGCCGCCGATATCTCCCCAGTACCAATACGCTTTTATCCGATCCAGCACCCTCATTACCGTGTACAGTTTATTTCCCGGCATGTATGAAGGATATGGCAACATATAGGACGCGTATGTCGCGCTGACAGTCAGAAAAAAAGCGCAGTACACGACGCTGCACAAATACAATATGTGTATGCCTTTCATATCCCTACCTCATACTCAAATATTTTCTATATGCTATCGCGTAATGCAAACCGGAAAAGAGCGCGAACAAAAATCCCCATATGCCGTCTACAAATCCCTTATGCCGCACGTATAAACGAAGAAACGTCCAGACGGGCAAGATCAACATATGTTTTATAAACGCTATCGGGTTTTTACCGATGCGATGCGTCTGATATTCATGTGCGGTCAGTGTTGTATACGTATCTGCCTTCCGCCAATAGTCGGCAAACGTTCTGTTGGTGTAATGTAAAAGCGGTTGCGTAAGATATCCCACGGATCCCGAAACTGCTATCTGTTCATGTACGCTTTTGCTGGGAAACGTCCCCTTCCCCTTCTTAAACAGCCGGATAAGATAATCAGGATACTGCCCGCCTTTGGACAACCAGTGTCCGATAAAAAAATTTTTCCTGGGTAAATAATACGCATCGTTGGAACCGGGGTTTTGTACAACGCGGAGTATTTCATCCTTAAGATGCTGAGAGACCACTTCATCTGCATCCAATTGCAAAATCCACTTCCCACGACACGCATCAAGCGCCTTTTGTTTATTGATATGAAATATGGGCGGATTATCAGTGTGTATTATTGTCGCAGCGTAGGTTTTTGCTATCTCTACTGTCTTATCCGTCGATCCGCCGTCCACCAATACAATTTCATCTACCCAATCTTTCACGGAAGACAAACATATATCCAGATTCTGTTCTTCGTTATACGTGGCGATTGCCACGGATAAATTCATCGTTTTTTCCGCCATAGAGGAATTGTACCAAGAACAATAATAAACAGCACGAAACTTGCCACACTTATTCCAGCACTCAATGCTCTCAGTTTCGTGTCCGTAAATACGGCAATCACTGCATGGTCCCCGACGGGTACATGAAATGTCATCAATCCACGATACGTGGGATCCTGGAATTGCAGCGATACGGGAGTGCCGTCTATGAGAATATTCCATCCCGGAAAATAGAGCGTATTTTCCAAAAGACGCGCGGATTGGGTTGCTGTGACATGATATACATGTTTTGTCGTTGTCCTGGCGAGATTTTGTATCGATGCATGTCCTTCTATAACGGACATGGCAGACGACGGTGTGTGTTCCATAAAGCGGATGGACCAAATCGGGCTGCTTTCTCCGGTGTCCGTCGTGCTTCTATATATGCCGGTAAAAAACGTTTGAGGCAAGATTTTATAGACATGAGCGTGCCACATGTTCACGGTCCCGATCATCGCTACCAGACAAACGCCGATTGCCACCAGTGCTTGTTTTTTTCCGGTCATTGCCGTTATCAGCCCGCCCAGTAATGCCGTGGCAAATACGCTGACCGATAAGAATCTCCAGGGAAACTGGAATTTCTGTAACAGATTGATATGTGTCCACAAAGGAAGCGACACGCTTGTCATAATCGATAATGATGCAAGAAGCACGATAAGCGTCCCTCCCACGATGACGCGCATATTGCGATGCCGGAACCACAGGACGATAGCCGCGGCAACAACGCCTAGCTGCGCCCACCCGAGTGATTTTGATAACGTATCGGTCCCCCCATAATTCCACGGTGAATATACAAACCAGGACCACGGAACAAACCGGTTATCAAACTGGCCGGCCATGACGATACTGCGAAGCGTATACTTCCCTTCAAAGTATGCCGGAATCCAGAAAAATGCGGAGAACAGGAATCCCAATCCTACATACAACGCGCTTTGCAAAAGAAACATGATCCGTACGCGTCCATCCAAAACCCCCAAATAGAGAGCGTAGAGCGCCGCGATCGGCAGGAACATGATACTCAACGCGTTATGGGAAAGAATGAGCAAAGTCGTACCCAAGGAAACAGCATATGGTGCCCACCGGGAACTGTTTTTTTGGGATAATGTAAATAATCCCCAGAGAATGACCGGTAAAAATACGTATGCCATATGCTCTCCGATTGCTCCGCGAACGTAGAGATCGACAAACCGGTACGGGGCAAATCCGTAGAGTACGGCTGCGGCAAATGCCGGCCACACGCCCCAGGCTTCCAGTACCCACCAGTACATGGCAAGCATGCTTACGGAAAATGCCGCGGCAAAAACAAGTTTCGTGCTGTCTACAAACGAGAACCCAATGAAATGGAACAGAGAGGCAACGTACGAAGGTAGCGGGTACAGGAACATGAGTATCGGATGCCCGTACCCCCAATTGAGGTTTGCTGCCCATCGCGGCACGATATTACCCTCCGACAGGCTTTGGTAAAAATTCGCGATCCGTGCCACATGGTCCTGACCGTCATGCGTGACCGGCAGTCCCGGATGCAATAGATCAAGTAATGGCAACAGAGAAAGAATGACTACCAGCCAACCTATCAGGCGACGCAATGGGATCTGTTTCATAATTTCATGAATCGTTTCTGTATGATAAACCCGCTCGGCAATGTCACGGTAGACTCCACCGTGCCGGTTTGTATGACCGTCTCTAACCATCCATTATAACTCCATGGCTTTTCCGGATCAGGTTCAATCAAAAGAAATACGGTTCCCTGCTTCTTTTGCCCCGGCGTATATCCGTACCGATCCTTCGCGTACCATTGCAACAGATACTCGTAGGGATAGGTATACACAGGCGGCGTAAAAATCAGGAGATTGAACGGTTTGCCGCCGGCTAGTCGGTATACGGCGTCGATCGCATCAGTCTTTCCTTTTATCTTTGCCGTCCCGCCATAATCCCGATAATCGGCATATGCGGTACGGGGATACAACAGCAGTGCTGGGATGGCAACGGCAAGAAGGATGATGCCTATCATCCAATCGTATCTTTCCTCA
The DNA here is from genome assembly GCA_021817785.1 of bacterium. GTDB lineage: Bacteria > Patescibacteriota > Microgenomatia > UBA10105 > UBA927 > UBA927. The sequence continues at coordinate 3,422 of JAKAFY010000001.1, forward strand.
TGCATGCGGGCGACGATATACCCTACGGTCAGAACAACCGCATAGGAAAGTATCGTAAGATAGTGTCCGTATACGGGATTTCTGTACGGCACAAAAAGGAGTATGTGGACGACGGCGATAATGCCCAATGCGGTTACCCCCGGATATCTTTGGATTCTGGTGTCGCGCCTCCGATATACCCACACCCCAAGTACGAGGAGTGCGGTCCAAAACCAGTACGGTAATCCGGAAATAGACGGAAATATTCCGTTGATATAAAAAAGGATTGCGCGTATGTGTCCCGCAATATCATACGGCACAGACGTAGAAAGTATCACCGGGTGTGTGAAAAATCCTATGATACCCCGCACGGTCGTCCATCCGTGCCGTGCATCAAATGCTATCATCGGCAAAAACCCGGCGACACATCCCGAGATGAACGCGGCCCAATAGAGCGGGCGCCGTATCTTCTGTACCAACCACATATACCCTATCGCCGACAGTACCGCGGCCACAGCCAGCGGAATTTCAAAATTATACAGAACACTTGCCATAAAACCGAGCACCATCATGGATCGTGTGCGCGCGGGACGCGACGTAAATAATGCAAAAAGATAGAGTACGATACATAACCCGGCGAAATTAGGTGCCCAGATGACCCTGGTCATCCCGATAAATACCGGAGACACCGCTGTCATAAACGCTGCACCTACCCCACCCCATCTGCCGAATAGCCGTTTTCCTAACACATACAGGAACCAGATTTCTCCCATGTGCATGACCCAAAGCACAGCCATCGCGCCATATGGGTCCCCCCGCGAAAATATGGAAATCGCGGCCAACAGATAGTGATATCCGGGACCATGGAATATGCCGGGTAGGCCAGCAAATCCGCCCCCGGCTTCCGCGCCAATCAGCGTCAGTTTGTGACCGACTGCTATGCTTCTGGCCGCCATCATGTCCAGCCCCTGGTCGTAGACAAATACATAGTTGTGGTTTGCCAGCTCAACGGAACGCAGCACTATGCCCGAAAGCGAAGCGGCGGCGGCCATTGCGATAAAAATATATCGCATCCAGGCGGAAATTCCGCGTATAGATGATGGTGTCGTATTGCGTTTCTCTTTCATAGTACAGGTCAGGTTACAAATATAATGTATGGTTTGTATAACCCAAAACAATAGTGTTTCTGCTTATAATACTGCGGCAGCAATCCCCGTTTTCCCGTCCAGATTATCAAACCGCGCGATCGTCCGAAGGCCTGACGGCACTGCGTGCGCGTCATAAAAATACAGCGTATCGGGCGCATATTCCGCTTGTGTTTGGGGTAAGTATCCGAATGAATATTTGCCGATATAGTGGGCCTCCTGGTATCCCCCGGAGCGCGTGCCCCCCAGTGCGTGGTACGCGGACGGATCAAATGTACTGTAATACAGAAAAAACATATACGACTGGTATAGGTTTCCCTGGTGGGCAAACTCTATCCGGGCGTAGTCATGGTTGTGTTGCAGCGCGTATGTGACCGCTCCCTTCATGGCATATTGGAACGCATCAGACTGTTCTGCCGGAAATCTGACAAAATATCCGTTCCAAAAGCCAACGGCTCCGTATATGATACAGGTACTTATCACAACGGCCATTCCTATCCGCATGTAGTTTGTGCGAAGATGACGTACCACATACCAAACACCCAATGCTTCTATAAGCTGCAACCCGGGAATCATCGTATATGAGCGCATGGCGTGGGGAGCTTGTGTCGTGACGGACGCAGGAACCGGAGACACCAATACCCATGCAAGAAGGAACAATTTTACATTCCGCGGCAATTTTGACCGCAGAAGGGCATAAAGACCCAGCAACAAGAACACGCCCTCCCATACATACAAAAGCCCGATTCCCGGCGCCTTAAACGCTTCGCGGCTCGCCCCGGCAAACAGCCAGCCCGGAGAAAAATGAGAGATATAATTTCCGGCAAATATTTCGGCCGACGTCACAAGTTTTCCGTGTACGATTTCGCCAATCCTGTTTCCGGCGGTTTTTGCCAACGCATAGTGCCTTTCGGCCTCCATCATACGCGGCGCATCTCGGGAGAATGCGGAGGTGCCCTGAAACCGTACCATGCCCTGCGGTGAAAGGGTCGCTGCGGCAGCAGGCACTGCAATCAACACACACAATATCGCTGCGAGTATCGCCGCACCCTTTTGTTTCCACAGCTCCTTCCAAAAGAAAAGCGCTCCCGCTGCCAAAAGAAGCGGCGTTACGATTTTTTCGCTCTGATATCCGTAGACCGTCAGCCCGAACACGATACCGCTTCCTATGATACTGCGCGTACGCTTGGCAATGATGCCTGAAAGGAAAAAATATACCGCGACCACAGTGAGGGCAAGTCCCATGTTGGCTTCGTGTCCCAACCGGGATATGTATATGTGCCACGGAGATATGGCGATACATAGCGCGGATATCTCTCCCAAATAGTCAAACGACATATATTTTTTCCCGATGAGCCGGCCCAACAGATACGTTACGTACACCACAATCAGGGATAACAATACCGAGGGCAGCCGGACAGCAAGGACGGTAAGCCCCAATGCCCAAACAAACGGAATAACCGCGTACACATACAGCGCGGGACGGAAATCATCGTAGGCGCGAAGGAGTAACGGAAATTTCGTCCCGTATTCATCCGCTCCGGTTTTAAGAATGGAATAGGCGTTGTATCCGGTCGTTACTTCGTCCAACGACGGACTCGGCGGCACATGGGCAAGATTGTAAAGTCGCACACATGCGGCAACAACAAGTATTCCTATAATCATCCATCGTTTCATGTGCGTATAATATACTTATTCTGCTATCCGTATGGCTTCTTCACCATTGAGATAATATATGGAATGCTGTGCCCCGCTGGGAATTTCTTTCGGCGTGCCTATATAAAGTACCGATCCGTCATGGATTTCTTTCGACCACTCCCCGATCGCCCGGAAGTCATATTTGTCAAAGTGGTTGCGTATTTCACGGAATCCGCCCGATGCCGTTCCTCCCTGTGCCAGATAGGTCGCCGGATCGTATTTTGTATAAAACAGGAAAAACATGTGCGGCTGTTCGAGTTTTATGGATACGACGATTTTTTTATATTTCGCTTTATGCGCCTCGGCGTACTTCACCGCCTGCGCATACCCGTATTGCCAGAACCGCGAGTCTTCCTGATTAAGATGCGAGTAATACATGTGGAAATAAAATAATGTATTAAAGACGATGACCATCCCGACACTTCCCGCAATCCCTATGGTGAACCATTTGCGCAGCGCGTTGTTTTGCGATATACCCTCTCTGACACGCGACACAAATGCCAGCAATCCGGTAGCCGTAAATATCTGAAACGTCGGCAAAAACACGAGCGTCCGTATCGCATGCGGCGTTTCGCTTGTAGGAGACGCAGCAATCGGCGCTATCAAAAACCAGGTAAAGAGAAGCTGGGACACTTTTCCTCCCTTTTTCCAAATCGAAAATATGCCCCACAAAAGGAACGGCAGTTCCCAAAGATACAATAGCCCGTTATCGGGCGCGTGATGCCGGTCGTTATCCCCGGTGAGAAATAACCAGCGGAATGAGTAGTGGCTGATATATCCGTCCATAAGCGTTGCGGCATACACCAAACGCCGGTTATCAAAGAGGGCGCCGATTGTATCGCCATGCATTTTATCTTCTTCCAGCTTTTTCACCGTACGCATGAGAAGTCCGGTCGTATCGGAAAGTGAACTGGTTCCCTGCAGGCGGGTCAGCATTGCCTTGTCCGTGGCAACCGGGATAAGGGGAGCCACGGTCAGAAGGCCGATAATCACGCCGATTGCGACTTTCCGATAATCCCGGAAAAGTTCCCTGCGCCAAAGAATCGCGAGAGTGAGTACCAAAAGGGGCACGAATACGCGCTCGCTATGATATGCATAGAGCGCCAAACCGAAAAGAAATGCGCTGACACTAAGCCACGGTAATGATGTAAGCCCGTAAAAAAATGCAACGCACCCCACAATATTGAGCGTCAGCCCGACGTTTGCTTCAAAGGCGATCCGCGAAAACTGCAGGTGCCACGGCGATATGGCAAGAAGCAGTGCCGATAGCAGAGCCATGCGTTTCTTTTTAAACAAATACAGTGCCAAAAAATATGTGCCGATGACGGCGATACTACCCATCACGGCAGACGGCAGACGCACGGCCCACACGTTCAAACCAAAGGCCGCAACGGAGGGAATCGTAAGATATGCGTACAGGGGAGGTTTGTAATCATCATACGAACGAAGCACCCTCGGCAAAAACGTCCCGTATTCATCGCGGCCGGTTTTCAGTATGGAATATGCATTGTATCCCAACGCTGCCTCATCCCAGTCCGGCGAAGGAGGGATATTCCCCAACTGCCAAAACCGCAGGAATATGGCAAGGAGCACTATGCCGACAAATGCCATGATCGGATAATATTTTTTCATATCAGTCAAATATGACCAGCACCGGTGTACCGTTTAATACGCGGATAGTCTGTAGGATATGGGCGGTTTTCGGCACCCGGGACGGATCCAGAATATACAGCGTCCTGCCCGTATGCTTTTCCAGATTGTTATTGACGAACCGGTATTTTCCGAATCCGTACACATTATAAAATCCCGCCGCATCAAACGATGCATCTTTTTCTTTCCAGAATACTCTGGGGTCAACCTTGTCATAAAACAGCACATAGATGTATGGCCTGCCGATGCTTTCGGTCAGCACTACGGAGTCATAGTGTTGTTTCACCGAATCGACGTATTCGATCGCCTGCTTATATCCGTATTGCCACTCGCCGGAAAATTCCGTCGGATAATGCGCCGTCAGGTTATGCCAAAAATAGAAAAAATTGAGAATAAACAATACACCAAAAAGCGTACCCAACAGCAGTTTTTTCCGGCGTGATGCCTGATACAGGATGCCTGATACCAATCCATACGCCGTCGCTATCATGTACACCGGAAGGCCGTTTTCCACGCGAAGCGCATGCGGCGTTTCGCGGGCCACGGCAGCAGGAGCGATAGAAACGATGAGCCACCAGACCAAAAGCCACGCGACCCCCGGCGCATCGCGGAATAGCCGAAGCGCTCCGTACACGACAAACGGAACGCTCACGAGCAGCAGCTCGCCGGTATCCTGTATGGAAAATTTCGGGTTGCCGTCCCCGTGGATGAAAAGAAACCTGGGTTCCAGGTTATCAAAAAAGTGGATAAGGTACGCATGCAGATACCCGAGCCTCCGGTTATCGAATATTTCCGAAGCTATACTATACCCGTCATGCTGGCGGCGTGCGTTGGAACGCAACACCACGGTAAGATCGGTAAATATGCTGACTTCGTCAAACCGCAGCCTGGATTGTTTCGACAGCAAATGAGGAATGATCGGTGCCAAGGCAATCATAGCAATGACTACCCCGATACCAAACTGCTTCCGGTCTTTCCATATATATTTCCATACGTAGACTAAAAGTCCTGCGGCAAGCAGCGGCCCGGCGTAGCGCGCGCTGTTAAATGTATAGACACCAAGAATGAACGGCAGCCAGCACACATACCACCACCGCGGATGGCGGCGTGCCAAAAGCACCCACCAGACACCGACGGTGATACAAAGGAGCGCAATATTCGCTTCAAACCCCGCACGGGACAGCATGATATGCCATGGCGTCACGGCAAGTACTAACGATGCGGCAATTCCAATCCATTGTGCCTCTTTGTGTTTCCGGAATAGTTCTACGATCAGAAAATACAGTGCCAGTACGGTGAGTGTGCCTGCTATCGCCGACGGCAACCGCACTGCCGTTTCGTTTAATCCGAAAAGCGCCACAAACGGAACGGTGACATATACAGGAACCGGAGGTTTATAGTCGCCAAATGCGGCAAACGTGTCGAGCGGCAAAAACTTGCCGTGTTCGTCGCGGCCGGTTTTTAAAATCGAATATGCGTTATATCCAATGGAGGCTTCATCCCATGAGATAGACGGCGGATTGGTCCCGATATGAGAAATCCGGATGACGCCGGCACATACGACGATGACAACAAGGATCGCGCTGATGAGTGTTGGTCGTTTCATACGGTACCCGCGTCCATTTCCTTTAGCCCGGCCAGAACAAACAGCATGGACAAATACCCCAAATGGCTGTTATTAAAATAGCGGCTCATATACCAGAACACCATCAGAAAGACCGCATAAAAAAGCATAAGCTTTGATTGTGCGGGCTTCATCCAGAGCGCGCGTATAAGCACGAAAAAAAGCGGCAGGGAAAAAAGAGCCTGCCAGAGGATAAACGGATAATATGCATGGATATCTTTGATAAATCCGGCAGCTACCAGTACCATACCGAGTCCGTAGCCGGATACGGGATAGCTATGGACGGACGTCCCGTTAAGATAAAATATGACGCTGTCCAAAAATGCGTGCGGGTCCCACAGGAAAAAAGGCAGGGTGATGACAAGTCCCGTGACAGCGGCTACCCCAACGCTTATCCAAAACACCGATAGCCGTTTTGCTGTCGCCCGCCAGAACATCAACGCATAAAACGGCAGGATAAACCATATTGTCTGTTTGCTCAGTACCGCCAGCATCATCATGACGGCAGACCACACGAACCGTTTTTTTTCAAATAACACCAGGGAAACGACCATCCAGGAGAGCGCAAACACATCGCTTCTCCCCTCGACAAAATAATCGATGACCGCAGGAGACAGCGCCGTCAGAATGATCGAAAGCCGCGCGATACGTTTGTCTTTAAACCAATACCACAATGCGCAAAGCAACATGACCATGGTAAAAAGCGACGCCATCCGCCCGTCAAAAAATCCGACGACCGGACGCACAGTATAGTAAAACGCGAACGGAAACATAAGGTACCATGGCGGCATGACAAAATGGTAGAGTGCGGGGTTTATCGCATGGTCGTTGCCGGGCTCCGCATAGTGAAATGCTTCCATGGGAGTGCCGAAATATGTTTCCTTATAGGGATTTTTGCCCGTGATGACATACCGCATCGCCGCCTCCTGCTGCAGGATTATGTCATGGACACCATATACGGGAGCCGTATGTGCGCGGTCCACCATAGCGGTCACGGAGACTCCCCCCAATACGATTACCAGCACGGCAACCAACAATACGTGCTGTATCGTATGCGCGTGCCGTTTGAGTGTCCCAAGAACTGACGGCATAAACGAGACGACAGCGTTGACCATCAAAAACAGGAATAATACCCCGAACAGCCAATACGGCGTACCGTCTATCGGCAATATCTTATACTTCATGACGATGGCGATAGAAAACGCAAAAAGGAGCGCCGCATTGATTATTTCCAGTGCCATATGAACTATTGTACTAAAAGCAGTCCCGTTCACCAATGCCCACTGTTTCCTTACCTTCTGCGGAACATATAGAGAGTGCCCACCGTCATTCCCTCTGAGTGTATCGGCTCTTCGTGATCGAATCGCCATGAGCGGGCAAGCGGTATAGTGGGATAAAACTCCGCGCAATGTTCGTCATAGCAAACAACCGGCAGTTCGGTTTTTTGCGTGAGTGTTGCAGCTTGCGGGCAGGACTTCGTGTCGCATATGACATAGAGCCGTTGATACGACGCAGACGTCACGGGAACCGGGGCTCCCCCCATTGCGCGGAAATAATACCGATAGTGGAGATCCGAAAATGACCGGCTGTCGATAAGGGTAAACGAAAACGGAGAGGCACCTATTTCTGCCAGGATTTGTTTGGAGGTTGCTGAGACCCTGCGGATGTCGGAGGAACCGGGGGAAAAGATATCCGTGTGCATAAGCTGCACGCCGATGACCAGACATACCGCCGCAACCGCACCCGTCCGCAGCCACGTGGCGCGCAGAGATGACAAAACCGATCCGGCCATAAAAAACGGTACGGGCAGGAGAAAGTTGAGGTAATGATCGTATACGACACCGTTATATCTGGCCATTGCCATGATTCCGACGGCAAACCACACGGACCACAACATATTCCAACTCGTAAAGTGTCCGATAAGAAATACGCACCATCCCGCAATAAGGACAAGCGTTACGGGTGCCGTAATACCCGGAAGCATTTTTCCGATAACCCGATTCGAGTAATCCCATGCGTGCATCAGCATCTCCCGTTTGCCCATGCTTTCTCCGGCATGCACAAATACCCCGGCTATTGCCGAAATATCCGAAAACTGATGTGTATATTCGTACACCAGAAACGGCAACATGACAAAAAGAAATCCGATGAGCCATCCCAACATCGCCTGCCAAACATACCGCCAGCGTCGTAGACGCAGCGAATGACCGAACGAAACAATTGCCAATAACGCGATAAAAATAACGTTCGGGTAATGCAGCTGGACAAGCACTCCGCAGACAGCGCCCTGGGCTATGACCCGCCGGAATGATATGCGGTGGTGCTGTTGGATGAGGAGCCACGCAAACAGGATGGCAAACAGCGGCACCAGGTTCGGTTCCCAGATGATACGGTCCTGTGTCACGATCGCGGGAGCTACGGCATACAACGCGCTTACCAGAAGCGCAGGCAGGCGTCCGTATATGATAGATACGGCCTTATATAATATGTAGGTAGCCAGTACCCCCAACAGCGCGACCCACAACGACACCCCGACAGGGCCGCCGCTCAACAGGTATCCGGGCAGTATCAGATAGTAAAAAAACGGCCCCAGATGCTGGCCGGATAACGTCGTAGGCCCGGAAAGCGGCACCACACCGCGATGTACCATATCATACAACACCAGCATTGTCCGGCCCTGATCACCCAAAAATTCCGTCAGCGTATCCAGCCGGAACACCCGCAAAAATGTCGCGGCAAGTACAATAACGACTATCCCAAGGTCTGCGGAACCGAATCGGTTCGTCTTTGGTATAATGGATACGCGGGTTTTCTTCGCCATGAAATCATTTAAACATTATCTTCTTGTCTTGGCAATTTCGGCTATCCCCTTTATCGCCGTTATGGCTACCCCGCTCATGATTCACACCCACGACGGCCCGATGCATATCGCGCGTATCCCCGCCTACTACAAAGCACTCATCGGAGGGCAAATCCTTCCGCGCTGGGCGGGGACATTAAACTACGGCTACGGCCTGCCGTTATTTAACTTCTATTACCACCTGCCATATCTCATCGGATCTGCGTTCGTGGCTCTGGGAGTAAATCTCGCGTGGTCATTCAAGTTTTCGCTGCTTGCGGGGTTTCTGTTATCCGGCTGCTTTATGTATCTTTTCTCCCTCGCATTTTTTAAAGATACACGCAAAGCGCTCGTTACTACCGCTCTCTATCAGTTCGCTCCGTTTCATCTGGTAAACATTGTCGTACGGGGAGACATCGGAGAGGTACTTGCGATGACGTTTCTGCCGCTTGTTTTGTATTTTCTGGTACGTGTGTTCGAATCCGACAACACACGGCCATATGTCATGGGCACCGGCATCGCGGCGGCACTCATGATTCTTTCCCATAGCGCGATCGGGCTTATCTATTTTGCGGTCGTCACGCTGTTTACCCTCTTTTTTGCACCAAACAACCGCAAACGGATAGAGGGTGCGTTCGGACTGGGGATCGGTTTACTGCTTACCGCATTTTTCTGGATACCGGTGCTTTTCGAACGGAAATATACCTACGGGGATTTCTTTATGAAAGACATGTATAAAACACACTTTGCGCCTATCTGGTATTTTTTCATCCCCAATCTTACCAACAGCAAATCGCTCCAGAACGGAGGCGTTGATGTTTCGTTCGGCCTGATGCAGACAGTCACGCTGCTCCTCGGCGTATGGTTGGCGATTACAACGAAGCTCCGGAACAATGTCCGGCTGATCCTGTGGTTTGTCGGCATCCTCACCGTAGGGTCACTGTTTGTCATGACGTCATCGTCCGCATTTTTATGGCAGCATATATCCATACTCCGGGCGTTCCAATTCCCATGGCGGTACCTTACGATCACCGTATTTGCCCTTTCATTTCTGGGAGGCGCCATACTCGTCAAAAAATCGACACCCGCACCGGTCTTTATCGCGATTATGCTCGTGACGGTCTGTTCGTCTATCGTGTATTGGCGTCCGCCGCTGGGGTTTGATCGCATCAATGAACAGTATTTTTGGAATTATCCCCTGGACACGACGTTTTTCGGCGAAACCAATCTCGTGTGGTCCGCAGGGCCCGAAGGCGGATATCCCAAAGCGCCGGTAGAACTGATCGCGGGAAAAGGAACCATACAGGACGTCACCAAAAAAGAAACGAAACATACGTTCACCGTCGTCGCCGACACCAATGTCCAGATTATGGATAACACACAGTATTATCCCGGCTGGCGCGTGTACAGCGACGCAAAAAAAGTGGACATAGAGTTCCAGGACCAGAACCACCGCGGCCTCATCACATTCCATCTGCCGCCTGGCACGCATCATATAACGGTATCCTTCGGCGAAACGCCGGTTCGGGCTGCGGCAGACGCAATGACGGCGGGGACCATTATCGCCATACTGCTTTCGTTTCTGTTCCCCCGGAAAAAGAAACGCTAATCTATGAAAAAAGAACTCTGGTGGATTGCCGGCCTGCTCGCGGTGGTCACCGCGCTATTTTTTTATCAGACGATATTATTTGGAAAAGTTCCGTTCCCCGGTGACGGACTCATGAGCGATTTCCAGCCATGGCGTTCCACATCATACATGGGGTACGCCGCAGGAGGCGTTCCCAGCAAAGCCCAGTACCCGGATGTGTACCGTCAGCTGTATCCGTGGAAAACGCTCGCCGTGTCACAACTTCGGCAGGGAAAGCTTCCGCTTTGGAACCCGTACAATTTTTCCGGTACCCCGCTTCTTGCCAACTTTCAGTCTGCGGCCCTGTACCCGTTGGGTATTCTGTATCTTCTGATGAGTCAGATCGCGGCATGGACAACGCTTGTCGCACTCCAGCCGTTTCTTGCTGCTCTGTTTACGTATCTGTACATGAAAAGAATCGGCGCCAAGCCGTATGGGGCAATACTTGCCGCGATATCGTACGGATTTTCCGGATTCATGGCGGTATGGCTCGAGTACAACACGGTGGGACACGTCATTCTCTGGCTTCCCCTCATGGTGCTTGCTATCGAGTCTTTACGCCAAAAGCCGAAACCGGGTTGGTTTGTGATACTTGCGCTGTCCAATACTGCGGCTCTTCTGGCCGGTCATCCGCAGGTGTATGCGTATGAAGCGGTATTTGCTCTCATATATGCGTTTGTCCGGCTACCCAAAACATCATGGGTTCCCGGTATGACATTTTTCCTCCTGGGTATCGGTATAGCCGGCATACAACTTATCCCCGGCATGGAACTTATCGCATTTGCCGCCCGCAGCCCTCACGAATTTTCGAATGTGTTTACCAAAATACTTATCCAGCCCTGGCAGGTGATTGCGGTGGCATTTCCCAATATATTCGGCAATCCGGCTACCCGCACGTACTGGCCCGCGGATACGTTCGTCGGGAAAGTCACAACCATCGGACTGGTCCCGTTATTCTTTTTTCTTTCGGCAGTACGCAGAAAAGATATTGTCACCCGATGGCACATATACGCAGCAGCCGCTGTGGCGATACTTATTACGGCAAATCCCGTTAGCTTTCTTTTGTATCAGGTGCCGATTCCCTTGATAAGTTCCAGCAGCCCAACGCTGATGGCATTTCTTCTGGCATTTTCCCTTTCGGTTTCCTGCGGATTGGGTCTTGATTATTGGATGACGGACAGGCATTCCGTAAAGAAACTGATTATCCGGTCCGCCGAGGTCGGTCTGCTCTTTTTCGTACTACTTCTTGCGGTCATGTTGCCCGTCTTCCCGTCGTTCCATGAACATGCATCCGTGGCACTTCGTGCCATAGCGTACGGAGGACTTGTGACCGCCGCAACGCTTATCCTTTTTGGGATCGCCGTCGTATTTCCGAACATGCGCCGGTACGCCGTCATAGCACTCATTCTCCTGCAGACGCTCGACGTATTTGTATTCTTTGTCCGCTTTAATCCGTTCGTACCGGTTCAGTTTGTATTTCCGAACCAACAGATACTCACCTTTCTGAAACATACATCGCCGGACCGCTATTGGGGCTATGGCACAGCCGGGATATCGGCAAACTTTGCGACCCAGTATCAGTTATTTTCTCCGGAGGGGTATGATCCGCTGTACCCCAAGTGGTACGGACAATTTCTGTATAGCTACCGGACCGGCAAACCCATGGAAACATTTGATAACGCGACCCGTTCCGATGCGGCAATTTCTTCCGGCTTCGGCGACGGCGGTCTGTCCGATCCCAATAAACAAACCGTGCTGAATGCACTGAGCGTGCGGTACATACTGGACCGCACGGAAAACGGAAGTACGGAAAAGACGTTTCCTCCGGATATATTTACGCTGGCATATTCGTTTGAGGATTGGCGTGTCTACGAAAACACCCATGCGTTGCCGCGCGCGTATATCTCCCCCGAATCCGCAAAGGGCACGGCAACCATTCTCTCCTACGAACCGGAGCGCATTGTCATACAAACCAACGCCAGTGCCGCTTCCGATCTCATCGTAACAGACACGTATTATCCGGGATGGCATGCCGCGATAGACGGCGCACCGGTCACGATCTCCCGATACGACCTGGCGCTGCGACGGGTAGCTATTCCGAAGGGCACTCATACGGTCATCATGACCTACGCGCCGTTTACTGTTGCCGCAGGAGAAGTTTTGAGTATGATAAGTAGTGTGGGACTTGTCCTGGGATTCGTCCGTATGAGGAAAAAATCCGTATGAGTAAATATACCAAAATCGCACTCGTCGTCATCATCATTATTGCCGCTGCACTTCGTCTGTATCGTTTAGCAGACGTGCCGCCCGGGGTAAACCGCGACGAGGCGTCCATTGGGTTTACCGCATATTCACTTCTGCACACCGGCCGCGATGAATACGGCAAGTTCCTGCCGCTTTCGTTTCAGTCGTTCGGGGACTGGAAGTTGCCGCTTTATATATATGAAACGGTTCCGCTCGTTGCGGTTTTGGGCATGACGGAAATGGCCGTGCGTCTGCCGTCCGCTCTTGCGGGTATTTTTACCGTCGCGCTTACATATTTTTTGATCATGGAACTTACCCGCGGGCAGAAAATACAACGGCAGCCGTTAGCGCTGTTGGGGGCGCTCATCCTTGCTATCGCGCCATGGCATCTTCATCTGTCCCGGGTGGAATCCGAATCCAATACCGCGGTATTCCTTATCACCCTCGGACTACTCGCATTTTTTAAAGCACTGCGGGGTAAGTCTGTGTATCTTATCGGTGCGGCATTCCTGTTTGCCCTCACCTATTTTACCTATGCCGGCAACCATATATTTACGACGCTTTTTGTTGCGGGACTTGTATATATCTATCGGAAACACATACTCAATATCCCCGCATGGAAGCCGGCGGCAATGGTATTCGGCATCCTGTTTGCCGTCATCGTATCCCAAACGCTCCTTGGCGCTGACCGGACAAAAATTTCCGGTATCAGCATTTTTGGAAATCCGACGGTCATCCACAATCTCATAGAACTGCCGAGACAGGAACACACCAACCCCGACGGGGTCATAGCGCGGCTTATCCATAACCGCGCCGTGTATGCGGTAACGACGGTGTGGGACAATTATCTCAACGCGTTTTCCCCGCAATTCCTGTTCATATCGGGGGCCGGAAATCACGCACACAATATCCAGGGATTCGGCAATATGTATCCTTTCGAGGCAGTCTTCCTGTTTCTGGGCGTCGTGGTCCTTATTTTTTACCGGGAAAACCCGTCTGCACAGCTTTTACTTGTATGGCTTGCCATAGCGCCTATCGCCGCCAGCATTACCAAAGACGCTCCGCACTCGAACCGGATATTTGCTATTTTTCCTGCATTATCCGTCACCGTCGCGTTAGGCATCTACGCGGTCTACATGACGCTTCGGCAACGGAAATTCCGAAGAGCATATGTAGCACTTCTTACCATACTGTATCTTGGGTCCATGATGCTTTACTTTGACCGCTATTACGTGCACTTTCCGCGCGATGAAGCACAATATTGGGGCTACGGATATAAACAACTATCTCGCGTTCTGGAAGAACCGCAAAACAAAAATAAACAGATCATCATGACCCATCCGGAATATTCTCCGTATATATATCTTGCGTTTTACATGGGCGTAAATCCCGCGACCTATCAAAAACAGGTTGTCCGGTACCCGCCGACCTCCGACGCATTCGTCCATGTCAGAAAATACGGCCGATTCGAGTTCCGCGCCATAGACTGGGCCCATGACACAAACCGTCACAATACCCTCCTCATAGACCTTCCGCAGGATATTCCCGGGACATTTAAACTGGAATCCGGGTATCAGACGGTCGCTCTTCCCGACGGATCCGTATTTCTCGGCATCGTTTCACTCAAATGAAAAAATATCTTGCGCTGTTTCTTATCGTAGCGGTAGGCGCCTGGCTTCGGTTTGACCGGCTGACCGTCATCCCACCGTCGTTATCCCACGACGAGGCCGCCATTTCGTATAACGCCTATTCGCTGCTCAAGACGGGAAAGGATGAATATGGGACATCGTTTCCGGTATTGTTCCGGTCGTTTGATGATTACAAATTACCGGGCATGGTCTACAGCACCATTCCGTTCGTCGGATTATTCGGAAGAAGCGAGCTGGCAGTGCGTTTGCCTTCCGCGATCTTCGGCACGCTTGCCGTTCTCGTCATCTATGGCATTGCCGTAGAGCTCACGGGCTCTGCCGCCGCAGCGCTTCTGTCGGCGCTTGCACTGGCGCTGCAGCCGTGGCATATCAATTTTTCCCGGCAGTTATTCGAGAGCAACGGGGCAGTCTTCTGGTTCATGCTCGGCACCTATTTTTTGCTTCAAAGCAGAAAAACATATACGAAAATTCTCTGGGCGGGACTTTGTTACGTCGTCGCGCTGTATTTTTATTATTCGGTGCGGCTGGTTATTCCGTTTGTCGCATTGTTGTACCTTTCCACCCAGTGGAAAACGATTCTGAAAAAATGGAAAACAACTGCGTTCACATTGATTCTTTGTTGTGTCGCATTCCTCCCGCTCGGAAAAGAAATAGTTTCCCCGGGAGGGTGGCAGCGGATAAACATGGTAAGCGTCGTCAACGACCCGAATTATATAGCGCGTCGCGATCAATTCGTCCGGATCCTGGGCACGCATCCTTCCACCGTCAGTAAAATACTGTATAACCGCCGCGTGGCGCTTTTCCAAACCGTCCTGGAAAACTACTGGAAAAACATAAGCCCGCACAATCTTTTTGTCACCGGGACCGGAACGTATGGCGCGCTTTACCCGTTTGACGCGGTCTTGGTGCCTCTCGGGGTGATCTTTCTTTTTACGCTCCCGCCGTTTGCCGTATATCTTATGATCGTATGGCTTATCAGCGCATTTCTGCCGGGAGCGTTGAGCATAAACCAGCCGAATACGCTGCGCACGCTTATCGCGGCGCCGGTATTCGCACTTCTTTCGGGGTTCGGCATATATTACGCGTATATTTCGGTAAAGAAGTCGAACCTTGCTATCGCCGGCCTTATAGGTCTTGCTGGACTTACTTTCTTACTAACATTCCCCAAGTTCCACTATGCCTACTTCGTCAATAACCCGACCAACAACGCGTTAGCCTTTGCCGACGGCACGAAGCAGATGGTGGAATATGTGAAGGCACATGAGAGTACATATGACCGCATCTATATTTCCGGTTATTACTGGCGGCCATATATCTTTATGCTCTACTGGGGAAACGTACGTCCCGCGGAGTATCAACATGGCGGCACGAGGGACCATTTCGGCAAATACTATTTTACGGCGGCAAGTTGGGACACCAATGGGCTTAAACTCATGGATCCGAAGTTCGACTTCACAAAACTTCCTCACGACGGCAAAACGCTTTTTATTCTGGCCTACCCGGAGTATGTATTGCATAAAAGTATATTCCAGAAGACGGCAGATATAAACGGAAGACATACTCCCCGTGTATTTGTCGCGGCAACACTCAGGTAATTTGCAGACGTATCGGGGGGGGGGATATACCGGGTGTGTTTATTTTTTTACAATCGCTTTATGCTTCGGCACGGCTTCGATGTAGCCCAAGGAAAGCAGCTTATCAATGATCTGTTTTTGGTAACGCTTATCAAAGTTAAAATCTCCGTCCAAATCAAAGTTCTGGGTATTGCCGATTTTCCATTTGTACTCCACGTCGGGCAGAGTGGCGTTTAGCGTATAGATCCGGAAATAATACTGGTCCAGGAATGTCTGGAAAAATCCGTTAAACGAGTATGCATCCCCGCCCCATGGGGTGAAATTTCTCCGGAATACGATAACTTTCGGCCGGTTTTTGGTCATATCGGCAATAAGCTCCGGGCCGATTTTTGTTTCGTTGGCAAACTGCAAAAACCAGTGGTATTTGGAGGGAATCTTGGTTGTTTTAAGATAGAATAACTCTTCGAAATTAAACGGTCCTACCCATGCCATGTCCCCTTTGTCGATAATCGCGTTTATATAGGGGGCCACCTGCGGCCGGTCGTAGATCAATGGCGCCTTCCCCATGTATTTATCAAAATATTTCTGCCACATGCGCTGTCCGAAAAATATGGGCGTCGCTATCCAGTACACAAGCAAAAGCAGCATAAGCGCGGAGGCGGCGACCGTGCCGCTCGCCTTTAATTTTTTACTATCCAGCATTTCTTTCAGCACGGAGAGCGTGAACAATCCGTTAAACATAGACGTCATGACATAGATTGCGGACTGGTAATCCGTTTCGCGTATGGACTGCGGATTACTTCTGGCATTGGAATAGACAAGCGTCACGAGAAGCGGAAACAGAAATGCCCATTTACCGGTACATAATACAAGAAGTATCGCGGCAAAGCTGGAAAACGCAAACGTCACCTGCACGGGATTGGTGATCGGAAGTCCGGTAACCCCGCCCAAGGCCAGGACATAATTATTGATAAACTCGTTGAGTATGACCACCGCATACCGCACCGGATTCACCATCTGGCCGGGAGCATGCGGATAGTTATAGATATAATACGCGGAATTATAATAAATGGATGCAAAATACCAGTCTTTGAGGCTCCCCGTTACCAGAAGCCATAGTGCATAGGTGATGTATGGCGCGGCAAGGATGATCCCTCCGGAAAGCGTCGTCTTCCACCAGGAAGCCCTCCTGCCCCGGCTCATGACATACAACCACAGTGCGTATGCCGAGATAGCTGCGACGATATAGATGGTCGTCATGGACGTAAACCACGACAAAAAGGAAAATATACCGACGATGATCAGATCGATTTTTTCAAATTTGGACCCGTAATAATCCTTCATGAACAACAGTGCGAACGCCGGTAACAGAACATAAGCAGATAAGCTGTCCGCCAGCAGCATCTGCCACCAAAAATATGTTCCCGCCAACGCGATCGTAAACAGCATGACAAGGTAAAATGTCAGATTTTTTGTCGGGAACCTCCGCCGCAGTATGTAGTATCCCAACGCATTGATGGCAAAAATCACCAACGCCCACCCGACGCGGAAACGCACAAACGATATGCCGGTAAACGGCAGGATAAGGGCGGCGACAACGTACGCCCCCGGCTGATGATGCTGAAACCAGTCCCGATACTGCAGCAACCCCATGTCGAGGTATCTTCCTCCCAGAATGCTGTCAAATTCATCGGGATATTTTTCGTGAAACGCGTTGAGGAAAAATAACGCGAACAGACAGCCGAAAATCAGCAGCGTCTTCCAGTGGTTTTTGAAAAATGACTTCATGTGTATCTTTTTCTATATTACATCTTCACCACTTCTATCACCATATTGTCTTTCATCGGCACATACAACGGCAACCGCATCAAAAACGTATTCTGTATATGCGCATAGATCCATCCGGCTACCGGATTTTCACCGGTGGTCCGGGCAAGGTGCAACACATACCCCAGGCTCAACCACTTCCCCACCCGGAACCAGGTACGCGGTTTCAGACTGGCAGACTGTAACAATTCGCGGACGTTTTTTCTGTGAAAGAAAAATATGTGCTGGGGCGGTATATAAAACGTCCATTTCCGACGAAACAGTTTTGCGGCGATACTCCGGGTGTCTCCGGTAGCGATAAGCATCACGCCGTCTTTTTTCAGGAGGGATGCCAGTTTTTTCATATCGGAAAGCGGGTCCTGCAGATGTTCAAACACATCAAACAGTGTGATCACGTCGAATGAGTGCTTCGGGTACCTGACCGACTGAATCGTTCCGTTTTGTATACGGGACGTGCCGACCAGCTTGCCGGCCTCGGCAGACGCAAACCCGGAAGGGTCAAACCCGTACGCATCGTACCCTTTTGACAACGAGAGTTCCACGAAATATCCGAATGCGCAACCGACATCCAAAAGCGTTCCCGCGGGTTTTTTGTCCCGGATAAAGGAAAGAAACTTCCGCATGTTGCGGACGATCAGCGGTTTATCCGATTCGTAGCTTACGTAGGCGCTTCTTGTGGGGTCTCCTTCATAGTATCCCTGCGAATAAAACTCCTTTACAAACGACGAATAATCGCGCTTCAGGTCTGTTTCTCCCAGGTGGCACCTGGGACACCGATAGATCCAATACCCGTTCTTACAAAGGTACTGTTTCATCGGAATGTTGCAGAGGATGCACTTCATACGGTTAGTGTGTCACACGAAGCGTCGCCGCATCGGTCTTGCGCCAGTGCGCGGATGCTTTTCTTCGGGAAGACCATACGGCGGGCAATTTTATAAGTGCCAAACAATACCCGGCAAGCATCAGGAAATCACCGGAAAACAGCGCCTGTACGAGCCGCACCGGTGTCCAGAAACAGTGCGCGCACCACAGGGAAACATCAGACATGTTTTTCCATAAAAACAGGAATTGGTTTCTGTAGACGATCCGTTTGACATCATCAGCGCTAAATGACGTTTTAATCTTTCCTTCTTCGTGGAAATGCCCGACGACGCTTTTTTTCTCGAAAACGATCCGGTATCCCGCTTTCAGTATCTGATAAGACAGATCGATGTCTTCCCAGTAAAACGGATTATACAGCGTATCCATGCCTCCCAGCTCCTGCCAGACACGTCTTCGGTATGCGGCGCTGCCGCCCGACACCCAGGCAGTATCCTGTTTATTCACGTCACCTTTGGCGTGTATGAAATATCCTTTGGTCCATCGGGCCACCCCGCGGCCCCGTAGTACGATGCCTCCGGCGTCATGACTTTTTTCCAGACATCCTACCGCGGCGACATCGGGATCGGAAAAATGAGAAAGCAGGGGCGTCAGGAATCCTTTTTCCGGGCGGACATCGGTGTTTAACAGCATAACGATATCACCGGTAGCCTGTGCCACTCCGCTGTTGACGTTTCCGGCAAATCCCTGCCGCACGGCGTTTTGGACAACCAGAACGTCAGGAAATTTTTCGCGTAACAGCGGCACGGAACCGTCAACGGACGCATCATCCGCTACGATAATCTGGGCAGAAGGTGCAGCATCGATGATACTCGGCAGGTTTTTTTCGAGCAGTTCTTTTCCGTTCCAATTCGGTATGACGATACTCAGGGATATATTTTTCATAGGTATGTTGCGCGTATCACGTGCGTTCCGGCAGGGACGACTAGCCCGGTAAACAGATAGTTTACCGGAAATACGTCGGTTTGTTTACCGTCAATCGTAGCATGCCATCCCGGATCAAACGAATTCAAGATGACGACAACGCGCGGATTATCCGTCACGGAACGGATCGAGTATGCATTCGGTGCATAGGAAACGAGCTGTACCCCTTCGTTTGCTGAAATCGGCACGGACAACATGGATAAAGGTTTTTCTACTATCCCAACCGGCGATGGCGATACCGAGAGAAGTGCGTTCAGTATGTCTTCCGGCTTTGCCCGGACTTCAACCTGACCCGCCAGGTACACGCGCGGCAACCCTTTTGTATATTCGTATAACCGCACACCCCCGTCCTGCATAACTTTTTTGAGAAATGGCGAGGACACATCGGACAGCGCCAGGACATACCGGACATTTAGGTACGGCAACAGGCGGGACGCGATATTATGTGCGGTGTATATCCTGTTAAACCCGCTTGGTTTGCTCAAATCCGCCTTTCCCAGTTCAGACGCGGCCAAAAACTGTTCGTATCTTTTCGGTGCGAGCGGGTCATATCCTTCTATGGACTCTATGCCATAATATGACGCCGTGTTGGGAGGCAGGATGCGGTCATCCAGACTCATCACCCGGAACGGTTTTGGCTGGTGACTAAGATACGTGAGTATATAACTGGACGGAAAAAAATATGCCGCATCCGTAAAAGGAGTAAATTTCCATCCAAACCGGAACAGGTCTGCTACGACAAAAAGCACAAGAACTGCAGTCATCAGGTGCGACACCCACCCGCGTTTTATCCGTACCCACAAACCGTACCACAAAATAGCAATAGCTATCAGCAACGTCGGCAGCACCATATTATGCTTTGCGATCAGCAAATTGGCGATTGTTGCCGGGTCATGCCAGATATGTTTCCCGAAAAATACGATCACCCACAATACCCCGGTGATCCCACCCACCACCGCAAACGACCACCAGGTGCGGCGGATATTGTTTGCCGCCCTATCGATGCCATAGGCTGCAAGTATTGCCAAACAGAGATCGACTACGGCCATAAGACGCGTCGGCTGCAGCACGGATATCACCGGCACGTGCAGTACAAACGGCGCAGTTGCTACAGGATTCGGGAGCATAAAAAGCAACGCTCCCAAAAGGGTGAGAGAGAAAAACATCGGGACCCCGGAGGACAGCACTGAAGACAACGCAAACACCAGGGGGATTATCCCTACGTACCCTATGAATTCCCCGTAATTCCATATACCCCAATAATTGAGTGTAGCGGGATTACCGAAAAAATCAGGTGCGATAAATTGCGCGAGATGCTGCCACGGCAAAAACCATCCGGCCACGTTCCATGCGCTCTGACCTGCCACCCGGCCGGTCTGCGGCAGAAAGCGGAGTAGCGGCATCCACTGCACTGCGGTAAGAAGTAGGGCAAGGATGGCCCCGATACCCATCCATCGCATGCCGGGCAACGCAATCTTCCTTTTCCCCCGCGTCCGCCACAACACATACAGTCCGGAGACCGTACACATATAGAGCATGACCTGCGCATGTCCTGCCGTGCCCATCATGACGATAGACAAAACAAATACAGCCGTCCATCGGATATGCGCTCCCCGGGTGACAGATGAAATGAGATGATCAATAGACAGCAGCAACAGCGGCATCCAGAGGGCGGTCTGCATGATCGTCCCCCACGTCATCCAGGATACGGCAAATCCGGAAAATGCCCAGCTTACCGCCCCGATAAACGCGCCCGGCGGATGCACGTTTTGGTTGCGCAAATACCAAAAAAGGAACAGGCTGGCAAGCAACGGCTGGACGATGATGAGCGCCGTCCACGCTGCCGGAAATTGGAACAACAAAAAGAGTATATTCAACGGATAAAACGGGGCTGCCTGTATATTGGCGTTTAACGGCACCCCCGCAAACGTATACGGGTTCCAAGAGGGTATAGTCCCGGATTTCCAGGAATCCATGACGATTTTACGCCAGGGAATCTGCTGGCGTATGGGGTCAGTTATGAGAAAATTTTTAAACGGGACTCCCCTCGGATACTGCGCGGCAAATACGTCGCGCCACGGGTGATACAACCCGACCAAGGTGTCGATAGGCGCCGGTATATACCCGTTTGTAAATGTCTTATGAAAAAATGCCCCGACCACGAGGACGAGTAACACGATCCATCCTATGCTGGATATTCGCTTCATAGAGATATTCTTTTTTCTTACCAACCTGCTATCAATCCGTCGAATGCGCGGGTGAACCGGTCGGTACTAAACATGACAGACCGTTCCATCGCTCCTTTTTGTACCCGCTTCAGGCGCACCGGGTCGGTTACCAGTGCGATGGTTCCGTCTACCAGCTCTTTTACCGATGACCACAACTCACCGCTGACGCCGTCCATCACGATTTCCGGTTGTCCGCCCGCAGCATACACTAACGGCACGGCTCCCGCACTCATCGCCTCTACCGTCGCAATGCCGAAATGTTCCATGAGTACGGGATTTGTCACTCCAAATCCGGCGGCATGCCAGTAGATCGTGGACGTCCGGTACATGTTGATAAGTTCCGCGTTGGAAATATTCGGCATAAACCGCACGGGAAGCCCGAATGCCTGCGTCTGAAGTTTCTGATAATACTCGCGGTCCGAATCCATCAGCCCGCCGACAAACACCAATTCCCAATCCGCCAAGGCCGCGTGCTGGTACACCTGACGGAATGCATCGATCAGTACATCCTGCTTTTTTGCCTGAAAGTAGCTCGTAAACCGTCCCACGGACAATATGCGCTTTTTCTTCTTGACCGTTTTCGGCAGGCCGATACTCGGTACCGGCGGGTATATGACCATGGCTTTAAGACCCACTTCGGCGTCTATGGAATTTTTGGTAAATTGCGAATTGCATATCACGGCGTCGTACCTGCCCATTTTCCACGGATCCGTAAGGATAGACGGAAACGGGACCTGAAAATGCAAAATGTTATGGCGCGCCAGCGACATTGGGATACTGCCGTCGCTTAGGAAAAATATGAGATCATATTTCCTCGACACCCAGAGTTTCTCGAATATATTGCCGTTCTTAAATACGTTGGGGGTCACGCGCACGCGGGAAAGATCCAGGCCGAACCGCGATTCGGATATGGAAAGTATATTCGGATCATCCCAGAAAAGCGATACGTCGTGCGTGACCGACCAATGACTGGCAAGCGTCAGCGTATAGCGCTCGCCTCCCCCCAAGCCATCGTAATACGGATTATAGAGACCTATTTTCATATGCGTTTCTTACCGACAAGGTATCCTATACACCATAGTGTACCAAATCCCGCCAGGACAAATCCGATCGTTTCGGATACCGGCCAATACCGCATGATGACGGTATGCGTGCCTTGGGGCACTGCTACTGCGCGAAAATCAAAATCAGCACGCAGAAGTGTGACGGGCTTGCCGTCTACCGTTGCATGCCAGCCGGGTGCGAACACGTCCGAAAGGAACAGGAGTTTAGGAGTCGTCGCGTCCGTCCGGATCGTTACGGCATTGGGAAAATATGCGCTGATCGTCGCTTCCCCTGCCCCGGCGCGAGGCTCAATATCCGGCTTCTGCTCTAATACAAGCGTCTCCCTGCGGTCGAATCCCGGGGAAAATAATGTGTTCAGTATCTGCTGATCCCCCGTGACGACCCGGTAATCGGAGGCCAAAAACGCCCGCGGGAACGCAGCGGTGTTTTCAAACACTTCATACGTATTGTCTTTCCATATCGACCGGTACGAGGGGAAATTCCAAAACGGGTATGCCCACGGGAACCGTCCGTCGCTTAGTTTATGGACAAGATAGCGCACCCCAAGCAGCCTGTTGATATCTTCCGCATACACACCGTGTTTATTGAGCGTCACGACGGAGTGTTCCAAATTGCCGATCGTGCCGTTGGTCGCGGCCGAAATAAACTGACCATACCGCTTCTGGAATACGGCATCGTATCCTTCCAGATTCGGTATGCCGAACGCGGATGTCACTTCATTGCCGAGATTTCCTGCTATCCGGGCATACGTAGGTTTCACCGTTGCCGTCAAAAACGATAGAACCGGAGCCTCCGGATAGACGTATTCTTTGGGGTCAAACGGCATCCATTTAGCAGCATACCGGTACATGTCAAACGCTGTAACCAGTATGAGGATAAACAGAAGAAACGGTCGCAGACGTTTCGGAGTAAAAAATCCGATGAGTACCACTCCTGCCGATCCCGCAACCAATACCACCGGCAGATAGGAATTCCGTACGGCCACGATAAGTTTTACGGCGGGCAACGGATGTCCGACGCGCAGCCAAGCCAACAAACCCACGCCGAACACCGCTATACATCCCGCCCAGAAAAACACCGAACGGCGGATGGGCTTTTGCCATGCTGCGCGCACTTCGTCCGTTCCTATTGCGGAAAGCACCGCCAGACAGAAGCTTACCAGTATGATGATCCGGGAAGCGGAACTCGTGGAAAGCACCGGAATACGGAGCGCGTACATAAGGTCGTTTAAAGGGGTGGGTACCGCCAGCATAAGAAACAGCAGTGCGGCTCCCGCAAAAAACAGGACGTGCCGGCTCCGGCGTTTGTATACGATGGCAAAAAAGGCAAGGAGCAACGGGGCGACCCCGATAAAACTCGCCCATTCTGCATAGTGGCCGAACCAATCATTCCGGGTTACCGGATTGCCGAAAAAATCAGGAGCGAACAGCGTGACAAGATACGACCAAGGGATGATCTCCCCTTTCCCGAACGAACTGCTCCTTCCGGACGCTTCGTAGGAAGATAACGCCGGAAATATCTGTGGTGCCGCAATACTTACCCCGGCAAAAATGAACACAAAAAGCAAACCGGCGGATGTGTTCCGGGGCGATATCCGCCAGAGATAGGTCACATAGAAAAGCGCACACAGCAACACATACACGCTTATCTGAAAATGACCGGACAAGAGAGAAAGGGCAACGCCCAGAGACACAAGCGGTCCCGCCCACCGTTTCCCCTCCGTGTATCGGTTTGCCGCATAGAGGATAAGCGGCAGATACAGCGCCGCATACCCCAGTGTGCCGTATGCCATCCATACCGTCATGAAGCCGCAAAACATAAACGAGACGCTGCCGATTACGCTAGCGGCCCGGGAACGCGCGAGACTGCGCAAAAACAGATACATAAAAAGTCCTGCGAGTAACGGCTGAAGCAAAATCATCAGGCTCCAGGCATGAATTTCCGGAAGGATGAAAAACAACAGATTCACCGGAGAGAATACGGCACTCTGGTAATTGCCGGCGTGCGCGGTTCCGGAAAAACTGTACGGATTCCAAAGCGGCACCTCTCCCTGCCGCCACGAGCTGATCGTGACCCGTTTCCACGGGTATATTTGCGTAATCACGTCCGGCATGGCATTGTTTTTTACCGGCATGCCATGCGTCGTGCTCCATGGCGCAAAAAACGTCACCAGGTACGTCGAGGGAAATGGCACACGGTGCTTCACGATATACGGTGAAGCAAAGAGGAGCCAGACGCCGATAATACATCCTACTGCCCAACTGGAACGTATATATTTCATATCAGGGTTTTTTCGTGTTCGTGTGTATCCTCTACTGATTTCCGGTTTTGCAATTCCCAAAGTTTGGCATACGTGATAAACAGACTGAATGCCTGGTATATGCTCTCCACCCAACCCACCGTACCGGCTCTCCATCCCCCCTGACGGAAATAGGAATTTCCGAAACCGGTTATTGCCACCCGCAAAAGGCGCCACCAGGATATACTCGGGTGCCCGGCGTGCAACCTGAGAAGCGCTTCGGTTTCCGACCAGTCATTCGTCTTTCTGACCATTTCCTCCAGGCTCCGGTGGGTATCATGGATCAGTTCCCCGGGCAAATCCCCGATCGCGCCGTCCGTTACCGCAGTTTCATGCAGTTCTCCCTTCCATCCCTTGAGTGCGGTACGCCGGAATAGCCGGAGCATCCGTTCGTTTCCCGGCCACCGCTGGCCCAGATAATAATTGGTACGGCACAAACGGTAGCTTGTCGGCTTTTGCTGCGACCATGTGTCTATGGCCCGGCGTATTTCCCGCGCCAGAGGGGCGCTTACCACCTCATCGGCATCGACATAGAGAAGCCACTCGCCTGTTGCCCGTTTGGCGGCAGCATTCCGAAGCTCTGCAAAATCCCCCATCGAAAATATGGCGATATGTGCCCCGTGCGCACGGGATACCGCCACGGTTTCATCCGTTGAGCCGTTATCGGCTACCAGCACCTCATCGCAGAATGCGAGCGCATCGATGCAGGTAGCGATACGCATCGCTTCATTTTTGGCAATGATGATAGCACTAAGCGAATTTTTTCGGTTCATATTGTTTTCCCCATTTCCCGAGCATCGCATCACGGATCGCCTGTTTTTTTACCGCGCTCCCGAACCATAAAAACCGCATGCTTTCCCGTATGAGCGCAATTTTCGTACGCATCGGCGCGTACCGCATGCCGACCAACAGTCTGTTCCGGGTTATATAGTATTCATGCAGCATATTGCCTGCCCCGCCGGTAGAGCCGGCATTGACATGCCAGACAACGGATCGCGGGTAATACACGAGCGTATACCCCCGGGCTTTTGCCCGCAGGCAATAATCCAGATCTTCAAGATAGAGATAAAAATGTTCATCCAGAAACCCCACGGATTCCGCAACTGACCGGCGGATCATCATGGAACACCCGGTGATAAACGGTGTTTGTTCCACGGTGTCATACTGTCCGTGATCCACTTCATCCACTCCCTTATGACTGGCATACATATTGTCCCAATCCACCAGCCCTCCGGCATACCAGAACACGTTTCCTCGTTCTGACGCACTATACCGGTCGTGATGGTACTCGTGACCAGGGGCAAAATATATTTTCGATCCGGCAACTCCCACCGCTTTGTCATCAAATGCGGCCACCAACGACAGCGCATCAGGGTGTACCAGGGTATCGTTATTCAGTAGCCAAATAAAATCCGCCCCATGCTCCAGTGCATAGTTCATGCCGGCGTTATTGCCTCCCGTAAACCCCAGGTTGTGTTTCAACGCGATGCAATGGACCCACGGATAGTGGTTTCGTAACACGGAAACCGAGTCGTTGGTGGAACCGTTATCGACAACCACCGTCGTAAGCGTCACCCCGCGCTTTTTCAGTTTCATGACGGAATCCAGACATCGGGCGGTGTCCGCTATTCCGTTCCAGTTCACGATGACGATCGCGACATGTTTTGGCATATTAATAGGTAATAATTTTTATCCGTGCGTTGTCTATGTACGCCTCTGCCCGTATGGTGGACTGCGCCATCACGATATACCGCTTATTACCGGGATCCAATGTTATCACGGCGCTCTGATGGCTGGAGGTATTGGATTCTGTTTGCAGCTGGCTCCCCCATACGTCATGTCCGTCGGTTGCATTAAATAACTTTACGTGCATCCACCCAATACCCACAGGAATCCTAAGATAGGATTCAAACGTTACCTGTTTGATTTTGGGATACAGCGACGTATCGATCGTCGCTTCCGCTCCGGGTATTGCTTCCCATTGGTCATTTTTGGTGGTACCGCTCCCCAACGGGACATAATATTCCTTCGGCGACGTATCGGCCTGCACCGGTGCGACGGACGGCGTCACGGCAGCAGCCGGATGATCCGTGAGTTTTGCGGTGATCAGACCGGCCATAACCGGCGTGCATGCCGCGGGGCATGCCGAGGGTGCCTCCACCGATATCGGAACTGCCGGAGCAGTGTCGGACGCTTTCCCAAAAACGACGATATCGAGAAATACCGTGTTCGTCACGACAAACAACAGCGCTGTCGCTATAAGCAATGTGTTAAATCGACCGTCCATATCGTCGGAGCAATTTGTACCAGACCTTCAGAACCGGATTTGTCGTATTGGTCATTTTTGACGTTATTTTCCAGTAGGCAACTTCTCCTCCGGACCGGTCAAACTCTTTCAACACGGAGGACAGCGGCATGTTCTGTTCGGGAAACCGTTCCCGCTCCCAAAGCTTGGCAAATATGATAAACGAATAAAACGACTGCAGTATCGAAAGCACCAGACCGTGCAGTCCGTCTTTATACCCGGATTGCGCGAAGTATATTTTCAGAAAATCGGACACGGGAAAACGGATTGCGTCCGGCCAGGTTACCCGGTATTTTGCATTGACATACTTTTGCACTTCGTTTTCTATATAGATCACCTGCATTTTTTCCAGATACTGCGCTATGGAATCATAATTGTGATGGATATAGGGCGATAGCAGCGTCGCCGTGGGACCGGTGACCGCGATATATTCATGAACGTGTTTTTGCGGGAACGACCCTTTCCCTCTGCGGAACAGTCGCAATTGCCGATCCGGCCACCACAAACCGTGCTGGATCCAACGCCCGAAAATTATGTTTTTCCGGGGAATCCAAAATCCTGAAATATCCGAGGATACCGACCGTAACCTGGTGCGAATCTCTTTGGCCAGTTCGTCCGTGACTTCTTCATCGTCATCCAGGTTCAGGATCCATTCCGACGTGGCCTTTGTGAATCCGAAATTTTTATTGACGTTGAGCATCAGATTATTCGGCTTACTATAGACATGGGGAGTATATTTCTGGGCCACCGTCACCGTATCATCGGTGGAACCGGAATCCACGACGATAAGCTCATCGGCGAGCGACCGGACCGAAGCCAACGTACGTGCCAGGCTTTTTGACCTGTTATGAGTAGATATGACAACGCTTAGGCTCATGGTAATTTACGCAGTGACCGGATAAATCCCTGTATCCGCGCACGGTCAAGCACATATACCGTCACTGCATAAAGTATAACACCCGACGCCCCCGTAACACCCAACAACGGGATTGTCCGCGGCGTATGGGGAAGAACCAGCAGGTACCACAGGCCCTGTACGACGATCCCTGCTACTGCACTCCATATCTGTTCCCAAAACGAAAACGGGACGATCTTTTTTACCTCGACCAGCACCCAGATGATCGTCAGCGATATGACGCAGAGGGCTATGGCTACTCCGTTATATCCGAACAATTTTAGTCCGATCAGGGAAAATACCCAGGTAAGGAGCGTCCACAACACCATAAAAAACAACGTCGTCTTTATCTTCCCTACCGCATTTAATGCGTTGGTAAGCGGCGTCGTCAGTCCGGCCACTGCCGCCGTGACGACAAAAAAGTAAAACGAGGTCAGCGCCGGATTCCATTTTGCGTATTTGGGGATGATGTCCACCATCGGATGTACAAAAAACAGCAATCCCATGGAAATTGGGAGCATCGTAAGCGCCAGGCCGTAAATCGTTTTTTCTATCGCTTTGCGCAGGAGATTGACGTCATGCTGCAGGCGGGCAAACGCCGGGAATGTCACCCGGATGATGCTGTCCATGATAAGCCGCAGCGGCACCTCTGCCCATTTTTTGGCCCATCCGATGTATCCTACCTGGGCAAAAGGCAGGGCTTTCCCCAAAAATATGGTAAATAAGTCATCTTTGAGGAGAGCCAGAAAGGAATTCATCTGGAACGGCACGCCGAACCGCAACAGGCGGTGCAGCACGTCTTTTGAAAATCCGATGGATATCTTCCACGGACGGATCATATAAATAGTCGTAAGTCCTATGATCCCGCGCGCCAGCACGCCCCAGGTAAAGCTGGTAATCCCGAATCCCCGCCATGCCAGATAGACCGTTACCACATAGAACCCGAGCGTTTCCGCGATCGTCGGGATCACTAATTTATCAAACTGCAATTCCCGCTCCAGAAGGATGGACGGAATAGTTTTCAGCGAGGAAAGGAAAAACGATACGATGAGTGCGCGAAACAGCCAGGTTCCGGCATCGTTGAGATGGTAGAAATGAGACACAAAACTGGAGCCGATGAACGAAATGATGACCAGGATAACGACCAGAATCTGCTGGATGGTAAATGTCGTCGTGACTTCGGCATCCGTCAGCGGTTCTTTCTTTTGGACCAACGCCGCTGCCAACCCGATATCAGAAAAATATCCCAAAAACGAAATGACGGCGGACACGACATAATACACGCCGAAAATAGACGGAGTTAAAAGAAGCGTCAGCAAAAACGTCGCGGTAAAAGCGATAATCTGCAAAAGAAATGTCCGCGTCGTCAAGGCGACGATGCCCCGGATCGACCGTTTTTTCAGTGTCGCTATATCAATGTCTTGCATAGGATTTATTTCTCCATGGCCGCGTTACAAAAAGCCGCCACAGTCCTTTGAGATCGCCAATCGCCGTCCGCATGACCCGGACCGTCGATCCGGGATTGTCGATCCATGTCACCGGTTCTTCATAGATCCTCAGTCCCTGCTTTTCCCCGACGAGCAGCAGTTCGGAATCAAAAAACCATTCGTTATCCACTATATCAGGAATAAGTTCATTCACCACACGCCGGGTTACCGCCTTAAACCCGCACTGCGCGTCGGTAAAATGGACAAAAAAGAACAGTTTGATAAGCATGATGTATCCTTTTGACGTGATGTTGCGCATCAGCCCCCTGCCGTAGACACGTGAGCCTTTTGTGTTGCGGCTGCCGATCGCTATATCGAATCCGCGTTCCAGTGCATGGAGAAGCGGCGGAAAATGCTGTAAATCCGTAGAAAGGTCTATGTCCATATAGGCGACATACTCATCCCGGCATCTGCTCCATACGTACTTTACCGCCCGACCCCGCCCTTTTTCCGAAAGATGTACGAACGAAACGCCGGTGTGTGCGGCGGCAATTTTTTTGGCGATGGCGAGTGTGCCATCCGTTGATGCGTTGTCAGCGATCGTCACGTGCCACGAAAAGTCCGTAAGGTGCTTGGACAAAAATCCCACGAGGGTCGCAACGCTTTGCATAAGTTCGCGTTCTTCGTTATACACCGGCAAAACGATATTAACCCTTGGTTTTTCTTTGTTTGACATAGATATACAACAGCAATACAAACGAAACTCCAGATATAATATTCCCGAGTATCCGTACGGGAGTATCGGTGAATTTCGCCGTGATCACCGACTGCCCCGGTCCAATTTCGAGCGTCGGCAAACCGGCGGTAATACCAGGGCGCACTTCCGTGCCGTTTATGTAATATTTCCACCCCGGAAAATACGCGATGTTTATCCGTACAAGCGCCGACGACGTAGATTCGACAACAGACTGGTTTTCAACGGCAGTCGCGCTGATCGGCGTTACGGAAATCGGCTGACGTGACTCTATTGTATCAGATACCACGTGGGACTCGGTTACGGGGCGCACTATGGCTTTCGGCAGGTATTCATCGGATATCTTTGACGCGCGCCAGCGGATGTCCCGGGACGACTCAAACGACCCTGACGCCGGCGTATACAGATATTGCGGAACAAACCATTTTGTATTCATGCCGATCACTGCGGCGATGGCGCCAATGGTCACTACGGTCCGCCACAAAGGATGCCGGATAAGCGTTACGACAACGCCGGAAAGGGCCGCAAGTCCGAACAGGGCAAGCGCCAAAAACCGCCACGGGTACTGCAGATATGCAAACATCGGCAGTATCCGCCACACCTCCAGGGAGAATTGGAGCGTGAGAAATATACCGATCACCGTGCTGAGGAACGCGACAAAAAGAAACCTCCGGTTTATTTTCTTTAGCGCACCGGTCATCCACGCCAGTATGGCCACGAGCGCGAGTATGATGTGTATCTTTCCTATCATAAATGACAGACCGTCATTCAAACATCCGGGCGCGGATCCGCCGAATCCCCAGGCAGAACTCCAAAGCTGCACCATGCAGACGAAATGATCCGCATAATTAGCGGTGGCACTGACCTGGGCCGCCACATCGGTAAAACGCATTTCCGAAAGTGCGGGCAACCAGAAAAACGAAGCCATGCCCAAACCGAGCAGGATCCACCGGAGATGCGCTGTATATTCTTTCTTGGCCGCATCGCGGCGGAATACTCGGACCAACCAGTATATGGCAAGTCCTATTCCCAAAAATACCGTCGTGGCATACCCCAAAAGGGTATGGGAAAGGATACTCCCGAAAAGGCCTACGGCACCGGCGACCATAGCCCGGCGCTCACGCCCGCGGACGCCGTTCCATACGAGTGCGTACAGAATAAGCGGCCAAAACAGCAACTCCCAGTACTCGCCGACCGCACCGCGGACATATATCTGTACCGCATGATACGGCGCAAAAAGATACAATACTGCGGAAAGCGCTGCTGCCTGCCAACCGACCAGGGAAAACAAAACGGCATATACTGCCGCGGCCGGAAGCACCATGCCGAGTCCGAACATTATTTTGGTCGATGTAAGGGCCGGAACCCCCAGTGCGTAAAAAAGCCCTCCGACATAGTACGGCAACGGGCCGTAGAAATTGTAGATGGGGTACCCGTATCCGTATCCCAAATCCGCTACCCACCGCACGGGGAACTGACCTTCCTTGAGCACCCTGCCCATCTCCACCACGCGCTCGACCTGCGTATTATCATGCATCGGGAAATATCCCCGGGATACCAGCGGCCGCCAGGCAACATAAGACAAAAGCAGTATGCAGACCAATGGCAACAGGCGTTTCATATCGTTATGCGGCTAAACGCTTCAGAACTATTCCGTAGACAATCAGGCTGACGACAGAAACGATATCGGCCATAAACCGTTCCGGAGTTTCCCGGAATACCGCCACAATCTGATGAACGCCGGGAGGCACGGTGATCCGCATGAATCCGAATGGATTCTGATGGTCGATGGGCGTCAATACGCCGTCTATGGTCACCCCCCAACCGGGATAGTACAGTTTGTTGATCTGGAGTACGCTTGTTTCTTTTACCCATGCGGTCGTCTTGATGGCTTCTTTCGGAAATATGCGCATGCTCAAATTTGCATCGCCGCTGATGACGTCGATGGTGTCCAGAGTACGCTGCTTCGATATTTCCGACACCCACCGGGGCATGTATTCATTGGCTACCGTGGTCGTCCCTTCGTTGGTCGTGTAATACCCGAGCGGCTGTTGGACAAACGTTATGGATTTTTCGGCGGACATGACCGGGATGATCCACAACGCCGCAAGTATCAGAAGAAAAAGGACCCGTTTCCTCCCCGAAAGCGCCTCCGCCGTCCGCGAAACTACCCACGGTCCCAATAACACCGGCAGGACGAGAAACCGGTACGGGAACTGGACCAGTTTAGAAAGCACCGGCATCTGCCATAGGACAGCGCTTACCGGAAGCGCTAACGCGTATCCCAGCGCGATCAATACGATAAGCGTCATATCAAACATGCGGTGTTTGCTCTTTAATCCCAATGCCAACGCGACGCACAAAAGCGTCGGTATCCCCAACAATACGGCCTGCGGAAGCGTTATGAAATATTGCGACGGATCGGAAACGGTCACGTTCTGAAATTGCACCAACGACTGTTCAAATATGGCAGGTGCCCAGAAAAATGCGGACAGCCCGATACCGAGTGCCATGTGCCAGATATATCGCGCAGGCTTGGGTTGCGTCAGAAGAATCACGCCAAAGGCGGAACCAAACAGCAGCGCGGTCGTATTGTGCGAAACGATAAGAAATGCATATGCCAACGGCATCAGCCAATGCAAACCTGTGGATAGGCTGAGCATCAGTACAGCGGCCGGCAGCATGGCCAATATCTCTCCTACCGAACCGCGATGATACATGTCATACAGCACGTACGGCGCAAAAAGAAAGCTCATGGCTCCCACAAAGCTGTTTTGCGCGCCAAACCTCCGGCGCAGTGCAAAAAATATCCCGACCGCACTTCCCGCGACCGACACGCCCAGGATAACTTTTACGGCGTTGGGGAACGAAATACCGGCAAGATGCAGCAATGAGCCGATGTACAAAAATCCGGGATACAGAAAATTCGATACCGGATACCCGTAACTGTTATTGAGCCGCCCGATGAACCGGACGGGAAACTGGCCGGAAGACAGGCTCTGATAAAATGCGGACAACCGGATAATCATCCATCCGCCGTCATCGGATACAAAAAATCCTGGGTGAAAAAGCGGCCAGAGCACCAACAGCGAGGCTGCTACGACAGCCACTACCCATCCCCAGGGGACGCCGGTATGTTTTTTACTCATAACGCTTGAACACGTGGCGCCGTCACACGATAAAACCGAAGCTTCCGATCCGTACGGTTTCCTTTTTGGTACTCCCCGATGAGTGCCAGAGGCCATCCGGCGGGAGCCACCTGTGATTCATTCAGGATAAGATATGTTGGTCTGGACAGCGCTTCTTCCTGTATGCTGTCGGGTATCACGTTCGGCAAGGGCCAGATTCCTTTTATTTTTATATTCGGATTATCCACAAGATATATCTCGATGGAATACGGCATAAGCCCGAATGTCCCTTCCGTGTATACGTTTATCTTTTCGTGACGCACCTGTTCCCGAAGATACGACACTACTTCCGGCACGCCGCCGCCTGCCGGCCAGTCATTCATATACTGATATTGGTCGGATAACGGGATGGGTGCTGCGATCGGATTGGTGACGATCATATACGAGGTCATGGCAGCGGGACTAAGGAGGAGCACGACGAGCGCCAACCGGACCAGGGGGCGTTTGATCATATCCCACAGTTCCATGAAACTTTCCGCAGCCACAAGCAGCAGCGGGATAGTCATAAACAAGGTAAACCGCGGATACAATATCTTGGCAAAGTTTGCCAGGGCGGCAAACGGCATCGCCCACCAGACATACAGCAGCCACCGCTCCCTCGCTTTTCCCCACCGGGTAAACAGCGGTACCAGGGTGACGACAAATACCGGCAGGGTGAGATAATTTCTCAGCCAGTCAAACATGCCCTTGAGGTTTCCCGCAAAAAAACGGAACGGCTGGTTAAGCCATTCCCGCGGGCTGAATATAAAGACGTTGTCTTTCTGCGAAACGATGTGAAAAAACGGGGATAACCGCAATACGCTAT
The DNA here is from genome assembly GCA_021817785.1 of bacterium. Taxonomy (GTDB): domain Bacteria; phylum Patescibacteriota; class Microgenomatia; order UBA10105; family UBA927; genus UBA927. The sequence continues at coordinate 38,047 of JAKAFY010000001.1, forward strand.
AAAACACCTGGGACAGCACTGCCGAAACGATGACCAGTCCAGCCCATCGTGCCAGCCGGTTGAATCTGTGTTCTTTGCGCCAGTCAAACAGGATGAGGGTCAACGGCATCGCGTACAAGCTCAAAAAACCGGAACTTTTGTTGAGCATGCCGCACCCTAACACCATACCGAGGAGAAGCGCTATATCAAGCCGGACTTTCCGCACCAGAAGCACGGCCAGATACAGGCTCCAGACGGAAAACAGGGAGACCATGGAGTCATAAATCGCCATGCGGTCGTACCAAAGCGTAAACGGAATGATCACGTATAATACGCCGGTAAACCATGACACCCGCCTGTCTCGAAAAAGTTCCCACGAAAGCACGCATACGCCGATAAGCGTACCGATCCCGGCCACCACGGATGTCAACCGCCCCACGAACAGTGGGTCTACGCCTTTGAGTACTTTGAGTAACACCATCATGACCCAGGTAAACATCGGCTGTTTTCCGTCGGTCAGCGATATGAAGCGCCAATTGGGATCCCGCATCCCGATTTGCGACCAGCGGATGTAGATGGCTTCATCGGTAAATATAGGTAACTTCGTCAGATTCAGGAGCCGGGTAACAGCATACAGCGCGATAAGCGCTCCGAAACCAAGCAGTATGCCCCACCAAAACCGCTTTTTGTTTGCCATACTCCGATTATATCGAAAAACGTGAAATCTTGCTCGTGTAAATATGCTACACTGAAAATGATGCAGATCGGATTCCATCATATTTATCACCGGAAAAACTCCCGGCAGCAACCGTACACCGTTTCCCATACGGGGCTGGCCGGTTTATTTGACAAATCGGCCTTTATCATGGGAGTTGTCTCGGTCGCGGCAAACCTTCCCCAGCTCATCGCCGTCTGGACGCGCCCGAATATCTCCGGCGTATCCGTCATCTCGTGGATCGGATTTTTTCTGGGGTCGGTATTCTGGCTTGCCTACGGCCTGGTCCACAAGGCCAAACCGATTATCGTCATGAACGGCATGCTTATCGTGGTGCAGGGACTTGTCGTCGTGGGGCTGTTGCGGCACTGACGGGCAACAGCGCGGACAGCAATGCGAGCGCGACTCCGGCCAAGATACACGGACTTTTCCACCACTGTTCGGTCGCGTTATACTCACCAAAATACAGATACGGGGCATAGCTTACGAGCAAACCGAAAGAAACGATGGCGGCAAATCTGGTGAGTTTGGTATGTATCGGAAGTACCGCCACAAACGGCACGATCCATACCCAGTACCAGGGCAAAAATTCTCGCTTCAAAAGGACCAGACCCAGGACGACAAACATGGCAATCACCATCCAATGGATGCTTCGCCGAAGAAGCAGTACGGGGATCAGAACGATCGTGACTGTCTTGGCTGCGATAGAAAACGCAAGCCACAGCCATGCGGACCAGCGGTCTTTTGACACATACGCCCATACGGCAAGCATCGCAAAAGCGGAAAGTACCACGTCGTTATGTGCGCTGACTAAAGATTCGGCAAGGATAAGCGGATTTAATGCAAATACAGCAAGCCCGAGTGCGGCGTTTCCGGCATCCGTTTTTTCCACGACCTTTCCTACCGCCCACGCACACAACAGATACCACCCCGCAACCATGCCTTTCATCGCAAACAGCGTCGGCACAAAATACCCGAATCCCAGAATATACGGCACGAGCGTCATGCCGATCCAGAGCGGCGCATATGCGGTGGTCAGATGCGTCCAGCGCATGAAATTCGTCCAGGGATCCACCCCGGAAAACAACAGTGGCGTTACGACATAGGGGTTTTGGTGATATACCAGCACCGTTTTCGCCGTAAACATATAGTTAAAAAAATCATAGGAAAATGCCGCGGGGTAGGAAAACACGACGATCGCAGCGACCAAAAAGACAATACGCCACACATCCCTTTGGTTGAGCGTATTCCGCTTCACGGCGGATAACACCATGCCGTACAGGGCAAACAGCAGGAAAAGTATGCCGATATACATGCCGGCGGCAAGCGGCCGCTGATAATACCCGACGTGCTGGAATGCTTTTTCTACTGTCTGGACGACGCTCGATCTGGACAGCGTCAAATTCAGATCGACCTGCGTATAGCTAAATAACAATAACGCAATCGAAGCGGCGATGTATCCGAAAAAAATAATATGCTTCGTCTTCATATTCATGTACGGGGTTACCTGTATTTCCCCCGCATCGCGTTCCAACGGATCAGCAGGATATCGCGGAGTCCCTGGAGAGAATCCTTGATCGGATTGACGCGCCGCGTTTCCACATAGTGCCATTCCACCGGGACCTCTTGAATCGAATACCCCAACTGTTTCGCCAAAAACAGCACCTCGATATCAAATCCCGCGGTCACCATGGCCCCCTGGGTTTTCTGCGGACGGCCGTATAAGCGGAGTTTGGAGAATATTTTTTTTGCGACGTTTGCTTCAAACGCTTTGAACCCGCACTGCGTGTCCGTAATGCCTTTGAGTCCCAAAAACAATCCCCTGAGGAACATAAATCCCCGCGCCATGATGATACGCGAGAACGGCGCGCCTTCACGGTTCCCGTTACGGGAGCCTATGACGATATTCTTTCCCCTGGCAAAATACGGCAGGAGTTTCTCCAGTTCCGCCATGGGAGTGGCCTGGTCAAGATCCGAAAACAACACGATCGATCCCTTGGCTGCCGCTACGCCGGAAACGACGGTGCCTGCTTTTCCCATGTGCGGGTTGTGGATGACGCGGAACCCGGCGTTTGCCCGTGCGAATGCTTCGAGAAGCGCCGGCGATGCGTCTTTGGAACCGTCATCCACGATGATGACTTCCCACGTATATGTTTGCTGGGTAAGGTACCGGTTTACCTTCTCGAGCGCGCCCAACCGGATGTTGGTTTCTTCGTTATACGACGGGATGACGACGGATAGATACGGTTTCATTTCATGGTTCCTTTGTAGTGAACGAGTTTGAATATCGTGACAAATGACACATGCCACTGCCCCGCAATGTCCGCGCGCCCGAATCCCGCTATTTCCCACAACGAATCCCCGAGCGGTTTGCAGTCTGCTTTTTCACAAACGATGATAAGCTGGTCCGTCACGGTTTTGCGGTCGGGATCGACTGCCGTATTTTCTATCGTGACGGGCGCCCGTTTCCATAATTCAAAAAAGTATCGGTATGCATGGTCGGAATTCCCTCCGGTCATCAGCGCGAAATTAAACGGTTTGCCGTCGGTTTTGGAAAGCGCTGCCGCGGCGATCGTACGCATCTGACCGAGCTGGTTATTCGGAGTGGACAAAAACGGCCTGCCCTGCCAGTTCAGATACAAAAGCCCAGACAAAAGGACGACGGCGATACCCGCGCCGATTTTTTTCGCGGACAGGAACCGCAGAACCAATGCCGTACACAAAAACGGCACCGCATAAAAGAGGCCGAAATAATAGTCATAAATGCCTTTTTTATAAAATCCGAACAACGTAAGCGGGACAAAGAACCAGATCAGCACCAACACCAATCCTTTCTGCCACCCGTCCGGATGTTTTTTGCGGATAAGCGACAGCGCAAAAACAAAGAGAGATGCCGCCATGACGGCAGTGACGGATGCGGGCCAGAGCCATGTCCCTATGCCGTGTATGTTCCCCAGCTGTTCCGGCGGAGGCAGACGGAATACCAGCCTGCCAAACACCCGGAAGGCAACGTCCGTGACCGTCGTCATAAACGACGACGATGCGCCGGTATCTTTCCCTTCCAGTACGAACCGCACGATAGAAATGGTGTTGGGAAATCCGTGCCGCACTTCAAACGCCAGAAACGGCGCGTATCCCACCAGAAACCCCGCAATACCCAGCGCGTAGTACCGCACCCAGGTCCATGCGCGTCCGTAGAGTAGGTACCACACTCCCACGACCACAAAGAGAAAGAGAAAAAGGTAATGAAGCTGCAGCCCTATCCCCAAAATCACGCCGATCCAAAACAGCAGCCCAGGCTGTGTATGAACGACGCTTTTCCACAAAAGATACATGAGAAGTACGGCAAAAAACGGCACGGGGTTGGGATTCCAGGATGACCGGGAATACGCGATGACCAGCGGAGACAATGCATACAGACCGGCAGCGGCAAGTCCCACCCAGGCATCAAACACATCGTGACCGAACCGGTAGACCAGATAAATCGTCGCTATGCCAAACAGCGCCACCATGACCGCCGCACCCGAAGGATCCAGCCGGAATAGCCACACAAACGGCAGCATGAAATAGTAGTAGATGGGTCCTAAGAAAAATCCGCCGACGGACGCGTTCGGGCCAAGCAGCGTAAATTTGTGATTGACGATCATGTGGAGGATGACCAGCATGTCCCGCCCCTCATCCCCCAAAAACGTCATGTACTCGGATATCCTGTACAGACGAAGATACGACCCCACCGCGAGGATAACGGATAAAAGTGCCGTCGGGACGAACTGGCGCAAACGTTTATACCATTGCATAAAAGAAGATGTATCGGACAACCGTATCTTTATCGAGTATAGCCCATTGGCCGGGTTATTTCTTCCATATTACCTTGGAATATATGACGTAATTCCATACCATGATGAAGGCGGTGCCGAGAAGAAAAAAGTCGAAATACCACCGGTCCCCGAACAGACGGACGCCGAGCGCTATGGTCCCCGTTTGTATCACAATCACCCCGAACGCACTCGTCGCGTAAAAATGCAGCAATTTCGTAACGTATTGTCCGGCTCCGGAAATTTTTTTGTGGCGGAATGTCCAGAGATTATTTAAGTTATAGTTCGAAAATATGGCGACAGCCGCCCCCACCAGATTCGCGTACGTCGCCGACATATGTGCTTTGTGGAGCAGTACCAGTATGCCTGCGTTGAGGACAAATCCTATGCCTCCTACGACCAGGAATTTACCGAACGAACCGTGGATAAATTCTTCTATTCTCGCCAGGGCGATATATCTATAAATATTGAAAATATATTCCGCCGGGGCGATTTTGGAATGCCCGTACAACCGGTCCGTAAAATGAAACGGGATTTCGCGGACGATTGCGCCGTGATGGATCGATTTATGCAAAAACGCGATTTGGAATACGTAGCCGCTGTATTGTTCCATTTCCCGGTGCGTTGTGTCGTAAAAATGCCTGGTGTACGCGCGGTACCCGCCGGTCCAGTCGCGGACGTTGGGGTGCCAGAGTCCGAAGCGTACGATGTTGTTTCCGACGATGCTGTAAATTTTCCGTATGAGTCCCCAATTTTCCGGAATCGCGCCTCCGGGGATATACCGGCTGCCCACGGCAAACGTGGCGCCTTTTTCGATTGCTTCGAGCAACCGGGGGGCGACTGAAGGATCGTGGGACAAATCCGCATCGATCTGCAGCACGACGTCGGCATGCATGTGCTCAAACGCTTCCGTCATACCCCGGAGGATCGCTTTGCCCAGGCCTTCTTTTTTTCCGGAGATGAGATAGACGTTTTTGTGCGTTTTCTGATACGCCTTGACGACGGTGGCCGTGCCGTCCGGAGAGGTATCGTCGACGACGAGGTAGGAAATGGTGTACGTTTGTTTCGTGCCAAACGCATCCGCTAATTTTGTCAGAAGGACGCGAATATTTTCTCGTTCGTTATACGTGGGAATGACAACGACAACATTCATACGGCCAATGTATTTTAGACCCGTTCTCTCCAGTAATTGAGAAGGTCTGCGGCGGTCTTTTCAAACGCGATTTCTGGTGACCAGCCGGTTTTGGCCTTGAACTTGGATGCGTCACCGATCAGAATCGGGACATCCGAAGGTCGCATGCGCGCCGGATCCTGCTTTATTTCCACTTTTACTTTGCTCATGGCGAGCATCATGTTCAGGACGTCTGCGATTTTTATCGCTTTGCCGGTGGCAATATTGTACACTTCCCCGGGATCACACTTTTCGACGGCCAGGAGGTACGCGCGTACCATGTCCCGGACATCGGTATAGTCCCGCTGTGCTTCCAGGTTTCCGACGTAAATGACCGGCTCCTGTTTGCCTTTTTCTATAAGGGCGATCTGTTTGGCAAACGTGGATTCCGCAAACGTGTCTCCGCGGCGCGGCCCGGTGTGGTTAAATCCGCGGGTCCGGACGATTCGGGTTTTGTAGGATTCGAAATACTGGTATCCCAGATAATCCATCGCGAGTTTGGATACCGCATAGGGCGATAACGGACGCAGCGGATTGGTTTCTTTTATCGGCACTTCGTTTTCATAGACCATGCCGTATTCTTCGGACGAACAGGCGATCTGGATGACCGGATCTATGCCGACCTGCCGCACTGCTTCGAATAAATTCGCGGATCCTACGATGTTGACCTCCAGCGTGACTGCCGGGGATCCCCAGGACGTCGGGACAAACGACTGGGCTGCCAGGTGGAAAATATAATCCGGCTTTATTTTATTGATCGTCGTATACAAACTGTGGCTATCCAGTAAATCCGCATCCTCTAAATGCAGTTTCCCTTTTATGGACTCTATGTGGTCCATTTTGCTCCGCGGCCGGCACAAACCGGACACTTCCACGCCCTGGGAAAGCAGAAGTTCTGCCATATAACTGCCGACAAATCCGGCTATCCCCGTAATCAATGCTTTTTTTGCCATATGCGTCCTCCTTAATAAATAATGACAGGGTCCCTCGATTACTCTCGGGATGATCACCAACATACGCGGTGATCACATTCTTCCTATACCGTAATACATGAATCCCAAATTACGAACCACCGCAGGCTCGTAAATGTTTCTTCCATCAAATAATACCAGATTTTTCATCCCTTTGGCTAGACGCACAAGGTCCAGTTGGCGGAATTCATTCCATTCGGTAATGACGGCGACGGCGTCGGCGTCTTTGGCAGCCTCGTATGCGTCTTTTGCGTAGACGACTGCTTTCGGAAGTTTCAGTTTGGCTTTTTCCGTGGCGATCGGGTCAAATACGGTCACACTGGCGCCTTTATCCAGAAGCGACGCGATGATGTCCAAAGACGGCGCTTCGCGCATGTCATCCGTATCCGGCTTGAATGCCAGTCCCAATACCGCGATCCGTTTTCCTTTGAGGGAACCGAAATGCCGCACCATTTTGGCCACGAAATTCTCCCGCGCTTCGTTGTTTACCTTATGTACGGCTTTGAGTAACGAAAAATCATATCCGTACTCCCCGGCTATGGCGATAAGTGCCTTGACGTCTTTAGGAAAACAGCTGCCGCCGTAGCCCACCCCGGGATACAGGAAACTGCGGCCGATCCGCTTGTCCAGACCTACCCCCTCGAGTACCCGTTCCACATCCGCTCCCACTTTTTCGGCGAGAAACGAAATGGCGTTGGCAAACGATATTTTGGTAGCCAGCATGGAATTGGACGCATATTTGATCAGTTCCGCAGTTTCCACATTGCACAATACGTTTTTCCCGTCGATCGGTTTGTGGAGTTCTACCAATATGTCTCTCGCGCGGTCCGAATTGGTTCCGATGACGACGCGGTCAGGGTGCATGGTGTCGGAAAGGCCGGTCCCTTCGCGCAAAAACTCAGGACACGACGCGATGGCAAACGACGACCCCTCGGGCTTGAATGTATTGACGATCTCGGATACTTTTTTCCCGGTCCCCGGGGGCACCGTACTTTTGGTCACCACGACTTTGTATCCCACCAGGGCTTTGCCGATTTCTTCCGCGGCGGCAAATACGCTGGTCAGATCCGCCTCCCCGTTGGGTTTCGACGGCGTACCCACGGCGATAAATACGACGTTTGAGGGGGCGACGGCTTCTTTATAATCCAGCGTAAAATGCAGCCTCCCTGCACCGATATTCCGTTGCACGAGTTCGGTAAGTCCCGGCTCGTAGATTAACGGGTCGCCTTTTTTCAATTTTTCAATTTTTTCTTTGGTGCGTCCTACGACCCATACGGTATTGCCCAAATCCGCAAACACCGCGGCGGTCACAAGTCCCACATATCCGTGTCCGATAAATGCAATAGTCATAAGAAACTTAGTATACGAAAAAAATACACGCCTGTACAGGAGTCTATACCGTTTCCTGCCGGTGCACCTCGGCAACTCCCTCGGCAAAATCGTGCATGACAACTCCGAGATCCGTAATTTTCCTGTTTTTCAGCACGGCGTATTGGGGTATGGGAGCGCGCCCCGAGAAATATTCGGAAAATGACGTCTCTTGTACTAAGGACGCATCGCATCCGTATATATTTGCTATCGTTTTGGCCGCTTCATACGGGGATATCCCGGTACTCGAAACGATGTGATAGATGCCCGATGCCTGCCGGGTCATAAGGGCGTCTACGGCACGCGCGATGTCATCCACAAACGTCGGAACGAATAATTGGTCGGCGGGGGCCGTCACCTGCTGCCCTGCCTGCAGGCGTTCCAGTATTTTATGGACGAAATCCTTTTTGCCTACCGGATGTGCGCGGTACGGATTGGCGATACGGATGACCAGCCCGTGGTCTCCCAGGCTTAGCACCCGTTTGGCTCCTTCGGATTTGGTCGTTGCATACCAGCCCTGCGGATGCGGCGTATCGTCTTCGCTGTATCCATCCTTTTTTGTTCCGTCAAATGCATAATCCGTATCCACATACAGCAGCCGTTTTCCCGTCTCCCGGCACGCGTCCGCGATATATTGGGTGGCAGTCACGTTTACCTTCCATGCGGCACTTTCTTCCCCAAGCGCCCGTTCCGCTTCCGCGCCCTGTACGTTGGTGTAGGCCGCAAGGTGCAGCACCCATGGGGCACTGGTTTCCGCCGTGATACGGGCGGTAATATCCGCTTTGTCGGTTATGTCTACGCCGTTTTCCAGACTGTAGTTTTCAAACGTGTATGAGGAAGACAACAGTTCTGTGACGCGGGATCCGACGAGTCCTGAAAGGCCAGTTCCCAGTAGTTTCATACGGTGCCCTGATACTGCGTTGTATAGTAGGTCTGATACGCGCCTGATTTTACATCGCGCCACCACGGCTCGTTTGCCCGGTACCATTCGACCGTACGGGTGAGCCAGGTATCAAAGTCATGCTGCGGTTTCCATCCGAGGTCATTTTTGATCTTGGACCAGTCGACCGCATATCTTCGGTCATGGCCCAGGCGGTCTTTCACGAATTCGATGGAAGACTCGTCTTTCCCCATGAGGGAAATGATCTTTTTTACGATCGTTATATTATTGATATCTTCCGTGGTCCCCCCGACACAATAGGTTTCCCCGACTTTTCCGTCGGACAGTACGGCATCTATGGCGCGGCAGTGGTCCTCGACGTAGAGCCAGTCCCGGACGTTTAACCCGTCTCCGTACACCGGCACTTTTTTCCCTTCCACCAAATTCGTAATCACCAGCGGAATAAGTTTTTCCGGAAACTGGTACGGGCCGTAGTTGTTGGAGCAGTTGGTGATCGTCACCGGCAATCCAAAAGTGTGGTAATACGCCCGCACGAGATGATCCGAGCCCGCCTTGCTTGCGGAATACGGACTTCTGGGGTTATAGAGTGTTCGTTCACTAAATGTATCCGGAGTGCCCAGTTCCAGTGATCCGAACACTTCATCCGTCGATACATGATGAAACCGTCTGACTTTGGCTTTGAGCGCCGCATCCAACAGAACCTGCGTGCCCACGACATTGGTCATGACAAAAGGCGCCGCTTCCAGTATGGACCGGTCGACATGACTTTCGGCTGCAAAGTGTACCACGATGTCGATGCCGTCCATCACCGCACCGACTGCCTTCGCATCGCAGATATCCCCCTGCACGAAACGGTACTGCGGATTTTTTTCCACCGATGTCAGATTGTTGAGGTTTCCGGCATACGTCAGCTTGTCAAAATTTACGACCGTATCCTCCGGGTGATGGGATAGCCAGTATATGATAAAGTTGGTTCCGATAAATCCGGCTCCGCCGGTGACAAGTAATTTCATAATGCATTCTGTTTGCGTTGTCCTGATGATGCGCGTCACTGCCAACCGTTACGTGTTGTCTGTGAACTGTTATCTGTGAACTGTTGTATGTGAACTGTGAACTTCTTCACAGCAGTCCCTGCTTCACCCGCTCCGCCACCTGCATATTGGCAGCCAGTAACTCGTCATGCGACGTCCCCGCGTCCACCCACCAGTCGATGACTTCGCACATCAGGGACTTTTCCTTAAGATACATGTTGTTTAAATCCGTGACTTCCAGCTGTCCCCGTGCGGACGGCGTAAGCGTGCGGACAAAGTCAAACACCCGGTGGTCATACAGATACACGCCGGTTTGGGCGATATCGCTTTTGGGTTTTTCCGGTTTTTCTTCTATGCTCAGCACTTTTCCTTCGCCATCCATTTCGATGACGCCGTATTGCCGGGCCTCGGTATCCCGCCGCACGCCAAAGACCATTGCGCCGCGCGTTTCCTTTTCAAGCTGCGCAGTAAACCGCTCGACGGATTTTTTGAGGTCGAATTTAAAGATGTTATCCCCCAATATCACCAGAAGCGGTTCATGGTGGGAAAATTCTTCCGCAAGCTTCATGGCGTCCGCAATGCCTCCGGTCGGATTATGCTGGATGGCATAATACAGACGCATATCGAATTCGTCTCCGGACTTTAACAGGTTCGCGAAATCCCCGACGTGGTCGCCGCTGGTAATAAGCAACGCTTCTTTCATCCCGGCCTGGCGCATCATCTCCAGGGGGTAGTAAATCATCGGCTTGTTATACACCGGCAACAGATGTTTATTCGTCACCCACGTCAGCGGGCGAAGTCTGGTGGCCAATCCTCCTGCAAGTACGACACCTTTCATAGGTAGTAGCTCCTTTCTCTTTATACCGCCAGCGTCAACAGTAAAACGATGGCAATTGATCCAATGAGGACATATTCTATCACAACGTTTCGATGCAGGTCTCCCTGCAGGGCATGATGGATGATACCCCATGCGACATAAGCGATCGTCGTCACCAGTCCGGCCACCAGCTGCAATTGCGTGTTCCCTTTGGCATACCAAAAGGTCAACGCTCCTCCGGCCAGGATACAAAGCAGGACGAATCCGTGAATCAGTTTATGGAATTTCATATGAGTGACCCCCGCACCAGCGTCAATCCGCATACGAGTATCGTGACCAAAAATAAGATATGGGCTATGTTATGCCCGACCAACCGCACGATCCGCCGCCGGGATACGACATACGCGTCGACTGCCAGCACACCGATAAGCAGCCCGATAAAGATATATCCTACCTGATGGGTGAGTCCCGAAATATTGACGAGCGGCGACATTTTCACACCCTGTACCAGGGCGGAAGGAGCAGTATCCACAGGCTTTTGCTGTGACACGGCCATAGCAGGCGCCGAGGCCTGAGCCGTCGGCTCGTTGGGGACGACGGTCTTAGCCGGGAGGGGGGCGGCAGCCTGCACCTTTGGGATTGCTGCAACAGGTGCTGCATTGGACGCACCGAACATCTGGACCACGAGCGTCGTTTCTTCCCCGTTTAACACGCCGTTTACCACGGCAAATCCTATATCCCGGTATCCGGCTTTTACGATATTGGCTTTATGGGACGGCGATGCCATCCAGGCAGACACCACGCCGTCGCTTGTCTGGAAATTTTTGGCGAGGTTTTCCCCTGCGAGCGTATAGTGGTACCCCGCCCCGAGGATGAAATCCCACGGTGTTTTGCCCTGCGGGCTGTTATGCGCCCAATACCCGTTGGCAAACATATCGGCCGCTTTTGCCGCCGCAGCCTGGGACAGGGTGCTGTTTAACGTAAGCGGCGACAGTCCCAGCTTTTCCCGTTCGGCATTCGTATCGGAAAGCAGCTGTTCGACCCGGATATCGGTGGCGTATCCTAATACGTCGGGCGCTTTATGGTTTAACACTTTGATACTCAGGTTAAAAATCCCGAGGATCAGGATATAGGCCAGCAACGCTTCGTGATGCAGCGCTTTTGCCCGATGGTTATTGCCTTCATGGGGCACCAGATAATGATGGAGTATCCGAAATATATTCATATTCCAGCCTATATATCCATCATAGCCTACCGAAGGCGAAAAATGCCAGGCCCTATTATGGGGTCGGCGTGGCTTCCTCGGAACCTAAGACGATGACGATCTGCGTCTCTTTGTCGGAGGAGCTCTTCGTGATGGAAAGAGAGCCCGTCCATGCGCCTTTCGTCACGGTTTCCGTGGTCGTATCTCCTGTGGTGAACGTCTGCTGGACCGTCCACGTATTGGCAGCAAGCTGCGCTTTGTAATAGGAGGTGACGGCATCCGTCGCGTCAGGCGTGGACAGCGTCAGCCAAAATCCGTTGGACTTCCCTGCCTGGGCGCCGCTTAGGGAACTCGTGACTTTCGCACCGGGATACAGCGGAAATTCCTTCGGGAACGTATCCGGCACTTTGTTACTGCCGATATCGACTTTGGATCCCGTCTTGGGATCGGTAAACGTCATTTTCCCGTTTTCCAGATCCTGCAGATTGGTCTTGACGCCGGTCCTGTTTTCGATCACTCCCTGGAGCATTCCAAGCCCCACGCGTTTCGCAAAAAACCGCACGACAAGCGATATGGCAAGTCCTGCTACGACGATAAGGACCAGGCATCCGACGCCTACGAATACGAGGGGATTTGTTTTCTTTTTCTCTGCCTTTTGGGCAACTTTTGTGCTAGCCATATAAGTACTCCTTTTCTTAGTGACACTTAACGAATATATGAGTTTAGTGTCACTTAGACCCGCCGCTCAACCGTTCTTTGTGACGTGTACGAATAGTACTGAAAAGTCGCAAAGCAAAGTTAGGCGGACAGATATTTTTATACCTTTTATAGTGGTATCACGAATATATGGGCGTCGCAAGATCCCGTTTTCCGTTCACGGGGATATCCAGAAGCATGCCCAACGCGTTGGCGACCGTGCACCCCACTCGCAGCCCGGTAAACGAGCCGGGACCCAAAAACACGGAGATATCGGTAATATCCGAAAGCGCACGCGAGTGCTCGTGCAACAGTTCCCCGATAAGGGGCAGCAGCGTCTGGGACTTTAACATCCTGGACTCTTTCTTTTTTTCAAATGTCCCGCCGTCCACGGTGAGTGATACCCGTGCGGTATCTACGGCAGAAGTATCGATAAACAGTATGACCGGTGTATGGTTCATGGCGATTATCCGCTGTCTGAGCCGTCCAGCATCTGGCGGCTGTAGGTGAGTTCCAGCAATTTCTCCAGTAAATAAAACCGTGTGTACGATTGTTTTGCTGCATCCGATCCCATATGCCCTTCATTCTCGCGCAGTATCAGCGTTCCACCAAGGCGTTTCCATAAATACAGCCCCTGCTTTTCATCGCACCTCCACGGATCCGCACTTGAATTGATGATGATAATATCCCGCGCGTTTTGACCCATACGCTTCCAGTTATAGCGCTTTTTGAGCATCGGCTCAGTCGATTCCTTTTTGAGCCACCTGGAGTTGCCGAAAGCTGCGACAAAAATCGCTTTGTATACCGGAGACCTCAATTGTTCTAATACGCTGAGAAGCAACGCACCCCCGAGGGAGTGGCCGATAAGGATAGTTGATTCGGAAAATTTTCCGTGTTCGACCACATAGGGCAGCCAATTTGTAAGATCCGGTTTTTCCGGCACGGGCAACTGCGGCACCCATACACTATATCCGCGACCTTCCAGAAACCGCTGTATCGACGGATACCAAAACGATTTCGGCGTACTGTACCCTCCGTGGAGAATAATGGCGTTTTTCATACTACGATGGCCCCCTGCCGCACAATGGTATACGGCGTCACGCTACAATCAACGACGGTTGATGCTTGTTTGACGCTGCATGCTCCGGGGACGACGTAATCTACCAACTTCATAAGCTCGGGATCCAACTGTTCGAACGTATACGGTGTCGGGCTTCCGTGAAAGTTTGCCGACGGCCCCAGTACCGGTACACCCACCCCGCGGATAAGGGCCAGTGCCGTTTCGTGGTTTGGCTGGCGGACGCCGATCGTGTCTCCGCCGCCGCGGATAGGGGAGTGGATCAACTCTTTTTTACACCGGGCGATGATCGTGAGCGCTCCCGGCCAATATGTTTTCATAAAACGTCGCACAATATCATCAGGGGAGTCGAGGTAGGAGAGTGCCATGGGTTCCGAGTCAACCAGTACCGGCGTGGCCTGCGTCAGCGGCCGCTTGCGCAGTGCAAACAACCGATCGACGGATGCGGGGCGGTCTATCCGGCACCCTATGCCAAATGCGGTATCGGTGGGATATATGACAATTCCTCCGGACATAAGCACCCGGATTGCTTCGTTGATCTGTTCAGACGTAGCCTTCATATAGTATGTATCTTATACGACGTTCGTTACTTTGTTACTTCGTTACTTTGTTACTTCGTTACTTTGTTACTTCGTTACTTTGTTACTTCGTTACTTTGTTACTTCGTTACTTTGTTACTTCGTTACTTTGTTACTTCGTTACTTTGTTACTTTGTCAATTTGTCACTTTGTTAATTCCATCTCTATCGTATGACTCCCATCGGGCAGCGCCGCAAATCGTATATCCACCCGTGTATCCGGCAACAGCATGCCTAACCGCTCCGGCCATTCGATCACGACATATGCGGCGGGATCCGTACGCATTTCGTCAAACCCCAACGCTTCGATGTCTGATGTGCCCTGCACGCGGTACAAATCCATGTGATAGAGCATGCGCGTCGTTTTCGGAATACTATAACGTCGCACAATAATAAAGGTAGGCGAGGGCAGGCGACTGGTTATGCCAAGTCCCCTGGCCAGGCCCTGGGTAAACGTCGTTTTTCCGCTGCCTAGTTCTCCCCACAGGCACAGGACCCGGGGCGCCTCTCCCCTCTTGTCTGCTAAAAGGGTATGTCCAAGCGTCTCGCCCAGCTTCTGAGTAGCTTCGGCGCTTTTTGTAATTGTGTGCAAAGGTAATACCATATAAGTGCGGCTCCCGTGGCGTCAATTATAACATCGCGGACGGTCGGTTCGCGGCTTGGCGTAAATATCTGGTGTATTTCGTCGCTAGCCCCATAGCCAAATGCGATAAGAAACGCGATGATCCCCCACCACCGTTTGCGCTTGGGATATGTGGCGGCCATAGCGCGGTACGACAGCGTAAACAGCGTCATATATTCTATAAGGTGCAGCATTTTGAAAAATGCGAAGTTGAGCCAGTATTCCGGGGCTACCCGTACGCTGTGTTGGCTCGACAGCACGAAAATCGTCGTCATCCACAACAGAACCGGCAACCAGTATCCAAAAAATAGCATTCTTTTTGATCTTGCTCCTTCGCCGTGCCCCGCGAAGCCTTGGCGGAGTAGGGGTGTTTTCGTTGTTTTCGTCATTCTCGTTTTATAATTTTTTTCCATACGTCTGTTTTCTGCCACGCGGTCGCAAACGAAAGCAATGCGAGTCCGCTGCCGATACACAAAAACGAAAAGACAAACGGCGATTGGCTGACCCGCGCGCCGCTTATGGTCGCCTCGTCGCTTGTCTCCGGTATCGCATCCGAGGTTTCCACACTCTCCGATGCGATTGCACTTCCCAGTATATCAGGATTTATTTGTTCCGTGGGTGACGGCGCGCCCGTCGATGACGGTGTCGCCGTGGGAGTGACGGATGGAGATGGTGTATGGGTAGCGGTGGGATTGGGCGTATTAGTAGGAGCAGTTGTAGTAGTCGGAACTGGCGTAGGCGTATGGGTAGGGCCGGTGATGGCAATAGTTACTTCCCCGCTCCACACCGAGGCGGAACTGCAGCTAGGCGTATACCGGCCTACCTTAAACAGATATTCTCCCGGGCCGTTGTAGTACGGGCTTGCCGTATCCGGCTTCACCTTCAATACCCCGCTCCAGGTCCCCTCTTTCGAAAGATCGGTTTGCAGGATTTTATAGTACTGGGTGCAGCTTCCTCCCGGCGCATTGGTCCACGTGCCGTCGTTACTCTGCGTATAGCCAAAGTAGCTTGATCCGCTGGGATAAAACGCCCCGCGCAGATAGGAGTCGGTGCTGCAGCTGGGGCAGGAAAACTGTACGGTGATTTCCGATTCCGCGTTTTCATCCAAAGTCGTAGGAACCGCGGAAAGCGAGAGCGTCTGCGTGCTCGCAGCAAGGACAAGCGGAACAAATAATTTCCCAATGACGCTGAACCATGGCAGATGGTTCATTTGATATACCAGTGTACGGGATGTTTATGGAAAATTCTGTACGATGGATTGCAGTACAGGTGTTGGGACGAAATCGGAACAACAATTAACGCTATCTTAAATTTTTGATTTTAGCCCTTAATTTGTTTCCTGAATTCATTCTTAATATCAAGTATTAGCTTTTCATACTTATCTTTTACGGCTTTGTTTGTTTTAATAGTTGATTCTGCATCCTTTTTTGTGAATCCCAATTGCTGTGAGCTTTGAGGCGATGTGCTTCTGATATCAATAAGTTTCAGTTTTCCAAATCTAAATTGCTCAAATTGACTAAATAATTCCATTAATTTTTTGTAATGCGATTGTTCTATAAGTAGTGTATTCTCTTCAACAGCATTTTTCGTTAATCTTATCTGCTCAGAAAATGATGGGATTTTTTCAGGAGATGGGTTGTTCCAAAGCGCATCTGCCAGCTGTTTGGTTACCATTAAAATTTTCCAAAGATTATTATAGAGTTCAAATTGTTTTTCTGAGTATCTTAAAAAGAGTACTTTTGTTTTTTCCAATTCAGTTTTTGTTTTTTCTAGTTCGGTTTGATACTTATTTTTCAAATCTTCTAATCCTCGTTCATGTGAATTTTTATACTTTTCAAGTATCCCCTGAGAGATAATTTCACCTAACCATTTTGCAATCGCAATAATTATTGCTCCAGCCCCAAAAGTGGAGATAAAAAATGCTGCCACGATATTAAATGCGCTTTGGAATGATACATTCATAATTAATAATTTAGATTGTTTGCCCTTAACCAATCGTGTAGTTGATCGGGATCAACATTGTTAAACCCTAAATATCTGTTCTTAGTTAAATATCCAATATGCTGCCCATTTAAATAAATTGCTGGGGGAGTACTTGTATAAGGGTTAAACGGACTTAATGAGGAATACTGACTTCCGTAGGTTCCATATTTGTTAAAAATTGATGTTGCGGAGTATTGATTCCCATAATATCCATAAGGGTTGGAAATTGATTCAGCATCAAAATTATTAAGCGAAAGTTTTCCAAGATATTGACCGTCATTAGCAAGTAAAAACGATTCATGGTTTTGAGCTTTTGCAAGGATTTGCTGAAATTCCATATAATAATTTTTAAAACGCTAAGCCATCTCTTTATCGTATTTTTGGGTTAATAATTCAGCTTCTATCCAGTGAGTTGTTAATTTTATCAATTCTTTTAGATTACTTATGTCTTTATCTGTCCAAGTTCGATAGTAATGAACCTCATCGTTTCCTAGCCACGCCGCTCTCTCAGTACATTTTTTAATATTTGTATCATCTATCAGAGCTAAGACAGGTGCGAGTGTCTTATATTTTTTAATTTCCTCTGCTCGTTCAGGGTATTTTACAGATAGGTAATCTTTAACTAAGTACTCCAGACTCTTCCTATAGCCTCCACCACAAACCTCATCTAAACCCATTGATTCTGCTATATAAGCTTGATTATATATTCTTCGAAATTTAGGCGACGTCATGTTAATTTCATTAGGAAATTCAATTGGTTTAAAATACTCAGGGACTCCAACCTGGGCCAATGTAAAATAATCGCCATGACGTCCCACCTTGGAATAATATGCAATAAAATATCTCTTACATTCGTTGCGAGAACACTTAAAAACAACTTCAACTATTTCGTCATAGTCCCATAACGCACCCAAATTTTGAGAATTCTTAAATATTGGACTTGTTGGTTTTCCACACCTCCCGCAGATATCAGGAAAGTCGTTTATCGTAATTGAACCACGACTTCCTTCATTAATCTCTAACGATATCAAAGATGTATCTCTAGCCATATAATTAGCAACATCGTACCACTACTTAACCTAAAGTCAATTGTTTTTAAGTAATGGTTTCGCGCCGCCGCGTTAATGCGAGTCAAGGGAGCGTTCGCGCACTCGTTCAATCCTTCACATCCGTGAAAGACATCAACCCGCCACGCTGATTAGTTTTACACCTCGTCCCATAGGCTACCTCGTCCAAGTTTATTAGTTCGCACCCCCGGTGTGTGGGCAGATAACTCCCATAGAGGTCATATTGTTAGCAGATGAAAAGATGTAATTTAGAGCGTATAATTGCCCTTTACTATGAATTACGAACGTATTTTGCCTCATACAACCGAACGGGAGATTGTTCGTGAAGCTGCTTCCAAGAGTCCATTACATTTGGTTTTCGCGGGCGCATCAAGTACAGGAAAAACAACAATGATGGAGATATTGAGTACGCAGATTGGAGTACCAACCATACCGGAAACGGCACGCTCAATCATAAAAGAACAGGGTTGGAAACGTGAAGACTTAGACAATGCCGCCACACTGTATGATCTTCAGCAGCGGATTGTAACCAAACAGTACGAACAAGAAATTGTGCTCGCACACGTACCACATTGTTCTGATCGAAGTATCTTTGATCCCCTAGTGTACGCAGAAATGTATCTCGGGCTGGAAGCGATGGAAAAACTCAAACAGATGCCGGAATATTCCGGGATAGATACCATATATAAAAATGCGCTATTTATCGTTATCGAACCAAACGAACGCACATTTCGTAATGATGGGGTTCGGATTTTACCGGATATTCAATTCGCACGGGAATTTAATAACCGCATTAAACGGATTTTAGAGGACTATAAATTGCCCTACATAGAAATACACTCGGCCTCTATACACGAGCGCGAGGAGGAAATCTATAGAAAGCTGGCACAAAAACTTCTTTTGTGAGCTTGTTTCGTACACCGGGGGTGTGGGTGAATAGTTTCTTCATTTTTGACTTATAATAATTTCCGGTGTACTATTTGTCCGATGGCACGCGTATATCACACCGGCGGAAAAGAAGATACTATAATCGGATTTACAGCTGTCGAGTTTAACGCTAATAATCACACCCTCCGAATAACAACTGACTCACCCAAATCCCTCGCCAACTGGATACGGAGAGACCTCCGTAGAGGTGATATATCTCTTTGGCTCGCATCCGAAGACAAAGCTGATTTAGCGTACACATCAGATATATTAAAACGGCGGGTTATTACTCGTGATCGAGGTTCATTGGCATTTCGCCTACGGGAATCAGGGACGGCAAAAGTCACAATATACCCTTCACGAATGAGCCGGAAACAAATTAAACCCATTGAGTTACCTGTATTCGCAGAGTTATTTTTTAGACCGTCGCACGACGCCTGAAGTTAGATACGTACAATCTTTATTACGCGTTCTCGAAAATGAACATCCACTATTAGGCGGTGGTGCGTACCATTTTTTGGGGGAAATTTATCCCAAGAAAATAATCAGTAGGTTTATGTGACGCTAGGAGTGCTTTGATTTGATCCACAACCGGCAGTTTTAATGACTTAATATCAAATGGCGTTCTCATGTCTAAGTGGATGCTGGCAAACGACATCGGGTGAAGCAGATCCGCAGCATCAGCGGTTAATGTTTCTAACAGCGGGCGTTCTTGAGACTTGGCCATCAATGTAACGTTAACGTATTTATGTACTTGATACGGCTTTACTACTTTCCAGCCTTTTGAGTGCGCTACGCGATCTTCGGTGGTTCTAAACAGTAAATCTCCCTTCTGGTTCATTTCAAGAGAGGCTTCTTTAATCATGGAAGAAATTATACCTATTTTTGAAGAAAATGTCAACTATAGGCTATATATTTTACGCACACCGGGGGTGTGGGTGAGTAGGCATTACATCGACAGCCGGTCGACTTCGTGAAAATTTCATTCTTACAAAAGCCCAGCGTGTGAGGTTGATCATTTCGAACAGGAACTATTAATGACCTCCAAACGGCCAATGTAATCCCTTTTTTCTAGTTTTCTGTTCATTCTTCTTCCAATCTTCGCCCGTTTCACCAAATGGATGACATGGCATAGGACACACAACACTTCCACCAGGAATTTTATCCAGATTTGGTTTTTTGACCTTTAATTTAGTTCCGTCACCCCAATCTACTTCTTTTACTTTAGTTTCGTTTTTACCACCCATAAGAAGAGAGATTATAACAGAATTAGTTATTAAACAAAAATAACGCACACCGGGGGCATGGGTGAAAAATTATATTGACAGCCGGTCGACTTCGAAGACGCTTCCCAGGGAATAGCTATCCGTAAACACTTTGTCGTGTCCCCCGTCCTGATAGGGATCGTTCATGATGTACTGGCCGTTGGAGTAGGATTTTATGACGACAAAGTGCGTATCAAATGGTCCATAATTAATTCCAACAATAACTGGACCATCTTTAACCAAATCAGGACTTAATTTATATCCGACACTAAATCTATTAATAGTTACTCCCTTTACGCTTATAAAGCCTTTAAGTAACATTGCTGTTCCAACGGAAAAATTACTTGGATCAGATACGGCGATATCTAGTGGCTTAATATCGGTGCGTCCTAAATGACTTGCTACCATGGCAACAGATGTAACAAGACATCCGACACGAGCAATACTACATGACCCATTACAATCGTTTCTCCCGTTTATTAATACATTCCCCCACTGGCTGTCCCGCTGGTTGTAATAGCATCCCCAACTATCGCAGTGCGTTTGTCCCGACAGCAATCCGCCGCCCTGGCTGGTCGCAAAGCTTGCAAATCCTGCCAGCTGCGCCCGCGCGGCAGCCAGTAAGCTCTGGTATTTGCTCTCGTCATTTTGGGTTTGGGACAGAAGCGACTGTTTCTCGCTTTTTTGCTGGGCCAGCAAATTGGTGCGCTGCACGAGCTGTTTATTGAGCGCTTCCTGCTCTATGCGCTTTTTCTCCCGCATGTCTTTCCGGTCGTTATAGTCGTTTTGGGTAAGCTGCAGCTGTTTATACAGCTGGGTGTCTTCTTCCTGCAGTTGCATCAGGTACTTTGCCCTGGTAATCATCTCGGTAAAGTCGGAACTAAACAGCAGCCACCCGAACTGCGACGCGGTCGACCGTTTGTACGACTGCGGTATGCGGTACAGCACCATCTGCAGCCGTTGGGTTTTCAGATCCTCCAGCTTGCCGATTTCGCCGTCCAGCTGGTTTATCTCTCCGTCCAGCGCCGTAATTTTCCGTTTGGTATCGTCTATCTGCAGACTCGTCAGCGTAATCTGGGAATTGAGAAGCGTGATTTGTTTGGACAGGGTGTCTTTCTGTGTCTGCAGTCCCGCAATGGTTTGCTCCAGTGTTGCGATCGTCGTCTGCAAATCCGTCTGGGAATCCGCAAAAACCCTCACGGACACAAGCGTGAGTATAAAGACGATGACGCCGATCTGAAGAATTTTTTTCATACGGGCGCGTACGTAGATATGGTTACTTTAAGTAACGGATAAGTGCGGTCCAGCTCCCCACGGCGCCGAGAATAAATCCCAATACCACGGTGCTCACAAAAAATCCGAATGCGGACAGCAAGAACACGGGGCTTACGAGACTGGCAAACAGCAGGTGAAGCATGGGAATCATGCCCAAAAATCCGTACAACAACGGCCGCATCCACGCGATAACGCCGATCAAAATGAGAGACGCGATAGCCGCGCCCACGGCGCCATAGGTGCCGCCCTCTACGATAAACGGCGCGCGTATGGTCCACGGCGACGCACCGACGAGTGTCAGAATTTCTATCTCATCGCGTTTGAGCGCTACCTTCATCGCGATTACCGTCCCGATGATAAGCAGCGAATCTATGGCCAGAAGCAGTGCCAATGTGCCGCCCACCAGGCGGATAGCATTGGTCCAGTTGAGTAGCGACTCTACCACATCGCGCTGGTAGACCACTTCATCCACTCCCTCGCTTCCCTGGATAAGCGGCGTCAACTGCGAAAGATACTGCGGGTCGGTCGCAGACACTTCGAGGGAGGCGGGCAATATGTCCGCCGTCACCATCTCGAGAAGCAGCGGATCGTTTTTGTTTTGCTGCTGGTAGATGGACAGTGCCTCGTCTTTGGAAATAAATTTCGTGGAGGCGACTTTGCCGGTGGCTTCCAGTTTCTTTTTCAGCGCATCCGCTTCCACCTGCCCTGCTTTCGGCGTAAAAAAGACGGTAATCTGGGGCTTTCCTTCAAAAAATCCCAGGATGGAGACCGAGGCCATGCTTGCCAGGAAAAATACGCCGCCGACCAGAAACGTCAGGAACATAGTAAGCGTCGCTGCCAAGGCCTGGTTGGGAGATCTGCGGATATGGGTGCGTACTTCTCTAATGAGCGGCATCGTGTTTCCCTCCTTTGGGTTCTTTTTTCTCGTGTTTGGTCAGATGATAATGTCCTTTTTCCTCGTCGCGGACGACATGTCCGTGTTCTATGGTGATCGTACGGCGTTTCAGCCGGTTGACGACGTCCGCATTATGGCTGGCGACGATGACGGTCGTGCCCAGGCGGTTTATTTCTTCCAGTATGTCGATGATGCCCCAGGACGTTTCCGGGTCCAGGTTGCCCGTCGGTTCGTCGGCAAGCAGCATTTTCGGACCGCCCACGATTGCGCGTGCGATACTCACCCGTTGCATCTCCCCGGCAGAAAGCTGTATGGGGAACACGTCTTTTTTATCCAAAAGGCCGACCAGTTCCAGGACGTTTTTCACGCCGTCCGGTATGTCTTTGACGGGTTTGCCCAGAATTTCCAGCACCATCGCCACATTTTCGTAGACGGTGCGGTCCATAAGCAGTTTGAAATCCTGAAATACGATACCCACTTTGCGCCGCAGCAGATGGATGTTTTTGGGCGTTAACTTTTTCAGGTCGTATTCATCGATCACGATATTACCCGAGGTAGGCAAAAGGTCGCGGATGAGCAGACGCAGGATAGTCGTTTTGCCGGAGCCGGATGGGCCGATAAGGAACACAAATTCACCATCCGGTATTTCTACGGACAGGTCAACGATTCCCGGAATTTTCCCCGGATAAAATTTGGAGACGTCAGTAAAGCGAATCATCCCAGATACCAGATACCAATACCGTTACTGTACTTCCAGCCGCTCGACATCCATAAGCCATGGAGCCTTGAGGGCCTGTAACGTAGCGCCGCACACTTTTACTTTCAGGCCGACGTATTGATCGAGGTCGATGATGGAAGAGATAAGGTACGCCGTCTGCGACGGGCCGCCCGGACGGGTGAGATGGTGTGTCCCCTCTCCGTCTATGCCGCCTTTGTCGAGCGTGCCGACCGGACAGTTGGTAAACTTGGATGCATCCTGCACTCCGGCTACCTTTGCCGGATTGCCCGCCGTGCCGGTGGTGACGACCATGGCAGCGCCGGACGTGCTTTTATGCGACAGGATATAGCCGGTCCCCAACCCGAAAAGTATAAGGACGACATATACTGCCAAAATGACCATGGAATTCTGTTTCATCTGCTGTACGGGATGTTTGGCGTCGCGCGCATCGATCGGACGGACAAGCTCGCTGGGTTGTGTATTCATAGATAGTTCGGCGGGGTCCGTTGTGGGACGCACCGGTTTCGGTTTCATATCTTTTCTCATTATCACGGCTTACGAATATTTTTTCAAGTATGCGAGTATAAAGTCTTCGAGATTCCCGTCCAGCACGCTTTCGGTGTCGGATGTTTCGTATTCCGTACGCAGGTCTTTGACCATGTGGTACGGGTGCAGCACGTAGGAGCGGATCTGGTTACCCCAGCCCGGCGTTTTGTATACGCCGCGCAAATCTTTCTGCTGCGCGATACGCTTCTGATTTTCCATTTCCCATAGTTTGGCCCGCAGCATTTTCAGCGCGAACTCGCGGTTCTGCCCCTGGTACCGCTGCGCCTGGCTGGCGACGATGATGCCGGTAGGCTTATGCTTCAAGCGCACGGCGGTAGAAACCTTGTTGACGTTTTGGCCGCCTTTGCCGCCGCTCCGATAAAATTCCCATTCCAGGTCTTCTTCGCGTATGTCCGATCCTGCGTCTTCTTCGATGATCGGCAGCACTTCCACCATGGCAAACGACGTCTGACGCAGTTTGTCCGCATTAAACGGAGACTGGCGCACGAGGCGGTGCACCCCGGCTTCTGCTTTGAGGAATCCGAATGCGTACCGGCCCGTCACTTCAAACGTAATGCTTTTTATGCCTGCTTCGTCTCCCGGCGTATAGTCCATTTCTTCCGCTTTCCAGCCTTTGATTTCTATATAGCGCGTGTACATGCGATAGAGCATCTGCGTCCAGTCCATGGCTTCCGTCCCACCCTGGCCGGCGTGGAGTGCGATGATGGCGTTTCCTTTGTCATACGGCCCCGAAAGATAGAGTGCAAATTCCAGCCGGGTGATTTCTTTGGCAAGTGCCGCTTCATCGCCAAGCTCGACCATGAGCTCAAACTCTTCCCCTTCGGCAAGTTCCTTTTGCAGGGAAGAAAGTTCCTGCATCTTTTTGGCGGCGCGTTCGGGCTCTTTCCAAAAATCCTCATGCATGGTTTCGGCTTCCAGTTCGCGGATGTCGTGGCGCATGCCGTCCAGGTTCAGTTTCGCAAGCAATTCTGCTGCACGTGCTTTCAGTGCTTCATCCATGGAAGTATTGTACCATGCGTCACGCTTTCCCGAGGAAATGCTGGACGATTGGGATAAGAAGCGTCCCTAAAATGAGTAACGTGATCTGCATCAGGGACGTGGTTCCTTTGCGTTTGGTGAGAAGTTCCGGGATCAGGTCGCTGGACGCAATATAGATAAAGTTTCCGGCCGCAAACGGCAGCATGTATTGCTCGACCACGCGGTATTGGGTGGCGGCATACAGAAGAAGCAGCGTCCCGGCTACCGCAGTCAGTGCGGA
Source organism: bacterium (assembly GCA_021817785.1). Classification (GTDB taxonomy): domain Bacteria; phylum Patescibacteriota; class Microgenomatia; order UBA10105; family UBA927; genus UBA927. The sequence continues at coordinate 62,947 of JAKAFY010000001.1, forward strand.
ATAAAAATTATACGTGAGCGCTTTTTTGTGGGAAAATCCTCCGTGAATAAGTACCAGAAAATCACTTAATTCGTGCGGAATTTCGTGGGCGATGATGGCAAGCGTCGTCGTAATCCCGATCGGAATGGACGCGATATATGCGGCGCCTATGACCGCTCCGTCGGTAAAGTTATGGATCCCGTCGCCGATGAGGGTAAGGTATGCCACCGGTTTCTCTTCTTCGTGTTCATGATCGCCGTCGATATGGTGGTGCCAGGAAATCAGCTTTTCCAGACAAAAAAACGACACGATACCGACCAAAATCCAGGTGTACGTCGCCCCTCCCAGCCGGTCTATGCTTTCGGGTATGAGGTCCAAAAACGCGCCCCCCAGCAATACCCCGGAAGAAAACGCCAATGAATACGTGATAATTTCTTCCAGTACCTGTTTTTTAAACCGCACGAGCGACGCGCCCAGCAGGGAGAGCAAACTGACGATCGTCACGGATAACAGGGCCAACCAAACGTTCATGTGCGTGTATTGTATCACTGTTTTGTAGCACTCGGTGTCGCGCAAAGGATTTGCTGCAGTTCCGCTTTCTGACTGTCCGGCAGGGTGTTCACCTGTCCCACGATCTGTTTGACCACCTGGGAGACGACTGCCTGGGAAGCGGACTGGGCGATACTGGAAACGATTGCGTTCCCCTGGGCCACTGCCCAATCCTGTACGTTTATGGGTGTGGTCGGTTGATTATCGGTAACGCCCAGTACGTCTGCTGCCTGTTTCCCGAGCGGCGTTTGCTCTACCGCCTGGCGCACCTGAGAAAGTGCCGCAGGGCTTGGCTTGCTGGTGAGTTTGGGCCACAACAGACTGGCGACGGAAATCGCCACAGCAGCTCCCACGGCGGCAAACAAAAACTGAAGTGCGGACATACCCCTATTATAGCGGCATATATAGAATTGCGCATCGCGCTCATGGTATAACAGGTACGGTATGATTCGTATATTAGGCATAGATCCGGGGACGGCACGGGTGGGCTGGGGCATGATCGAAGAAAACTTCGGCAGAATCACCACATTACAATACGGCTGTATTACCACGGAAAAAGACGAACTGGCAGAACGGCGGCTTTCCGTCATTTTCCACTCGCTTACGAAATTGCTTACGGTACTTCGTCCCGACTGCGTCAGTGTCGAGGATTTGTTTTTTGCCACCAATGCCAAGACGGCGATCGCGGTAGGCCAGGCCCGCGGCGTCATACTGTTGGCTGCATCCGAGCGGCATATTCCCATAGCCTCCTATAGCCCCGTTGCCGTCAAAAAAGCCATCTGCGGCACGGGTACCGCCCCCAAAGAACAGGTAGGGAAAATGATTACGAAACTGTTGCGCTTAAAAGAAATTCCCAAGCCGGACGACACGGCCGACGCGCTCGCTATAGCCGCTACCCATGCGTATTCGTATAAACTAAAAGCAGAGATGCAAAAACCCCGCTAATCTGCTACGCTCTAGGGCACTATATGATCGCGCAGTTAACCGGCACCATCGCAAGCGAGCATGGATATAACCCCATCATTATCGACGTCCATGGCGTAGGCTACAGTGTGCATGTCCCCGGCCGCATCGCGCACCAGGTACAAAAAGGACAATCCGTCGTCATGCACATCCATACCCACGTCCGGGAAGATGCGCTGGACCTTTTCGGCTTTGTATCCCGCGATGAGCTTTCGATGTTTAACCTGCTCCTGACCGTATCCGGGGTAGGACCTAAAACCGCGCTCGGCGTCATGGACCACGAAGCGTCCCATATACGCCGCGCTATAGAAAAAGGAGACGTGGACTTTTTTACGTCGGTGCCCCGTCTTGGGAAAAAGAACGCGCAAAAAATCATTATCGAGCTCCGCTCCAAACTGACCGGAGTCACCGGCGATCTGCCGGATGACGGGGAGGGAGAAACCAAGGAGTTGGCCGACGCATTGCTTTCCATGGGATTTGACCGCACGGAAATACGCAACGTCATGAAAAAATTGCCGGACGGCACGCTGGAAGTAAAACTCCGCCACGCGCTCAAATATTTGGGAAAAACATAATGTATGGCCAAAAAAAATGATTTCATAGACCCGCTCGTAAACGCCGTCACTCCCGAGGAACAAAATCTCCTGGTGTCGCTTCGCGCCGGCGACTGGTCGGAATTCGCCGGACAGATCGGCGTCAAAAAGGCGCTGCACATCGCCATCGCGGCGGCCAAAAAACGCAAAGAACCCATGGAACATATCCTGCTCTATGGCCCGCCGGGACTTGGCAAAACCACACTTGCACACATCATCGGCAAAGAACTGGGAGTCAATGTCCGGGTCACGAGCGGCCCTGCCATCGAGCGAAGCGGCGACCTGGCTGCCATCCTGACGAATTTGGAACCCAACGATATTTTATTTATTGATGAAATCCACAGGCTGAATAAAGTCGTCGAAGAAACCCTGTATCCTGCGATGGAAGACTATGCGCTGGATATCGTCATCGGCAAAGGCCCGTCGGCACGGTCCGTGCGGCTGGACCTTCCCCCGTTTACGATCATCGGCGCCACCACCCGGGCGGGTTTGCTTTCCAGCCCCATGCGGGACCGGTTCGGGCTTATCTCCCGGCTGGAATTTTACTCCCCTGTTGAAGTCGAAGAGATACTGGAACGGGCAGCCAAAAAGTTGCAGGTAAAAATGGATGCGGTCGCCAAAAAAGAACTGGCAAAGCGAAGCAGGGGTACCCCGCGTATCGCGCTCCGGCTTTTAAAGCGCGTCCGGGATGTGGCCCAGGTAGAAGGAGAAGGAGTGATCACCGTGCCGATTCTCGACCGGTCGCTTTCGCTCTTTGAAGTAGACGGTATGGGGCTAGACCGCTCGGACCGGAGACTGCTTACCCTCATGATCGACAAATTTGACGGCGGACCCGTGGGTATCGAGACATTGGCGGCGGCTCTTGCCGAAGATATGGGCACGGTAGAAGAGGTATTGGAGCCGTATCTTATGCAGATCGGGTTTCTGAAACGCACACCCCGCGGCCGGCAGGTCACCCAGGCGGCATTTACCCACATGGGCAAAGTTCCGACCAAAAAACAGCAGGAAGAATTGTTCTGATATACTATACGCATGGTTGAATTGGGAAATTCGCACGAACACGCGCCGTTTAAGATGGCATATATCGGCATCAAATTTCATCCCGACGGCAGCAACTCCGAAAAGATCCGATCCATCAAACAAGCCGTACAGGATGCCGGCATCACTCCCTACGCGTTTGTAGAAGAAACCAATACCCACGCATCGCCACAGGAAATGATGGCAAAGGATATGCAAAAAATGGACGAGTGCGATGTGCTTGTGCTCGATGCGTCAGAGCCGTCTATAGGGCTAGGCATAGAAGCTCAATATGCGTTCGGCAAAAAACCTATTATCACGATCGCAGAGGAAGGGTCTACCGTATCGGATTCCATAAAAGGAATATCCGACCGCTTTTTGGAATACAAAAACGAGAATGATCTGAAAGAAAAATTGAAAGAGGCATTACAGTAACCTCTTTATTCTATCAACTTCAGTAAAAGAGGAAATTCTTTATATGGCTGATGCATGGCGTTAGAACCCATATGCCCTTCGCCGTGACGGATGATGAGCGTTCCGCCAAATGTGTCAAACAACTTTCTTCCCTGTGTATCGTCACACCCCCATGGGTCGTTGTCGGAATTTATGAAGATCAAATCTTCGCAATGTGACGTAATTTTTTCCGCATCATATGCCTCTTTTAGGATAGGCTGCTGGTCCGATTTGAGCGGTGTCATAAATCCCGCTATGAATATGGCCCGTTTTATCCTGACATGTATGGATTCCAACACGGATAATATGATCGCCGCGCCACTGGAATGACCAACGATTACCGTTTCGTCCGTAAACACTCCGTGTTGCAAAATAAAGGGAAGCTGAATCTTCAAATCCGGCGTATCCGCTCCGGGCAGTTGCGGCGTCCACACGTCCCACTGTTTTGTCCGCAACGTATTTGTAATCCAGGGATACCACAATTGATCAGGAGTAGCACTTTGCCCGTGGAGGATGATCGCGTTCTTCATGTTGCCATTATATAGAGAGATTACCTGAAGTTCAAAAGAATACGGATCTTATCGGAGAAATCATGTTTACAGCGAAGACCAATCGGACTGGTGCTCGAAGAGGGCGTCATGCATTTCCCAGAATTTTCCCTGGTCGGATGCGCATGCCGCTGCTTCCGCGGATTTCTGTGCGCGCGGGTGGATACTTACCAGCGGAAAATATTTGTACGCTAACACTACTTTGTCCCCGTATTCTTTTTCCACCTGCTTGATCGTGGGATACGCCTGTTCGCAGTATGGGCACTGGAAATCCGAAAATTCCACGATCGTTACCGGAGCTCCCGCTTTCCCCCGTATATGCGCATCCCCGATGGATACGGCACGCGGCTTCGGGTCAAAGGCTCCCTGTTTGGCAGCGGCCTGCAGGTTCTGGGAATAATCCGCCGGGTTGTCAGAACCCGTACCGGCTAATTCCTTATCGATAATTTCCTTAAAACTTTCAAACGGAAATGCGCCGCCCAACAGTCGGCCGTTGATGAAAAACGCCGGCGTACCGTTTACTCCGGCTGCGTTTCCTTCGGCGACATCTTTAGCAATCACTGGCGCTTTGGACCCGCTGTTCATGCACGTTATCAGTTTGTTGCTGTCTGCTTTTGCAAATTTGGCCATCGCTGCCATGGCATCTTCAAATGATTTGTATTTGGCAGCAGGAGCTCCCGGAGCTGCTGCCGTTGGCGCGGAACCGTTTTTCTCCAGGTATTGCACTTTGGTATACAAAGTCCCCAGCAAAAACGATGCGATACACAGTAATACGACGAGGATAATGATGCTTACCGGCATTTTATACGGGGTAGCCATCGTTTGGACCGGAGCATATGAAACCGGCGCTGCTGCCGGAGGCGGCATCATCGGCGCGGATAGCTCTGCGGTTTTTGTTTTCTTTGCTCTCGGCATACACCATATAATAAAGGACTGTTTTCCCACATGCAATATCTCAAAATGTTTCCGGCATGCCGGAATTGTAATGTAATCGATCACGGACGCGTGATAACCGTGTTATACTTTGGCTATGAAGTCGTTTCTTTTCCGGTTTTGGAAATGGATTGCAGTCGGAACTATTTTCGTCATCGCGCTTTTCGGATGGACGCGCTACAACAGTGCCAAACAAACCGCATCGCTTATCGGCACGGCGAAAGTGGCGCGAATGGATTTTGTCAAAGCCATATCCTCGTCCGGAAAAACTGCTGATGATACGTCGGTAGACCTGAAATTCCAGACCTCCGGCAAACTCGCGTGGGTCGGGGTCAAAGAAGGAGACGCCGTCCGCAAAGGCCAGGTCATCGCGTCGCTGGACCAGCGGGAAGTCCAGAAAACGCTTCAGAAAGACCTCAATACGTATATGACCCAGCGCTGGACATTTGACCAGACGCATCAGGATAACCAGGGACAGATCGTCACGGATGCGCTGAAGCGAATACTTGATAAATCGCAATTTGCGCTGGACAACACCGTGCTGGACGTCGAACTTCAAAACCTTGCGATAGAATTTTCCAACCTCACCTCCCCCATAGACGGCATCGTCACTCATATCGATACGCCGGTCGCGGGCGTAAACATAACACCCGCTGCCGCGGTATTTACCGTCGCCGACCCCAAAAGCCTGGTGTTTACCGCCAATGTGGATGAAACGGATGTCGGCAGCCTGTCCCTGGGACAGCCGGCCACCATCACGCTGGACGCGTTTCCCGAAGCCACGTTTTCCGGAAAAGTATCGTATATCTCGTATTCTTCCGAACTTTCCAGCGGAGGGGCTACCGTATTTCCCGTCAAAGTACTTTTCGACGCGCCCGCAAACCTCCGTATCGGACTAAACGGCGATATATCGATCATCGTGGACCGCCAGACGGATGTACTTACCATCCCTACGTCTGCCATACGCGAAGATACCAGCGCCACGTACGTCTATCGGAAAACAAAAACGGGATATCAGAAAACCGCGGTGACATTGGGCGCACGAAACGATACGGACGCCGTCGTTACCTCGGGACTTTCCAACGGAGACAGCGTCGTAATCAAAGGGTTCAGCAGTATTCCAAAATGACAGACCTGCTCCGGCTTTCCGGTATTTCCAAAGCATACGAAATGGATGGGGTGACGTTCCAGGCTCTGGATAACGTCTCGCTGTCTATCCAGAAAGGGGAATTTGTCGCTATCATGGGTCCGTCCGGCAGCGGTAAATCGACGCTCATGCATATCGTGGGCTGTCTGGACCGGCCCACATCAGGCCACGTCATCATCGAAGACCGCGATATCTCTACCGCCAGCGACCGCGAACTTGCCGCTATCCGCAACACCCATATAGGATTTGTATTCCAGCAGTTCAATCTTCTCCGCAAAACGAGTGCGCTGACCAATGTGGAACTTCCCATGGTCTATGCCAATGTGGCCCCGAAAGTCCGTCATGACCGCGCGGTTGCCATGCTTGCTGAGGTGGGATTGTCGGAAAAAATGAACAATTATCCTTCCCAACTCTCCGGAGGGCAGCAGCAGCGCGTGGCTATAGCGCGTGCTCTGGTCACCAATCCCAGTATTATTTTGGCGGATGAGCCGACCGGCAATCTGGACAGCAAATCCGGCAAAGACATCATGGCAATTTTCGAGCATCTCCATGCGGCGGGCGGCACCATCGTACTCGTCACGCATGACGAGTCGGTTGCCCGGCATGCGAAACGGATCGTACGGATAGCTGACGGTAAAATTTTATCGGATAGCGGAAAACGGAAACGGATATGAATTTTTTGGAATACATCACATTAGCGCTTACGTCGCTTCGGACGAACAAAGTCCGGTCGCTTCTTACCATGCTCGGTATCATCATCGGCGTAGCTTCCGTCATCCTGCTGGTGTCCATTGGTTCCGGACTACAAGCATTTATCACCCAGCAATTTGCGAGTTTAGGAGCCAACACGCTTTTCGTACTCCCCGGCAAAGTGGATTTGCGGAGCGGCGGCCCTGCGACCCCGGTATCCAAATTCGAAATATCGGATATCTACGACATCCTCCACGAAAGCGAATACGTGCGACTGGCAGTTCCCGGCGTCATCCAACAGGCGACCCTGACGGCCAAAGGCAATACCGCGTCCGAGCAGATCGCGGGGATATGGGAGGATTATTTTAAAATCGCATCCTATGAGGCAAATTACGGCGACATCATCCGTCAGACCGACGTCGAGCGCACGCGCAAAGTCATCGTATTGGGCGCTACCGCGGCTAAAGACCTGTTCGGCGATACCGATCCGGTGGGACAAACGGTGACGCTGGGAGACGTGCGGTATATCGTCAAAGGGGTACTGGTAGCCAAAGGCGGCGGGGGCGGACTGGGGTCGGACATCGACCAGCGCGCGTTTATCCCCTACACGACGGCGCTCCGGCAGTTTAACCTGACCCGGCCGTACGCCATATTTATACAGACGACGGATGCCAAAACCGTGGCCCAGGCCGCGGAAGACGTGAAGCGTATCCTGCTTAAACGCTTGAAACCCGATGACTTCACCGTCCTGCAACAAACCGAACTGTTAAATACCATAACCCAATTTCTGAGTGTGATTACCGTCGCCCTCGGGGGGATCGCCGCCATATCGCTGCTTGTCGGAGGCATCGGCATTATGAATATCATGCTGGTATCGGTCACCGAGCGCACCCGCGAAATAGGACTACGGAAAGCGGTAGGCGGAACATCGCAGGATATCTTGATCCAGTTTCTTATCGAAGCGATTATTCTAAGTCTCGTCGGCGGACTGTTAGGCATAGCCATCGGCTCCCTGGGGGCATACGCCATGCATTCGTTTATTCAGACCCAGGTGACGGCCTGGTCCGTGGGACTTGCCGCGGGATTTTCCACACTGATCGGCGTCATTTTCGGAGTAGCCCCTGCCATACGGGCGGCAAAACTCGATCCTATCGAAGCATTGCGGTACGAATAATGGGATGACAGGTCACTGCACGATTTTCAAAGACTTCACGATTTCAAACCACGCCACGCTGACGACGGATGCCACGGCCACCAGTCCGATGTCGCCGATAGGCAATGCGCCGAAGTGAAAAAGTCCCCGTAAAAACGGCTGGTATAAAATACCGAACACCGCTACAATTGCTCCGACCATCACGGACCACAATGCGGTATTTCTGCGTGTGAGAATGGTAAAAAAGTTCTCCCGCCAGGATAAATTGATGACGATAAGCAGCAGATCCGCCAGCACGAGTGCCAGAAAAGCCACAGCGCGTGTTTCCGTTTCGCTGGCTCCTGAATGCATGACGTAGAGGATGAGTGCTACCACCGCACCCAAAATCCCGATTCCCTGCAGTGCGGAGACGCCCACCATACGCATATCAAACAGCCGTTGCCGGAGCGGCCTGGGCGGCCGTTTCATGATCTGTTCGTCTTCGGGCTCCGCTTCGAATACCGTAGAACAGGACGGGTCGATGATAAGTTCCAAAAAGGCGATGTGGGCGGGAAGCAATATGATCGGCAAACGGAAAAGCGGCATAAGCAGCGACAATCCGGCGATGGGCAAATGCACGGCGATCGTATACCCCATGGCGCGTTTGAGATTGTCGTAGATCCGCCGCCCTAACCGCACTGCCGACACGATCGACGAAAAATCGTCATTTAACAGTACCAATGCCGACGCCTCGCGGGCCACATCGGTACCCCGCTCCCCCATGGCTATGCCGATGTGTGCGGATTTCAGCGCCGGCGCATCGTTTACCCCGTCGCCTGTCATGGCGACGATGTCCCCGTTTGCCTTGAGCGCATTAACGATGGCCAGTTTTTGTTCCGGCATGATGCGGGCGAATACATTGGTCACCCGTATGCGTTCGCGGAGCGTTTCCTCCGTCATGTGCGCCAGTTCCGTGCCGGTAATGACGGCGTTGGGATTGGCAAATCCCGCTTCTCCGGCTATCCACGATGCGGTACCCGGATAATCTCCGGTTATCATGATGACCCGCATCCCGGCATCATACGTTTCCCGGATTGCCGCGGGGACGCTACTTCTTACCGGATCCAAAAATCCTAACAATCCCATAAACTCGAAACGGAACCGGTGCTGGTTTTCCGGAAGAATTTTTTTGGTAAATGATGCTTTGGCTACCCCAAGCACCCGCAGACCCCGTTTGGATAATTCTTCGATGCGGGACAGCAATATATCGCGGTCATGTTTGGACATGTGGCATAGTTCCGCGATCGCTTCCGGAGCTCCTTTTGCAGCCACGACATACGACGAGGAATCCGGGGATTTCCAGACATGGGAAAGCGCCAATAATTTTTCCGATAACGGATATTCCCGGACAATCGTCCATTTGTCGTGCAGATGCTCCGTACCGGACAGATATTCCACTCCCACCCGACGGATATCTTTTTCGATCGGGTCATAGGGATCCCGCTGGCTTGCCAGCACCGCATATTCCAATAACCGGTGATACGACTCGGACAACGGCGCGGATGCGGATGTCGTGACTTCCCGGTACGACGTGCGGTCGGCTAGGGTAACAAGCGTCATTTTATTTTGCGTCAGCGTCCCGGTTTTATCGACGCACAAAACGGTAGCCGCACCCAGCGTCTCTATGGCTGCGGCCCTGCGGGTCAGCACTTTCCGTTTGGAAATCCGCCATGCGCCCAGGGTAAGAAACACCAGCAATACGACCGGAAACTCTTCGGGAAGCAATGCCATGGAAAGCGTGAGTCCGGCGAGAAGACCCTGCAACAGCGTGCCGCGCATGACGCTATATACGACGGCCACCAGCACGCAGAGCGCCAGTCCTCCGATGGTTGCGATACGCACGATATGTGCCGTTTCTTTATGGAGCAGGGTGTCTTCTTCGTGGACGGCGCTTAATGCTTTGCCGATTTTTCCCATCTCCGTACGTATCCCGGTATGGATGACCCGGGCGACCCCGCGGCCTGCCACCACCATGGTGCCCGAGTAGATGTACGGCAATCCGTCTCCACCCGGGCGGGCGGATTTGTCTTCTTTGCGCCACACCGTCTTCCTCACCGGAACGGATTCTCCCGTCAGGAGCGACTCGTCTACCGACAAATTTTCCTGCTCCAGTAATACGGCATCCGCAGGCACCCTGTCCCCTTCGCGCAAAACGATAATGTCGTCGCATACTACCTCGCGGCCGGATATCCGCAGTCTGATGCCGCCCCGTATGACGAGCGCCCTGGGGCTTGCCAGATTCCGAAGTGCTTCAAGTGTGCGCTCTGTCTTGTGTTCCTGATACAGGGTTATGCCGATGACGACGAACACAAACGAAAGCAGCATAAGCGCGTCTTTCGGTTCGCCCAATATAAAATACAATCCGCCGGTACCCAAAAGGAGAAGCAGCATCGGCTCCGACAAGACGCGCAAAAAGATTGCGAAGACGCTTTGTTTCCGCTGGGACGGAAGTTCATTGGGGCCGTCCCGAAGGAGACGCTTCTCAACTTCTTCGTTTGTGAGTCCTTGTATGACGGGTAAATGTGTTGTCATGGCGAAGTACCAGTATACGAAATATCCGGCGCGACAATCTGTACACTTTCGTACACATTTTCATAGTACCGCATTTCCTGCGTAGACGCTCTGTATATGACGGAGGTTCAGACGGATGCCAATACGCGGGTAAGAACATCGATAACCCGTACCATTTCTTCGGGTGACTCCAGCCCCGGGGATATACGGAGAAATATGTTTTCAAAGGGACTGCGCGGAGACCATGTGTATACACGCGTTACCGGAGTGCCGAATGTGCTCCCGGCAAGAAGCGGGACATGGCTCTTTTTGGCTTCACGGACCACAGATTGCATTACTGCTCTATACGTGCGGTATGACGCTCCGGGGAATTCTATGGCGACAAACGCACCGGTATACCCTATCCGTTTGGCCGTACGAAATCCCGCATGCGACGCCAAACCGGGATAGCTTGCGCGGACATGCGGCAGGGAGGAAATTGCGCGAGCGATTTCTGCCGCATTTGTTGCTAACCTCTGAAGATAACCCGCATGAACTTTTTTGTTCGGGGAAGGCATGGTAGCCGCCGCTGCTTCCGATATATTTACTCCGGCATGGTCGCGCACGCGATAGATCGTATCTGCCGGTATGCCGTGTGCCCACAGTATGCCCCCTGTCGTCCGATCCAACCCGAACTGATGAAATTTATTGAGACTCTCATATGCCATCAGCGATACGTTCCGCGCAAGATATGCGTGGGCCGGCATCCGGAAATGTTCCATAGATACGCATGTCGTATCGATCACCATATCGACATGATGCCTAAGTTTCCCCGCAAACGCATAAATGCGCGAAACATCCGCAACAGTCATGGAGGGGTCGTTTGCCAGAAGATCAAAAAATATGGCATGGGGCGCGATATCTGCGAGTGCGGCCGGCGATGCTTCATCAAATATGGTTATACGGTCATCAGGAAACATCATGTGCAAAAGTTCCTGATTTTCGAAATAGCTGTGCCGGCCCACGGCAATGCGATAGGTATCCGGCAACCGCTGCCGGACGACAAGCGCTGCAACCGTAAGCGCCGCCATGCCGCTCGTCGTAGCAAACGCGGTGGGAGCACCGAACAAACGGGGTATGTATTCGCGTACATATGCTTTTTCATATGCGATTCCTACGGGGTGCTGGTCCCGTTTATAGTCATTTATATTTGCGAGAATTTTTCCCTGTTCGTCTCCGACTTCGTTTGCGTACGATGCATCAAACGCGGGCGACTGCCAATGATCCGCGGTAAGTGTTCCCCCGAGCTGACCATATAAAACATGACAGTGCTGGAATACCCCGTGCCATGCGCCGATATCGGCCGGTTCGTTCCGCTGTACACATTCCCGAAGCGTTTGAAATTCGCGTACTAGCTGCGATGCATTCCGTTTTTTCCGGAGCTTTTGCGCGGCATCGTCGACAAGATACAGAAGGATTTGATTTTGCACATCCATACGCACACCATTATATAATATGTCTCATGGAAAACCCCGTACGCATCACCATTACCGCCGGCATGGACGGAGATGAATATACAGGGATCGAAGCCGCACGCGTGGTAGAGAAAAAGTACCGGACCCAAAAAAATATCGTCGTCCTCCCGCTCATAAACGAAGCAGGATACAAACATCACACCAGCTGGTCGCCAATTGATAACAAATATCCCAAATTTGTTTTTCCCGGCTCACATCGCGGCACCCACACAGCACAACGTATGTATGAGTTGTTTGAAACATATATCAAACACACGGACCTTTGGATAGATCTGCACGGCGGAGCGACCAATGAAATACTTACCCCGTTTCTCTGGCTCTACCGGAGCAGGCATCGGGATATCCGGGCTATACACCAACGGGTGATCGAAACCACGAGTGCGCCCATCGTCGTCTATGACCGGCATCCGTTTATGAATTATTCTGCGCTGTTAGACAAGCTGCATATCGCCCATATCCTGATGGAATGCGGGGATCAGGGGACAGCGCGGAAAGAGGATGTGCGTGCGCTGATTACCTGGGTAGATGAAATCATACACCCCACTGCGACTACACACCGAAATCCTCTGGTCTACACATCAGTACGCTATGTGTTTGATGTAAACAAACGAATCGAAAACGGTCAGCTTTTGTGGAAACGCACGGATACGGATATACCCAGAGGTGAGGTAGCGGCGGCGTATGCGCTGCGGTAACTTACTCTTTACACCCGGTCCCAAGTCCTCCGACGCAATCTTCTGCGGGCGGCTTCCCCCGCTCCGGACACTTGAGCGAATAGATACACGCATCATCGGCGACACTCTGGATTTCCTGTGCTACCGGGGTTTGGTCGCTGCCGACGATGACCAGCAGACGGTCCAAATCTTTGGGTTCGTATGAATCATACGGCGTCACTTCTTTCCCGTTTACATAGAGTGTCACCTTTTTTCCGGAAAAGCTTAGCTTCAAGGAATCAAATAAGTCTTTTAACGTGACGCCCTGTTTGTGGATATGGATAAGGTCTCCTTTTCCGTCATGGAAATGGATAAACTCGTTCAGGTCCTTCCCGTCTTTGGACTGGTATATGGCCTGGGTGAAGTCTATGGGTTTGCCGTCCAGGACGACCTTTATGTTGGCATGCGCATGATAGGACTCTGCAGGAGTAATGTTCGGAGTTGGCGCCTTTGCTATGGCGGCTTTCACCAATGCCTCAAAGTCTGCAAGACTTCCGGGATTTTCCAGCTTTATGCCATCAAGATAAAATGTCGGGGTCGCATTCACGCCCAGGGAATTGCCGTCCTGCGTATCCCGGTCCACGATGTTTTTGATTTCCGCGCTGTCCAGATCTTTGGTAAATGTAGGGACATCCAACCCGATATCTTTGGCGTAGCCCAAAATGTATTTTCGCGCATCAGTCCCTTCCGACCACTCCGCTTGCTTCTCGTACAGCATGTTGTGCATTTCCCAGTATTTGCCCTGTTTGCCCGCAGCCTGCGCGGCATCCGCGGCAATGGGTGCGTTGGGATGCATGGGAAGCGGAAATTCGCGGAACACATACGTTAACGAACTTTTGAAATCCGACAGCACCTGCTTCACCAGCGGGTGATACGCGCCGCAGGCCGGACACTGATAGTCCCCGAACTCGACGAGCGTGACCGTCGCGGACGTCGTGGATATTTTATAACTATCGGGACGGATAAGCAGGGACATATCGGCTTTTTGGGGAGTTCCGGCGGATGAATTCCCGCTCAGAAAAAACAATGCGCCGCCGATGATGGCGACGGTAGCTACGATGATACCGACGAACAGCTTGGTTTCATCACTCATATATGTCAGCGATTATAGTACACCTTCCCGGTCTCACCAAGGGATCAATATAATTTCGCTTTTTCCGGTTTTCCGATCTTTACATAATACTGCTTCCACAGCGACGCGGATTGTTCCTTAAGGTCGGCGTATGGCGCTTCGGTGACCGTCATGGCACCAAAAAATCCATCAAACTCCGGCGTATGCTTTAAATCGGCCATGCCGGCTTTCTGCGGATCGATCATGGCAAAGTGCACGTCGGATATATTCGTCCGTGCGATAAAGAAACTGCACGCGCAGCAGGGCTCAGCGGAACTGATAAGCATAAATTTCCTATGCGGATCTAGAAGCGTATTGATATCCATCTTCCGGAGACACTGTATTTCGGCATGGGCGCTGATATCGCGGGTGGAAAAATTTTCGTTTTGTCCTTCGGCGACAACGGTGCCGGATTCGTCAATGATGAGCGACCCGATCGGATAGTTCCCGGAGTCGAGTGCCTGCCGCGCTAATACAATTGTTTTTTCCAGATAATCCCGTGTATTCATTGCGTCTGCGGATAATGACACTTCTTCCACTTTTTTCCGCTGCCGCACCAGCAGGGGTCATTGCGGCCCAGGGAAGAATTTTTGACCACCGGCGTAGGTGTGCCGGATGCTTCTGCGGCATTTGTATGCATATGTTTGGCTGCTTGGGACAACGCCGTTTCCTGGGGGATGACGGGAGCCGATGCCACCTGCTGTGCCGCCGGATTCTGCTGCACCTGTACTTTAAATATCCGATGGGCGATCTCGCTGTCTATCCCGGCTACTAATTGTTCGAACATGGTAAATGCTTCATTTTTATACTCGACGAGCGGATCGCGCTGCCCGTAGCCTCTGAGCCCGATTCCCTCGCGCAGATCATCTATGGCATCCAGGTGGTCCATCCAGAGATTATCGATGACCTGCAGACTCACCCATCGCTCCACCTGCCGCATGATATCCGGGGTCACCTGCGTTTCCCGCTGGGCGTACACGTCGGCTACTATCTTGGCAAGAAAATCGGTGATATCTGCCGGATTATGCAGCTGTTCGACCTGTTTTAACAACTGCTGCTGGGACGCTTCGTCAAACGGGATAATGGAAACAAACTCCGTCACGATTTTCGCCCTGTCTATGACTTCATTTTCCGGGCTGTAGACTGCGACGATATTTCCCACCTCGCCGGTTATTTTTTTGATAATCGCGTCCTTTTGGTTTTCCCCTTCCAGAATTTTTCTTCTGCGGCGGTAGATGATTTCGCGGTGCTTATTGAGGACGTCATCGTATTCCACCAGATGCTTCCGGCTGTCAAAGTGGAATCCCTCGACTTTCGTCTGCGCCTGCTCCAACGCGCGGCTGACCATAGCGTGTTCGAGCGGCACTTCCTCCGGAAGTTTGAAAATCGTCATGAGCTTGGATACCTGGTCTCCGCCGAACAAACGCATGATTTCGTCTTCCAGCGATACGTAGAAACGGCTGGCCCCGGGGTCTCCCTGACGGCCGCTACGGCCACGCAGCTGATTGTCTATGCGCCGGGATTCGTGCCGCTCCGTGCCGATGACATACAACCCGCCTGCCGCCACCACCTCATCATGGCGCTTCTGCCATGCGGCCATATCTTTTTTCCACTCGGATTCCGTTTTATACTCCCATTTTTCCTTTTTGGATCCGCCGAGGATAATGTCCACACCTCGGCCCGCCATGTTGGTAGCTACCGTAATAGCCCCTTTCTTTCCGGCTTCGGTAATGATCATGGCTTCCTTGAGATGATTTTTGGCGTTTAATACCTGGTGTGGGATGCCTTTGTGGGTGAGTAAATCGCTTATGATTTCGTTCTTATCTATCGAGGTCGTGCCTACCAGTACCGGCTGCCCTTTTTTGTAGTGCTCGATGATGTCTTCTGCCACAGCCGTGTATTTGGCGCGGGTGGTTTTGTATACCATATCCGCGTAGTCCGCACGTGCCAGCGGCCGGTGCGTCGGGATGATGAGTACGTCGAGGTTATAGATTTTTTTGAATTCTTCGGCTTCGGTTGCCGCCGTACCCGTCATGCCGCCGAGTTTCTCGTACATACGGAAATAGTTTTGCAGAGATACGGTGGCCAAGGTGCGGCTTTCCTGCTGGATTGCGACGCCTTCTTTGGCCTCTATAGCCTGGTGGATGCCTTCGCTGAATCTCCTGCCGGTAAGCAAGCGTCCGGTAAACTCGTCAACGATGACCACCTGCCCGTCTTTGACGATGTAATCTTTCTCCCGGTGAAACAGCGCCCGGGCTTTCAGCGCTGCTTCTATGTGGTGTACAGTTTCAAAACTGGTTTCGTAGATATTGCCCAAGCCCAGCATTTTCTCCACTTTGAGTATGCCGTGATCGGTCAGGTGCGCGGTGCGCAGTTTTTCGTCTATCATGTAATCCGTTTCGGCGGTAAGTTTTTCCACTATTTTGGCGTAATCATAATATTTGTGCGTGGCCTCTGCCGCAGGCGCGGAAATGATGTGCGGCGTACGTGCCTCATCGATGAGAATCGAGTCTACCTCGTCGATGATGGCATAGTGATATTCGCGCTGGACCAGCTGGCTCATGTCGCTTGCCATGTTGTCCCGTAGATAGTCAAAACCGAATTCGGAGTTTATGCCATAGGTAATATCGGCAAGATATGCCTCCCTGCGGCTTACCGGTTTGAGATGTTCGAGCCTCCAGTCGTTTGCCGTGGGATTTACATAGTCAGGATCATAGACAAATGACTGTTCTCCGATGATGGCCGATACGGACAAACCCAGCATGTGGTATATGCGTCCCATCCAGCCGGCATCGCGCCGGGCCAGATAATCGTTTACGGTCACCAAATGGGCGCCCCTCCCGGTGAGCGCGTTGAGGTACAGCGCCGGAGTCGCGGACAACGTCTTTCCTTCTCCGGTTTTTTGCTCGGCCACCTTCCCCTGATGGAGCGCGATAGCAGCGATAAGCTGTACGTCGTAGTGGCGTTCGCCGATGGTACGGAATGCCGCTTCCCGGACCAATGCGTATGCTTCCGGTAATAGGTCATCGAGCGTTTGCCCGGCGGCTAACCGTTCCTTGAATTCTGCCGTCTTTTTGGCAAAATCCGTATCTTTCAGGAGCTTGACGTCCGCGTCCTGCGCATTGATACGCTCGACGATAGCGCGCAATCTGGTAATCTCTTTTTCGTTCGTATCCAAAAGCTTCGAGAGGAATTTAAACATGAGACCCTTATTTTATCATACCCAAGTCTTATCGGGCGAGGAAAAACCGGTTGTACGGCAGGTCAGCCCGGGAGACACGGGAAAATTGTTTTTTCAGTATCGTGTAAAGACCTTCTGATCGTTGTTCAAACGCGCCGTCGTGCAGAAAATTGAAAAGAACCGACCCCCCAGGCGTTATGCGCGCGCGCAGATGTCGTACAAATTGTTCTGAGGATTCAAACTCTGGGATCATTCGGCCGATATACAAATCAACGATGATGAGATCGTATTTCTTCCTGTCCTTTTGGACGTATTCCGACGCATCAGAGGTGACAAGCTTCAATGGTGTAATACCCGATAGTCCAAAATATTTCCGACCTATGGCGATGATCCGTTCATCTATATCCACTCCCGTAAGCGATGCCCCGGGATACCGCGCGTGAAGCATATGGATGACCGATCCGCCGCCTACGCCCAAGACCAGGATGGTTTGTACCCTGGTCACCTCCGGAAGCTCCACGTGCGAAAACGCGTACATCCAGAAGCCTTCGATCATCGGCCCGGATTGCTGGATACCGTTCACCAACAGTTTTTTCCTGCCGTTTTCCATCACCACGCGGATATCCCTATTATACGGAGACGATGCACGGGTGATCGTCCGGGGAAAAAGATAAGAAAGCCAGTTCATCGGCGTATTTCTTTTTTGCCAACCAGTGGCTGCAAAACCTCCGGAATACGTATGGACCCATCCGCCTGCTGATAATTTTCCAGTATGGCGATGAGAATCCGCGGGGATGCGATCGCCGTATTATTGAGCGTATGGACGTATTTTGTCGACCCGTCTTTTGCTTTATACCGGATTTTCAGCCGACGTGACTGAAAGTCGCCCATAAATGAATTTGACATGGTTTCTCCGTAATTTCCATATCCTGAGCCTGCCGAAGGACGCCCGGGCATCCACGTTTCCACGTCATACTTTTTTACCTGCGGCTCCCCCATATCTCCGGTGCACATCAAAAGTACCCGGTATGGGAGTCCCAGATCCTGCAATATTTCCTCTGAATTCGCCAACAACTCTTCATGGAGAGTAAGGGAAGTACTCGTTTCCGCTGGCGCCACAATTACTTGTTCAATTTTGTTAAATTGGTGCACTCTGTAGACCCCTTTGGTATCTTTGCCGTAACTGCCCGCCTCCCTGCGGTAACAGGACGAAAACGCGACAAATTTTTTCGGTAAATCTTTTTCAAGAAGCATCTCGTCTGCAAAATATGAGGTCACCGGCACTTCTGCCGTCCCGGCAAGATACATATCATCTTTTTCGAGATGATACACTTCATCCCGCCCCCATGGCAGCTGTGCATTCCCAAACAACGTAAACTCTTTGACGATGCTTGGTGCGATCAACGGAGTATATCCTTTGGCCACCAGTTTCTGAAACGCATAAAACATCACGGCAAATTCAAGCATGGCTGCTTCATTTTTCAGAAAATAGGCGCGGAATCCGCCGACTTTCGCACCCCGATCAAAATCGATAAGGTCCAATGACCGTGCAAGCTCTATATGATCTTTTGGAACGAAATCAAACTCAGGAATCTTTCCAACTTTTTTTACCTCGACGTTATCATGCTCATCTTTTCCGATAGGCACCGACGCGTCCGGCACATTGGGGACGGTAAGCATAAGCAGATTAAACTGCTCTTCCGTCGCCCGCGTTTCGTCTTCCAGCGCCTTGAGCTCCCCCTCCGGATGACTGAATTGCCGTACCGCTTCATCGACAGCCTTTTGTTTCTTTTCCTTATCCGCACGATCCTCCGGAGATAGTTGTTGTATCGCTTGCTTTATGGCGTCGTTTACTTTGTTCTTCTCCGACTTCATGGCATCCCGCTTCTCGATAAGCTCCCGCCGCTTCTCATCGAGCCGCAGCAGTGCATCCCAATCTACCTCGCGATTTTTGTTTTTCGCAGCGGTTTTGCAAAGTTCCAGATTTTCCCGAATAAATTTTATATCCAGCATACCGAGTAGTGAAATTTCGACCATTGCGTTTTACGCTTTGGGAAATTCCCTCTTCCTTTCTATCGCAATCGCATTCAATATATTTCCGGGTAATCAATTTCTTATGCAATGACACCAAAGCGTGTCGAAATTCTACTACCCGGATAGTTGTAGAATACGGCTAAAGTGCATGGTTTGCAAGGTTAGACCGTAAGCCCTCTAAATGTTTTGTATCGTTTACCGCACTCACCTTTACTTCATCGCCTTTAAGATATATCGTTGTGATGGCCGCGGGCTGAAGTTCTATATTCCACATCTTATCAGGGTCCATCGCAAGCAAATCTACCAATAGCGACCGGATAATATTATCATGGGTCACTACTACAGTAGTACCGTAAACAGCCGGCAGTAGTTCGTTCCACCAGTCCATTGTGCGCATCCTGGTCTGTGCAAATGTTTCCCCGCCGGGAAATGCCGCCTGAGACGGAGCACTTTGCCATAACGCATATTCTCTGGTCCAGCGGTCACGTATCGCTCCAATAGCATTCCCTTCCCAATCACCATGGTTTGTTTCAATAATTTTAGGCTCTACTTCCACCGATACTTCGGCATGCCACTTTGCTATAGCGTCCGCCGTCTGCCGCGTACGCGTTAAAGGACTCGTAATAAGTCGGTCTATCTGTATATCACGTAACCGATCGCCCAACGCATTGGCTTGCCTTTGCCCCAACTCCGATAACGGCGTGTCATAGGTTTGTCCCTGATATATGCCCTCGGTATTTGCTACCGATTCGCCATGACGCACCAAATACAGCATTTTTTCGACCATAAAAAAACACCTCCTTTTCTTTTTGAAAAGACGAGGTGTTCTCGTGGTGCCACTTTTCTTTGGTATATCGTTGCCGATATACGCTTCGTCACTTCTCCGCCAGTTGGCGACAAAGCGACTATTCTGTAACGGGAACTCCCGGATTTTCTTCGATACTCCTGTTGTAGTACTTTCGAAAATCGGCTCTACCGAGGGAATGTTCGGTATATAACGCCTGTATGTACTTGTTAACGTTCATATATTATCACGATTTTCTGCCTTCCACAACATCCCGTACTGCAAAATGCGCTTCCGCAAACGGCAACGCCAGACGGAACACCACGAAAAATACCGCGGCGTTTATGTACATAAGTACCGCCCGCTGCAGGCCAAAGAGAGCAAACGTCAGGATACCGAGTACGGTATCCATAAGCAGAAAAAACTTGGGGGCGGATATGCGGCTGAATTTTCGGACAATCGGCATGATCGAACTGTAGCTGCCGAAACTATAGCCGTTCGCCATAACAAGCGCGATAGCCAGCGCCGCCGAAGTGCCTTGGGTGATAGTAAAAAACATGTAGGAAACGAGCGGTTCGTGCGCTACCTGCTGGATATGGAGGAAATTTTTTGACGAATCGATAAAAAACGAAACCAGCACGTACCCGTACACCCCACGCAACCCGGCAGTTTTTCCCGCGATCACAAACGAGAGGAGTAATACTATCGTGTTTGCGATAAGCAGCGTCATACCGACCGGGAAATGAAGGACATAATTGATATCCAGTGCGTATCCCGGAAACCCACCGCTTACCAGCCGATACCGCCATGAGAGATAGTTTATAGACAGTCCCAACAAGATGATGCCAAAGGATGATATGACCAACCGGTATAGTTCACGTACTATTTTTTTGTTCATGATTGTAGCGTCTGGAAATAGAGCTTTATCCGCTCGACGGCGTGTTTTCTGTGATTATACCTGTCCGTTTCTTCTGCGGTCATTATGTTTTGGTCATAGTACTTTCCTATGGTCGGTAAAAAAAGAATCGAGCGGTATGGGAATCCTTCCGACCGAGCGGTCGACGGTGCAAGAGGCACAATGCCGCGCACTTTATCTTCGGCCGTAGCCAGTACCTTGCCGTCGGCAGATACGAGCACCAATACGAGCCGGAGTTGCGCCTGGCGTTTCGTAAGCGGTATATCTTTCATCCGTTCAAACGCATAGGCGATAAGTTCCGCATCCGTGCTCTCCCGATTTTTGTGTACCCACCTATGGGAATGGATCCCCGGCTCGCCGCCAAGTGCATCTATCTCAAATCCCCCATCATCGGCCAGCGTCATAAGACCGGATTTTTTTGCGTAATACCTGGCTTTTAAAACCGCGTTTTCTTCAAATGTGTTCCCTGTTTCTTCTACGCTGTCCGTGATGCAGACATCCTTGAGACTTACCAGATCGAGCGGCACGTCGGAAAGGAATTTCCGTATCTCGGCGAGTTTTCCGGGGTTGGTAGTAGCGATAAGTAATTTCATAAAGCTCAAATATCAAAATCCAAATGACAAACCAAATCTAAAATCCAAATCGTCAGACTTATTTATTCAGAATAGCAGAGAAAATCAAAACCAGCTCATGCACTTCTTTCCATAGTAGCCGACACGTCTCTACGCCCTGCGGTACCGCTTTAGATATCATGCGTAGCCAGTGCATCGTTTCTTTACTTTCCTTCTTGCACAACGCTATCTTAAATCGAAAATCCTTTTTAGAATCAGCGGCATCAGCTTCCATGTAGTTTGCCCCAATACTTGTCGCTGACCGGACAAGTTGGTTGATGAGCGGAGAATTTATTGGCGAAGCCGGGACAGTGCTGGCAAATTCGATAACGCGCTCGCCGAATACGGCCGTTCGTTCCTGTAAATCATACTTTTTTGAGGGCTTTGAACTTTGAGCTTGATTTGTCATTTGAGCGTTGACCTTTGAGCGTATTATAATCCGAGTTCTTCGTGATGGTCCTGCATGGTCTTCAGCGTGAGGGCAATAAAATCTGCAAGCGGAATGTGCAGCTTTTCTTCGCATTGGGCGATCTGTTCACGTTCTACCGCAGCGGCAAATGCCTTTTGTTTCCATTTCTTTAACACTGCCTCTACGGTCACCTGTTGTAATCGACTCTTTCCTTGCCCCTCCGAAGCTTCATGCGAAGGGAGGTCGGGACGAACAAGCGCAACAGCGACGATAAAGCCAGTCAATTCATCGACAGTCTCCAACGCCCATTCCATATCTCCTTCGAGCTCTGCCAGATGCGTGAGTTTTCGGTTATGCGACATCATGGCATGAACAATAGGCCCATCTGTTTCCCCCGTATCATTAAGCCACGCAAGCGTGTGCTTGGTGTGCATATCCGGCGTGTCTTTGGTTTCTTCCCAGTCTGCGTCGTGGAGAAGCCCCAATGTCTCCCACATATCGGGGTTTCCCCCCAGCTTTTCTGCCAGCGCCCGCATGGCAAATCCTACCGCATACATGTGCCGGCGGAGATTCTGGTTTTGGGTGTGTGCGTGGAGCAAATCGAGTGCCTGATTCTTCGTGATCATGGATTTATTTAAAAAGTGAAAATTTCTTGGTAAACTCACGAAGCTCGTCTGTTTTTCCAAACAGACAGATACCGAAATAATCAAGTTCAGCCTCCGGTGTTTCACCGGTTTTGCGGACCTGATCCGCCGATGTACCGACGGTCATCGTACTCGTAAAGTCGGTGAATATAATACCGCGTTTTTTTGCTTCTTCACGCACTGATCTGATTTGTTTTGCGTTATCTGCTTTCAATACGATAAACGGGAAGTGGGAAATATTTGGATGCACTCCCCCCTCTTTATCTTTATATTGCAAAAAGCACATATCTTTGGCTTTCTCAAATCCTCCGGCCAAACCGGCCGTCATGTGACCCAGGGCATTCATCAATCTGCCCGCTTCGACATCGTCTCGCAGAATTGCGATAAACCGCATACTCTTTTCATCCGGCAACGAAGTGGCCTTGACTGCTACCGGAGCTACGTCAACACCTGTCATTTTCTCCGGTCTAAGTGTGGGAAATGGGATCACTTCTTTAATCGATCGTGCGTCGGTAAGAAGCATCACGAACCGGTCGATACCTATGGCTATCCCGCACGTCGGAGGAAATCCGTGTTCGATCGCGGTGAGATAATCGTAGTCCGTCTGATGCGCTTCATCGAAGCCTGCTTTTTCCCGTTCTTTTTCGTCGATAAACCGTTTGCGTAAATCTATCGGGTCGTTCAACTCCGTATAGTTGTTGCCGAGTTCGGAGCCAAACGCAAACATTTCGAACCGTTGGGTAAACCGCGGGTCCGCACATTTTTTGGCCAATGGCGAAATTTCTATCGGATAGTCATAGATAATCGTCGGCTGGATAAGTTTTTCCTCCACTGCTTCTTCAAACAGGAATGCGATACATTCTCCGATATGCTGCATTTTTTTCAATTCCGCGAATTTATGTTCGGCTATGCCTTCTACTTTTTGTATTGCGGCTTTCGCCTCGGCCAGCGTCTTCCACGATAGTGCATCGACCCCGGTAAATTCTTTGATGGCTTCCACGACTTTGTACCTGCTCCAGGGGCGTTTTACGTTCATCTCCACACCCTGATACATAAATTTCGTGGTTCCCAATACTTTGAGCGCTGTGTACTCAAAAATTTCTTCGATGATATCCATGCCATAGGAATAATCCTCATACGCAATTTGCGCTTCAAACATCGTAAATTCCGGATTATGATCATGATCCACTCCTTCATTCCGGAATACTTTTGTGATTTCAAACACTTTATCAAATCCACCGACGATCATCCGTTTCAAATACATTTCATCGGAAATCCTAAGATAAAAATTTGCATCGAGTTCGTTGTGGTGGGTAGAAAACGGCCTGGCAAATCCGCCGCCATAGACCGGCTGCAATGTCGGGGTTTCCACTTCCAGAAATCCGCGGTCCGTCAGAAAATCCCGCACGCTATCTATAATCTTGCTTCGCAGTTGCAACCGATGTTTTACGTCTTCATTGAGTATCGTATCCAGATACCGTTTGCGGTACCGTTCCTCTACATCCTTCAATCCATGCCATTGATCAGGAAGAGGCAAAAGTGTTTTCGTAAGCAGCTGGAAGTCACTCGCAAAGACAGACACTTCACCCGCCTGCGTTTTGCCAATCATGCCCTGCACGGCAATAAAATCAGCAATATCGAGAAGCGGAATAAGGGAAAATGCGGCGGCAGTACACGAGTCGGCTTTGAGCACCACCTGAATGTGCCCTGATTCGTCCTGCATGTCGACGAAATAGATTTTTCCGTGTCCGCGCATACCGACGATACGTCCGGTGATCGCCACTTCTTTTGCATCCATCTCACGAGCTTGTCCGATGGTTTGGTCGCGGCGCACGCTAGAGGGATATGGGTCTATCCCCTGCTTTTTTAACGCTTCAAGCTTTTCCAACCGAGCCTTTTTCAGATCATCTATGGTTGCCATATATGTATTATATACATCCACCTTCGCCAAGGCTACGGTGGACACAGAAAACCCCGCTCGTCGGCGGGGTTATTTTTTATATCAGCTGATCTTACTCTATGTGTAAGATCTTGTAGAGGATTTTACCCGCCGGGGCTTCTACCTCTACTTTGTCGCCGACCTTCTTGCCAAGCAATGCTTTGCCAAGTGGCGACTCATGGGAGATTTTTTTACTCATGGGATCCGCTTCCCACTCGCCGACGATGGTAAATTCTTCTTTTTTGCCGTTGATGTGGAGCGTGACTTTGCATCCCAAATCTATCTGGCCTTTGGAGTGGCTGCTGATGACTTTTACGCCGTGCAATATTTCCTCCAGCTCGAGTATGCGTCCGTCGATGAACGCCAGCGCCTGTTTGGCGTCGGTGTATTCGCTGTTTTCGGACAGATCTCCCTGCTCGCGGGCGTTGGCAAGGCGTTCCACAGCTACCGGGCGTTTTGTGCTCACCAGGTCCTCATACTCGGCCTTGAGCGTCGCCAGTCCTTCTTTGGTCAACATGACATTATGATTGGTATCCATATATTCAGTAAAAAAAGCCTCCCCAGGAGCATATATATTCCGGGGAGACACTACGTTATAAATTCATCGGGTACGCGTTTAGGCGTACCAACCAGCTAGAATTCTCTCAAACTTATATACCCTTGTCAAGTCCCGATAGCCTCAAAAAATGGCTATCGTGGATGCACGATCCCGGCTTCGCCGAGGATCGGCACGCATATATAATATTTGATAAAATACAATGTAATGTTCTTTGTTTATATACTTAAATCGATTAAGTCAGGAACTTATTACATAGGATGCACAAACGATATCGAGAGAAGATTAAAAGAGCATAATTCAGGTATTAGCATCTACACAAAAACCGATAAACCATGGAAATTATGTTACAATGAAGCGTTCAATTCGTTATCGGAAGCAAGAAAAAGAGAAAATCAAATTAAATCGTGGAAAAAACGTAAAGCGATTGAGAAATTAATACAGGCCCCCATCGTCTAGCGGCCTAGGACGGTTCCTTCTCAAGGAACAAATCGTCGGTCCGAATCCGACTGGGGGTACATACAATAAATCGCTTGGCAATGCCGAGCGATTTTTTGTATACGCCAGACGGTGAGGAACGACCAACGGTGCGTCGACTGGTTCGTTAGCGAGCTAATTCTGATTGGCGAGCTTACGAACCATCGATCCTCGAAGGGGAAATCCGACTGGAGGCGAACCGCGTACGGTGCGCGCCGCTTTGAACGAAGTGAAAAGCAAGTACTCTCGGAGTAAATCCGACATGGCTATCGTGTTGAATCATCAATCTGTCAACACCCGGTGTTGGTAAAGCTAAAATTTGGAGTATGAATTATGGCCAACTCAAGGCTAATTCCAAATGTATAAATAGTACGATTTTGTAAAATAGATTACATCGGAATATAACAGTTAATGATATATTATAAGACACTTAAGTCATCATGGTTATGTGTTTAAAACGGATTGAAAAAAATAATGCAATTGATGCATTGGAAAAGGCCCTTGAAGCTCACGCGGCAGCGTATCAGGCCGGAGGATGGGGAGCCTTATCCCCATACGCACAAAAATTGCATGAGCTAGATGAGATAGCATT
Source organism: bacterium (assembly GCA_021817785.1). Taxonomy (GTDB): domain Bacteria; phylum Patescibacteriota; class Microgenomatia; order UBA10105; family UBA927; genus UBA927. The sequence goes on from JAKAFY010000001.1 coordinate 89,003, forward strand.
TCGATCAGCACGCGCTCCAAAAGGTGGTAAGCAAGCTCGACTTTTGCGTGGATACCAAGAGGTGCGCCGTCGATTCTTCTAATGCCATTTTGGCTTCTACTTCCACGGACATCAGACGAAGATCACACAACATCCAATTCCGTTGGCATCTCTATACGTTTGAATCTTTATTGGATTCCAGAATATAATTTGCTAATTCTTTTCTACTCCATAACTCTACATTTAATTTATTTGATACGTATTCAGCATTTTTCGTAAAGCTGCTATTTGTTATGACAAGGGCATGGTCACAGTTAAACATCGCCTTTGCAGCAACTAGCTTTTCTACTGCCGTATTGTCTACGTGCTCATGTTGTCGATAGCGTTTGGCTTGCACCGCAGTTTTTTGTCCATCCTTAGTAATTATCAAATCTGCACCATACTCGTTACCCGGATGTGACTGAGAAAAATGATCAACGGAATATCCTAATCTCTGAAACAGAATCACCAAGTATTTCTCAAATTGCTCACCCGTCATTTTGTCAATCTCTGGTAGCCCGGCTCGAAAGATTTTTAGTTGTTCATATATCTGATAAACAAAACCAATGATTACAAGCTCTGCAAGAAGAACTAGGAGGGCCCAGACCCATGCGGGAACAAACACATCGACATTTGGGATATATGCACCAGTTGTTGTAATACCGTGGTTCTTGGTAATAACAAGGAACCCGATATACCCGGCTAAAAGAGCTCCAAATTGATACAATAAATTCTCTAACGAATATTTCGATCTACGCCTATAACTCATCAATTACCACTATATACCGCAGTGAAAAAAAGTTCCAATTCGTTCCAAACTGATGTACTACATACCATTCGGTCTACGGCTATAACGCAAATTTCACCCATACACTGAAGGCGCAGAGCTCCAGAACTATGAAGATGTATGTACTCCCCTAGCGCCCATATACACCATGACCAACAACACAATTGCTTCTATATGATACCCATCCGGACGAAGAAGTCTTTGCATAAATGCGGTATTTTGATGAAAGACTACATGAAATACGACGGAAATGGGCAACGTAAACCACAGCCACGCTGTCCGGGAAACACGTACGGAGAATTTTGCAGCCAGTCGGGACAGGATCGGTGCCAAAATATAGATCCCTATATAGGAGACGACGACATCAAAAATCGCATACGGACCAATCCGGAAGTGCCGCAGATATGTTATATCTATCACCCGTATAGTGTACCAGATGCTTTCCTCCACAAGGGATACTAATCAATGTAAGTCTAAAATATTCTATTCAATCGCTTCCATATCATCGTGTATACAAAAATTTGTATTTTATATCACACATTACTACACTGGATAATAGAAAGGGGTACCACGTTATGAAATCATCATCTTCGCTTTCCAGACAAACGTTCGGCATGATGATCGGCCTCGGAGTCCAATACGTACTCGGCATGGCCACCAATCTCTATGCAGCATTCCCAACGTCAGGAGATGCACGGGTCATGTGGGAATATGCAAAAACCCAACCGCTCGTTATGGCACACATCATCATCGGGACACTGCTTCTTGTTGGTGCTATCGCGCTATGCGTTCAGGGATACAAATCTAAAAATCGTACATGGCAGATAAGTTCGTTTCTCGGACTTATCGCAATAGGGTTCTCTTGGCTGAGCGGCGAACGGTTTGTCTCTACCCAACAGGATGTGTTCTCGCTTTCTATGGCTGTGGGTTTTATAGCGGCCATACTTGCGTACGCGTGGGGAATCTATAGTGCCTCCACCTGAAATGAACGTTTGAATTAAAAATTAAAATGGATGCTATGTAGAGGTTTCGGTTTTCTGTAATTTTGCTCAACCCGCGTATAATAGTTTCTAGCCGCAGTATAATTCCTTTTATACGCGCCCCGTGCCCGTTTTCGCAAATCTGCAGGTATTACAACCTTATTTTCCTTTGCTAGTCTGAAATCCAATGCAATACCAAAAACCCCATTGCATTTTTGTAATTTTAGATTCCAATTCTTTAATCCCGGATGTTTAAGTATATGCCCGTGTTCCGCTTCTTCAACCATCATAATATTTCTCTGCAAATATCCTAAAACAGTATCAGGTGATAACAAATCTTTTGACATAAGGGAAAATATACCTGGTTTATATCACACGATCCAGCGACATATCAACGAACATGGTGGTCTCCTTTAAACCACTCGTAGTATACGACGGGAATGAAAAGCAGCATGATGGAACTGGCGATAAGAAGGCCTGAAATAATGGCTCCCCCCAGCCCGCGCCACAATGCATTGGATAACGTAATCGGCAGTAGTCCCAGCACGGTACAGAGTTTCGTCAAAATAATAGGTTCCATACGGCTCGTCCCCGCGTCGGCCAATGCTTCGGTAAACGGCATCTTCTGGCGGATATTGATGTTTATTTTGTCTACGATGAACATGGAATTGGTCACGACGATCCCGAAAAGCGACAGTATCCCGATGAGTGCCGGAAACGATAAGGGCGTTCCCGTAAGCGCAAAAATCATGAAGTCGCTCGATACGGCCAGCGGGATGACCAGAAGGACTAACAGTGCCTGCCGGTACGACTGAAACTGGATGACCATGGTGACAAGAATCAGGATAAACGCCAACACCATAGCCTGCATAATAGACTCTACCGATTTACGGTTTTCGTCGTTTACCCCGCCGGTTTTCCACGAGTATCCGGGAGGCAATCCCATCTTGTCGGCAAACTTTTCCAGCTCCTGATTTTTTTGTGTTGTATTATAACCCGGTCGTACCGTAGCGGATACCGAGATTGTGCGCTTGCCGGATTCCCGGACGATGACGGTCGGATTATTCCGCACCTCAAGCGATCCCAAACTCAAAAGTGGCACGCTCCCCTGCGTCGTCGGCACGGATATGGTGCCGAGCAGTTCCGGCGACTGTGTGCCGCCTGCAAATGAGAACACGATGTCTTTTTTCTCCCGGGTATCGTTTTCGTATTTTGCGTCGGACAGCGTGAATCCGCTGGCATAACTTCTGAGCCACAGCCCCAGCTGATCCACGGAAACGCCGTATTGGGCCAGTTTGGTTTGGTCCGGCACAAAGACCAGTTTGCTCGTGCCCGGCCGCACGCTTTTGGATACATCCGCTATCCCGGGTTGGGATTTCAGGTAGGCAACGAGCGTATCGGCATAGGTGTTAAGCTTGCCCAAGTCATCGCCTAATAATTTCATCTGTAAATCCGCGCCGGCCGGCGGACCGCCGGATATTTCCACCACGGTTGCCGTCCCGTCTTTATACGTTGCAAATTTTTGGCGCAGCGATTCCGCGATATCGACCGAAGACGTCGAACGGGATTCTTTGGGAGTCAGGTGGAGCGTAAACAGCGCGAGATTATCCCCGTTGGATCCGGCTCCCATAGATCCCATATTGACGCCGACATCCGCCGTCACAAACTGCGTGTCCTTCGTGCGGCGCAGCATATCCAGAATTTTCAGCGTCTGCGTACTGGTCGCGTCGGAGTTGGCACCCGACGGCACTTCCAGATTTACGTAGATGAGATCCTCGTTGCTTTTGGGAAAAAACTCGTTCTTCACAAATCCCATGGGCAGCAGCGCAAATGCCCAGATGGCATAAAACACGATGCCGAATATGACGAATTTCCTGGCTTTTTGTGACGCTAATATCCTGGTAATCAGCCAATGATATTTCCGGCTCAGGATATCGATATTTAATATCCCGTGATCGGTGTAACGGGCAAGTAACGCGGTCGTGTTTTTCAGTGTCGGATGTTTTTTGACGAAGCCGCGCATGCGTTTGGAAAACGTACCCCCCACCAGGCGGAATACGCCAAGAAGGACGATATAGGTAACCGCAATCAGCGGGAACAGCGGATTTTTTCCAAACAGGCTAAGCAACAGGAAAAACATCGCGAGTATGCCCAGCACTTTGCCGAGGATTACCACACGGGCAGGGATTTCCGGCTTGAGGATAACGATCATCGACGGCAGGGTGATGAGTACCGCTATGGCGGTAGAACAGATCATGGTGACAGTGACCACCACCGGGATAGGTTTGATAAATTCCCCGATGATGCCGGTAGACAAAAGCAGCGGCACAAATGACCAGATCGTGGTAATGGTGGTAGACCATATGGGCACGATCGTATCGCGCCATACGATACGTCCGGTCTCAAGCGGCGTAAATTTGCCGGTACGGTAATAGCTGGTCATGGCAGATACCGTAACGATGGTATCGTCTACCAATAACCCCAATGCCAGAAGAAACGCAAACAGCGATAAAAAGTTGATCGACATCCCCAGATACCGCATGAACACAAACCCGGCCAAAAAGGTAAGCGGCACGGTTACCGATGCGATAAGCGCCTGCCGCAATCCCAAAAAGATAAACAAACAGGCAAACACCAGAAGAATGGTAGATTTAAATTCGTCCAGCAGATCAAAGAACTGCTTGTTGATCTGTTGGGCGGAATCCAGGATGGTCGTTACCGTAAAGCTTCCCTTATACGGCGCCACGGTTACGTTCACTACATCCTGAGCCGCTTTTTCCGCCTCGTCGATGTTGGCGCTCGTGGATTTATAGACGTTAAACGTCACGACCCGTTTCCCTGCGAATTGTGAGGTAGCCAGATACGACGGATGCTGGTTTTCGGCAGACCGCTCGATGACTTCCGCGACATCACCAAGCGCTACTACTTGCCCCCCGACGTTTATCCGGAGACTCCGGATATCGTCTATGGACGTAATCGTGGGATCGATCGTTACCGCAAAGCTATTTTGTGCGGTATCGACGGCGCCCGCAGGATACGACACGATATTGGCTTTGACGATGCCGGACAATATTGCCGGATTTATATTGTATTCGCGTATTTTTTCGGGTTTTATGATGACGGCGATTTCCTGGCTTTCAAACCCGTTGACCACGACGCGGTCTATTTTGGGCGTATTTTCCAAATTCTTTTTCAGCGTATCGGCAAACCGCATGAGACTGGGAAGATCCCGGGACGACAGGGCAAACGTCCAGATGGGCTTGTCTTCAAAATCCAGTGCTTTTACCACCGGCGTCTGGGCGTCCTTGGGGAGCGTGGTCAGGCCGTCGACGACGGACTGCACGTCTGATTTCGCTTTATCCTGCGTCACGCTGGACAAAAACTGCATCGAAATAACCGATACATTGTCCTGCGACACCGACGACATCGTGTCTATGCCGGCGATATTTTGGAGGTTGGTTTCCAGCGGCTTGGTCACCAGGGATTCCACATCCGACGGAGAAGCACCCGGCAATACCGTCATGATGGTAACGATCGATATTTTAATTTCGGGATTTAATCTCCTGGGGATAGACAGGTAACTTACGACGCCCAAAAAAAGTATCGTAATCACCAGAAGTGCCACGACACGCATGTTTTTGATATAGTTCCAAATTCCGTCTCCTTTGAGCTTCGGATCGAACGATATGCGTTCAAGATACGACCCGCCGGATTTTTTGGATTTCTTTTGTGGCATAGAAACGAACTAAAAAATAATTATTTTATGGTGAGTGTATCGCCGTCGACCACATTGCGGGTCGTCACCACCTGGTCATTGGAAACGAGGCCTGTTTTCACTTCGACATAATTGCCGTAGACGTCCCCGAGCGTCACCTGTTTGCTTTTTGCCTGCAGGACGCCTTTGGCAGACGATGTAGCGACATACACATAGCTTTCGTTTTGCGTCTGATAGATAGCATCCAATGGTACGTACGGCACGGCTGCAGTAGACTCGGCGGAACCGATGGGCAATTCCACGATGACCGATCCGCCGTTTGCCATAAGCGGCTCGTACTGGGCGGGTACGGAGTAAACGACGCTATACAGCGCCCCATCCGTCGGCTGAGTCGAGATATATCTGGGATACACATCAAATGACGTGCCTCCCACAATAATTTTGCTGGATTCCAGGCGCGAAATATTCTGCGCTGTCCCCTGCGGCAGCAGTACCACAACCGTAGACGTTTTTTTGGCACCCGTGATCGTCGCAAGTACGGTGCCGGAGGTTACGTTTTGTCCCGGCTGGACATAGGTTCGTTCCACTACGCCGGTAACGGGCGATGACGGATACATCTGTGCTTCGGCAATCTGTGCTACCCGAAGATTAAGTTCGGACAGTTCTTTGTTGAGATCCAGCGATTTTTGCTGAAGATCGAGCTGAGCGATGGCCAGATCATGCTGGGTATTGGAAAGCGTCGTCGGCTGATTGCTGTCAGAGACCTGGTACCGGGCGTTTGCAATCGCGACGTTTAAGGAATTTAGTCCCGCGAGCGCTCCGGCTTTGCCCTGCTTTGCCTGCAATATAAGCGCGTCGTTTGCCCCTCCCACATTGGACGCGACCAGCGCGTTTATCTGAGAATCCAAGGAGCTCACGATATCCGCATCGAGGTTGATAAGATTTTGCGTATCCCCGATCGACGCATTGGTAATCGTCCGCAGATCCGATGCCTGCTGCTTTGTGCTATCAGCAAGCTGCCGCTGTTTGGCGATCATGTCCTTTTGTGCATCATACGTGTCGTGTACGAAATCATAGTTTTTCTGTGCGATCTGGCGCGTCACGGTAGGAAGCGTTCCGCCCTGATAATTGGTCGATATCCATGCGATTTGGTTTCCCTGATAGACGGAGGATCCCGGAGACACAAAGAGCTGTTGGACTATGCCGGAGGTCTGTGCCACGACTTTCACCACACCGGATGTTTCCACCTGTCCGTTGACCTGTATCCTCGGCGCGCTGCCGATGCTGTACAGGGACGTTTGCTTGGGAATTACCGCGGTGGACACGGGTGCGACACGCGGTTTGCCGATGACGGATCCTGCGATAATCAGAAGAAACAGGACTCCCAATACGCCGAAAAATGAGCGTTCAGGATAGGTTATGATCGTGCCCGTGATCCGTTTGTAGATACGGCGCGTGTGGGTTTTGGCGGATATACGGATGTGTGTAATCGTTTTTTTCATATATGCTGCTCCAGATGTATTTTGCCGATAAGCGACTCCAGCGTCCTGGCTTCCTCTTTCGTCAGCCCGAACCAGTCGCCATGGGACGTTGTCCCCATGGATTTTTTGGCTTCCGCCAATAGCGTTTTCCCTTTTGGCGTAATGCCGATCGTATGGGATCGTTTGTCTTTGGAAACCGACCGGGACAAAAGTCCTGCGTGTTCCATTTCCGCGACTTTTGACGTCATCGCCGATACTTTGATACACAGTATGTCCGCGATATCGGATATCGACGGGGACGAACTCTCCGCCATGCGCAGGATGATCATCTGTCCCATAAGGTCGCTGTTGTGTTTTTTGACCGCTGCCTGGAGTTTTTTGCCAAACAGATAGAGCTTGGAAAGCACGGAATATTGATAATCCTGCATACGGACTGCATATACTACGATAATCGTAGCAATTTTGCAAGTTCTGACAGCCCGGATCATGAAAGATAGTCGATTATAAAACGGTTTTAGCCTCAAAAAAGACATGCGGACCCGCCGCAATGGTACAATACGGGGTATGCTCATAGATAACGTTACCCTGGTCGTCAAAGCCGGAAACGGCGGAAACGGTGCTGCGACATTTCTGAGAAATGCCATGACCGCCCGCGGCGGTCCGGATGGCGGTAACGGCGGAAACGGCGGGGACGTGCTGTTCCGGGGGTCTACGAACATCAACGATCTCCGTGACTTCCAGTACAAGAAATCCATACACGGAGAGCGTGGCGGAGACGGTACCAAACACAACGGATTCGGAAAAAATGCCAAACACATCGTCGTCTCGGTACCCCTGGGCACGCGCATCACCGACCTGGATACCGGCAAAAGCATAGAAATCACGAGTGCGGATACTCCCGTACTCATCGCCCGCGGAGGCATCGGCGGTTTCGGCAATTACAAATACAAATCCGCGACGAACCAGACGCCCACCCAGCGGGACTTGGGCGGCAAAGGGGAAACAAAAAATATCCGTCTGGAGCTGCGGCTCATCGCGGAAATCGGCTTGATCGGCCTGCCTAATGCGGGGAAAAGCAGCTTGTTGGCGGCTCTCACCAATGCCAAGCCGGCGATAGGCAATTACCCCTTCACCACGCTGGAACCCAATATCGGCATGCTCGGTAAACACGCAATCGCCGACATCCCGGGGCTGATAGAAGGCGCATCCCGCGGGGTAGGACTGGGCATAAAATTCTTAAAACACATAGAAAAAACCAAAATACTCGTCCACTGCATAGACATCACCGTCGAAGACCCAATGAATGCGTACGAGACGGTCCGGAAAGAATTCCGGGAGTATAATCCCCTGCTTTTGGAAAAACCGGAAATTATCTTCCTGAACAAAACGGACCTTGCTGATAAAGACACGGTCAAAAAGACCATGCTGCTGTTTGCGCCGATGCATACAAAGGTGATTGCCGGAAGCACACAGGATCCCGAAACAATACAGGAACTGAAACACATTCTCACCGATAGCGTCTCCCGCTAAATGTTGCCCGGGCAATTTAGGGCCAAACGTGCTATACTGCAAGATACAGAAAGGAGCAAAAACACTATGCAAGGCACAGTCAAAACGAAAACAGATAGAGGATTTGGTTTTATATCTCGCGATGGTGAGACGAAAGACCTTTTCTTTCACTCAAAAGATTTGGTGGGCGTCACATTTGACGAACTTCAAGTCGGCGAAGTCGTTTCATTTGAAGTCGTAGACGGTCCGAAAGGCCCAAGCGCAAAGAATGTAAAACGAGCGTAAATTTACTTTGTAAAAAGAAGTATATACAAAAAGTCCCGCGTAAGCGGGATTTTTTGATGGAGAAATATACTGCCGGGGGTGTGTCAGTCGACGAAGGTTAGGGCTACACCTTGTTTGTTGGCCCGCCCCGTGCGGCCGATACGATGGATGTAATCTTCCAGAGTTTCCGGTAGATCATAGTTTATGACGTGGGAAACGTCCGGTATGTCCAGTCCGCGGCTCGCGACATCGGTAGCCAGAAGTATCTGCAGGTCGTTCCGCACAAACTGGTCCAGGACGCGCTGTCGCTGGTTCTGGCTTTTGTTGCCGTGTATCGCTCCGGAGCGGAATCCGCGTTTTTCCAGTTCGTCGGACAGCCGCTGTACGCCCCATTTGGTCCGGCCGAAAATCAGCACTTTATCAAAGTTTTTCTGGATTAACAGATCGTGCAGGACTTCCACTTTCGGCGTCGTTTTGGGCACCTGGACAACTTCCTGTTTTATGGTCGCCGCAGTTTCTTTGGTCACAACCGAAACCCGTACCGGATTTTTTACGAAATCATCCAGTATTTCGCCTACTTTGCCGGAAATCGTTGCGGAAAAGAACAGTGACTGCCGTTCATTCGGTAGCTGCGAAATAAAATACTTTATATCCGCGATGAATCCGATATCCACCATGCGGTCTGCTTCGTCCAGTACCACGGTATGAAACGTTGATAGCGACAGGTACCCTGCCTGAACGAAATCTTTCAGTCTGCCCGGGGTCGCTACCACCACGTGCGGATCGTTCCGCAGGTCCTGCTGTTGACGCACTTCGTTGGAGCCGCCGATAAGCAGCGCCGACCGGACAGGAAATGACCGGGCCAAATCCCAGCATTCCCGATGAATCTGTACGGCAAGTTCCCGTGTCGGAGTAATGATCAACACACGTTGGTCATGGTCATTGATAATTTTCTGAAGTAGGGGGATCAAAAACGCTGCGGTTTTTCCGGTTCCGGTGTTTGCCGTCCCGATAAGATCGTGTCCGGCGAGAATCACCGGGATAGCCTGATCCTGTATGGGAGTGGGCGCCACGTACCCTTTTGCCGCAACGGCAGCAAGCAGCCTGGGATGTAACGAAAACTCGGCAAATGTCGCGTGTGTTATGACGACGGGAACCGTCTCCTGGATATCCGCTACGGCATCTTTGCTCCGGGCGATGGTATCCAGCAAAACGTGCTTCGGCACGGTTTTTATGGGTCTGCCGCCACGGCCGTTCGAATTCCCACCCCTTCCCCTATGAAATGACCGTCTGTTGTTTTGGTACATATATGAAAAAACAATAAATTGAAACAATAGAACTGCTTATATATGAAATACCTGAAAAGGGGGAAAAGACGCAAATAGAAAGAAATTATCTTGGGGCGTTTTTTCTCTTACACTTCTCAAACTTACACTCATAAGCAGATACATTGTTTCAATATATCTGCACTGATGTGTAGTATACCATACAAGGGAGAAAAACACTAGAGGACATTTTTCTCCAATATTATGTTGACGTCTCTATATCCGTGTGTCCGATAAAAATGCAACGCCCGATCATTATCGGAAAATGCCGTCACACGCACTATCTTCGCTTTCCGTTTCTTGGCAATACGAAAAATTTCCGTCATTAACGCCGTTCCGATACCCTTACCCCGACGTGATGCAAAGACACACAGATTTTCTATTTCTACAATCGGATTGTACGTACGCCATGAGAGCTTGCCGATCCAAAGCGCCGCATACCCTACGATCATTCCATCGGTTTCTGCCACGAGGATAAAGCGCATGCGCCCTTTGAAATGTTTCGAAAAGAATTTCTCTCCTGCCGGAGAAAACGACCATGCCAAATTGTATTGATCGGTATATGATTTTTCGTATTCAAATAATTCCTGGCTTAACAATTGAATTACTTTCAGATCTCCAATCGTTGCTTTTCTGATATGAAGGTTCATAATCCCTGTATCCCCTGCAGCTGCTGATTTACCTGCGTGTTGATATTCTGGAACAGCTGCACGGTCCACATAGTAACTACTATAGATGAGACAACGGTGAGTATGATGCATATCCATCCGATACGTTTGGAATGCTCATCGGTTTGTTTGAGGTACTTCCATCCCCACCACAACCCAAGTGGGGGCAATAACAGGCTGCCGGCATAGTAGAGATATTCCATGAATTTCGTGGTTTCCATGGGTTTCTCATGCAGGTTTTTCCCGCAGTTATAACAAAAAAAGTCCGTGGGCCGGACCATGACGTGACACACGGGACAGATAGGTTCCATATACCCATTCTATACCATACAGGCATACCGTTTATATTTCAGTTTTGCGCTACAGGTAGTATGGTACAATTCTTCCATGGTTGAGCTTGATAGACGGCGCAAACGAAACGCCAGAATAGCCATCCTGTTGCTCCTACTTCTTGTGGCGGGATTCGGCACGTATGCCTATGCCGTACGCCGCCCCAGGCATGTCATTTCTCCCCTGTCGGAAAAACAATCACAGCCCGAGCCGTTTTTCGGCTTTTTCCAGCACAAAAAGGATCCGAAGGAACTTGCCGATAAGGTAAAACAGGTGATCAACGGCGCGTGGCGGGACTATTCCGTCTATGTGGAAGATTATGATTCCGACTTTTCGATGGGACTTTCGGAAACCGAAATGTTTACGGCCGCTTCCGTCAACAAAGTACCGATACTGGCCGCGCTCTACTATCAAAATCAGGCAGGCGCCGTACATCTGGACGATATCATTACCCTTCAGGAAAGTGAAATACAGGATTACGGCACGGGCTCCATCCGCTATGATCCGCCGGGCACGACGTATTCCGTCAAGACGCTCGCGAGACTGATGATCAAACAAAGCGACAATACAGCAGCCTACATCCTCGCCAACGAAGTCATAGGATTTGATACGGTTCAATCTCTTGTGACCAAATGGGGGCTTACCCAAACCGATATGACCAATAACAAAACGTCCAACAAAGACATGGCAATACTGTTCCGTAAGCTGTATACGGAAAAGATTGCCGATCATGCCCGTACCCAGGAAATGCTTTCGTTTTTAAAAGATACGGATTTTGAAACCAGGCTCCCTGCCAATCTTCCGCAGGGCGTATCGGTGTACCACAAAGTCGGCAGCGATACGGGAGACATCCATGACGTGGGTGTCGTCACCGACGGCAAACATACGTATTACATAGGAGTATTTACCAACGACGAAACGGATGACGCAGCCACGGAACAGCTGATTGCGAAAATTTCCAAGGTGGTATACGACTACATGCGATCGTAGCCAGGGAAAAATATCCTTATGGGGTTTGGAACTTGAGCGACGGGATGGCGATCTTTAAGACGTCATCCATGTGTTCCGCATAGTGGAACGTGACATCCTTCATGACGGCTTTCGGCATGTCTTCCAGGTCTTTTTTATTGTTTTTGGGCAGTATCACCGAGTTTATCCCGGCCCTATGCGCGGCGATGACTTTTTCCTTGACGCCCCCGATTTCTAACACACGTCCGCGAAGCGTAATTTCCCCGGTCATAGCCACAGTCCGTTTCGTCGGTTTTTTGGTGAGCGCGGATACCAGGGCTGTTGCGATGGCCGCTCCTGCAGACGGGCCGTCTTTGGGGACAGCGCCTTCCGGCACATGGACATGGACATCGATCTTCTGGAAAAACTTCTCCGGCAAACCAAGTGCTTTCCAGCGGCTCCGGACATAGGACAGCGCGGCCTGTGCGGATTCTTTCATCACGTCTCCGAGCTGGCCCGTCAGGATGAGCGTGCCGCGTCCCGGCATGAGCGCTACTTCGATAAACAATATTTCTCCGCCTGCTTCGGTCCAGGCTAATCCGGTGGACATGCCGACCTCATCCTTTTTTTCGGCCAGAGAAGAACTGAATCGGGACGGCCCCAGGTATTTCGACAGTCCCTTGGGATCGATAGTAAATGTTTGTTTGTCTTTTTTGTCCGTTTCCGCGATCTTTTTGGCTACTTTGCGGAACACCGTCGCCACTTCACGCTCGAGATTGCGTACCCCTGCCTCGCGCGTATATTGGCGGATAATTTCGCGGACCGCCGTATCGGAAAGCTTGACTGCCCCATCCGGTATCCCGTGGATCACCCGCAGTTTTTCAAACAGGAAATCTTTTGCGATGTGGAATTTCTCATCTTCCGTATATCCGGCAAACCGGATGATTTCCAGCCGGTCGCGCAGTGCGGGAGGGATGGTATCCAGTACGTTGCACGTCGTGATGAAAAACACCTGGGACAAATCAAACGGCACTTCCAGATAATGATCGGAAAACGCATAATTTTGTTCCGGATCGAGTGCCTCAAGTAATGCAGCCGACGGATCCCCGCGGAAATCCGCGCCAACTTTGTCTATTTCGTCCAGCATGAACACCGGATTTTTTGTCCCTGCCTGTTTGATACCCTGGATGATGCGTCCGGGCATGGCACCGACATAGGTGCGTCTGTGTCCACGGATTTCCGCTTCGTCCCGTATGCCTCCCAAAGACATTTTGACGAATTTGCGGCCCAAAGACCGTGCGATGGATTTTCCGATCGACGTTTTTCCGACTCCGGGAGGGCCGACAAAACACAGGATGGTTGGCCCGCCGGAAGATCCTGTCTTTTTGGATGTTTTGGTATCTCCCTGTTTTTTTTCTTCTTTTGTCTGGGGTTTGTTTTCCGCTTCCATACGGGCTTTCAGTTTCATAACCGCCAGAAATTCCATGATGCGTTCTTTGATTTTGGCAAGACCGTAGTGATCTTCATTGAGCACCTTTTCCGCATCCGCTATGTTGACGGTATTGGCACTGGCTTCTGACCACGGAAGCTCCACCAGCCAGTCAAGATACGTCCGGACATACGAGGATTCCGGATTATACTGCGACATTTGGGCGAGCCGGTGCAGTTCCTTTTCTGCTTTGACCCGTACTTCTTCCGGCATGCCTGCTTTTTTTATTTTATCTGCAAGCTCTTTGGTTTCTTTATTTTCGTCGTCCTCTCCCAATTCTTTTTCGATCGTTTTGATGCGTTCGCGCAACACCTGTTCCTTGACGTTCTTTTCAAATTTTTCCTGGGTTTTGGTCGCTATTTTCTTTTCGAGTTCCAATACCTTTGTTTCCTTGGCCAGGTACGCTGCCTCTTTTTCAAACCGCGTTTTTACCGAAGAAAGCTCCAACAGTTCCTGCCGTTCGCTCGGCTTGGTATCCAGTACGCCCGCAAGCTGAAACGAAAGCATCTGCGGCGACATGCCGGACATGATGTTCATAAACGTCAGAAAGTCCATGGTCTTTCCCATCTTTACTGCCTGGCGCAGCTCGTTGGTCAGGTGATTAAACAGCGCTTTGGTTTCTTCATCGTCTTCGACCACTTCGGGTAGCTCCGCCACCCGTGCCACAAAAAACGGTTCGACCGCTTCAAATGAGGTGATCTCCACTTTGGATATGCCGCGTACCAATGCATTGATCTCGCCTTCGTTGCGCATCATCTGCACAATTTCACCGACACAACCCACCTGATACAAATCGCTGGGGGTAGGATCGTTGATGTTGGCATTTCTTTGCATCACCAATACGACGCGCTTGCCGGATGTCTGGGCTGCCTCTATGGCAGACACCGAGCGCTGACGGCCGAAGGTAAGGATCATTTCTGTTCCCGGAAATACGATGCCGTCCCGTATGGGAACGACCGGAAGGATTTGATTTGGATTGTCCAGCGATGTACTCATAAAAATATAAACGGAACCCTGATTAGCACTCTAGTATAACAAGTGCTAAGCTAAAGTCAATAGAGAAATTACCTCGTTAAATAAACTCTTTCAGAAGATCGTCCCAATGTGCTGATTGTACCGGAGACGTCACCAATGGCGCGGATGCAAGTGCCGGCTCCCGGTCTTCGCTTGTCGGCTTATCTTCTTTGTAGAGCACGCCGACCGGGATTTTATCTCCCCATTCCAGCGCTTTTTCCAATGCTTTGAATTTATCCGTAGGCTGATACCCCTCGTCGGCGACTTTGTACAGCCGCTGGCGATACCATTGATAGGTATGAATTTTGTCAAATGTCACGCAGGGCTGCAATACATCAAGTACCGAAAACCCTTTGTGGGAAATGGCCTGTGCCATAAGATCCGTAAGGCCTACGAAATCACCGGAAAATCCGCGGGCGACAAACGTCGCTCCGGAAACAAGTGCGAGGGCCAGAGGATTGACCGGTTCGTCGGTCGCCCCGTCCGGCGTCGACTTCGTTTTAAATCCCGCTTTTGCCGTAGGAGAGGCCTGACCGGTCGTCAATCCATAGACCTGGTTATCATGGATGATGACGGTAATATCCGGATTCCGTTTCGCGGCATGGATAAAATGATTTCCTCCCTCGCCCAGACAATCCCCGTCTCCTGATACGGCAACGACGGGAAGCGTATGGTTGGCGAGCTTGGCGCCCTGGGCTACCGGCAGCGTTCTGCCATGCAGTCCGGGAAAGCCATACATCCGCATCCAGTCGTACATATTGCCATGACATCCGACGCCGTATACCACCAACCCGTCATCCGGTCCTATGCCGAGTTTGGCAAACGCTCCCTGAAGCGACTTCCATATGCCGAAGTCGCCGCATCCTGGGCACCAGGTCGGTAAAAATCCAGTATTTAATCCTTCTGCAGTCAGTGTTGCCATACGATACGAATGAGAGATTAGTGCATGGGACGTACTAATTTTCCCAAACTCTAAACCCTAACTTCTACGTTTTACGTTTTACGCTTTACGTTTTACGTTTTATTCTCCCCTACTCTTTCCACTATTTCTTCCGGGAAAAACGGTCTCCCGTCATATTTTACTATTTTTTCCGCGATATCGATGCCCGTCTCCATGCGTATAAGCTGCGCCAGTTGTGCCGTTCCGTTTTGTTCGATGTCGACTAAGCGTTTGGCTTTCGCAAATAACGTTTTGGCAGCATCCGTCGGAAACGGATATATCCACGGGAAATAGATGACCGCTGCTTTTTTCCCTTGTGCCTGTAAAAGTTCGACCGCAGACGTGACCGGGCCGCGGGTCGTCCCCCAGGTAACAAAGGTAATATCTGCATCTTTGTCTCCGACATAGGACGGCGGAATCATGTCCGCTGCCATTGCGGCTACCTTTCTCATCCGCTTGTCTACCATCTCTTTCCGTTTGACGGCATCATCGGTCATGTGACCTGATCCGTCATGTTCGTAGGAATTGGCATAATATTGGCCGTGTTTGGTCCCGGGAATGCTGCGCGGGGAAACGCCGTCGGCAGGCGATGGGTCGTAGCGCAAAAACTCTCCGTCCGCTTTGCCGGTGTCGCCGGTCACCAATTTGCCGCGGTCGATCGTCACCGGCTTCTGGAGATAGGAAACGGGGATGCACCACTGGCTTTCGTTCAGATATTTATCCGTAAGCACAAACACCGGCACCTGGTACCGGTCGGCCAGATGAAATGCCTGTACGGTGAGATCAAATGCTTCCGTCGCGTCTGACGGCGCCAATACGATTCTCTGAAATTCCCCGTGTCCTGCATGGATGGCAAACAATAATTCTGCCTGTTCCGTATACGTCGGCATACCGGTAGCAGGACCTGCCCGCATACCAAGATCTATTACCAGGGGAGCTTCAATCATGCCGGCAAGGGACAATCCCTCCACCATAAGCGCAAATCCGCCGCCGGAGGTAGCTACCATGCTGCGGACGCCGGCCACCGACGCGCCGAGCGCCATATTGATACCGGCTATTTCATCTTCCGGCTGTTTGTACACGATCTGAAACTCTTTTGCATGGTCTGCCAAAAACGAAATAATGGCGTTTATCGGCGTCATGGGATAAATCGCGGCAAATTTGAGTCCTGCCCGTACTGCCCCCAGCCCCACCGCTTCGCTTCCGTTTACCACGGCAAGCTTTTCGGTATGCGTACCCGCATCCAGGGTAAGCGAGGTTTCGTTCGGGAAATGCTCATGGATATAGTCATACCCTGCCTTCGCGATTTTTTCATTCTGGTCGACTACTTCCTGGCCTTTCCGGATAAACTGGTCATGGATCACCGTCGACAAATGCTCAAACGGAGCACCGAACAACGCAACGGTCGCGCCGAGCGTGATCGTATTGCGCATGACGGCATCGGCGTTTAGCGACGCGATAATATCGCGGAGCGGCACCGGGATAAGACGGACTCCCTGGGGCACCTCACCCTGCTGCCAGTCTTTATCCTTCGGATCAAAAATCACAAGAGAGCCTTCGTGAAGTTCGTTGGTATGTTTCTCGACGGATTCGGCGTTTAAAGCGACCAATACATGGAGGTCCCGGTTCATCCCGAAAAACGGAGAGGTTGCGATACGCACACCCACGACGTTGTGACCGCCGCGGATAAGCGAGGGGTAATCGTTATCGGCAAATACATGATATCCGGCTCGGGTAAATGCACGTGCGAGCATAATGCCGGAGGACATAATCCCAAATCCTGCCTCACCGGCAATTTTCCATGTCACAGATTTCATCATAATAATATGAAGATTCCTTACGGGTAGAGCTGTTTTCCGTTTTCGTCTGTTATAAAGATGGCCATGACCGGACATCCTTTGGCAGCCTCAAGCAGTGCAGTATCCGATTCTTCTTCGGTCGTATCCAAAATAATGGCCTTGGCTTCATC
>JAKAFY010000021.1 GCA_021817785.1 bacterium
TTCCGATCTCAATAATAGGCAGCCGTGCACCGGATGGCCGTGTGTGCATGGTCCACACCAGGATACTGCCCGAAACAAGAAACAGGATCATAAACTGGTATTTGAGAAGCGTCATGACGGCGGCAAGAAGGATAGCCCAAAACAGGACTGCGGGGCGATGGGACTGAAACCAGCGGGTCATAAGATAGATATACACGGTCATGGCGGTTTGAGCAGGCAGTTCGGTCATCATGGAACCGGTATAGATGACATTTGCCGGAAACAGGAGAAACAGCAGGCTTATACACGCCGCGGTATTTGCCGATACGATGCGTTTGAGCATAGAAAACAGGAGGATCGACGTGATCGCAAAAAGGATGAGGTGGATAGCGTGCAGGAGGATGTCTGCCTGCGGAAGAGTGCCGATAAGCGCAAGAAACAGGCCGTAGAGCGGCGGGGAAACGGTCGTGGGTTTCTCGTAGATAAACGGCGCGATAAACGGATACGTACCCGTTGTAAAATACCGGCCGATGGCCCAGTAAAAATAGCCGTCTATATTTGTATACATCCAAAGAAACAGGAAGTGAAAAAGGAGCGCTGCCGCGCCGAAACCGGCTACCAGTGCGACAAACGGATGGCGTTTCACCGGACTCCTTTCCAATACGGCCGTATGCAGGGATCCTCGCCCTGCCACCAGGGAGTCTGGCGGACTCTCTGATTATGGGTTCTGTTGTCAAACACCCAGGTAAGCGGCGTATTATGGACGCGTACCGTGTAGGCCGGCGTATGCCGTAGCAAATACTCATACGCATAAAAGAACCGGTAATAGAATGACTGGCGGTTTAGCATGACGACAAAATCCGCTTGGTCATAACTGAATTTGTTGAGGTTCGTGAGTAAGTCCGGACGAAGATACGTGCCCGCGACATCCGGAGCCATCACGATAGAGATTTTGGCATTTTGTGGCGCATGCGCATTGACCCAGGAAACGGCTGCCTTTTGTGAGGTGCCCCAGTAATCCAGATCGTATTTGCCAAACGCGCCCTGTACGCCGCCGACCAGCTCGTTGAAATAGGTGATCTGGTAGGGGTGGTAGGAGAAAACGGTGAATAGTAAGTAGCAAGAGAGCAAGAGAGCAAGATAGTTCATGAGACGGACAGGTTTGATTCGATCAAATCCTATGGCGGCGATGGCAGCTATCGGGAAGAGGACTTCTTCAAAATGCCGGATGCCGTCAATGACTCCGACTGTGGGGATGAAATAACGGGTGAGGGGGAGGAAGAGCCATAAGAGAAGTAACATGTACAATGGAAAATGGAATATCTTTGATGAATGAGTTTTTTTGAATATCATCCATTGAAAATTAAAAAGTATTGTTGCAAGGCCGGTAAAAAACAGGATGAGTATCGGAATCGGTGTAGTGATTCCAAGGTACCACCACGGATAGTACCAGGGAACGGTGGAGCCGGAGCAGTACCAGTGGCCGTTTAAGAGAACCTCAATATTATTTGTTCCGATGCCGAAGGTCGAATACATCTGGATAAGTTGGGCGACCGGATGCTGCCAGAACACGGCCCAGAGACCGAACGCGGCAAGGGGGGAGAGGAGAACGTACCATATAAATGGTTTAGAGAAGCGTAGTAGGTTTAGAAGTTTCGTAAGAGAGAAATGTGTAACAAGAAGCCAGGTAGCGAATACGACGGGGATATAGATTGCGTTTACTTTGACATTAAATGCCAGCGCGAATGCCAGGACGGCCCAGAAAAGGTCCGTCGGCCGTTTCCGCTGTACCAGCCGCCAAAGGAGCCACATATTGAGTGCAAATACGGCAGCCGACGGGGGGTCTTTCATATTGTTATGGATGTCTCCGAAATAGCGGGGGGTAAGGCCCAAAAAAAGAGCGGCGAGTATCGCAACGCGGGAAGAAACCGCCTGTTTCATAAATATATAGAGTATGCCGATGCCGGCCACTCCCCAGAGTATGCTTATAAGGTTATACGCACTGTCGGGCGGGAGCAGGTGCCATGTTTTATACAACAAAAGAAATGCCACAACCGGCGGGATGCTCATGATGGGGCCATACGGCAATGTCCAGGCAAATCGTGGATCCGGCTCGACGTAGGGAAGTGCTCGGGGTTCCAACTGCTGCCAGGAAAGGCCCAGGAAATGCCCGCCGCCGAAAAAATGGAAATGATAATCCCAGGTCAATCCAAAATCATTGATAGTCAGCATATGAATGCATAAAAATCCCAACACGAGTACCCAGCCGGCATACCGTTTGAGCCAGGTGCCGTACTGTTTCATGTGTGTAGCGAAGTGTTGTATGTTCGGATTCATGTGGATGTATGTTACGGGCGCGCGCTGTCGATGACGATCATGTCATTTCGAAACACCGGCGTCAGCGACTGATATTTTTCCAGCGTCTGCTGACGTGCCGGGGTGGTCATCACATATCGTATCCTGTGGTCATGGAAAAACGCTGTGACCTCTGTCCCGGTCATACCCCCGGAAAAAAATTGTTGCCGCAGTGCGTCTTTTTCTGCGGGATGCAGCGTGTGAATCGGGTGTCCGGTAAAGGATGTATAGGGAGTCAGTACCGGTACCAGAACGTCGTAGGGAAGTGCGGGATCCATGAGCACGACCGACGGATCGTCGGACCGGTTTGTCGTGTGTTTCAGCCACGAAAATGCGTCCGTTACCGGTTTTTGTACGTGATTTATCGCCTGCAGCATGGGATCGGATGCTAAAGGAATGCTTCGCGCCTCCACCTGCGCGAGTAGGGCAGGGATGGTAAGCAACAGATACAAAGATAACAGAATGCCCGGCACAAGCGACCGCAGGAATTTCGGTAAGAAGCGGGAGAGAAAATGCGATACGGCGACATATCCTGCGGCAGCAAGCAGCGGAAACAGCGTATATGCTGCCGGCGAAAGCCAGCGGACCGGAGAGGTGAAGGTGAGGGCCGGGATCGGCGAGAAAAACGACGCAACCGCAAACCCTGCGTACAGCAAGAATGCGACGCGTAAGGACCGAAGCGGCCGCATATACGCTTTACACCCGAACGGCAGGAAGAGAAGGATGGGCCCCAACGAACACAGGGCCGTCCACGGGGAAACGGAAAAATGTTGCGCTACTTCCCATACTTTTGCCATGGTGAGAATCGGTTGGCCGGCAAATTCCCGGTTGGTAAGGATCGCTCCGATAAGCGCCGATATGATAAGCGCCGCACTCCATACCACGCTTTCCATATATATCCGCCGTTCGAACAGACTCCATACTCCGATGACAACAAGGAGAGTCGGGACGACAAGCACCATCTGGATAGGGTTGGCGGTGGCGGCAAGGAATGAAATTACGGTAAATAGTGCGATGCGGCGCATGACGGAAATCCGAAATGGCGACCCGTTTGTCTTTGTATGGAACAGAATCTCCATCCGATCGGTAAACAGGATACAGACCAGCAGGATAAGGATGGTCTGCAGCATCTGATGGGGAACGCCCCCCAGGCGATTGAGCGCCGGGGCAGGGGAAAACCAGAAGTCAGACAGGAGGGCGAATGTGCCATGACGCCAAAAAAACGGGATATCCGGAACATTCGATGCCGTGGCAAGAAAGACAAACGCAATCATCTGTGCGTAGGATTGTCCGGGAAACACTCTCCTGGCGATCTGTGCCCAGAGAAACAGGAGGATGCCGGACAGCAAGATGAGAAGCATGCCATAGGTTATAAACGGGGTCAGCCCGGCAAGCGCGCCGATGTGACCCGCAATGACATTGAACCAGTAAATCCACGTATGCGAAAGGGGCTCATCCGTAAATTTGTTGGCCGCCATGATCCAGGAACCGCGGGCACCCTGCGCCATCTGGGAGACATACAGAAAATAATCCGCGTAGTAGTGGGCGATACCGGTAAAATACCGGTCCGGAGGATTGGTGCTCCACTGCACCAGAATGTGCCAGATATTTGCGACGGCGACGAGAACGCCGACGACTACCATCCCTCTGTGTTCCGATACCGGTTTCCGCATATTCGTATTGTATGGTAATTTTATATATTGTTAAATTAGCATATGCAAAAACGCGCGCGGCACCTCGTCGGAATCGTAGCGATCGCAACGACCGGGCTGCTGCTCATCGTATTGCTTTGGGGAAAGCTGCAACTCGGGTTTGTCCGGTATTTTGATGCGGATGAGCTGGCGTATCTCCATTGGGCACACAATGTGTTTGCCGGCCGTTTGCCGTATCGGGATTTTCTTTCCTATATTCCTCCGGGATTTCTGTATGTGGTAGCCCCGCTCTTTTGGGTTGTGAAAGGAGCGGATATTTTAGCCATCGGACGGGTGTTTTCGTGGGTGGTATTTGTCGGCATATGCGGGGTATTGGGCGTGCTGTTCGTATTGATGCGGGGGGATAAGGGAAGTCAGAACACTACGGGGAATTGGGGTGAACGGATGTGGGGATTGCTGTTGCCCGGTGTCATACTCGCGTTTTTACCGCTTCCTGCAGATAAATTTCTGGAAATACGGCCAGATAATCTCGCGGTATTTTTTTCCCTTGTCGGATTGGTATATTTGGTAAGCGCGCTGCAACAGCCTGAAACATATCAACGCCCGGCCCTGACATCGCGGTGGGTGTGGGCAGGAATATGGTTTGGGGTTTCTGCGATGATCCTGCCCAAAACAGTGCCGGATGCATTATTTGCACTACTTGTTGTGGTCTGCCGGTGGCTTTTCGGGGACCGGCACCACCGCAATCTGCGGCTGGGCAGTGTGGCAGGGTTTGTCCTAGGCGGAGCAATTCCACTGATCGTATGTATGGCATGGATGGGCAGCATCATCCGCTCGGCGGGAGATGCAAACGTCATATGGTACTCGCTGACGAAGCTTCCGTTTGAAGTGAATGCAATCGGGAAAATATTTTATTTGTCTCCCGATCTGTTTTTTTATCCGAATGAGACGTTTTACGGACAGGGGGGCATGAGTGTCGGGTTGATAGCTAATCATGCGGTCTGGCTGCTTGGTCTGCTGTATGGAGTGTATAGACTGATGACTCCGTGGCTCGCGCGTTCCGAGGATGCGGCAGGGTCCGTATGGGTGGAGCTATTGGTTGCCGGGACGTTGCTGGTGAACGTGGTGTTATTTTTGAACTGGTATCCCATGCGCAATGCCCAGTACTTGATACCCATCGCCGTATTTGTCGCGTTGTATGCGGCAGATGCGCTTTGGCAGGGGGTCACTGCGTGTATGAGGCGGAGAACGATCACTGTAATAGCAGGAGGCATACTCTATGTGGTGCTCCTTGCGGGGATGTATGAGGTGAACGGCAGGGTAAATCAGCCAAAATTTCTGATGACAAATACCCAGGATTATCTGGTGCTTACGAGTGCACTGCGGAATATACCGAAGGACGCATATGTCTTTGATCTCGTCGGGGCAACGATCTATTTCCGTGACCCATACTATGTATCCGGCGTGCCGTTCGGCCAGTGGGAGCCGTACCTATCCCGGCCGCTGCCGTCCGTTACGGCCGCCCTGGAAAAGACCGATACGCGCTATATATATGAAGGCGCATTAGGAAGACTGCAGTCGCTTCCGGCCACGGACGTTTCCTATATCCTATCTCATTACCGGGCCGTACCCGGGCTATCCGGTTGGTACCAAAGGTGATACTATATTTCCCAATGAAGCGGCGGTTGGAATTATCCCTGATTTTGCCTTGCTATAACGAAGCAGGACTTTTTATGAGCAGCGTCTCCCGTATCAGGGCCGTGCTGGACCGTTCTGGATTTTTCTACGAACTCATATTCGTAGATGATGCGAGCCGTGATGGGACGCAGGAACTCATAACTTCCATGACCCATGTGTCACCCAAAGCCAATCCCAGGGGTCGGGGGGCTTTGACCCCCGGGGTTTCGCGAAGCCTGTTTCACACGCGCAATCTTGGCCGGGGCCGGACGGTGGCAGACGGGATACGGGCGGCAAAAGGCACCGTGGTAGGATATATGGACATAGACTGTGAGGTAGACCCCGTGTATATGCCAAAGATGGTGTCGATGATCCTGGCACGCAAGGCGGATGTGGTGATCGGCAAACGGTTGTACCGGACCAGTCCGAAAGCGATCGTGCGGGAGATATTGAGTCGCGGATATCAGTGGTTGTCAGACAAAATGATCGGTACGGGGGGCTTGGATACCGAAACCGGGTACAAATTTTTCTCACGGAAAAAAATTCTGCCTGTCCTTGCCAAAGCGAAACATCCGGGCTGGTTCTGGGATACGGAGATCATGGTCTACGCCAAGCGTGCGGGACTTATGATCGTCGAGGAACCCGTGTTGTTTCTGCGCCGGTTTGATAAACAGTCGAGTGTAAATATTTTTCGAGATACAATAGAGTATGTGATACAGTTATGGAGGTTTTCTCAGTTACTTAAGTCACCTAGGTCACCTAAGTCACCTAGATAACGTAAAAGATAATGAAAGCAATAAAGACTATCGGTATGCTGAAAGCCATCCGTTTTGTCTGGTATGGCTGGTATGCCGGCCTCATCCGTATATCCCTGCCGCCCGTGCGGGTGTGGCTCATGCGGCTTTCCGGTGCACATATAGGAAACGATACGGTTCTTTTCGACGTACGTTTTGCCAATCTCTACCACTATGGCTTCCGAAAACTGGTGATCGGCAAGCGGTGTTTCCTGGGAGATGAGGTCATGCTGGATGTCCGCGGCGGTGTCACGCTGGAAGACGATGTAACGCTTTCCAACCGGACGACGGTCGTCACCCACATAAACGTCGGATTCGACGATCATCCGCTGCAGACGGCGTATCCCACAAAAGAATCAAACGTCACCATACGGCGCGGCGCGTATGTGGGCACGGGAGCCATCATATTGCCGGGAGTAACCGTAGGCCGGCAAAGTATCGTCGCTGCCGGAGCCGTGGTAACTCACGATGTACCGGATAAAACATTGGTAGCCGGCGTGCCGGCAGTTGTGGTAAAAAAGATATCCGTATGAACATCCCTCTCCATAAACCATTGTGGGGTAAAAAAGCGGAACAGGCAGTGCTTGCCGCCATGCGGACGGGATCCGGTACGGCGGATGGGCCGCACAGCGCCATCCTCCGGGAAAAGCTGAAACACGTGACGGGCGCGAAATTTGCCCTGCCGGTCACCAGCTGCACGCATGCCATGGAAGCAGCCGTTGCCTGCCTGGGAGCCAAAACCGGCGATGACGTCATCGTCCCGAGCTTTACCCTGGCGTCTACCGCGACGGCCGCGATGATCCGCGGAGCTACCCCGGTATTTGCGGATATAGATCCCGAAACGTACAGTCTGGATCCCAAAGATGTCGAGCGGCGGATAACAAAGCGGACCGTCGGCATCATCACCGTGCATTACGCCGGTATGGCCGGCCCAAACTTTGATACGCTTCGGGCGCTGGCGAAAAAGAACGGCCTCTGGCTGGTAGAAGATGCCGCCCATTGCATCGGTGCGGCATACAAAGGAAAAAGTCCGGGAACGTTTGGTAACGCAGGCGCTTATAGTTTTCATGGCACCAAAAATGTCGCGTGCGGCGAGGGAGGAGCGATCGTGACCAACGACCGCGGATTGTCTGACAAACTGGAGATTTTCCGCGCAATAGGTACCGACCGACAGGCTTTTTTACAGGGAAAGGTGTCCATATATCAATGGGTAGGGGAAGGAAGCAGTTACTTCCTGTCTGATATATTTGCAGCTCTCCTCAATGTCCAACTAGATCAAATAGAGAGAATCAATAAAGATAGGAATCATATAGCATCAGAATATACTAAAGCATTTAAATCCATAACAAATTCTATCCAATTGCCAATTGTGCCCCGTGGTATGACGCAGCCAAATTGGCATATCTACGCCCTAAAGTTCAGAAGCGTCATACAAAAAAAGAAGTTCATCGAGGCTATGCACGAAAAACACATCGGGGTTTCCTCGCATTATGTGCCGCTTCATACGTCTCCCATGGGAATACGGTTGTCCGGCAAAACACGGCTGCCGGTGACCGAAGACGTGGCAGGAACACTGGTGCGGATGCCGATCTATGCCGGGATGACGGAAAAAGAACTTGACTATGTGATATCCTCTGCTCAGAAAGTGCTGAGAAGAATGTAACGAAGTATAACGGGGTATGTATTAGGTATTATGGAGAGCTCATTCTTCTTACTTCGTAATTCTTACTACGTATTCCATCAAACCATGCGCCCATATTTGTCCGTCATCATCCCGTACTATAACGCTCCGGAAAAACTGGAACGGCTGCTACGTTCGCTTGCAAAAAGTAACCACGCGCCGCCGTTTGAAATCATCGTGGTCGATGACGGATCGACTGTCCCGTTGGAATTTCTACAAACCAGCCCGTCGCGCGCTGAGGTTGGTGTTTCGTGGTTCTCGCGCCGTCAAAGTCCGCATCATGGGTCTGTCGATACGAAGCGTGGTGCCAAGGCCATGACAGCGCTCGAAACGAAACACCTCCCTGCGCGGAAATTTCATTTTTTGCGAGCTTTGACCCCTGGGGTTGAAATTCGAGTGGTTCGTCTCCCGCACAACAAAGGCCCGGCGATAGCCCGAAACAGGGGAGTGGCTGCCGCAAAAGGCAAATTTGTCGTATTTTTGGACGGCGATGTGGAAGTGTTTGCTGATACATTATCGGAGATTGCGAAAGTGTACGATGATGATCCGGATGTGGTGGCCTTAACGGGTGTGTGGGTGAAAAAGCAGAAAAGCCACGATTTTTTCCCCAACTTTAAGGCGCTTCGGGATTGGAGTTACTGGATACACGAGCGGGACAAAAGCGGATACTATTTTTTGTTTTCCACACGCATCGCATCGATAAAAAAGGCAGTGTTTGAACGCCTCGGCGGCTTTGACGAAACATATCCGGCGCCGCTGGTTGAAGATATCGAATTAACGTACCGGATAGCCCGGCGATATGCCATCATATTCGCGCCGCGGGTACGGGTGCGGCATGAATTCGAAGGCTTTTGGCCGATCGCCAAAAAATATTATCTGCGCGCGTATTACTGGACCAAACTGTATGCGCGGCGCAAAAAATTCGATCCCGTGGCGACGACATTTTCTGAGGCTGTGACGGCAATAAGCGGGGTGGGGGTGGTAGTGGGAACGCTTGGGGTATTCTGGGGACTATGGGAACTCTGGGTGATATGGGGAATAATCCTTATAATCCATCTGTTTCTCGTGCGGAAATTTTTGGTCTTTGTCTTTCAGGAGAAAGGCGTTGTCTTTGCCGTCAAAAGCTTTTTCATGGGGCTTATCCTGTATTGTTTTATCTTTGCGGGGGCGGTGAGCGGGAGAGTGTTTTAATAATAGATATAAAGCGTCGGAGTTTCCAGATTCATGATAGACGCATGGGATACTCCAGTGCCTCCCATAAATACCGCGGTCACGTTTGGTCCGAATGCCGCCGGCAATGACTGCAATGTGTTTCCCGTAAGGTCTACCATCGTAAGATTTGGTAGCGCTGCGATGGCGGTCGGGAGCGCGTGTATGTGATTGTATGCCAGATTGAGCGTCTGGAGGCTGGTAAGATTTGCCATGGATGCGGGAAGGGAAGATACATTACCTCCAACCAGCGTGAGTTCCTTAAGATGGGTAAGATTGCCAATAGATTGGGGAAGCGCGCGAATCGGCGAGTTGTATATCGCAAGCGTTTCGAGATTGGTAAGCCGCCCCAGCGATTCCGGCAGTGTGTCGAGCGGCTGGTTGATGATCGTGAGCGAGCGAAGTGAGGAGACGTGTCCCAGTGTCTCGGGCAACGCTGCGACGATATCCTGTGTGTCGATCGTGAGTGCGGTGACAGGAGGAGCTGCCTGTTCCATGCGGATAAATGCAGTGGCCGGCGAAAATGTTACGTCACCTACCCGCATGTGTTCAGCGGGGAAAAGCGTGGGGATATTCGGCAGCACGACCACAGCTGACCGGAATATGATATATCCTGCAATACCCAGGAGGACGGCATAAAGTTGCCAGGTGATATGTCCCGAAAACGCCCAATGAAGGACAGAACGGAATAATGGCGAAAGGGGAGAACCTGCTGTGGGAGCAGCTATCCGGGATGCGGGCGCAGTGGAGGCAGGTTCCATGGTCGTCATACGAGTCAATATAGGATACAATTTCATTGTATGGATGTATCAACGGGGAATGCAAGCCGCGCGCGGCTTGGCATGCGCATGTTTCCCCTGAAAACGCCGAAGTACATAACCGCAGCGATCGTGCTGCTTTGTAGTGTGGTCGGGGCCATCCTGGTCGTGTGGCTTCCCTATGACCGGGTGGTAGTGTTTACACAGCCGATCGGCACGGTCGTCCGCATATCCTCTGTCCGGTTACACAAGGCCGGATTTGTCGCCGTATATTATGACGGGCCGATGGGATCCCGTGTCATCGGTCATTCCGCGTATCTTCCTCCCGGATATTACCGGAATATGACGATCCCGATCGCATATACATTGGTGCTGCCTCCTATCGCCACGTTGCCGATGTCATATATTCTGAAAAATACGCCGATGTTCGTCCGGTTGTATTGGGATAACGGGGACAAGATGTTTGACGAGTTTACGGACACAGGAGTAAAAAATGTGTTCGGAAAGGTGTATACCAAACATTTCTGGCTGGTCTATGAAACAAATCCAATCGTTGATGCGCTGCGGTCATTTGCCTATTATCCCGAGTATTTTTTTACGGACCGCATACTTCCATAATCTGTCGCGCTACGGGGTAACCGGGCCAAACGGAATTTCCTCTATCTGATGACTTAGCAGTCCGGGAGCCGGAATATGATGAATGTCTAATATATACTGTTGGCATATATTCCGTGCTGATGGGTGGGAAAGACACGCAGTAAGTACCGGCATGGCGCCTTCATCAGTTCCTGTGTCGTAGGCGGTGAGGCTTGCAAGCTCGACATGGAAATACGGCCATTGCAAAGCAAGGTCTTTTGCCCGTGTCCAGAAGGCAATAACCGGCGCGATCGTATCGCGGTCAGTGACGGAGAGCACTGATTTACCGACGAAATAGAGAAATTTAGATTGTCCGAACGGGCCATTCCATAACGGTATGGTCTGCCTGTACGACATACTTTGAAAATAGGTAAGAAACAGCGGTGTCATACAGGGCAGCAGTGGGCTACGGGTGAGCGTGCGGATTGCCGTGCATGTTTCCTGCGGCGGCATATGCGTGGCAAGAACCATAAGATATTCCGTCTGGAGCGCGGTATTTGAAGGATATTCCCGCATGGCTTTGGTGATCCATGTGTTCCATAGGGGATAGGTGTGTGCGCGGCGGGAGATAGAAAGAGCGATCGCGTCGTCGTGGGGATGGAAAAAGTCTATATAGGTCGCCGTGCGTTCCGTAAGCCGGGCCGATGACGCGATCAGGCGAAGCGCTGCGGACTGCCGGTAGGGGGCAAGATACAACGACAATGTCGGTGCGTGCCGTGTAAACGCAATGTCGCTGCCAATCCATGAAAGCGTCATGAGTCCCATGAGTACGAGAAACGGCAAGAGTCCGGGAGACCGCTTCGGACGGTCGGACCAAAAGGTCCCGCTGATAATCCCCACCATAACCATACAAAGCAGAAAGACCGGATAATGATGCATGTTCGGTTCCACGAATCCCAGGGCGATGATGCCACCGACCGCCCAGACATATCCGGACGCGTGCGTATGCTCCTCCGGGTATTTCTTCTTTGCCCGGATAAACGCCATCACGTAATAGAGGGTAAGAGCAAAGATGGCCGCCGCCCCTACACTGCCGGTTTCCGTAAGTATTTCCAAAACGATCATATGCGCATAATCTGAAACGTCATAGAGTGAGGCGCCGAACTGTTTGGATACATAGGAAAACGTCCCCGGGCCGGTCCCGAACAACGGGGACGTCCGGAATGCCCGAATTCCCTGATGTATGTACGCGAGCCGCGCATCGGCCGGCACCGTATTTTTTATGATAAACGGCCGTACGGCAGCAGGAAGATGAAGCCGCTGTTGCTCAAAGGGGGTACGTGTACTGATCCAGAACAGGGAAACAAGAACGCCCGCGGATATCACGATTCCGGAAAGAGCGAATATTTTTTTTGTTTTGCCGCGGGATGAAAAAAGCAGAACGCCGCAGTAAAGCGCGATGAGTACCATGGCTGCGCGGGAAAAGCTAAGCAAACTGCTGCCGATGATCAGTGCGGCCGCGAGAATAAAAAGCATCCGGCGATGCGCGTATTGCTTTGCATATATCGCTGCGACCATGACCGGAATCAACGGCACCGTAAGGGAAATAAACGGCAAATATCCTGCGGGAGCCCACAGCGATGAGAATGCCGGAACGGGGATAGGTATCACGGGAAGCGCGTACGGCAAAAGCCCCATGCAGACAACTGAAACCGCGCAGTAGGCGAGTATCCGGGGAATGCGGTCTTTCTCCTGCCGGGTCAGCAGTGTAAAACGTTTCAGCCATACGAGTCCGACGCATATGCGCATGATACTGCTTATCGAATATCCCGGACTCCATGATAGGCAGGTGCTTATCAGAAGCGCACCGAAAACCAGCGCCCACAACAGAATCTCCGTTTTACTTTTCCATACCGTTTGGGTGTTGTGATATTCCCACAGCGGGATGCATGCAAGCGTGACAATCGGCCAGAACATATCGCTTGCTGACTGTATCCCGTCCGGAATACAGAGCGAAAGCAATAGGATGATGAAAAACAGCGGAACGCGGAATGTGCGGCGGATCATACGTCTCTGATAAAAATCATACCATGTCTGTTGCGTTTTATTTTCCGTGTGTCATACTGAGGATAGGAGACGTTGGAGTATGAGAGCGCCGAATCATAGCAATAGCCTGCGTACCGGTACGGCAGGCAGATCGTCCCACGAGGCGGGATGGACCCTCATGGAGCTTCTGATCGTCATTGCGATCATCGGATTGCTTGCATTGTTATATCTTCTGACCAACTGGAAAAAGAGTCTGTATCGCGCTAACGACGCCCGCCGTAAAACTGATATTGCCAATATCCGCCGTGCGTACGAAGAATATTTCAATGATCATAACTGCTATCCCGCGTTGGATGTCCTGAACACCTGCGGAGGCCCTGCGTTAGCGCCATACCTTGCAAAAATCCCCTGTGATCCGGTGACGAAAAAGCCGTATAAATATCAGCCGGATAGCGATACCAATACCTGTTTGGGAAACCGTGTGTGCGCGCAATTACAGGACTGGGCGGATACGGATATAACGACTCTGGGCTGTGATGCGCAGGCAGGGTGCGGATGGGGGGCATTTTGGAATTATTGCCTGGCTACGGGGACGACCGTGACGGCTCCGGGGTTTACCCCCGGGCTTTCTCCGACGCCGACGGTGCGTCCGACGCCTGCATATAACGGAAATTATTCCTGTACACCAGCCGGCGACTGTAATTATTACGCTAATCCTTCGGGAAGCGGATGTACCATATCATGGCCGAGTGCCTGTCCCGTTGGCGCGTGTGCGATACAAAATAACCGTTGTCTGAATTAGTGCTATGATAAAACTCATGGGGATCCATGCATCTGACCGCCATACTGTCATGTCCCGTACACGGGGATTTACGCTCATCGAATTGCTGATTGTCATGGTGATTCTGAGTATCCTCGCTGTCATCGTGACCGGTACCTTTGCTTCATCTACTCGTCGCGGCAGGGATACAAGGCGGAAAAATGATTTGCGTGCCGTCGCAAGCGCATTGGAAGGATATTATAATGACAAAGGCTACTACCCGACTTCGGTTAACGGAGTCATGCATGGGTGCAGCACGAATGATTCCCTGGATTGCAGCTGGGGCGGAAAATTTGATGACAAGAACGGCACGCTGTATATGGTGCTCATCCCCAAGGATCCCATCGAAACCCAAAAATATTATTATGCCGTGGCAAGTTACCGCGGCGGTCTGCCGGACAGCTACCGATTATACGCGCATTTGGAAAATACACTGGATGCCGGCGACGGCGTGTTACAAAACGGGTATGCGGGGACCAACTGCGGAGCATCGGGGACACTTCTTTGTACGTACGCAATTTCCAGTTCAAATACGACGGTACAGTAAGTATCCGTATAAAACATTTATATATATATATGATGATATGAAACATATGATGAACAAAAAGAATGATGCATTTAGTTTAATTGAATTATTAGTCGTCATTGCCATCATGGCGACGATCATAGGCTTAGCACTGCCGAATTTTTTGGGAGCCAGAAGCCGCGCCCGCGATGCACGCAGAAAAGGGGAAATGGCGCAGCTTAAGACCGCGCTGCAGCTGTATAACGGTGATTATCACGTGTATCCTGCGTCGGCAAACGGCGGAGTGGGGAAAACCAACTATATATCCGGCTGCGGCATAGGCGGCACCGTGCTTTGCCCGTCCTCATGCAGTGTAGACTTTGCGGCAGGGCCGACCACGGGCTGTGAAACGACGTATATGACTAAATTCCCGAGTGAACTGGGGAGTACGATGTTTTACTACTCCGACGGCACGAATTTTTGCCTCAAGGATACGCTGGAAAATGCATCGGATGGCGATCTGGCGACGTCCAAATCCCGCTGCAGTGCAACTTGTACGCCGCTTGCCGGCACACTGGGAAGCACGGACTATGCCGTGTGTTCGGAATAAGGTAACGGTACAACTGACAACAATACGCGACTGGCACCATAAAAAGTTGCTGTTTTTGGAGTATCAAAGACACGTCTGGGTGACGGATGCGGTTGTGTATGCCCCGGTGCAGCTTGCTACCGCAGGATTTTGGCAGGTGGCGTTGGTAACCGTGTAATACGTACCTGCGGCTCCGCACGCAGGTACCGACCCTGAATATCCGTTGGTGGTATTGATCGTACTGGCATATCCGCCGCTATTGGTACAAGCAGTGCAGGAGTACGTTGCCGTCGCATATGTTTGCGTTTGGACGCCGTCACAGTTCCAGTCGTAACTTAATCCGGTTGCGGTATTGGTAAATGTGCCGGAAGACGGTGTGGTTTGTCCGGGATGCGCCGTTGCATTGGCATCGCTGCAGTCTACTGCCGTGGATGTGAGTTTGTTTTTGCGGACATACCCCACTCCTCCCGTGGTCGAACACGTGTTCGGGGAAGGGGAATAGCCGTCTGCGTCCGAATCCAGGACATAGCATTTGGGTCCCACCGTAACCGCGATATAATTTGACGAAACGGCAAGCGTGCCGCCGCCGGTAAACGTAAATTTCCCAACTCCCAGGTGGGTCAGTGCGCTTACAATGCCTGCATTGACGGTGACGGTGACACCATTAGGGATAGTGACGTTGTAGCCGTTCGTCGCATCATCGGCGCCCGCGGAATAGTCGTAGTATTCGCTGGACTGTCCGTCTATTCCACACGTCGTTGCCGTGACCCCGCTTGTGTTATTGGTCCAGTTACAGGCGGCCAATGCATGCGGGGATATATTCTGGAGCGTAACAAGAAAGAGGACAAAGCTAAAAACCGTCAATAACTTTTTCATGGCCGTTTTCTGATTGTGATCGTTGCCGATCCTTGTGTATACGCGGTTTGTGCCGTCGGCGTGATAAGGTAATTGTACATAAAGGATTCCGGTACGGTCCAGGTAGCCTGCCAGACGCCTTTGGTCGTATCGCCGCTGGCAAGCGTCAACGGAACCTGTGTTGTTTTGGTATCGGTACGTATGGAAAGATATGCTTTGGTGACCGGATATTTACTGTTTATATCGACGGTAAATGCTTGTGTATCACCGACGTTGGGATCCAGAGGATCTATGGTGACCTGGGGAAAATGCGGATCATCCGGCGCACCGCCGCTGATATTGTATGTATCTTTACCATGAAACAATTTGGTGGGCGTCGGTGTCGGGGTGGGTTGTGTTTTGGCTGGTGTCCCTGGCACTTCATTGACCTGTACCTGTGATTCTTCGGGAGGGGGCATGGTAAGCTGCTGGGCTTTATAAACGTAGAAGATTGCAGCAAAGATAACACCGATGATGACAATAACGACGACGTAACTTATGATTTCCGCATTTTTTGACGATGTTGATGAGACCATAACGGCAGAATGCTCACGCTTTATACAAAAGCCCTCATTATTGTAATAGTGTATGCATGTGGTCTTGTCAAGATGGCGTGGCACTCGGGGATGCCGGAACGATCGGCCGGGATGGTTCTGCTGCGGGTGTCCCCGGATCGAAGCGCATGTTTTTTGGGGCTATTTCCTCCGTTTGTGGTGCGGCTTCCGGCGTCGGCGATACGTTGAAGACTAGCGGCACCATGTCTATGATTTTTCCGGTGGAAGGGCGGTAGAGGATAACGCGCCGGGCCTCCTGAAAGATGATGATTTTGTCGCCGTTTACCGCTTTTTGGAAAAACGGCTGGTTTTGTAATTGTTCCCGGTCGGTGATGGTGACGACGGACGGTTTTTCGTGGGGCAATTCTATAACGCGGGAGAGTGCATCCAAAATCATTTGGGTCTGGACTTCCTCTGCTTTCGTGCTGTCTGACGCAATCATCCGGTATTGGCGGAAATAATATACCCCGATGCCGATGGATGCCGCGGCAATAACAAGGAGTAAGACCGCACCGCCGATAATACCAATTCGTTTCCGCATATTCGTATTCTTTATACTATCATACTGATTTCTTTACGGACCGAAACGTACTGCTGACCCCTGATTCATAACGGTCTGGACTTGCTGTTGGGTAAGGGCGTAGTTGTAGACTCGTACGTCATCGATTTTGCCATTAAAATAATTAATGCCGGTGGGATTTCTTCCTATCTCGATGGCGTTGAGTGTGCCGGTATCTACAGTTCCTGCAATTGCTTGCCGGCTCGTCTGTAAGATTCCGTCGATGTATAGCTTTATCGTACTTCCATCATACGTTCCGACGACATGATGCCATCCGGATCCTGCCGCGGCATTGGATGAAACAGACCTGATGGTAGCGGTTGACCCGGTGAGCCGGAGCTGGAACACATACATTCCTGATGTATCTTTCCGTATTGCCACAGCACCCGCATTTGATGAGTTTTGCCGGTTATATATTTCATTGGATACGCCATCTGATGGGTTGGTAAAATTGACCCATGCAGCCACACTTACATAGGACGTATTAAGCGAACTCGGCGTTCCTAATGATACGTAATCATTGCTTCCGTCGAGAGCTATGCTTGCTCCGTATTTTCCGGTCGATCCAGCATTCCAGGATTCCGTGCTTACTCCCGATCCGCAGGTGCCCACAGAAGTGTACGTGCCGGTGGCCCCGATGGTAATGGTGCCGTTATTTCCTGCCGCAAGCCCCGATGCGGTAGGGGCTGCATTATATATCGTCGTTCCTTGGCATTCATCAAATTTGTACCAGGCGACCGGGGCGCCCCGGTTATAATCCCAGGCGATTTGGGCGGGCGTGCGGGCATAATTATAAATTATTGTCTGATCGATGAGGCCAAAGAGAGGATTTGAATTGGCACCGAATTTTACCCCTCCAACATTAATGCTCGTATTGGTGTTTACATTACTGGATGTTAGCGTGGTTGTCTCCAGTTTCCCGTCGATGTAGAGCAAAATATTACTGGTCGTACAACTTGCAGCTCTATTGAATACGACGGATACAAAATGCCATGTATTATCCGCAAGGGTCGTTGTACCGTCCATCGTACAGAACGTCGATCCACCACTTCCCCCGATAT
This sequence comes from bacterium, assembly GCA_021817785.1. Lineage (GTDB taxonomy): Bacteria > Patescibacteriota > Microgenomatia > UBA10105 > UBA927 > UBA927. The sequence continues at coordinate 17,710 of JAKAFY010000021.1, forward strand.
CGGCACGTAAAATGTCACTACTGCCAACCATATACATTTCAAATGTGCCTCCTACATTATTTTGGGAAGCTATGATGTTTTGATCAGTGCCGTTATGCTGTAATTTGACCCATGATTGCAATGTGAATGGCGTAGAGGTACCAAAATCATAGAGCGTTGCGTTTGTGACGCTGAGGTATGCATTGACTCCGGCCGTGCCATTCATATACATAGCTGAGCCGAATTTTCCCGGCATCCACTTGTAATATATAGAGCTCCCCGCGAAACTTGCGTCGTTGCCGTTTCCGCTGGTATCGTGGGACGTAACGCCGGTATTTTCATCAAAATTCCATACTCCAATCGGTGATGAGCATGCCGACGTGTCTCCCGGAACGCAGTACGATCGTGCGGCGGAATTGTCCGGCTTTCCGGACGCATCGGTCGAAACCGACCCCATGACGATACTTGCGCTTTGGTTATACAGCTGTGTAATCTGGTCGGCAGTCAACGCTTCGTTATACAATTTAAAATCATCCACCGAGCCGCTCCAGTAATAATAATTTACGGAATTTTGTATGAGCTTTCCCACATACAATGCACCGTTGTTTGCGGCGCCTCCGGTACTGAAGCCGGTAAATGCGGTGCTGCTTTGCAGAACACCATTGATATACAACGTAATCGAAGAACCGTTCCACACGCCTACGACGTGATACCATGTGCCGGTAGCAGCAGTAGCGGATGCGCACGCCCGGTCTGCGCCCGTAGACGGGTTTTCTCCGTATGCGCAGATTTTTCCAATAGCCGCATAATAATATATACCAAAATCATAATATCCGCTCACACTGTTTTGTGAAAATATCGTACGGTTGCCGCTTAACGAGCTGGCATTGACCCACAAAGATACGGTGACGTTTGAGGCATAATTGTATGAGCCCAACGAAGGGATGGTGACGATGGTGCTCGATCCGTTGAATGACAGCGCTTTTCCTAGTTTTCCGCTTTGTGTCCAAGTCCCGTTTGCAATGGTTCCGTTTGACCCAGACCCGCGATTTCCGGCATTATTTGCCGTCGTTCCCTGTCCTTCATCAAACCGGTACCACACGGCCTGTGATCCAACCGGACTTCCCGGGGCGGGGTGACCTGCATTCATGTCTTCGATGATTTGAGAAGCAGAACGGGCGTAGTTATATATTCGGACATCATCGATCTGACCCGTGTATCCGTTTCCTCCGCCCGATGTAGCTCCTATTAACACATTGGTATTGCTGGTAAAAAGATTTCCGGTACAGCTTCCGGTACCCGCCGATACGCCATCGACATAGATGGTCATGGCGGTTCCGGATCGCACACCTTCGATATAGTGCCATTGATCGTCGTTTTTTGCCGTTCCGCCTGTCGCAGTGCCGCAGGCGGCTGATCCGGACGTGCTCAGAAAAAACTTCGGTTGGCCGCTGGTCATCTGAATGTTATAACTTCTCGAAGAACTGCCCGTGTCTTTTGATAAAATCACGCCGGGTGCTGCAGAAGACGTGGTTTTGACCCAGGCTGCAAGTGTGATATCTCCCTGAATGTCATAGACACTGTTTGTGGTGTCGGTTACCGTCACATACTGTGATCCGTTTAGAGACAACGAAGAACCATATTTTCCGCTCATCCAGCTTGGTGACCCGGTAAATGACCCTGTTCCGCCGTATCCGGATGAATCATTGGCGGTCGTCCCTGTATTTTCATCCAGTTTCCACCACCCAACCGGCCCGGGTGCCCAGTTGTACAGCTGGCTGACTTCAGTTGGAGAAAGCGCGCGGTTATACACCCGGATTTCGTCGATAAGCCCCTGAAAATCATTAGATGTCCCGTCTTTGCACGTGCCGATATTAAAACTTGCGGTGGTATGAGTGGTAAGACTTAAATTGGCGGGCGTGTTATCCAATTTGCCATTTACAAAAATTGAAACATTGCCCGCTGAATCAACACTTGCAGTTACGAAATACCAGTTATTATTTGCTAACGCTGTGGAACCTTTAATGGTCGCGTTGTTGGAAAAAAGCGTAACGACGTTTGTTGTCCCCTGTACACCGAAAAGCCAACCCGCAGGACTTCCACACCCCTTTGAAGCTACGGCCTCCATGACGGAGCTTAAATTCGTCGGCTTTATCCAGCCGGCAACAGAAAAATTGGTTTGGAATTCAAACCCGTTAATGTCTCCCATGCTGATATAATCGGTCGTACCATTCAGGGATATGGCATTTCCGAATTTTCCCGTTGTCCCTGTTGCCGAGCCATACCATGTTCCGCTGTAGCTGTTGCCGGAGAAGTCTAATGAGGGACTTGCTGTTTCATCCAGTTTCCAATACCCAACCAGTCCTTTCGAAAGTGTGCCGCCAAGATCGGGACCAAAGCGCGCCGCGACGCCGGCTGCGGAATTTCGCGAGGTGTAATCCTGATTAATCTGGGCTGCCGTTCTGGCGTAATCATAGAGTTTGAATTCGTCGATAAAGCCGTTAAGGTAGCTGGTGGCGTGTTTGCCGATCGTGATATTGGAAGCGGTAAATGCAGTAGCAGTCGTCACCTCTACGTGCTGCCAGGTATTGGCAGTGAGCACTCCGCCGGACTGGCCGTTGACGTAGATGGTGGGGCTGGAAAATCCGGTAGCGGTGATGGTGCCTGCTGAGGCGGTGAGGTAATGCGTGCCACCGTCCAGATCCAGGATAGTTTCCCCGTTTGTTTTTGGTTTGATCCAAAACGATATAGATTGTATATTTGGTACACTGGTTGATACATTTACGTACGCCGTCGACCCGTTGTAATACAAGCATTTTCCGGACACACAAAGATCTTCGGTTTGCCAGGATGGGGTGGTTGTACCCGAAAGCGTCCCGGTATAGCCGTTTGCCGATGAATCATGGGCTGTGGTCCCAAACCCTTCGTCAAAGGTAAAATTGAGGACCGCAGCCCTGCTTTTTTCTTCGTTGCCTTGGGATTTGAAAAACGTGGAGGGCGAATATTCATTATTGTATTCGGTGGTAATCCAGGTAGCGGATCTTCCCGTACTGGAGACGCGCGCTTCGTCCATGATGCCATTCAGAAGTGTTGTTCCCGTGCTTTGTGCCCCAATTCTAAAGGTGTCGGTACTGCCGACCAGATTACCGGATGGGATATCAGAAGTATAAAACGTATCATCCGTTCCATTGACGTATATTTTCATTCCTCCCGAATCCCATACGCCAGTGATCAAATACCATACGCCGGCGGATATGACATTGTCGTTGGTTCTGGCATAGGAATATGTTGTGGGGTGGCCGCTGTCTTCAAGATCAAAGTATACCCGGCCTCGCGAATCGAGCCAGAGTCCATATGATTCGGCAGCATTTACGCATGTGGCACAATATTTGCGTAACAAAAATTGTGTGGTGACCTGATTAAATTTCACCCATGCGGAAACCGTAACATTGCTGCTTGGGACCAGGCTTGCGTTGTGTGGAACCACAATCCAGTCACTTGCACCGTCAAAACTTTGTGCTTTCCCAACCTGTCCAGAATTCGTCTGGGTGGGAACGGCGCTTGATACGCCATTTCCCCCCTGACCATTGTTGACGCCGGTTGCGTCTTTATATTCTCCGGCAGTGCCGTTTCCTTGTTCTTCCAAATGCCAGGCTGCCGCAATGCTGTTGGTCCATACGTTGTTCCGTCCGTACGTTGCGGTTACGGCGTAATCCGATGCGGTTGGATTGCCGTAATAGAGATAAATGCTCGTGTCGGTGGTGCTGCTTAACGTACCGGTGTATTTGAAATACAATTCTCCGGTTTTTGCTGCGGCGTTATAAAAGACGACTTCGCGCGGCAATTCCGTGATACCGTCGGCTTTTGTGACCCGGATATCCCGGCCGTCGGTTTGGTTAATGTGTGACAGAAACGAACCGGGCATGTTCGACAGATCCACATACACCGGAAAGTCGGTTTGGTCTGCAGCGACTTTGGTGTGGTCTATGGTGAGTTTGATGCGGTAATACCAGCTGTCGCCGTACCATGCCGCTTCGGTTTTCCCCGGGGAGCGGAATACGAAATACACGCCTACGGCAGCGGCGACCACCAGACAAAGTGTAATAAATCTTACGACGATTATTTTCAATTTTTGATTTTTCATAGATACACTACTGCACTAGTTGGCCTGACGATGTACTGATCGTACCATTACCTTGTGCGGACGGCGTAGCGGTCAAGACCGCGGACCCGGATGCGATGCCGGAAGAGCTGGCAAACAGTGTGGGATCAAACAATGGGGATTGGGACGCCGTCACAGACGGATTTTTAACTTGAACCGCTATCCAGTTGTATGTGTAATCGCGGATGGCGAGCTGATCCAGTGTGATAGTGAATCCATATGGTGTGACATTGGTAAGATACGCTCCCAACCCGTCTGCCATAAACGCACTGTCGGTGGCGGTGGGTGATTTGACCAGTGAAAACGTAACGGTAGGCGTGGTAGCGAACGCTTGAGGGAATGTAACGGTGACGGTTTGTGTATATTTGGATATGGTAGCGGATCCCGCCATATTATCCGGTACGGTCAATTGTCCGCTGATGGTTGCTACATGTGTGATGGCCACATTGCCGCTAAACGTTGTGGAACCGTTAAAGAATACATCGGATAAAAAGTGTACGACGTTTGTAAACGTAAATGTACTGATCAATTGGGTAAATGGCGTTTGGGCAGACGATGTAGCCGGAGTTTCGGTGCTCGCAGATAGCACCGCTGCTCCGGTCGACTGCAATGTCCCGCCGGAAAGTGATGCGAGAATGTAGTCCCGAAGCGGCATGCCGTCGATCGTAATTGCGTCCGCTGTCAGATGACCGACCTGTATGGCCGGGGCAGTAAGTATGCTGGTAATGGTTGCTGCTCCAGTCCGCATGGATGTGAGAAATGCGGTTTGGGCAGCAATGACCGGCTTCACCATATCGGCAATAAGATCGGGGAAGGCAAACGGGGTAGCAGAACCTGATGCCATCAGTGCTGCGGCAGTGGCTTCGGTAAACAATTGATCGAGCTGAGTGACGGTGATTTGAGTAGCGGGATCAAAATAATCCGTATGTACCAGCACCATAATTGACTGTACGCCGGATCCCGGCGTCCAATTTTCCAGCGCATTGCCGATAATGGGGCCGGCAGAAATCGCTTTGGTGCCGGACCCGCGTATAGAACTTACCGTTATCGGGTCGCCCGAGCGGATGGCGGGGGAGAATGGGGAGATGGTCATGGGCACCTGTCCGGTGAGCGCAATAATGACTTTATCGGGACCGTCGGTTCCTCCTAAAAATGCGGGAGACGCCGACACGACGCCAATGAGGTTGGTGTCGTGTACAGTGCAGGACGTTACGCCTTGTGCCGCCTGGCACATCATCGTGCCCGGACGGTAATCGGCGGCAGGATCGTCCTTGGTAAAGTATTCCGCCAAATCGATACCGGTCGTGGAGTAGGTGATGCCGTTTGCACCATTGCTTTGGATTTTACCCTGAATTTTTCCGCCGCCGTTTAAGAATGTTTCAAAATAATTGGTCGTTGAACCGGTTCCGGTAAAACCAAGTTTTATGGCCAAACCATCGGCGCTTGTGCCGGTGTTGGTGTTTTCGATCATGGCGGAAACTGTGGCCGACTGTGTGTCGCTGACATGCAACATGGCTACCGGCGAAGCAGTGCCAATCCCGGTATCTCCGCTGTGAGTGATGACAAATGTCGTGGCACCGGATGCGGAAGCCGTGAATATCGCCTGGTCCCCGGTTTCGTTTAACTGCACAAGCGCCTGACCGGTTTTCTGCCCATTGACGTCAAAGAATCCGTTGGGCGTGATCCCCGCGCCGATACCCACGCCGCCCGTGCCATTGGCGATACTCAAAAGGATGTCTCCGGAATTGTATGTCCCCAACGTCAGATTATTCGACTCAAAACTTTCGCCGGAAATGATAGAAAGCGGACCATATGATGTCATGTTTGATGCTGTTTGATTGGTAAATATCATGTCATATGCGATGGAGACATCTCCTGCGGCGGTAAACTGGGTGGGGAGTGCATTGGTGATTTGCGATTGCGACACGGAGAACAACGATGAGCCGTTATTGGTGACATTGAACAAATTCCCAATCGTGCCGTTGGGACCGACATTGATTCTGACCAGGTCGCCTGTGGCCGTAGTGGCAGAGCCGGGGGACCAGTCGATGTTGGCAAGATAACCGGAGGTAAGTCCGGTGGAGGTAGAGCTTATGGACAGGCCGGTGCCGCTGGTGAGGCTATTTGCCGTCATCTGGTATGCCACCCCCGTCGTGTCAGACGTCGTTTGTGCGATGGATCCGTCATGGGCGAGAGTAAACACCGTAGATCCTGATGCGGAAGCGGTAAGGATGGCTTGGTCGCCGGTTTCGTTGAAGATCGTGAGCGCTTTGCCGGTCATAGCACCGGAAACATCCAATATGCCGACCGGAGTCGGGTTACCGATCCCTGCTTGTCCGGCAGTGGTAAGAGAAACACCGTTTGCTGCGGGATCCAGAAAATATGAAGCGCTGGAGGAGTCGATAAATTTTTGCGCGGTCAAATTTCCATTACTGTCGAGGTTATACGTACTCCCATGAAAATAGATCGCACCAGTACCATTAGGATCAATCGTCAGATTTTCATTGGTGTCTTGTGTCGTGATGGTCGTCGTTGTATTGTTTAACCCCAACGTGAGATCTCCTGCAGAGATATCTCCGGAGGTGCCGTTTAAGATAATCAGGGCGCTAGCGGTAGATGTCGTAGACTGATTGGCACCGGACGAATTACCAAAGAGCAATGATCGACCGACGGTAGGATAGGTAAATATTTGCAGTCCCGTATTGTCTTGGGTAAATAAGCTGGTGCCGTTTGCGCCGATAAGACCGGTTGGTCCGGTGGCTCCTGCAGCTCCATTTGTCCCGGTTGCTCCCGTACTGCCCGTGGGACCTGCGGTTCCTGTGGCACCCGTACTCCCCGTTGGGCCGTTGGCGCCTGCAGCCCCGGATGCGCCGGCTGCACCGGTTGCTCCCGTGCTTCCTGTGGGACCTCCATTTCCTGTAGCTCCCGTAGAGCCGGTTGGACCGTTGGCGCCCGCAGCACCCGATGCTCCGGCTGCTCCTGTTGCTCCGGTGGCTCCTGTGGGACCGGTAAGACCTGCTGTCCCGGTTGCTCCCGTACTTCCTGTTGGACCATTCGTCCCTGCAGCCCCGGATGCGCCGGCTGCACCGGTTGCTCCCGTGCTTCCTGTGGGACCTCCATTTCCTGTAGCTCCCGTAGAGCCGGTTGGACCGTTGGCGCCCGCAGCACCCGATGCTCCGGCTGCTC
>JAKAFY010000002.1 GCA_021817785.1 bacterium
ATCTCCGTCGCTCCGGTGGCCCCCGTACTTCCTGTTGGCCCGGCAGAGCCTGTCGCCCCTGTACTCCCCGTCGGCCCTGCTGTTCCAGTAGCTCCCGTCGCTCCCGTTGCTCCCGTGGGTCCGGCCGTACCGGTCGCCCCTGTACTCCCCGTGGGTCCGGCATTTCCTGTGGCTCCCGTGGCACCCGTACTTCCGGTAGGGCCTGCAGAGCCTGTCGCTCCCGTCACTCCCGTGGCCCCCGTTGCTCCGCTAGGGCCGGATGCTCCGGCAGTTCCGGTAGATCCCGTCGGTCCGGCTGAACCAGTGGCTCCGGTCGCTCCCGTGGCTCCCGTCGCTCCGCTGGGTCCCGGGGTGCCCACTGTTCCCGTAGCTCCGCTCGCACCCGTCGGACCGATAGCTCCGGCAGATCCTGTTGCCCCTGTGGCCCCCGTACTTCCGGTGGGGCCCGCATTTCCCGTGGCGCCGGTCGTTCCCGTGGGTCCTGCTGCTCCGGCAGTTCCGGTGGATCCTGTTGCTCCTGAAGATCCCGTCGGTCCAAAATCTCCTCGAAAACCGGTGCTTCCCGTACTTCCCGTCGGTCCTGCGCTTCCGGCACTTCCGGTTGCCCCTGCTGTACCGCCGCCGCCGGTTGGTCCCGTTGCTCCCTGTGGTCCGGTAGAGCCGGTAGCTCCTGTCATACCTGCCGGTCCGCTCGCGCCGGTTGACCCTGCTTCTCCTATGGCTCCCGTGGCTCCGGTTACCCCAGTGGCACCCATTGGTCCGGTGCCTCCTGTGGCTCCGGTAGCGCCGACGGCTCCTAACACACTTCCGGATTGTGATGATGTCCCCGTCGCTGAATTATTCGTATTGCCGATAATGGATTGTTGGGTAAACGGTGTTTGTGCTTGCGGTGCACCGGTGGTATTTCGGAGCCCTGCAATTTGATAAAAAATAAAGCCGCCGCTCAAAAGGAGCAGAAGAAGTAATGCTCCTAATCCATACGGAGAAAGAAATATACGCATAAACGGATTAGGTTCTGTTTGGGAAACAACTGCGGAAGAAGCAGTTGTCGTTGGTGGAATGACAATCGTATCTGACCCAGTAAACGTCGCAGTTCCCGGCTCCGGCATTTGGGGAATGGTTGGAGGTGTCTCCTCAATATGTTCTGCAGCAACGTCTGTCGGCATCTCCGGCGCAGGAGGGATCGGAGGAGGTGGGACGGGGATAGCGCCAGATGGTGCTATATCGAGTGCCGGAGGAAGTTGGTGTACAGACGGTAAAAGCCGGACTTCCGGCAGTTCTGGTCGTTCATCAGTCTGTATACGTTTTGGGATCGGGGAATCCGGAGGACGAATGTTATTCACCGTGTCCGCAGGATTATCCTGTTTCCATCCGCTAAGCTGGGCAAACCGGAAAAACGCCCGGATCGCTGATAAACGCCGGTTTATGGTTGCCGCCGGCGTATGTGCCGAGACCAACCAGTGTTTGTACTGCTCGATAGATTCCGTGTTGATCACCCGGAGCGCGTCTTTGGGGGAATTCAAATTGCTTGTTGAAACAGTACTCTCTGCGGTATTTGCGAGCCAGGAAAAAAATGCATTGAGATCGCTTTTGTAATTTTTCCGGGTCTGCTTGGCTGCGTGCTCGACGGTCAGATACTCGTCAAAAGACAAGATAAGTTTACTTAGATAATTCAAGACATTCTCCCACATTACACCAGCCATATATCTAGTAAACACAATTATTAATAAGCATGTCAATAGGCGGCTGATATAGTTTCGTAGTAGTTTTTGGGAAGGAAATGAGACATAAATTGTGTCGTTTTAAGTACATTTCACTAATTCCCGCATAATATATTTAGCTTTAAATAATATATCAAAATAGAGTATGTATCAATATATATTGAATTTAAATCATACGAATACATACGATAATTTATCGGCATTAGGAAAATTTGCGTTAATCGTTTTGGTTGCTGCAACAGCCTCAAAACATATATAACCTATAATACTTTAGTTATATAAACTTATAGTATTTTTAATCGACAAAAGACTATCTTTCATTTTCACGAGGGAAATTATGAATTTAGACAGAGCACATTTAGCGTGCACGACATAAGCTACGCGCATTGTTTTGGGAAATAGAGAGTGATTAGGGGATTGGCACTGATAGACAGTTGGTGCCAATATTTATGTGGCCCGTCACAGTAGTCCGCTGGATTTCAATTGCAATCTGGATTATCTGCGTGATGATTTTAGCAGTAGAGAGTGTTGAGTGTTTATATTTTCTCGGCCTATTCAAACGCGCTGCACATAGATACTGCGTTATGCCTTGCGGAGTTTGTCTTGTCCTAATGTTCTCTCTTGAAATATATAGTGGGTACGGTATACTAAAACAAAGTATGAACGACGCACCCGCAAAAAAATTGTATCAGCACGAAAAAATTGAGGCTAAATGGCAACGAGTCTGGTTGGAAAAACGCATCAATACATTAGACATTGAGCGCGCTACAAAGCCATTTTATAACCTTATGATGTTTCCGTATCCGTCCGCAGAAGGATTGCATGTCGGGAACATGTATGCATTTACCGGCACAGATATCTATGGGCGCTTTAAACGGATGCAGGGCTATGATGTGTTCGAGCCTATAGGGCTGGATGGCTTTGGAATACACAGCGAAAACTATGCATTAAAGGTGGGGAGACATCCCATGGAACAAGCCAAGCGCAGCGAAGAAAATTTCTATCGGCAACTCCATAGTATAGGCGCGATGTATGATTGGACCCGGACTGTGGAAACCTATGACCCCTCCTATTACCGGTGGACACAGTGGTTATTCGTGCAAATGTTTAAACATGGACTGGCCTATCGGGCCAAAGCAGAAGTGAACTGGTGTCCGTCGTGTAAAACGGTATTGGCGGATGAACAGGTTATTGAAGAAAAATGTGAACGGTGCGGGAATATAGTCACAAAAAAGGCGTTAGAACAATGGTTCTTTAGAATTACCGCATATGCGGGAAAACTGCTGGAAAATATATCCAGCCTCGAATGGTCGGAGAAGGTGCTCATCGCTCAGCGAAACTGGATCGGAAAAAAAGAGGGGATAAATATTACCTATCAAATCGAGGGACTCAATAAAACAGTAACTGTGTTTACGACAGCGCCGGTAAATTTTGGAATGACATTCTTAGTTCTTGCGTTAGAGCATCCGTTGGTTAAGGAAATTATCAGCGGCGATATTAAAGTGCCAAAAAATGTTCAGGCTGCTGTAGCAGCCTATGTAAAAAAAGCATCTAAAAAAACACCTCAAGAACGAATTCAAGAAGGCGGCGAGAAGACCGGAGCGTTTACCGGTCTATATGCAATGAATCACGTGACTGGGAAAAAGGTTCCGATTTGGGTAACCGATTTCGTATTAGCAAATGTAGGCACGGGAGCTGTTCAAGGTTGTCCTGGGCATGATCTCCGGGATTTTCAGTTTGCTCAGAAATTTGACTTGCCAATTGTGCGTGTTGTAGTGGGTGATGATGGTGATACATCCGAAATCACGAAAGAAGATCAGGTAATTTCTCATGGCATGAATGGCTATTTTGTAAATTCGGAATTCCTGAACGGCATGGAGTTTGAAGAAGGGTTACAAAAAACCATGGATTATTTTGAAAAAAAGGGATGGGGCAATCGCGTTACGACCTACCATTTGCGTGATTGGCTCATCAGCCGTCAGCGATATTGGGGACCGCCGATTCCGATGATTCATTGCGAACACTGTGCCAAAGGTAATAAAGGTGAACGCGCGGATATGCCCGGATGGTATGCGGTACTGGAAACGGATTTGCCAGTGGAGCTACCTAACATCGCAGACTACAAACCCGGCGATGATGGAATAGCGCCCCTTGCGAAACATAAGGAATTTTATGAAACGACGTGCCCCGGGTGCGGGGGAAAAGCAGTCCGCGAGACAGATGTCTCTGATACATTTTTAGATAGTTCGTGGTACTTTTTACGGTATCCATCGAAGCTATCAGCCACAAAAGATACAAAGCCCTTTGATCCGTCTGTCACAAAAAAGTGGCTTCCTGTGTCATCCTACACCGGAGGCGCAGAACATTCCGTTTTACATCTTATGTATAGCCGGTTTGTGACGATGGCCCTCAAAGATTGGGGCTATGTGGATTTCGACGAACCATTCCCGAAATTTTATGCGCATGGATTGGTGATCAAAGATGGCGCGAAAATGAGCAAGAGCAAAGGGAATGTCGTCAATCCTGACGAATATATCAAACTCTATGGAACTGATGCACTTCGCATGTACCTTATGTTCATGGGACCGTTCTCCGACGGCGGAGATTTTCGCGATGCAGCGATGGAAGGCATGTCCCGATGGGTCGGTCGTATTTGGCGCATGGCAACAGCCTCATTAGAAGTTAGCACTGATATAGTCGACTCTGACAAATGTATCAAAGCCATACATAGGTTGGTGAGTAAGGTCGGAGGCGATACAGAGAAGCGGCACTACAATACGGCCATTGCTGCCATGATGGAGTTTACTAATCTGGTCGCAGACGGGTCTGGCACTCTCTCTCTTGCGTTGCTACGAACCTTTTTGCTTGTCCTGGCGCCCTATGCTCCTCATTTGACGGAAGAACTGTGGAGCCGGTGTATGAGTGCAGAGCATCAGGATGCCTCAAAGGAAGCTCGGGATGATGTCAAATGGTCTGTGCACCAACAAGCATGGCCCACGTTTGATGCTGCATATCTGGTAGAGGACACTGTCACCGTTGTCATCCAGGTAAACGGCAAGCTTCGGGACGCAGTCGAGATTGATATAGAAAGCGCTGGTGTTCAGAAAAAAGTTGAGGCTATTGCCAGAGCATCGGAAAAAGTGCAGAAATTTCTAAACGGCGCAGAAATTCGGAAAACAATCTTCGTGCCGAAGAAATTAGTGAATTTCGTCGTGTAAAGATAGTGCGGTCTGGAATCAGTATTCCATATATATACTATTTGTAGATCGTCAGCCTTCTCGTTTGTTTCGCTTATTCATTTTGTATCCCACCTTACAGCATTGCCGCGGTTTTTTGTGATGTAATACCATTATATGGTAGCCGATGACGAACACTCTCCGGTTACAGCGCTGTTAGTCTGGCAGACGTATCGCATACCCATTATCCTCGGCGGTTGCAGTCTTCTTTTTATCGTCTTATCTATAACAATCTTTATAAAATCATATCAGGCTACCCAGCCGATTACGTTCTCGTCCGATACGGTGCTGGGTGCCTCGAATGGGGAGGCGACGGGCAGCGCGGATGCGATGATCATCACCATTGATGTAGAAGGTGCGGTCGTGCATCCGGGCCTGTATCATCTGCCGCCGGGTTCGCGCGTCGAGGATGCCATAGCTGCAGCCGGCGGGTTTGGGAATAATGCAGATAGCGACATGGTGGCAAAGACGCTGAATCGTGCAGCAAAAATATCGGATGGTTCCAAACTGTATATTCCGGCAACCGGCGAATCGGCAAGCGCGGCATCCGGGGGTATCGCCGCCGGTGCCACACAGGGGTCGGCGACCGTACCCTCAGCTGTTTCCATAAATACCGCGTCCCAATCGCAGCTGGATTCGCTTTCCGGTGTAGGGCCGGTAACGGCGGGTAAAATTATTGCCGGCCGGCCGTATCTGCGGCTGGAAGAGCTGGTGGAGAAAAAAGCTATGAGCGCATCACTATTTACCAAGCTCAAAGATCAGCTCACATTATAATATGGCTCCTCTCACTGTTGTTGGCCTCACCTCCGTCATAAACCAGCTTCTCCCCGAGCCGCACGCGGGCTTGCTTGCCGGATTATTATTCGGGACGAACGCTTCGTTATCCCGGGACTTTTATAACGCGTTGGTGGCTACCGGGACGCTCCATATCATCGCATTATCCGGACAAAATATTACGATCATGGAAGATCTCATCGGCACGCTGTTGCTTCCGTTTGTGGGAAAACGGTGGGCGAGCCTGATCACGATCGGCATTATCGTATGGTTTGTGTGGTTTGTCGGATTATCTCCGAGCGTCATCCGGGCGGCAATCATGGGGAGCTTGAGCCTGATTGCCGTGCTGTTTGGCAGGCAATATTGGGCACTGCTGTCCTGGGCAGTCACAGTCTGCATCATGCTTATCGTCCATATCGGATGGCTTACGGATATTTCATTTCAGCTGTCGGCGCTTGCGACCTTAGGCATTATTGTATTTGGGAAGAAAAAGGGTAACGCGGTGTATGAGGTGCGCGCGATGCCGGCAGACGTTTTTCATACTGATGGTTGCCCTGCGACCGGGTTGGGTTACCAACTGGTACATACGATGTATCATTCGGTGTTGTCGTTTATCGGCGATGATCTCCGACTGACGTTAGCCGCTCAGGTGTGCACAATACCGCTCACCGTCATGACGTTTCATAGATTTTCTTTGATATCTCCGTTGGCAAATCTGGCAATCGGATGGGTTATAGCGCCAGTCACCATGCTCGGTTGGATCACGGTTTTTGGGGGAAGCGTCGTGTTATACGCCGGCCAAATCGTAGCGTGGATAGACTGGCTGCTACTGGAATACGTCATCAGGACGGTCCAATTTCTAAGCCAAATACCGTTTGCCAGCTTTGGTTGGTAACCGTATCAAACTATACCCGATTGAGGCTGGTAACGATGAACAATACAGACCGGAATATATGGTCTATAGGTAGTACATAAATTCACGCACATTTCCGGACACAATGGAAAGCAGCAAATTCGTGTTCAATTATTGAGGCTATATTTCTCTATATATGTTTAAACTTCGTATAGGATATGTGTTAGCGGGAATTGCTACAGGCCTTATTTTAGTTTTTCATTTTATATGGTCATTACCGGATGGAAAACTGCATATGACGTTTTGTAACGTCGGTCAGGGGGATGCGACATATATCCGGTTTCCCGACGGACGGGATATGGTGATAGACGGCGGACCCAATGATATGGTGCTTCAGTGTCTTGGCAAACACATGCCGTTTTGGGATAGGACTCTGGACCTTGTCGTATTGTCCCATCCCGAAAAAGATCACCTGCAGGGATTGGTGTCCGTACTAGACCGTTACAGGGTGGGTGCGTTGGTGCGGAGTAATGTTAGCAATACATCCGAAGGGTTTGCTAACCTCATGGCTCTTGTGAAACAAAAGCATATTCCGGAGCGCTTGGTCACGACGGGCGAGCGGGTGAGCATAGGTAAGGCCACCTTGGCCGTTGTATGGCCATCCGCAGAGCAAATAGCTATGATGAAGCCGGTATCCGTGGATGCCTCTGTGTTAGGTGCACAGAGCGCCATACAGAAGAACGACGGAAGTATTGTCTTTTGGTTACATTACGGCTCGTTTGATGCATTGTTTCCCGGGGACGCAGACACGCATGTAGAGCCTCAATATATTGGTTCAGGATTAGCAGATGGAAGTGTGGAAGTGCTAAAGGTGCCGCATCACGGTAGCAAGACGGGGATGAATGCGGATTTTCTGGACTGGCTGAAACCACAACTCGCCGTCATTTCCGTCGGCAAAAATTCCTTCGGACATCCGGCCCCGGAGACCCTCCAACAATTAGCAGATCACCAGTCCCGAGTGCTACGTACGGATCAAATCGGTGATATCACAATCGTAAGCGATGGGAAGAATTGGAAAGTAGAGTAGTTGAGAATGCGTATCTAATCATATACTATATCGGCGTGATTCAATATGAGAAGGAAATCATACGTTTGAAAGCCCTCCGTGATCCTAGTATTACGCAGTTGATTCGGTCATCTCGTTTGGCTGCATGGGTGCACGGGATGAATACAGAAAACGCAGTATTGAGTGGGGCAGATAGTGGCTCTTGTTTGCAATTAGACGTTATTGCACTTGGTGTATTTCAAAGCCATCGGGGAATAATGCACGGAGGGTGGACGGCATTTGGCTTTGATCATGTGGGCGGCATATTATTAAATATCGTCGCGTCCCATAATGGATATCAAAAAGCTCTTGGCTCACATCTCGAGGTGTTTTATGATCGGCCGCTACGAGTCGGATCTCGCGCGCGTTTTATAAGCCAAATTGATTCGATAGATAAAGCGTGGCTTACCGTAAGAAATAATCTTGTTATGCTCGATGGAAATTCTCCAGGACAAGCGGTATTGTGTGCTCACGGGACGTTGGTAGGTAAAATGATATGAGGCGAAACATTTTTCCTCTCTTGACAACCCAAAGAACCTGTAGTAAATTAATTGGACAATTTAATAGGCGATGATGGTGTCGAGCACCGGAGCCAGCTTTTGAAGAAAGGAATCTTGCCAGGTGGCGGATGACAAGTAAAAAGCACAATGAGGGAAAAGTAATCTTCCGTCAAGGCTATACGGGGGATTTTGTTTTTAAATAAACATACTTTTCTGAACCTGGGGTGGCACCACGCACACTACGTCCCCTTGGACTTCTCTCGGTCTTTACCGGGAGAGATCCAAGGGGATTTTTTTGGTGTGTTCGTTCGCGAGTGAATTCATATTCACGAGTGTATGAACCACCAATCCCGTAGACGCGACACCGTGACGCGTGCACGTAGAGCACGGGAACGGCGAGCGCTCTACCGGGATATAGCGAGCAGTAAGGTATGGCGGATATAGAGGAGCGATCTATGAAAATGAAACAAATAAACACACTTTGGGGAGCAGCTTTTCATCAAAAGCCCACAGACTCGGTGCTTGCATTCACCGCAGGCCGTGATGTCGTTGGCGTGCCACCTGCAGACGCGGCGCTTCTGCCATATGATCTTTGGGTGAGCCAGGCCCATGCAGTGATGTTGGGTAAAACCGGCATTATTCCCAAAGCCGATGCTGCACAAATTGTAGCTGCACTTAAAGAATTAGAATCATTGGTGCACGCGGGAACGTTTTCGTTAGATAGTCACAAAGAAGATGTCCATACGAATATTGAATCTTGGCTTACGCAAAAAATAGGAATTGAAGTTGCCGGCAAGCTTCACACGGCCCGCTCGAGGAACGATCAAATCGTTACCGATATGCGGTTATACATGCGCGATCAGGTGCTTCTTTTTGTAGAACACAGCGCTGCGTTATCACGTGTTTTGATAAAGTTAGCAGAGCATTATAAAGGAGCGCCAATACCTGGTTTTACGCATCATCAGCATGCGATGGTCACCACATTCGGTCACACACTTTCTGGATTTGCTTCTATGGTTATTCGTGACATGGAACGGTTCCAACACTGGTACACGCTCTACAATCGTAGCCCGCTGGGTAACACCGTGTCATATGGCACGAGCTTTCCGATAGACAAAACGATGACCGCAGATATGCTTGGATTTGATGGGCCGGATCATAACTCTATGGACGCGATAACCAATCGTTGGGAGCCGGAGGCTGATTTGGCGTTTGCCATCGTTACACTCATGAATCACCTCTCCCTTATGGCCGAGACGCTTATTTTGTTGGCGACGCCTGAGTTTGGCATGGTACAGCTTTCCGATGCATATAGCACTGGAAGCTCAATCATGCCTCAAAAGAAAAATCCGGATCCGTTGGAAGTCATCAAGGGTAAAGCCGGAGTTGCCCAGGGGCAGCTTGTAAGTCTGCTTTCTATGGGGAAGTCCAATTTTATGGGATACAACCGTGATTCCCAGTGGACGAAATATATCATCATGGATGTAGTCAATGAGTGTGTATCTTCGCCCATCGTATTGTCAGGAGTGCTGGAGACGATGACTGTTCACATAGATGTTATGGAGTCCTGGTGTCACAAGGGGTTTATCGGTGCGACCACCCTTATGGAACAGATCGTCTATGTGTTTCATATCCCGATGCGCCAGGCAAAAATGATTGTTGAGAAATCGGTGAAAGAAAGCGGAAATGGTAGTGTCATACCATATCAATCTATTCAAAAGGTAATCAAAGAATCGGGTTTGACGATCCCTATTACCGAGGGTCAGGTTACCGCGTGGCAGGATCCTCGCATCATTCTTTCCCTGACGAAATCCTACGGCGGGCCGGGGAGTCATAGTATGAAAGAGACGGTAAAACAACTGAAAAAGAAATTGGCATCGATTGAGGCATGGCGAATGCGACACCGACGACGATAATACGTGTCGGAGAGTCGTTTCGCATATAAACCATTTATTTAAAAATTTTTATGAAAAAACAAACAACATATATCAAAGTAGCCTCACATGAGGCAAAACAAGGAGAAGTCAAAAAGGTACTGCTTTTGTATAGCGGCGGATTGGATACGTCTGTCATGCTCAAATGGATCGCTGATACATATAAAGCCGATGTGGTGACGCTCACGATGGATTTGGGTCAGCAGGGTGATGATCTGGTCGCTATCCAAAAGAAAGCATTGAAATTCGGTGCAAAAAAGGCAATCGTTTTGGACGTAAAGGACGAATTTGCCGAGAATTATATAGCACAGGGCATCAAAGCCAACGCAAGCTACCAGGGGCAGTATCATCTGTCGACGCCTATAGGGCGCGCGATTACGGCCGCCAAAGCCGTGGAAGTGGCCAAACAGGTAGGCGCCGATGCCATAGCCCACGGCTGTACCGGCAAAGGCAATGACCAAGTGCGGTTTGAAGGCTACATGCTGGCGTTAAATCCTGATATCAAAGTGATAGCCCCCGTGCGTGAATGGAATATGGACAGGAACGAGGAGATCAAATATGCCCAAAAGTATGGCATACCGGTTCCCGCATCGTTGGATTTTCCGTATAGCGTAGACGACAATATGTGGGGTATGACCTGGGAAGGCGGAGAGATAGAGGATCCCAAATATATCCCGAAGGTCGAGAAATTCCTAACGACGTATACACTGGCCAAAAACGCACCGGATACGGAAGAATTCGTTAGGCTCACGTTTGAAAAGGGTATTCCGGTTGCGTTAAACGGCAAAACGATGAAGCTTGCAGCACTTATTGCTTCATTAAATCATATCGCCGGCAAGCACGGTGTCGGGGTCGTTCATTTGGTTGAAGACCGTCTTATTGGTCTGAAAGACAGGGGCGTGTATGAGCTTCCTGCAGGCCATGTGATCATTTCTGCTCACAAGTCGCTGGAGCAATACGTGTCTACCCGCGAGGTGAACGAGCTCAAAAACCAGTTGGACATCAAATGGGCATATCTTTGTTATGGTGCGAAATGGTTTGATCCTGTTATGGAAGCGCTCAACAGCTTCAATGCACAGGTGAATCAACGCGTACACGGAGAGGTCACCGTGAAGCTCTATAAAGGAATGGCGACGGTGGTCGCCATGACCAGCCCATATGCGATGCACCACGCGTCATTTACAACGAGCGGCGGGTATTCCTACAATGTAAATGCATCGGCGGGTTTTATAGAGGTGTACACATTGCAAATGAAGCTTGCGAATCAGATTGCTATGAAAGGAGCTGTATGAAATTTATCATAGACCAGCCGGTATGTGATCTTTTGCCTGATCTCGTAATCTGCTTGCCCATTATCCGCGGGTTTGATAATACGAGAGGCGGGGATGAGGCAAGAGAATTGCTAAGAAAGACAGAAAGAGAGCTGAGAGATTCTTTAACGACGGAACAGTTCTGGCAGGATCCCCGGGTCACTGTGTATCTTGACGCATTCAAAAAATTCGGAACGGATCCGGACGTGCGCCGGCCGGCTCATGTGGCATTGGCCAAAAGGGTGTTGGAGGGCGGTCAGTTACCCGACATCAATCCGATCGTTAATATATACAATGCTATCAGTATCAAATATCTTACGCCGTTTGGCGGAGAAAATCTGGACGTGCTCAAAGGGGATTTTCGGTTGTACATCGCCAAAGGTGGGGAAATGTGGATTCCGATCGGCGGCGATAAAGCGAAGCCTGCATTACCAGGCGAGCTGGTATGGGGAGACGATATCGATTTGTCGACCAGGGCGCTCAACTGGCGCCAGTGCGACAGGACGAAGATGACAGAGGAAACCACCAACGGATTTTTTGTCATGGACGGCTTTAACGGCGTCAATAAAGACGTTATGGAAGCTGCCGCAGCAGAATTTATCCATATAGCAACCACTCTGTGCGGCGGGAATGCGGAAGTCTATTGGATGTCGTCAGGATCGAAATATGCGATAATATCGATGCAGGATGACTGAGGAATAGATTCTATGCATGCCGAAGGTAAACATACATGGATAGGTTTGCATGGCGGGACAATAGAGGTATGTGAACAGGTGGGAGGTCGGCTGTCGTGGTATAGGGTAGATGAGATTTGTGCCGATGAAGTGTGTACTTCAGGCAGGGCGACTAATGGAGCGGAATTTCCTGATATTCGTCCCGGCATATTGAAATTCGGTAGGATGGGTTGGATAGTGTGTAAAATACGGTATCCGGAATCCGCTGAATCATAGTCATGTATGAAATTAGAACTACAACAATTATTTCAGGATGTTTTGAACGAAGTCGGAGTTACTGACATCGTTCCCGACGTTGTCATGTCTGCCGACAGCAAACACGGGGAATACACCACCAACGTTGCCATGAGACTGGCAAAACCATTGAAAAAAAGTCCGATGGATATCGCACTACAGGTTAAAACGAGCATCGAGAAGCGAGTATCGGGTGTCAGGCACAAGATTCCAGATCAGAAGAATAGCAAACCAGATCAAAAGAATGCAGGCAATGTAACGGAAAAAAATACATTACAGGATAAAGATAATACGAAGTTGTCGACCAGCGATATCTTGTCGTCCATTGACCGCATAGAAATAGCTCCTCCCGGCTTTATCAACGTGTTTTTAAAGGATGTCGCCCTAAGCAGTCAGGTGAGGGAAGTGCTAAAAGATGGGGAGCGCTATGGAAAGAGCCAAAGCGGAAAAGGGAAGCACCTTATGGTGGAATACACCGACCCCAATCCGTTTAAGGAATTGCATATCGGACACTTATATAGCAATGCCGTAGGGGAGAGTTTGGCCCGTCTGTACGCTGCAATAGGATGGGATGTTTCCCGCGTGGACTACTTTGGAGATGTCGGTATGCATGTGGCCAAGTCCATATGGGGACTGCGGAAAAAAATGGCAGAAGATCATGTCACCCTGGCTGTTTTGGAAAGTAAGCCGCTTCCGGAACGGGTGCAATATTTGGGCCAGGCCTACGCAAAAGGCGCTACCATCTACGAAGAAAAGACGCCGGAGGCGGAGAAAGCCAAAGAAGAGATGAAAGACATAAACTACATGGTGTATCTGGCAGCCCAGGAGTATATGGAAAAGGCGCTCAAATGGACGCCGCAGGTGGATTACCGCCAGTATGTGCAGGTCGATGATACGCTCTATCAGGAAGTGAAGGAACTATACGAAAAAGGCCGCACCTGGAGTATGGACTATTTTGAAACGATTTTCCGCCGGTTGGGCACGCATTTTGATGCGTATTATCCTGAATCCATCGTCGGAGAATATGGCGCAAAGCTTGTCCGGGAGCATATAGGCAAGGTATTTGAAGAAAGCGACGGAGCCGTGGTCTTTCGCGGAGAATCCTCGAAAGCCGGACTGCATACCCGGGTATTTTTGAATTCTCTGGGATTGCCGACCTATGAGGCCAAAGAATTGGGGTTGAACTGGAAAAAGAGCCAGGATTATGCCCTGGATAAGTCGTTTATCGTGACCGGCAACGAAATCAACGAATACTTTAAAGTCCTGTTTGCTGCCATGGAGCAGGTTATTCCGGAAATCGGGGCAAAAACGAAACATATAGGCCATGGCATGGTGAGAAATGCGGACGGGAGCAAAATGAGCAGCCGTACCGGAAACGTCCTGACCGGCGTGGGTATGCTGGAAGAGGTAAAGAAATCAATCTATGAGATACTAGATAAAAGTGAATCATCCTCCTTCGTTAAAACGTCTGAGGACAAGGAGGAGATAGCGGAGAAAGGTGCAATAGCAGCTGTGAAATATAGTCTGCTTCGTGTGGCATTACCCTCGAATGTTTCGTTTAGTATCGCGACATCTATTTCTTTTGACGGCGACTCGGGGCCGTATCTTTTGTACACCTATGCCCGGTGTAAGAGTGTGCTGCGGAAGGCCTCTTCTGCATCAGCATTGGTTCCCAGTTCCTTAGGTGACTTAGGTAACCTAGGTGACGTACGTTTTAATGAAGATGAGCGTGCATTGGCGCGCCTCATCCACTTCTTTCCGGAAATCGTAGCTGCTGCGGCACATGATTTGGCGCCAAACGTCATCTGTACCTATTTATTTGATCTCGCACAGTCCTTTAATACGTTTTATCAGAAACATCAAATTATCGAGCAGCGAGAACCGAGCAGTGAGAACCGAGGCTCGATGCTCGATACTCGATACTCGAATTTTCGTCTCGTCCTCACTGCCGCCACTGCCCAGGTGTTGCAAAATGGCCTTAATCTTCTGGGCATCTCCACAGTTGAACGGATGTAACACGTGAATCTTCATATTTTGGCATAGTTTGATATCATTAGTATCCTTATGACAATAGAATATTACTGTGACGATTGTGATGTGACAGGCACCATCAACATGACGAATCAGTTTTCTGCGCAGTTTCAAAAAAGAGCGTTGAAGTCGTTGGAGTTTAAAGAATTAGCTCGTTTAGGACGAATGCATAAACGGTTTAATTCTGAGCATAGGTTGAAAGGATTTTTTCATATTCCCGATGGGTATGAAGAGCATCGCGGTCGACTATATAGGCGTATCTGAGGGTCTGAATCAAGAAATGATTACGATAGCTCCACGGGGCACACGTCGATCGTGAGTTGATGGTCGTCTCCCAGGCCGAAATATTCATCCGCTTTTTCCGTATTGCGGTGGATGAACTGATACATCGCAAAGCGCACGCGCGTAAGCCACGATGCTTTGGCAGAGGGGATGACGCGTTCATGCAGCGCTTTAAATACCCACTGTTCCGGCGGGTGAGTAGACGGGATGTCTTTGTTGCGGATAAAGTACCGCACCAACGGTTCCAGATCCGGGTCTTCCATAAATCCAAACTGGACGGTGATACTCGTCACCGTTCCGTTTTTGTCGTTGCCTTCGGTAAAGTTATTTATGCGTACCCGCTGTTTGGCGTGGGGCACTTTCAATAGGTCGACGTTGAGCATGACCAAATGCTGCGGCAGGACGGCGTTTCTCTCCCAATACCGCTGGAGCTGGATGGGGACGGTATCGGTCGTTTCCGTGATGGCTTTGCGTGTCAGAAATACCATAGTGCGGGGAAGGTCCAGCGGCGTCGTTTGCTGCAGCCGGACAATCTCCCGTACCGTCATGGTTTTATACGTATTAAACGTATGGATCGTGTGATATCTGCCCCATTTCCACGTTTCGATAATGCCGAAAATCGAAAGCCCTATGGTAAGCGGGATAAATCCTCCCTCGACAAATTTCAGCGAATTGGAAAGCAGAAAAAGCGCGTCAATCATGGCAAACGGGATAAATAAGCCGTAGACGTATACGCGGTTCCATTTCCACAGGCGGGAGGCGATCACGATCATTCCCAGCGTGGTGACCAGCATGACGCCGGAAACCGCCAATCCGTATGCACTAGCTAATTTGTTGCTCGACTGGAAGATGAGCACCAACAGCACGGCTCCGACGTAGAGCGCCCAGTTAATCTGGGGGATGTAGATTTGCCCCTCGTGTTCTTCGTGCGTATGTTTTATGGGCAAATACGGCAGAAGCCGCAATGATATCGCCTGCATGGTAAGCGAAAATGCTCCGGAAATGAGCGCCTGGGACGCGATGATGGTTGCCAACGTTGCCAATAAAACCATGGGCGCCAAAAGTAACCGCGGCACCATGCTGAAAAATATGTTGCCCCCCAGTATTTCATGGCCGCTTAACAGATACGCGCCCTGCCCGAAATAATTGGCGACCAACGCGGGGTAGGCGACCAGATACCATCCCAGGCGGATCGGAGTCCTGCCGAAGTGCCCCATGTCCGCATACATAGCTTCACCGCCCGTGATCACCAGCATGACGGATCCCAGGGTCAGGAGCGTGGTGACAAACGAGTGATTTCTCAAAAATGCATAGGCGTGCAGCGGATTGAGTGCCGCCAGAATGCCAGGCGTATGTATGACGGCCGTAGTCCCGATGACGCCGATAGCTGTAAACCACACGATCATGACGGGCCCAAACAGTCTCCCTACTTTATGCGTGCCGTTTTTCTGGATGGCAAACAATCCGGTCAGGATGGCTATCGTAATCGGGATAATGTATGGCTCCAACGAATGGGTGACGATGCGTACTCCTTCTACTGCGGATATGACGCTGATGGCAGGCGTGATGATGCCGTCCCCGTACAGAAGTCCCGCAGCGATGATCAGTAGTCCGAGTAATACCGGATGGGATTTCGGCAGGTCGGCAATCAGGTTGTAGAGCGCAAACACGCCGCCTTCGCCGTCGCTGTCTGCACGCAATACAAAAAAGACGTATTTTATGGCGACAACCATGGTAAGCGCCCAAAACACCAGGCTTATGCCGCCCAACACATCCGTCCGGGTGAACGAAGAGAGCGCATGTCCGAAAAACATTTCGTTTATGGCATAGAGGGGGCTGGTGCCGATATCGCCGTATACCACGCCCAACGCGCCCAGGGTGAGAAGTGCCAGTCCGGCATGGGAATGCGGCTTTCCGTGTCGTTGGCCGGGGTCGTCCGGATGTGAGTCAGATTGTGTCATAGAAAAAAAGAAAAAGGATGCACACCCAGGGCGCACATCCCAGTACGATCACTATTGTAGGGGATTTGTTCTGGATTTCAAGAGGAATTCTCGTATTGTTAGATATCAAACAATATACAGATACATATTGCCGTCGTATAGGAAGCACACACATAAATATCTATGATAAATATGTTGGTGATCTCATGTTTGGTGGATTGCCGAAGGGGTTTCGTCCGAAAGTCCGGGCTGGGGTGCAGGGGATTCCCAGATGTAAGGGGTGCGAGGTGGAGCCGCAGTTATGTCCTCAGTCCTACATCCTTCAGGATGTATTTACAAAAAAATGGTTAGATCTCCATCCTGATGGTGTACCGGATGCGCGAACATCCCCAGAATATCTGGCGTATCGTATTGAACGCTTTGAGCAGTGGGGAAAAAGACAGGGGTGTTTCGGGCGCGTCTATTTTGAAACGGCAATGAGCGAGCTTGCGGCATTACTGCAGTAGTGCTTTGGGGGCATGTCGACGTATGCGCTGTGATTTTTTTCCAAAGAAACACGATTCTCGATGGTGTGATGAATGCACGTAAAGGAGAAATAGAGCATACGCGTGCATGCGGGGCAGTTGCTTCAATGCGTGTCTCGTGTGTGAGTTTGATGGTGTGCTATTTATTACATATTTTGCATACATATCTATGATGTATTGATGCAGATGCGTTCTTTTTCTACTATGCGGGAGTTTCCTATATGTTTGGCACACTTGTTTCAGGAAAAGAATTATTATATCCTGTTGTCCTTGTTCGGCAGATTTCCGGCGTACCCCCTTTTGAGGTTAGAACAACAGTGGTGTCCGGTGGAGAAAAAACATACAGACAAAACAGTATCCGAAGCCAAAACAGGTTGTCTGCATGGTCTTTATTGGATGTTACTGCACGGATGGAGGTTGTGAGGCCACGTCGTGTGACACGTCAAGTAAGCCGATTTGGACAACTAGACATCTCCACGGAAATGCGAAGCGTCGGAAAATTAGATATTAACGTCCCCTCCATGTCTGCTGCGGATAATCCTTCTGCAGGGTGGCCGCGAGTGCGAGCAGAGGGTATATGGGGACGTTTAGGATTTTCTCGACAGGTTCATCCCGGTAAACCTATAGAAGTAACACGTGGAGGGGTGACGTTTCAAATATCGACGAGATGTGTCAGTGCGGAAGACCTGCGGCAATATTTATAAGATAGACCATTTCACCACCCCAACACCTGTCCTGCGATGGAAAGCAGGGAAGCTGCCGTGATAAATACGCCGCCGCCGACGAGTAACCAATTCTGGAGCCGGGTATTCCGGTGTTTGCCCATAATTTTTTCATTATTCACGAACCGGTACAGGAAGAAAAAGATGATCGGCAGTACGGCGCCATTGAAGAAATTGCCGATCACGGTGATGGAAAACAGGGTCACGGCAGGGAACAGGACGATGATGGTGCCGAGGGCGAGTTGAATCAGCAGGATCGTGTAAAAAAGCCGGCTTTTATGAAAATCCTCGTTTAAACTTCCGGGATAGCCAAAAAATTCCGAAAATGCATAGGAAGTGGAAAGCGGTACGATGATGCAGCCAAACAGCCCGGCGACAAACAGCCCCATACCGAACAACAGGCCCGCCAGATTGCCTGCGAACGGTTTTATGGCGATAGACGCTTCCGCCGCTCCGGTAATCTGGACGCCGTGGACAAACAGCGTGGCGATTACCGCCACCATCATAAAAAATGAAAATAAATCGGTGAGGAACGCGCCCGTATACACTTCCCAGCGGTTGTACTTTAAATGCTCGACGGTCAGATGTTTGTCTTTGACGGTGGAATTGATAAAAAATTGCCCCCATGCGGTTATGGTGGTGCCGACGACGGCTATGGCCGTATAGATAAACTTCGGGGAAAACGGCCCTTCCGGCAGGATCATCGATCGCACCGCCATACCCCAGTCCGGTTTGGATAGGATGGCGGATACCATGTATACGAGATAAAACCCGATGGTGATCAGGAAAAACCGTTCAGTGGTTTTGTATTGCACCCGGACGATAAACAGGAACAGCAGGCCGACGATGATCGGTAGCAATATCGTTGGCAGACCAAAGAGTGCGAGTGCGGATTTGACGCCCGCCAGATCCAGTACCACGACCGTAAAGTTTACGATAAACAGAAGCACGAACATAGCGATAGAAATCCGTACGCCGTACTGTTCGCGGATGAGGTCGGCAAGTCCTTTGTCTGCCACGATACCGATTCTGGCGCCTATCTCCTGGGTTAATGCGAGCAATATGGTCATTGGGATGGTGATGATCAGGATCCTATAGCCAAATGTTGCCGCGGACACAGAATAGGCGGATACGCCGGCCGCATCATTATCCGCAAATGCGGTAATAAGCCCCGGTCCGATGATGAGAGCGACGACCAGCAGCCGTTTCCATTTATATTTGATATACCGCAATATGGCGTAAAGTTTTTGGTTCATAGTTCATGGTTCATAGGAAGATATTCTTGCGCTCTTGCTATGAACGTTCTTTCTGTCTTGCTAAATAAGCCGTCCCTCCATCCGTTCCAGTAAATCGTCGATGGTGACGAGTCCCAGTATTTCCCGTTTTTCGTTGATAATCGGCAACGCATAGAGTTTGTATTTGATCATTTTTTTCATGGCGATTTCTTTGGGGGTAGTCAGGGAAATCACGATGACATTGGGAATCATAAACTTGTAGACGGGTATATCCGCATCCTGGGCAAGGAGTTCCTGCAGGTTAAAGACGCCGACTAATTCCTTCTTTTTGTTGACCACATACACGTACGATAACTGGGAAAGTGTGGCGGATTCTCCTTTCAGGCGCGCCTTTACTTTGCCGGCCAGTTCTTCGGGATCCGCGGTCGCATAGTCATTGGTTGCAAGGTCTCCGATATCCGTAGCGGACAAAGATATCAGATAGTCTATAGGTGTTTTGACTTCCGGGGAAAGGAACGGCAGGATGAGCGCCCGCCGCCGTTCGGAAAGGGTAAGCAGGATGTCTGCCGCCTCATCGGGATCGATACGGGAAAGGATGTTGGCAGCTTTTTCCGGCTTGATGTTGCGGAGTAGATCGCGCTGTCTACCCACGTTTAAGTTCTGGATGACGTCCGCTTCGTATTCAGTGGGAAGCAAATCCAGGATTTTGGTAAGGTTTTTCAATGACAGCCGTTCCAGGTGGTCTGCCAGGTCTTCCGGGGCGAGTCTCGTCAGTTTGGTTTCTTCGCGTTTCAGCATGACCTTTCCTCGGGAAAGTTCGACGGGTTGCACGTCGTCCCAGCTTAAAAAATTCGAGGTAACGGTTTTGCCGATCATGGCCAGTGCTTTGTTCAGATACTGTTCAACGTTCAGCCACCTGGCAATGCCCAGGACCCCCACGTCCACGCCTGCGATGACATAATACGGTTTTTGCTGGATGACGACGTCATTTACCCGCACCACTTTGTTGCCTTGTATATCAATAATCTGCTGATCGAGGAGATGGGTACGGATGGAAAGTTCCTGTTCGGTCGGCTCTACGGATTCATGATCCGGAGCCAGGATAATGGTGCCGTTGATGGATTTGACGCTGGTAATGGGAATATAGAGGTATCCGACAGAGCTGACGACACAAATCTTTGTGAGGAGTGGTTGGTCGGAGCCCAGGAAATAGAAGTCATAGAGCTTCCCGATACTTCCGCCATCAGATGAAACCACGGGCTTGCCCGCGAGCTCGGCAAAATAGAGCATAGGACAATTGAAAAATACCGTTTTTGCTATGCAGATACGCCGGAGAAGGCACGCATCTGTCACATATCTGATTGTAGTCCGGTCATTTTATCCCCGTCAATCACCCAAGTTATCGGGATGGTTGTTCCCGGAGCAATGAGAGTACTTTTTGGTGTATTTCTGGGGTTCTGCTGATGACAAAAGGTATGCGATAAGTATCATCTTCGTGTTTTTCAATGACATGACGTACTATGGCAGATATATCTATGGGATTGTTATCCCAGTCCGTGACAGGATACCCGAGTGCTTGAGCTGCTGATGCCCAGATAGCGACTTCGTACCATGGATTTCCTTTGATGGGATCGATGATCGTGTCTATGGTTCCTTCCTGAAGGCCCAATACGGCATAGCCGCTAGCGCAGTCTAGGTCCCATTTGCCGCCCCTGGTAAATAATGGAAGCGAGCGGAGATTGTGCATCCGTCGGGTTAGTGTAGCGACGCGAACTGATTGGGTGTCACTGTTTTGGTCAATAGGTGGTAGAGCAAAATTCGTGTAGACGCGGGTCTGATCGGTACATTCGATAAAGGCGAATCTGGTATCTACTAAGCTTGCGATTCCGACCGTTTTGAGCGTTCCATTTTGGTCAAATATCGAAATGCCGGTTGTTTGTACCCGATTGCCTTTGGTTAACGAATGCGTCATGTCCAAGGGGTCGATAATAGCAAATCGGAGACCATCCCGTGGTACTGCGGAATTATTCTCGGGAGTTGCCCGTTCCCAGGCTGCACTTTCTTCGCTGCGCAACCAAAATTTAGGGATATCTTTTGTTTGAGCGGCAAGTTGTAATGCGACGGCAGTTCCAATTTCGTCGATACTGCGGTGCGGATTGTATTCTGGGCCTCCTGTGGGTTCCAATAAATCTGCGTTAACCAATGCCATATCGTTTAATGCAGGAATAAGAAGTCGCTGGGTGGCGGTAAGATACGCAAAGACAAATTTTCCCTCCGGAGTGGTTGCGATATCGGATTCTTTTGCTTCTTTTTGTGCCTGTTCAAGAACGCTCGGCATTCGGGAGAGAATATCCCGATAGGATTGCACGGATTTTTGTTCCCGTTGCGAAAGAAGTCGTGCCCGTTCGGCTGTGGCTGCCATAGGCGGATGGTATCAAAATATGGCCTATAATGCAAATTAGATAGGTTGATTAGATTCTATTGCAGTATTCTCCAATTTGTATAAGAAACAATATAAAAAAGTGTGCATCTAAAATTTTCCTCCCTTTTTTCCGCGGCGAAGAAATTGAAGCGGCCCCCTTTTAATAGCGATATTTCCATTGTTATCTATCGTTATGTGACCATCGGACCGGGCTATTGTTGTTTGTAACATTCTTTCTGATGCGCCCGCTGCTTCAAGAACGTCTTTCGCATTGACGGATAATTTATTGTCGCCAAGAAGACCACGTAAAATACTTTCAATTTTTGTTGCCGGGCCATCGGTCTTTCTCCGGATATATTTATCTAACATACGATTCAAATTATATCATAAAAATGATCATAAATATAGTTATAGGATATGATATACTACCGATTTGTATGGCCATGATTGAACGTTCTACATTTCGATCGCCCGAAACGCACCCTCATTCCACGCGTGCATTGTTGTGGGCAACGCTGACCAGCGCTACTGTGGAAAAGGACTATGTGCCGAACCGAGAGCGGCAAAACACGGTATTTGACCGCATAGACTGGAGCACATTTGAGTCCGAAGTGGCTGCAGAATCGACAGGAACTGGTGAAGGAGCGGGAAAAAGGCTTCGCGGTAAGATTTTTGAGATGTTTATTCAGGCGGATCCTGAATTCGGAGAGCGTACTCCGTTGGAAAAGGAATTATTGGCCTTGGCTCACAATCCAGATGCATTTGGATTGGGGAAAGAATTAGGCTACCACCGAAACCCCGATATGGCGTTTCTTATTGTCCAAAAAGAGGATGGTGTGGTCATCGAGGGAGTCGGAGAATCGAAATTGGGACTACTAAACGAGCGCTCGTTTAAACAACTATCCGAAACAGGCTTTGCTGCCGGGGTGAAAGCGTTAGCAGACGTGGTCAATACATTGCCGAACCCAGAAGCGCATGGGCTTGTCGAAGTGGCAAAAGCACGACAGGCACTGGCTCCGGGCAAGCAGCTGCTTACAATCTCTCCGGAATTTACCCAGCTTCTTGTGGTGCCTGCAAACCGCACAATTGAGTGGGCGAGCACGCTTATTAACCGCCGAGAGTTTAGTCCAGCCGGCAGGCAGGAGTTTTACGAGTTATTGAACGATACCCGTCATGTTCGGACGGCGAGAGCGGCCTTTAGTACGGCAGAGGTATCCGCAGTTGCGAATTGTTTTTCTCGCAATTTGACGAGAGGTACATAATTTTTTTCTCTCTTTGTTATATTCGTGGTATACTCCTGGGCTGTCCTATGCTGCGAAGTCAATTTATTGAGTGTGTGCATGATATTTACCCGTCGCCGAGTAATTTGTTGTCGTCGGTTGCGCGGCGCAACCTGTCTGTTCTGAAGCAGTTGTTTCCTGAGTCTAAAAGAGAACGGGATCTATGGCCTTGGCGTATCAGACAAGTAGGAGATGGACAATTGGAATTAAAAGGGAGCAATAATACATCTGCACTCGCAAGTACCATATATGTAGATATTGTAGCAGGACGTATACAACGGAGTGATACACGAAGAGGGCGGGCAGACCTTTTAATGCTCCCCACGGCATTATCTTGTATGCGTCGCGTTGCAAAAGCGTATCGTATGCACGTGGTTGGAAATGAACCGATCGTGCAGCGCAGAGGTGTGAGACTGGAAACGGAGCCACTTCATGATGAAAGTGCAGTGATTTCTTCTCTTGCGTCGTGCACGGTTGGCAATACGTTTCCGTACGGTAGCTTGCTTGCTCATACCGCGGAAACGGTGATGTCAGATACAAAATGCGGCCGGTGTTTGACCCAACGACCTTTCACGGCGTCGTGGGAGATACAAGTTGCCCTCAAGGGAAAACGGCCGTTTGAACGATTGTTTGCTGCGCCATTTGGAAACACGATTGTCTACGTTGCCGGATTTGGTGATCATAGAGACATGTCAGATACACACTGGTCGTTGCTCAAAGACACCTTTCCTTGGGTTATAAAACAAAAGGGAAACGCAACAAGAACCTGGGATTGGGTGATTAGTCGCATGGGTTCCAATCCAGTGAATATGCTAAAGACAAATAGCTGGCGGTGATTATTTGGCGCACATTTTTTTGTTATCTATCGTACAGTCCTAATGCGTTTAGCGCAGTTGAATGTGATTATGTTCGGTCGAAAGCAGAAAGTACAAGTGTTGTTTGGCAACGTTCGGACGGTGAGAGCGGCCTTTAGTACGGCAGAAGTAAGCGCGGTGGCGAATGTCTTATTTAAAGCCAGGCTTTGAGATTGGTTAGCTCATTGTGGCGAGCTAAATTTTTTAGTTCAGATATCATCTGGACACAAAAACATTCATTTCCGTACAATTCCATATTTTTTCATTAGAGCGTACAAAATGGTGTTAAAAAATACGTTTGATAGGGGTAAAAAACGAAGGAATGAATTAGTTGTCGCTAGTGTTGACCGCGTCTTCTGCAATTCTTTTTTTCAAAAGTCGTCGTAATCGTATCGTTAAGTTTGATAACAGATCGGTCTTCGTGTCTGGTGTAGACTCCATGAGTGTAACGTCACCTTGTATGGCTTGATTTATTCCCTGAATTCTTCTAAACGCTTGTACTTGCTGCAAATCCTTTCGATTCATTGATGTGCTGCCTTTTTTTTCTGCCATATTTAATAAATATATTAAATATAATTTCCAATGTCTATATTTTACAAATAAGGTCAAGCGTTAAATTTGACTAGGCTATTATAACGCGCTAAATTTTTATCACTTCTTGCATTTTTTCTGATACAATAGCTTCATGTCAGATCAATCCCACATTCGAAATTTCGCCATCATTGCCCACATAGATCATGGCAAGAGCACGCTTGCTGATCGGTTGTTGGAGCTTACCCATACTGTCGCTCAGCGGGACATGCATGCCCAGCTTCTGGATAGCAACCCCATCGAGCAGGAGAGGGGGATTACCATCAAATTAGCGCCGGTGCGGATGATGTATCAAGCGAAAAACGAAAATGGAAAAACGAAAAATGAACATACGCAACACATTTCAGATTTTCCATCGTACATTTTAAATTTAATTGATACTCCGGGACACGTAGACTTTGGGTATGAAGTCAGTAGGTCGTTGGCGGCCTGTGAAGGCGCGCTCCTCGTCGTCGATGCGACGCAGGGCGTACAGGCCCAGACATTGGCCAACCTGCATCAAGCCCGTCAGCACAATCTCACCATTATTCCTTTGATAAACAAAGTCGATATGCCGCATGCTCGGATTGCAGAAACACGAGAGGAGCTTAGAAGCTTAGGTTTTAACGATGAAGAAATGATCGAAATATCGGCAAAAACCGGGGTAAACGTGGAGAAAGTGCTGGAAGCGGTTATCGAACGTATACCACCACCCCATGGAGATCCGGATGCGCCGCTTCGGGCGCTTATATTTTCGTCCCAATACGATACGCATAAAGGCGTCGTTATATTTGTACGGGTAGTAGATGGTAGTATTCACTTTGATCCACTATTGAGACTGAGATTTATGGCATCAAAGAGTGACAACGCTCCTATAGAAGTTGGGTACTTTTCCCCGCAGTGGGTGGCGACTACCGATTTGCATTGCGGCGAGGTAGGGTATATCGCCACGGGACTCAAAGATGTGAAGTTGGCAAAGGTCGGGGATACCGTAACGATACTCGAGCAACGAGCAGCGAGTAGAGAGAAAAGGGTGTCATCGACTCTCGATACTCGTTCCTCGATGCCCGTCCCGCTTACCGGGTACAAAGAGCCCAAGTCCATGGTGTTTTTGGGGCTGTTCCCGCTGGCTGCGGATGAATATCAGGAAACGCGGGAAGCGGTAGAAAAGCTTCAGCTATCAGACAGTGCGTTTTCGTTCCGGCCCATATCGTCGCTTGCTTTGGGCAACGGCTTCCACTGCGGATTTTTAGGACTCCTGCATGCAGAAGTGGCCCAGGAACGGATTTTGCGTGAATTTGGCCTCACCATGATCGCGACCAGTCCGAGTGTGGAATATCACCTAACCCTTCATCCCGGAGTTGATTATCATAAACTTGGTTTTACACAATCATCTGTCATTGCGAGTGAAACGAAGCAATCTCATGATGATAACGAGATCGCCACGTCCCGCGATGGCGGGACTCGCGATGACATGGGGGTGACGGTTGCCATCCAGTCTGCGGAAGAGTATCCGGATCCTTCACAGGTGGCGTCCGTCAAGGAGCCGATTATGAGCGTGGATATTTACAGCCCGAAAAAGTATACCGGCGCCATCATGCAACTTTCCCAGGAAAAACGGGGGGTGTATATGGACTTGACGTACGTTGGAGACCAAGCGCACTTTGTATACCTTATTCCGCTTTCCGAAATGATCGTCGACTTCTTTGATCGGCTAAAGAGCGTGACCGAAGGGTACGCCAGTTTGGACTACGAATTTTTTGATTGGCAAGAGGTAGAAGTCGTTAAGGTCGATATATTGGTCAATAAAGAACAGGTCGATGCACTGTCATTTCTCATCACCCGCGATGCGGCACTACAGCGCAGTCGTGAGCTGGTGGAACGCTTGGCAGGAGTGATTCCTCGCCAGCAGTTTGAAATCCCCATACAGGCCACCATAGGCGGCCAGGTGATCGCACGATCGGACGTGAAAGCGTTTCGCAAAGACGTCACGCGCAAGCTCTATGGCGGTGACCGCACCCGGAAAGACAAACTCTTGGAAGCACAAAAGAAAGGCAAGGCGAAGATGAAAATGATCGGGAGAGTGGAGATACCACAGTCAGCGTTCTTTCAGGTGCTGAAGCGGACGAATTGATTATTTTGCGACCAGTTTCCGTTTCGTCAGTTTTTCCACGCCGTGGATCAACAGCTTTGATAGCAAAAATAATGCGACGTTTAGCCCCACGATCCATCCGATATTCGTTGCCATCCCAGAAAGAAAAAGCTGCACATCGTAGGCTACGGTGTCGGTGAGGGAGACGCGGATGCCCACTATGTAGAGCGCTGTTGCGATAAGGGCCACGATGATGGCTACCGGCCAGAAGCCATCCATATCTTCCGGAGAAGAAAACATGGTGTTGGAAACGGCAAAAAGAGCGTACCCGGCGATAATCAGTAGATACACGGAAATATTAGAAAATACCGTGCCGGCTGCGGCATCGAGCTGTGTTTGCTGCCATAAGCCGGGAAGAAAATACGAAAGAAGCCCCAGCGCACCCAGTCCCACAAATACCGGTGCTACCCCGATAATCGCTCTGCGAATAGGATCGGATTGGGCGATAGAAACACTCCCGGTGCGCACCTCCGTTTTTTCCAATCCTTCGGGTACTAACGTAAGACCGCTTGTTTTTACGCCCAATATTTCTGCGACAAACAGATGGGCGAGTTCATGAATCACCGTTCCCGGGAAAAAAATCAGGGAAAGAAATCCGATGCTCACTTCCCGCGATTTGGTGAGCAAAAAAGCGGCGACATACAGATTTTGCGTCATCCGGCGGGAGAGTAACCAGAGAAGAAAGAGTTCGATAGCAAGAAGTATGATGAGAAATGCCATGGTTGCGTTCGGTAGCCGTTATGGTGTCAATTTGTTACTTTGTCAAAAGTTGCGCCTTTTTCTGCAATATTTGTCCAAGAAAGCGTTGCTTTTGTCTGCGAACTATGAACTTTCTTTCTGTAAACTCGTTTAGTGTCCGCCACCCTCGTTTTGGCCGGTCATGAGCGGCATAAAGAACATCAGTACTAATGCCCCTTTCATAAATAACGGCATAAGGACATCCATAAATGCCACTTGTTCTTCTGGAGACATGTGTTGTATCCGGCCGAATATCTCATGTGCTTTGGAAAGATTTTCTGTCGTTGTTTCTATTCCGGCAAGTTGCAAAATATTTTCCGGGGTCGGATGAAGACCTGTGAACCCGTCTACGCCGGTCAATTCTTTCCAGACTGGTTGTGCAAGATCGGCGTTGGTTTGCAATAACTGTGCGATGGTGCTTCCGGCATCCCGTGAGCCGGATTTGATTTGGTGTATGACTTCGGCGGGTACTGCTTTATCTGGGTGTGCTTCATTATATGTCGCAATAATCGGAAGCAAAGCACTTTGCTCCGGATCAGGTTCGGGAAGCTTAAGGTCGGTAATCTGTTTTTGCAACGCATCGAGCTTTATGACGGCGTCGGGCGGCATGTCTGCATTACTCATTTTACTGACCATACGAAGCGCATCGAGACGCATTTCATTTCCGAGCGGTGTATCAGCGGCCTGTGTCGCAAGGGCGGAGAGAACCAAACGCATATCACGTAATTCCAATAGCAGGGCATTAGTCTCTGTCAGTAGGTGATCAATAGCTTCTTTATTTGGCAGAGACTCTTTTGTCCGGGTTGTCACCTCGGTATTCGTGGATGCCGATGTTTCAGTCGAAGAAACGCTTTTTGCGGCCGCAGCGTTTTCTGATATTATCTCTGTGGCTTCTGCCACCGGAACTCCTCTGGCGATTTGTTCAAGCGCGGTATGGGCTGCATGAGCGGGTTTTGACTCGAATGGTGGTGCTGCTTGTGGTTTTTCTTTTGCGGCAACCTGCGGATGTGGGTGTTCCTTTGGCGGGGGAATGGGTGCAATCTCTGTCATAGATATAGTATAGGCAGATTTATCTGTAGGAAGTCAATGTTGCTGCTACATGATGCTCATGGACACACAATAAACCACTATATCTGTTTATCATTTGCTAATTTCCCCAATTGGTGAAATTGACAAATTACCATACTACATCGTACGATAGGGAGTATGGCTAGGCGGGGGGCTAAAAAAGACATGAAGCAGCACGCGACGAAAGAAATTATATTAGAGTTGTTGCGTGAGGGCGGAACCCTTCTTATCAGCGCGATAAAAGCAGGCCAGGAGCTTCGGCATCTTCGGGTACTTCGTGACCCGCTTCCGTCCTGGGAAGCGTATTATCCTTCGTCGGTCAATCGGCAACTCAACCGTTTGTGGCGGAAAGGATATGTGGATATACGGGAAACGACTGAAGGATATGTTGTAACGATTTCTGATCGGGGGAAGACAGAAGTGCTTCGGTATGACCTCAATACGATGGCAATTCCTGCTCAAACACAGTGGGATGGTAAATGGCGCATGGTGATATTTGATATTCCTGGGAGCGA
The DNA here is from genome assembly GCA_021817785.1 of bacterium. Classification (GTDB taxonomy): domain Bacteria; phylum Patescibacteriota; class Microgenomatia; order UBA10105; family UBA927; genus UBA927. The sequence continues at coordinate 28,735 of JAKAFY010000002.1, forward strand.
AGAAACCGTACGGTCCGCATTTCGTAATCATTTAAAATCATTGGGATTTTACCAAATGCAAAAAAGTGTCTATGTCTATCCCTACCCTTGCGACGAGCAAATTCATTATCTGCGTGAGGTGTACAACATTCCGCATTCCGTTAAAATCGCGACGATTTCTGAGCTGGAAAACGATGAAGATTTGCGAAAAATCTTTCATTTATAAGTATATATTTGTCAATTTTCCCAATTGGTGGATTTGACAAATATATCCAAATACACAGCATATGAGTGAAATGGCATCACAGACACCGGGAGAGATAAGGAATAAAATACCAGTAGGGGCAAAACCGCTGGAGCGGAGCGTTTTGATAGGTATGTGGGATGTAACCAAAAAAGCAGTGGAGAGTCAGAGCGCTCGTGCATGGAACGAACGGATTATCAAAACGATAAATGAAAAGATCATCCCGAAACGCACTCCAGAAGAACTTGCATTTATCGCCAAACATCACATGGCGATCGAACGAGCTGCGACAGTCTCGGGGATTATTATTTCCTCCGCGGAAATATATACAGTTTTTTTGCTTGCCGCTCTAGGGAAATTGCAAATTGACCGCATGAGGGCGGTTTCCCGCTATCGAGAGGCATTACAGAAGCATTTTGCCGCAGACCCCGGATTTCAGGATATAAAGCGTGTATATGATGGTATCCATTCCGGTAAAAAAACCGTCGGCTTTTTCGCATTTGCTACGGCTATAAATACCTTGTTAAACCAGATTGAATCAGGACAACGGCAGCAAATCAATGCGATGCTGCGTACGCCAAAAAATATACAAGAGGCCGACATCGTGCTGGAACGGATCTATAAGTCAGCATTTTGTGAAGCGAAAAATATAGAACGCCGGGCGTTAGGTCAGCCGGCGTTACCTCTCGATAACCCCCGGCTGGCAGAGGAAGCGAACGCATCCTATGGAGAATGGAGAAACATACAGTGGAGGGGGTTGGATGGTGTTCTGCACCAGATGCGCTTTCCCCGTGGCCGAAAACGGGGATTATATCAGGCGATGCAAGGGGTGGACAATCACGCAATACTTGCCCAGTACATACAAAGCATTATGCCTTTGACCGGCGATGAAGCCATGTTAGGTGGTCCGCCAATCGTCGTTGATGAATCTGTCGAACACGATGGAACAATAGTGCACCGGGAGAAAAAATATCATGGCCCTCCACAATCTCCTGTTGGGCTTCGCGAAGGGCGTGAATATCAACTAAACGCAAAAGGACGGATGAAGACACGAAGAAATGAACATGGTCAAAATGGGAATGTCTGGTGAGTATAATGAGATACGGAGGAATATATGGTTGAGGGTGCAGGAATACGAGAGTCATCGCTGATATCGCCTGAGCCGTCCAAAAAGACGGTACTCTATGGTATTGGACGGGCGGGGGAGGCAATCAATAAACAATTAGGGCCGAAAGCCTGGGAACAGCGGGTGGACAACGCCATAAGCACGTACATTATCCCTCATGTTTCTCCCGAGATGCGGGAGACGATAGAAACGTATAAGCCGGAAATAGCCAAATGGTCGGGCTGGGCGATTACCGGCGCCGAAGTGGCGGTAGTAGCTGCCGCAACCTATGGTGGCATCCGGTTGGTGGTGAACAAACTTCATAAGCGGCACGTTCCCACTCCAAATTCTCCTGTTCCGGTTACCCCGGATTTGCATATTCGTTCTGATGCGAAGGAATGGTGGGAACGCATACGCATGGAGGGAGACATACCTGAAGATGATTCCGGTCTTGATTTGCTTAGAAAATTGAGTGCAAAAAAGCCCGCACCCCCGCCAGTATTTGTTGTAGGTCCGGACGAAGTTCCGTCATGGCTTCGTGAATTAGCAGGGGATCATGCGCCGGCCGGTGCCAAAGCAGATAATGTTCCTGATTGGGTGCAGGAAGTTATGCATCGCCGCACGTTACAGGGCGCTGATAAAGTGCCAGATTTTTTGAGAAAAATATCCGCACGCAACCATGTATCACAAGCCAGCGAAGCGGCTGCGAGCGACATTGGTTCTCATACTTCACGATGGTGGCAAGACCGAGCTGCCGCAGGGTTGGATACGTCTGTATTGCACACCGTACGCAAAATACCCAAACCCAGGACCAGATCATCGCCTTCGTCCGTTCCGATCAAGGATTTGCCCGTTCATACCAGGATATATTTTGACAAGAAAAAGATACAGAACATTTTTGCACGGAGACGTTCTCGACGTATTCGGGATATTCAAAACCAGGTACGGCGGGTAAAAGAACGCCGTTTTTCGGACTTGGCGCACCCGATCGACCCAATGGCTTCGGCCAATGCAGTCGTTCAGGTCTCCCCACGTGCGGAAGAATATCAACAGTTACTCAGACGAAAACGGGCTGAAACAGAACGACTGTATATAGACGATATGCGCCTGCGGCAAGAGATGAGAGAAAATGCGAGGCTCCGGGCTCTCGAGAAGAAACGAGCAATACTGAAAGAAAAAATAGATGCAGTAAGAAAAAGAATGGGGGAACACCCTTATGCCGTCCAAATGGTAGCTCCGCGTATACAAGATGAGATTACGCGGGCAGCACAGTCCAAGGTACTTACTGCCAATCCGGTCCGGTCCGAGCAACAGGGATGGATTGCGGATCAGCTTCGGGAGGTGATGGAACGGATACATGAACCAAAGGTTCGCAGGCAGTTAGATCGGTTGCTCATAGCCCCGACAGATCTAACATCATCAGCAGAACGCGCTGAAGTCGGCCGTATCGTCACTGATTTATTTCAGGCAGTTCAGTCGGACAAAACCCCCTCAATGCAGGCAACAGTTATTCAGCGGGGCAGTCAGTGGGTTTCGCTTGGTATGCCCGGGCTACATCATGTGATTGATTATTTCATCTCACATAGAAAATAATATGCCCGAACGAAAAAAAACAGTCAGTCATAATACACCGTTCGTTGAACGGATGTTTATCGGTGTCGCACGCGCACCCAAAGCCTGGTCGGAATATCAGGGGAGAAAGGCACTTGATATCTATGATGCGCTCAAATTTACCAAATTAACCTCCGAAGAAACAAAAATAGCAGATAAAACCCGTGCGTTTATCAACAAACACCAAAAAGCTATCGGCTGGACGGCAACCGCATTCGAGATCGCTGTGATAGCAAAGATAGCGGCAGCAGGATACGGGCGATTGCATAAAAATAGCGACCATATAGTACAGGACTCGCAACCCGCATTCCCAACAGACTATGTCGCTGATTTGGCACCGGAGAGGGCAACCATGAAAGACGTCGTATCCGTATTGGCGATGGGTATTGTTCCGAAAGATCAATCTGCGGCGATTCTCGAAGCGCATTTTGCTCAATTTGCCGCAAAAAACAGTATTCCCATTCATCTGAAAGCAGAGAACACGCAATTACTATTCTCCCTTATAGGGGACGCGATACTCGGATGGAGGGGAATAGCGCAGGAATTTTTCACGGCTGATTTTTACACGCTTTGCACAGCGATCTTTCTGAGGATAGCGTCCACGGACAAGGAAGACTCAATAGACTTGATGCATCAGGCTACGTTTGTATTGGACGGAGCATTTCCACATGATCCCCCTCAGGACGATGGTCCGGTGCAGACGGGTGTTGATGTCTGGAAATCACTCCAATTTTTCGGCATGAAAGATATTGCGTATCATTTTATTTCGGTATTTAAACGGAACGCTCATGAAGGAACAGCATAAATCAGCGGATGCACCGCGCGTAAAACAGGTGTTTGTCGGGGTAGGAAATGCACTGAAACATATGACTCCCGAACATCAGGGAAAAGGCATATTGGCTCTGTACGACCATCTGTATTATTCTACGCTGACGGATGAAGAGAAAAAAGTGAAAGGCAAACTCCGGCCGATTATAGAAAAGAATACCGCCGCCATCGGCTGGGCAGCAACGGGAGTAGAAGCAGCCACTCTCATCGCAATTGTTGCTATGGGTCTCAAGAAGTTTCGCTCAACGCGTGCTTCGGAAATGAATGCCGCAATAAAAGATGGAGTGATTCCCCAGCCAAAATTTATGCGTCCGGATGGAGAATTCCTTACGGAAGTCAGGCAGGGGCTTATGCGCACACATAATGAATTCAAATCAGAAGATATCGAGCTGATGTTGCATATGGCATTTGGCCAACGACCCACAGCAAAAGTAGCAGGAGCGATTGATGAAGCCCTTCGGGAACGAAGCAGTCTGAACGATGCACACCTGGAAGGCGCATTCATAGAGCACGTCTATACTATATACAATAAACTGCCGATCCTTCGTAGGAGTATCGATAAGGATTTAGCGGTTCTCCATGAGGCAAATTTCCCCGGATTTGAACATATTATCATGGAACAGTGGAAATGTATGCCGGAGTCTCTTGCGACAACCGTTATCGATGCGCTCTCTAAGCATGTTGATTTGGCTGCGGCTAAACAACTTTGGGAGTTGCTGCATCCGTATCGAGAGGAGGCGTATACTTTTGAATCCTTTGCGAGTCCGCTTCACTGGAGTTCGATGTGGAACGGGCTTATATGGGGAGTGTTTGAGCGGTTTGTGCATATGCCAAGATCGGCAGAAGAACGGAGCGCTTTGTTGAATCAGCCGGATATGTCGGAAGCGTGGTATACATTTTTTCAGTCATTCCGTATAGATGATCCGACGCATATAGCACAGCACATACTCGACGACATATGTATAAAAGGGGCACGAGAGCTCGGGGACAGTTTTTTGAACAAATCCGTGTTGGAAAAACTGATAGGATGATATGCATATGCCGGAAGTGTCTCGGACAACCTACCATGCCAAAGATACGCTCAAACGCGTCCTGATAGGCTCATGGAATGCAGTCAAACCTGAGCACCAGGGGAAAAAAGTGCTGGAATTTTATGAAAAACTTCGGTTCCCAAAATATACGGACGAAGAAAAGAAAGTCGCAGACAGAATATATCTTCTGCTGAAAACGCATTCGAACGCCGTGGGAGTCGGGGCAATCGTTGGAGAGACGGCGGTGGCAGCTGCAGTCGTGTGGGGATATACACGTTTAAAACATCATAAGAAGTCTCTGCTACGGTCACAAGAAGGGCAACCTGCAGAGAAAATAAGCGGAGAGGTACTCTCGGTTGATGATTATCTTCAGAATACATTGGTCCCTCGCGATACCGCCATAGGTATTGTTATGGATGAAGGAGTTGAAACATGGGGGATAGAAAAAAGAATATTAGATATATTAGGATATCACGATGAAGATCGTGTTGGTGAGATGGCATTTCTGCTTGGCTGTGCTGCACGAGTGCTCGATCCGATGAAGCCAAACGAACTACAGTTGGGTGATATCGGCACCGTGCTTTTGGATCCGAAGAACTTCGAAAAAATGAATGAACTAGCGAATCACACTCCTCTGGAAAGCGGATTTCAGGCATTTCCCGTGGATCCGCATGTGGTTATAGACCGTCTTCGGTTCCTGTTTCGGGATGCTCCGGGCGGGTCTGACCTCTTTACGTATTGGGGCAGAGTTTTGCGTTTTACCGGGCTCCACGCCCTTATTCCCGGAGGGACGACACGTACGGATGGCGGCGCGGGTGTCCATCGGGTCTTGACGTGGCTATATATGGCCATGTCCTCATCGTAGTGTATTTTTCTTATTGCATATGTTTCGATATTTCCTCATACTTATATTCTTGTAATGTACCGCACAATCTCATGCGCGAACGACTGACCGTTACTAGTATGACAGAACAATCATCCCCAGCGCCAAGACACACGGATGAGGGTGCCTTGCGGCATCCCGGGGTCCCGGCGACGTCCATAGAAGAAGAAGCATTGCGCGCAAACGCGAAGGTCCAGGGTGTGGAAGGAAAAGAGAGTGAAGAAGTGTCTGCAATAGAACCGGGAAATGCCCCTGCAAAACTCCCTGAGTCCGGGCCGGTAAAGATACTTAATGACCGCCGCCGCCCTATCGTAAACCACCACGGTAAACATTCGTTTTAGCACTATATTTCTTGTTGATTGTTCGTGCTCTTTTTCATAGGATAGAAATATGATCCTTCTTTATCATGAAGAAGTGAGATTATTTATCCGGACTTTGGAAAAGTCCACACAATCGAAAACGCTACGTGGATTAGATCTTCTTGAAAAATATGGTATGAGTGTCGGATTGCCTCATGTGAAGAAAGTCACGAGGATGCTTTATGAATTACGCATTCGAGGTGTTCAGGAAATACGAATATTTTTCGTATCCCAACAATCTAGAATTGTATTACTGCACGGATTTATCAAAAAATCTCAAAAAATTCCTCAAAAAGAGATTCGAGTTGCGCAAAAGCGATGGGAGATGTTGACAAGAATATAACATATATGTGATACTATGAACCTATGAATATAAATGATCTTAAATCATTTTCTCAATTAAAAAAAGAATTACTCGCAGATCCAGAAGTTAAACGAGCATATGATGCCTTGGAGCCGGAGTTTGCACTCATCCGTTCGGTCATAGAAAAACGATTGGCAAAAAAGATGTCCCAAAAGGATTTGGCAGATAAAATGGGGACCAAACAATCGGCTATTTCTCGATTGGAATCTGGGACGGCAAATCCGTCTATGAAGTTTCTCCAAAAAGTCGCAACCGCCCTTGATGCGCGCCTCACCGTGGCTATTCAATAAGAGAATTAGCACTCAATGATGTTTGATTGCTAGTGTTAGCAGTCGATAGTATCCAGTGACAATTTGGTGCCAATCAAAGTGATGGACAAGATGTTTTTGGAGCACTTTGGCAATCTTTTTCCGTTTTTCCGTATGGGTAAGTGCCCATAAAAGTGCTGCCCGTATGGCATGGTCATCTCCTGCAGGAATGAGTTTGCCGGTTTTATTGGGTACTATGACTTCCCGTACGCCCGCTACGTCGGTTGCTATGACGTATGCGCCGCTTGCACCCGCTTCCAGGATAACGTTGGGGAATCCTTCGTTATGATGGGAAGGGTGTACAAATATGTCCGAAGCTTGGAGCGTATCGCGGACACCTTTGGTGTTTAGTGGACCCAGGAAAACGACACGGTTTTCCAGATTGTCCTGCCGAATCTGTTTTTTTATGGAGTCGGATAACGGACCATCACCTGCTATGGCGAAATAGACATTGCGTTTGAGTTTTGGGAACAACTGCCGAAATATTTTGTATATTTTAAGCGCCCCTTTGGCCCAGATGAGGCGACCGACAAAAGTGATAAAGATGTCTGTAGGCTTTACCTTGCGGCGTATGCCTGGTATACGACGTTTATTTCGCGCGATAGGAGAAAAGTATGCAGTATCCACGCCGCCGTATACGAGCCGGATATTTTGTTTGAATGTATATGTGCGATTGAGAAACAATTGGGCAGATTTATTGGTTGCTGTGACAAGATCATAGCGGGGGAGGCTCCATGCAGCAAGGGTGTGGTCGACGAGGTTGGCTATGGCCTCTACTGTTTGATTTTCGTGTACCGGACGACCCGCTACGTGTTCTGTGAATATACTTTTGGCTCCGATTATTTTGGCATACAGCCACGTCCACCAGGCCGAGTCGAAAAACCGCAGGTGGGTATGGACAAACGTATAGTTATTGTGAGCCAGTTTGGATAATACCATGCAGAGTGCAATAGGATTTGGAAGAGCAAACTGGTCAGGGAGTATCTGCCAGCCGGGTATTCGGTATATCGTAAGACCGCGATAGGTTTCTACCGCGGGAGCATTGTCGGTGTTATAGCACACCACATCCACGGAGATGTGTTTATACGTTTCCATAAGGTGGACGTAGAGCTCTTCCATATACCGCTGACTCCCCCCGATATGGGGGTAGAAGTACGGAGAGATAAGGAGGATATGTAATTGTGTTTTGCGTTTCATATGTTACTTTTCCGCAGCACGAACCATATGCTTATCGGAAGGAAAAGAAATCCAAGATATTCCAGGAGTTGTGGGGCAAAATACAAAACGATGATCTTTTCAGAATTCGTATCAACTGTCCATCCGTTTTCCCAATTATTAACGAGAACGTGCTGAAGTAGTCTTCCTTGGGAAAGATCTATAGCTACCCAGCCCGGGTTATATGCCTGAGAGAGTATGAACGTCGTATTCATAGTATCCGTATTTTTGGGTAGCACAAAGCTATACAGCGAAGGAATACTTTTTGAAATTCCCGTTACATATTTGTTGTTTGCTATACTCGTAGGCATCATCCCTGAGTACATATTTACCATGTTTTGATATGGTAGTTTATAGAAAGTAATTGTTCCTATGCTGTTTATGGTTTCTATGTTCCCGATGCTATTGTTCGTGAGATATACCGTGTACCCTAGCCCATCTATGGCAAGCGGCGGGAGTACAAAATAACTGGTCGTCCATTCTGGTTTTGTCGGCAGATCTGTTTTTATTTCAGTATGTTTTGCCGTATCATTTTGTATGACAAAATTCATAGGTTGTCCTGAAATATGACGTGAGGTGACGGACACAAGATATCCTTGGCTATGAACAAGTGATGGAGTTATATATGTGAGACATCCCTGGTTATTTATGCTTGTGAGTGTGATGGCAGTTTCGGAAACTTTTTCTTGCGCGAGTGTCCCTTCCGGGGCTCCACATGTGGCAAAGAGGTGGTTTTGTTCGTCGCCTGGGGTGAGTATGGTGGCTGTATCAATGCTTTTTTGTATGATTACCTGAGACGTGTCAGCGTGTGGTGTGATAGATGTGAACGAGATAGCTTGATCGGATTCTGCGATATGAAACTGGTATGTTTGTGCCTCTCGTTTTGTAAATAATGATCGGTATGGATAGATAATATCTGACGGAGATCCTGTGGTAGTCTGTGTGATATAACTACCGAGTTGGGCATATGCTACATCATTATCCGTCCAGCTATATGCAGGGAACACCGTCGGTAGATTCTGCGTGAGGCGTATTGGTGATGGTATCTGTTGTCGTTGGTAAATTGTTACCGTTCCGAATGTTTTAGTAGGTTGAAACGATGGAATCTGAGCAAGAAGCTCCGGTATCTCCGCAAGGAGGAGGCTTCGTGCATTGTTTCTATTAATCACCGACGTGTCATATAGGATATACGACACATCATATTTGTCAAAAACTGCGGTAAGTAATGCCGGATTGTTACTATACAACGCGTATGATAATTCCCAGTAATAATTTTCGTTGTATGTACTCCAACGGTCGTAATCCCGGTCTAAGATAGGCTGCGGTAGGCCATATTGGAGGAATCCTGCGCCTTGATATCCCCATCGATAGTTTACCCAGTTCCAAAAATCAGCTGCCGGGAGTATAGCGATACGAGCATTGGGCGATTGTGTGTCAAACCAACGGAACATATCAAAGTAGTACGTAGGTATAGAAATCCTCATGGCTGGTTGTATGAGATAGCCCGTAAAGAAAGGCTGAAATGATATGATTGGCACTATAGTAAGTATAGTGCTAAAAATGAGTACCACAATGATGTTTGGAAGTGCATCTAGGACAGTCGCGACACCTATAGCCGCAAACACCATTTCGCCCAGAAGAAACAGAATAGAGAATTTTGTAAAGGGCAATCTGAGTGCTTCGGCAAGTACCGGAAGATGTGATTGTATGAATACAAAGATATCTTTCATTGGCCATTGGCCATTCGCCAGTATAGCGTAGGGGATGAGCAGCAATGGAAGGAGCACAATCATCTTTTTATCCTTTTTCATCAGTGCAACACTCGCGCCGATAAGCGTAAAAATGACGATAGACCAAAGATACCCCTGCATCACTGGGGAATTTAGTCTGGTATTCCAGATATCCAATACCGGTGTTTGGCTTAGTGTATTTGGGTTCACAAATCCCCAGTCAAATAAGAAATTTTTGAGTATTGCTGCATCCTGCCATGTACCAAATTTCTGATTTTTGAGAAACGCTTCCTGGGTAAACAGCTCATTTACCTTTGCTGATTGGACATGTGTCCCTTGGGTGAGTACGGCATAGACGTTTGGCAGCAGCCAGAATGCATTCACGCCGATTGTTAAAAAGAAGATAACACCAGCTCGTTTTAGCAAAGCAATTTTGTTTTTTCCGATGAGAGACGCCCAACCGACTACAATAGTAAGCATGCCAGCATAGGCGTAAAAAAGTGTAGCGGTTTGTGCCTGTGGGGCTGCCAGTAATGTGATAACGGCAAACACCCATGCATCACGTCTGTTGCCATTTGTGAGGATGCGCAGGGCGAAATAAAAGAGCCATGGGATGAGTGCATAGTGTACTGCAAACATTTCCAAAGGTACGGCAAAATGCTGGACCGTTGCGAGGTTAAATAGATAAAACAACGATGCGATGAATGCCGCAGTGCTGGGTCTTTTTGTACGATGTTCCAATAGGTGTTTTGTCAGGGTGTAGACGCCAAGCGGGCCTATGAAAAGTGCCGCAAAAAACGTCGTATAGCGCAATACATTAATTGGCATGACCCAAGACATGGCCCAAAGGAGGATGACCCGTGGTAAATCGGCCATGTGCGATTGTATAGCCACAGCTCCTAGTCCTTGGTCTGCACGCCAGACCCCGGTGAGCATACGGGAGAAAGCTAGGCGGAAGTTAAACTCAGGATGCAGAGTATCCCAGCCCGTAAGAAACGTGTTTGGCGTGAAGTTGCACCCGGCGAGCACCCCGGCTAAAAAGGCCAGAAGTAGAGGATAAATCCCAATATATGGGATATATCTGCTATGTGATGGTTTGTTCCACATATGTTATTTATTAAAGCTAAGCTTTCTTGGGCAAATTTTGCAGAAAAAGCTTAGCTTTTTAGTACGGAATAGTCTTTTCTGCTAACAACCGTCTGGTTGTTTTCAGGAAAAACTAGGCATACAGGGTTCCCAAAAACTGGGAGTTCCGACGAAGGTCGGGCCTAGTTTTTGAGATGGAGAGGGGCCGACGATTGTCGGCCTCTCTCGTAAATACTCTCGTGTGACCTTGTAGGGTCACTGTCCAAACTCCTTTGTTGTTCCGTCGCTATAGATAGCGGTGTAGCTTGACGGCAGGAACCCCTCATAATCGAGGGTGGTCAACAACGTGATGTTCATGTTGTTGCCTCTGATTTCCTGAGTCCAGTTGTTGTCAGCTGGCGTTGTGCCATCAGGCGTGTTACCAAACAGAACGATGTTGCTTCCAGACGGAAACGTTTTGTTTATTATCTTGCATCCTTCAGGGCAAGCAACGATGGTAACACTACCCTCAGTGACGCCGACATGATCAAAGCTATGAGGATCAGCCGTCGAATCTACGAAGTTGTAGCCAACGATTTGATCGTTTACTTTGATAACCTTGGTGCTCGGACCGCCAACGACAGCAATCGCTACATCCACAGTGCTCAGCGGATCAATGCCCAGCTGATCGGGACTGGTCGGTTGATCATCACGTGTGAATGTCTTTGAAGCGAAACCAGCGACCGTGTTGCCCCAGGTATATTGATACGCTTTATTGCAGCCATGGTCGCCGCAATTTTTGCCCTGGAACATCAACTTGACTGCGTTGAACGTGGTCAGGTTGGGAACCTCGAATCCTGGAAACAAAGTTGTGACGTTGATATTGCCTTGAACATAATCTGTTACCTGATGGTCACAGCTCCCGGTTTGTTGCCGACACACTATAGTGACAACATTTCCTTCAGTTCCGTCACTTTTGTATGTTTGGTCATCCACTTTGAAGTTTCCACCTGAGATCGTGGTGGTGGCTTCAGCAGGTGTGACAACCTTATATGGACCGGGTTGGATCAGGTCGTATGAGACGCCGGTCAGAATGCCGTGATCAATCAGCCCGAATGCATTCATGGGTGGGCTGTAGGTCACAATGTGACCCTGAGTAGCCTGTGGCGTTGAAACGGGCGTCGGGCTGGCGGATGCGGTTGTCGGCTGCGCGGCTTGGGCTGTCATTGCAATAGCCGTTTGTACAACAATGTTCAGTTGCTGTTGAGACATCTGTGTGGGCGCGACTGGTGCGCAGGCGCCGAGAGTAAAACTCGCCAGAATCAAAACGGCGAGTAAAAAGTAGGTAAAGCGGTTTGTTGTTTTCATGGCTGCTTCTCCAATTGAGCAGATTTTGAAACTTCTGGCTAGGTCCGCTAGTTTGCAGATCCAGTCAGATAGACGGATTGAAGAGTCTCGCTTGTAGCAAGACTCCTTGACAACGAACAAACGTGCCAATTTACTTAAAGCCTCACCTCCTTTGTAAGTGAGTTTTTGGATCAATGGGTTGCCAGGTCAGCACATGGATAAATCTGATGTCTGACCCAAACGCCATTGATCTTTGTGCCCAATCCAGCGACATCCTCCATGCAGAGGAGGGTGATATTTGGCGTAACAAAAGATAAATCTTCAGTTGTTACGTTGCTATTATCCGGGCAATCGATACTCTGTTCAGAGTTCGAATAACTTGCCACGTTTATGACCGTACCACCTTGAGAAGTTGAGGTCATTGTCTGACATAGCGTTGGTTGTACTTGTACTGAGCCATTCCCAGAATTGACTGCATAGGGATGACCTAAACCGCCGCTGTAAAACAAATTAAAGCGACCAAGGGCACCGCTGAAGTACAGCGCGGCTGTGATGATTATCGCTATGAGCATGAAGAACCACTTGAAATCACCGAACATTTCCGCAAAGAATCGAAATAAGCCTTTCATCCTTCATCTCCTAAATCCGGATATCTTTTTTGATTCCGGCAAAATTATCGGCGTTGACGATGTCTGGCAGCGTAAAACCAAAACCAGGCTAGGGTGCCAACGGCTATTATGATCACAAATAAGACAATCCAGTAAACTGGTTTGTCCCAAGGATCCCAAGGGTCAAGCGCTTTTGGCGTCGGCGTGAACGTCGGCAGAACCATGGGTTTCATGGTTGGTATCGGCGTTGGCGTTCCGAACCGCATTGTTGGCAAAACCTCCCTTGTTGCTTCCAAAATCATGCACGCAAATAATATGACGAGTAATAAAATCATCATATTTCTTATTTTTTGTGCCATTTCTACCTCCAATAACCTGTCAGCGGCGTTTGCGCTGGCTGACTAGGTCCAATGAAAATGGCCGACGGCCAATTGCTTGGTAGCCGTCGGTCCGGTCGTGCGCTAGCCGCTTTGGCCAGGAAAAGGCTCTCGCTGAAGCTTCGGAGTGGTAAAGAACAACACTCCACTACATAAACGAAACTTTGCCATGGTGTATGCATATCCGTTGTCCTCCAAAAGTATGGATAGCAAAATTGTCTCGCGTCCTTCCCAAACCGGTTTTACAACTGGGTTGCCTTCTTTGGGAATCAACTGAACCTCACCGTTTAGGTTTGTGATATAGCCCAAGGTCTTTCCCTTAACCATGATGATGTACTCGCCTGTTAGAATTTGAAAATCCGGACTCGGCGGGCACACTCTTTCTGGCATCATTTCAGCAAAACTCAGTGTTGGCGCTTCGGTTGCAACAGCCTTTTCTGACCCACCAGGTGGGTTTAAGAGAAAAAAGACGCTTATTGCGATGATGAGGCCGATTACGCCCAGCATTATCCACGTTGTATTATCAGGTTTTCCTTTATATCTGCCCATGGCTTCACCTCTTAAGGCGTTTCTGTGGTGCCACTTGGCATCTGCCAGATGTATAAGACACCATTAAAAGCAGTCACGCGGTATCCGCTATTAACGCCAATAGGCCAGGATTGATTCTGACTGAGTTGCTCGGCGTCCGGGATAGTTTCCCCCTTCGTCCACTGGATCATAACCAGTGTTAAGTCCGCGGTCGTTCCTTGATTGGAGACTTGGTAGTCGCCAACGGGTAAGGGCGTGCCATTTTCAGCAACGCTTCCAATGAGAGTGGCGCCATCCGCGGGCGGTGTTGGGCCGGTGTCGGCTTTTGCACTGCAGGCGGTTAAAATTCCTGCCGCAATAATGAGCGCAGCGAGGAGGCTATAAAGATACTTTTTTGACATTTTCCTTTTCTCCTAAACGAATTTTTACTTATTTTCATCTTTTGGAACAGTGTAAAGTTTTTTTTATCTTTATCCCTCCTATGGACTCGTTTTTATTACCGTTACGGAAATATCTTTTCCAAAACAAGTAATAATTTTTGGATTGAGTTTATCCTCAGTGGGTGGGTAACTACACCTCATGTTTGTTGTGGCTGATGGATAAAAAGGCGTCCTCGTAATTTGGACGTCTGCCTGCCCAAGATTAATCGACACATAATTTGGGTTAGCGCTATATATTGAGCTCCCAAGCACAGAATAGGTCTTAATGTATATATCTGCCCATTCTGTTTGCGTTCGATGGGTACTTATCATATTTTGGGTGGCGAAATGCCACAATCCAACCAATGCAGCGATAAGCGCCACCAACAACGTGGTTATGAGCCATCTTTCTCTACCCTTCATTTCTTCCTCCTTCAGGCCAGTTACGGTCTGAAATTATATTTTCCCAAGTCACCTGGTAGTAGGTGACCTAAGATTTCAATTACGATGCCCGATACTTAGACCGGGTCGTTCCGACAGTTTTTCTTTATCAATTATGAAATTGTTTATAACAATTTCCCCCTTTGTGAAACATAAAGCTTTTGCAAAAATCCTATTGGATCTCCGTCGCTAGCTATTCATATTCCCCCGATAGCTTGCAGTCGCATATCTTGAAAAGATATTGCTTTTCCCTCTAAACGGAATTGCGTTTGCATGTTACTCTTACTTACTTCTAAAAATTTCTCTTATTACTTTCTTTATGTTATTTATATTTCCCTCTCTATCTAATTTTTTGTTATTGCCCCTAAACTGACAGCCAACAAAAGTTGACTATCACGTTCGGGGCAACAACTGAATAGAGAGAAGGGGAGTGTATTGTCTGTCGGCCGCCTTATCGGCGGGGAGGTGAAATGTACCGTTTGCCCGTTATTGTTCGTTACTTTCCGCTTTACCTCGCCGTAGTTCCTCAGTTTTACTCGGAACGAAGGCGGGTTTACGTATTTTTATTATGAGAGATGACCGCGAACCCACTGCATCCCTCGGTTTCCGTTTGATGTACGCGAACGTACGAAACAGAAGTGACGAAGGGCGCGGGAAGCACGATCAAACACGCCACATTACTGTAGCGCGTATTCCTGCCCTCGTGGTGAACGGTAGAGAAGCGCGTGTGCGTCCTTCCCTGTCCACCTGCGCTCATGTTCGTCAGCATGGCTGTGAGCCTGCCTGACGAAGTATTCGCTACGGGGACAGGTAAACGTAGTTCTGCTCCGCCAAAGGCGGACCAGAAACGTTTCCCTGTATGCCTTGTTAAAGAGCTAATTAGCGTGTAGTGGATAGCGTGTAGTTAAGAGAAAAGCAATTATTTCTCCAACTGAGCACTATCCCACACTAACTCCCGATGGTTCACATCAGGAATTTAGGCTTGATATAGCCCAAATTTCCAACGTGAGCCTCTTTGCTATACGCTAAACGCTGCGTGCTATTTACTCATTTCTCTCCAGAAGCGAATCCCGCCACATCATGCCGTTGGCCTGCTTGCCTCGCCGACCTGCCGTTCGACTCGGTGGGCCGTCCGCAGGCGTGACACAACGGGACTCATTTCCAGAGATAATTATCAAATGTCATTGCGAGTCCCGGCGTTGCCGTGGACGAAGCAATCTGTGACTCGAAATAGATTGCCGCGTCGCTCGAAAGCTCGCTCCTCGCAATGACCGATATTCAATTGTTAAATTGCTGCATGACCTTGTAGGGCCTGGCCCTGCAAGGGTGGTGTCTGTTCCGGACAGAAACGATTTCTGTACAGAAAAAACACGGCGACAAACAGATGACCCAACAAAGGGTATCGGCGTTGTCGCCGGGATGAGAGAGTTGTTTGGTCCCGAAAAAAACGGGACGAAAAAGCCAAGGAAGACCGGATTTCTCCGGTCTCCATTTCCTTGTTGTATCCGGGTTTGAACTCCGCCCGGATATATTGGCTTGTGTTGTCGGACCCAAAGTTGGGCCCAACAAACCTGGATATCTGTATACATCACGACTTGATCGTCTAGACGAGACGTGATTGTGTAGTCAGTATCCAGCATGGTGAATTCTCGTGAAACAACGATGGTTCCAGTATCGCTGTTATACACAGTCAGCCTTTGGAAAAGACCGTTGTATATGACACCCTGAAACGGCTTGTCGTTTACGAGAATCGTGTAGCGATTAAATAATGCTGCCTGGTAACCGTATTTTTCTAGTCCACAGGACGTATAACCTTTATACGTGATCCATCCCAGGACAGCGATGAACATCAATGTCAGCACGGTGGCAAAGATCAGAAAAAATGTGGCCAAATTCTTTAGTCTTTGGGCCATTCTCGCCTCACTTTATGCTCTCAGGGTCGTATACCACCTGATCAGCCGTGCACGCGTAAATTTTTAGCGTCACAGAGATAAACGGTGTATACGTTTGGTTAAATTTTATTTGTGTAGACTCAATACTTTTGCCTGAAGAGTCCTTCAGCACGGTGTTTCCATTGGCGATCGATACGCTGCCCACAGAGCCATCAAATAGCTTGACATTAAGATCCGTTAGCGGCTTATATCCAAGCTGAACGCAAGTGGGTTTAACTTGATTAAACCCTACTGGCGTTGAGTTGGTCACCACGTTTTGAACCGCGGTCCCGATCGCTCCTGCTGTGGCGGCGACTTTTGTGCCCTCGGTTGTTACCTGGCTTGGTAAATTTTGAGTGCCACATCCTAAAGTAAATAGGATCAGAAATAGAAACGAAAGTATTTGTTTGATCGTCATTTCTTTTTCCTCTTATCCTTTGGATTCAGTCCGATTTGATTCGGGCTGAAGATAGAAAGAGACCGACCGAAATCGGTCTCTCTCGTGATGGATCTTTACGGCCGCGGGCTAGGAAACGCACCAGTCAACGTATACGTGTTGAGTTGACCGTCCACATTGAATTGCCACTTATCCTGATACTGGCCCATGTAAACACCCTCACTGCAATTTGTTAGGTCGCGTGAGCTGCTTGCAAAATATTCAGTTACATGGCTTTGCGTCGGGCAGACGTAGTAAACCCGTCCTATAAGGAGGGCTTCCGTGCTCACAAATGCGTAGCCACCCGCTGCGTTATCTGGATACATGGTGACTACTTCGCCAGGCTGACTGCCGTTGATGTCATATAAGAACACGCGGTACGCCAGTTTGTTCAACAGTCGACCCGCTTCGCAATTGCTTTCGGTATGATCGTTGTAATCGCCCTCTGCCTTGTAGCGAAGTTCATATTGACCATTGCCCGGACAAAACAGATAGTCATTGCCTTCCTTCATGTCGGACCACGGCACGATGTTTGCTACTGGCGCGGGTGCTTCCACGCTTGTTGTTGAAAGGACGGCGACATGGAATATTGCAGTTATAGTCCAAGGCTTTTTGTCGGCCTTGCAGGTCACCGTTACATCTTTGCTCGTGGTTAAGTCCGGGTTTTGACCATCTTTAAATCCACAAGTGGTGGGGAACACAACTTCCAAATTCGAGTTGATACCATCGAATTTTGTATTCCCACCCCATGGTTGTCCCTGATAGATGCTAAGCGGGTAGCGAGCTGCACCTTGAACCAGATCACCATCTATCTTGAAACGCACAATGTCGTTTTCAAGTTTTTCACTGGTTACGTTTGTCGCTCCTTGGACTGAATACGTAACTCCCACGACATTGATGGTGCCGGCAGCCGTGACTGTCGCAACTGGCGTGTAGTCCTTTGCGGACCCAGTTGCTTGTGCGGCGGGCGACGCTGTTGCTGTTGGTGTGCTACCAGCACTGCATCCCCAAAGTGAAAATGCTACGATCAACATGCTTAAAAACGCGAGCAGTTTCTTATTCATTCTCTATCACTCCTGATTAGTATTTTTCCAAAATCCCTCAAATACCCCCTGCCGGAGATATTTTTAGGGTTACTCGTTTGGCCGCAGATGTGCTCGCGGCGTTTTTCTGCTTTTTGTTGTGGTTTAATTTTTCTTTTTTCTTTATTTCTTCTTTTCCTCTTTCTTTTCTGTTTTTCGAATGGATTGTTTTTTCTTTGTTAAAAAAGAATTTTTCTTTCCCCCACGTATAAATTCTTGATTTTTTCTTAATATTCCCCTAGTTTTAATACCCCCTATTCAGAAGAGAATATGGTTCTCTCCAAGTAGGGGGTAGTAACCCAAGGGTGCCACAACAATCAGGAGTTCATGCTACACGACCCCTTATTATTAAATGTATTTCCAACTCTCTCATGTTAATGTGCTCCTCGCGTTGCTCGGAGTGGGTAAACCCACTCACAGCCGCAATTGGCCGCTTGAACTTCGCAAAGAACCCACGGTCCATCAGCCAGAGGCTGACAAGAGCGTGTTTCCGGTGATTGGTATCACCAGAAGCAAGGGGGAATACAGATTCCACCTTGCTTCCGGCGACTTGAATTATCAATCAATAGTATTAAGTGCTAATAGCATATATACAGGTTGCTACGGCAATCTATCTATATATTCTATTGACACTCAAGTAGGCGAGATGTAGAGTAAAGTAATGTTGACGAAAAATGATTTAGCGAATATCGGCAAAGTTGTTGATCAAAAACTTGATGCAAAGCTTGATGAAAAGCTGGATCCAATCAAGAAAAAAATTGATTCAATTGATAAAAAATTGACCTTGTCGATCAAACTTTCTCAAACAGAATCTAAATATCACCACTTACGATTGGTGGAATTAGAAACTAAGACAGGTGTAAAAAGGCCTCCGTATCCAACCTCTAATTAATATTAAATTTTCAATGTGCTTGCCATAAAAAAGGCAGACTCTCGTCTGCCGGTTATTTCGTTACTTCGTTATTTGGTTACTTCGTTACTTGGTAAGGCCGGCAGACCTTTTTTTATTGCTTCGTCCTGATGTTTTATTTCAGGCGAGCCGTTTCCTCCCCATCATAAAGAGCAAGACGCCCATCCCGCCGATAGCGGCGAATGTCGCGATAATCATATTGTCTTCAAATCCCGCAACCGGCAGGGTCGTGGCACCTAAGACTTTGGTTTGTACGCAGAGTGAGCTTGTATCCTGGTCGGATTGGCCGCCCGGACCGGTGGCGGTCACGGTATTGACGATATTGCAGGTGATGTCCTGGTTGGCAGGAAATACCGACGTGTCTTTGACTTTGACCAGTACGCGGTTATGGACGGTGGTGCCGGCGTTGAGATTGGACAATTCGTACGTCAGTTTGTTGGCCGCGGCTTCATACGTGCCCGGACCGGACACAAAGGTCACTTGGCTTGGGAATACGTCGATGACCGTCACCGTCTGGAAATTCACGTTACTTGTATTGGTTACGGCCACGTCGTATTCCACTTCATCTTTGGGGGAATATGCGGGATCAGCGCTTGTCAGATTTTCGACAAACAGGTTGGGATTTCCCGGATAGGCCACTTTTTTGTTGACAACGATATTGGTAGCCGGGCAGTCCACGGTAGCGCCGTATTGATTGGTGCAGCCGTCGGCCAGTGCTCGCGGAGCGATCGCGAATAACGAGCCGATAACCAGGAATGATGCAATTCGTTGTTTTGTGCTCATATGATATGGTTTGTGACAGTTGTAAACGCGAGTCTGCGGACTATATCATAATCAGCCCGGCGTGTCAAATATTATAGGGCATATATTCACATTAATTTACTTTGTAATATCAAAGAATAACTGAGCGATAGCACTTATGACATCGCGAGCGCTTTTTTGTTCGAGATCTTCAGGTGTACAGATTTCGAGTTTCTGTTTGAGAGTGAGTTTTTCTTCCTGGTTTGGCGGAATATGAAAATGGAATTGCACTTGATTTTTTTCAACGTTATGGGAGGCCGATAACTGAGGCGTTGTTCCATATCGCAACGCGGGTCTGAAGTGCGGAAGTTCCTCTTGCCGAATACGCATTGCTGCTTCTTCGAGGGTTCTAAATGAACGATACGTCCCAAAATTACGATGCAGCAACTCAGCCAGTTCGTGTTCCACCTTCTGATAGTCACGTAAATTACACACAGGAGCGGAGGTGTATATGGTTTGTTCACTCGATGTTTTGGCCATATTGGCGCCTTTATATATAAACTATAAATTTACATACATGAACCGTCACTCGTTTATTGACCTTTCCGGTTACCGCCGTTTTATAAATACGAAGCCAATTTCAGACTTGTATCAGATCGCGATCCACCATGATCTTCTAGTGATCCCGGCGGCTTACCTCGTGCTGCCGCTCTTGCGAGACGAGGTCATAGTCCTCGTGAGCACGTAAGGTGGTGCCGATGGGTCAGATAGACAAGGTCGAGTCTTGCACCAAATCTGCAAATATAAGAAGTCGCTCTGTCGTAGAACCCGGAGGCCAGCAGGTCTGGAGGATAAGATTTTTGGTGCCTGCGTGGGGGACGAGGTAAGAAACAGCCTCGGGAGAGACAATCTTTTTTTCGGTGATTTTGTATGTGTACTGGCGGCCTTTGTATATGATAGCTATCTGGTCTCCCGTGTCCAGGTTTTTGACCAGGTAAAAGACGGCGTTTAGGTCTTTTACAAACCAGTCGTAGCTTGTGGAATGGGAAAAAAGGTACACCGTGCCGTTTTCGTCCGGAAAGTAGCTTGTGGAGGCGTGTGCGACCCCTTCGGTGAGCGCTTTTTCGTATTCGCCCGGGTTTGCAGGATTGACGGCTGGGATAACCTTGGCATTCACCCCGATTTTGGGGATGATGAGGCCAAAGTTGGTGTCCACCGGCACGATTGCGGAGCCGTCCGGATTGGTAAGCGGGGTAAAAAGCACGGTTTTGGCGTTCGTGGCCACGGGTTTGGGTGCGGGCTTTATGCGGTCGGCAAGGGAGCGCGAAAGCGTAGAGAACGCAGGCACCATACGCTTCGTGGCGCGGGAACCGTATTGAAGCGTCTCTATAGCAAGGATATCTGCCCGTTTTGCGGCTGTATTGATGATTGTACGAGCCTGCATGCTACGGTACCCAGCCTCTAACCGGATAAACGGCGTAAGCGGGCCGGTAAGGCCGCCTAAAGCCAGCGCAATGAGGCCAAGGCCGAGTATTTTGCCAAGATCGGACTGTTTTTTTTGCGTTACTGTCGACTGTGAACCGTGAACTACGGACTTTTTATAGTCCCAGTCGTGATAGTAGATGATGCCGGAGGAGCGCATAGAGTTAACAAAGTGACAAATTGACAAAGTAACGGGAAATACAGTGTGTGATCTTAATTGGTTACTTTGTTTGTCGGTAATTTGTTATAGTAGTATACACTATAAGCTAGTTGTGGGCAACTGAAGTAACAAGGTGCATGTATAAAGAAGTACGTATTATGAGCGACGTGCGGCGGGAAAACTGTTTGCATACGCAGTCGGAGATCTCATAGCGCGTATATAGTCCATTTGTCGACCCATTTTGGCAACTTGCAGTGCTATATCTGCATTTCTTATTCGATCAACGATCGGTGGTTCTCGTAACGCTCGTGCGAGCGGATCAGGCATGCTATGGATAAAATCCGCGAGGGCATCGACGGCGTTCCATTTGGCATGCCCGAGCTTCACTATGTCAGAGTCCATATACAAATGATCGAATCCGGATGTAACGGGTGGGGAGAGACACTCCTTGCTGTCATACATAGGCTATATCATACACCATTATTTACGTATACGCGGTGATGCCGCTATTGGGTGCGGCGATACATACAGCGATTTTTCAAACCGAACCATGGGAGTACCCGCTATGGTCACCCGGCCGGTTTCTTCAAAGCCTACGCCGGTAAATAACCGGATACTTTTTTCGTTATTGGGTTTGATCATAGCCCGGACAGACGTAAGGTGCACGGTGTTTTTTGCATACTCCAAGACTTGTTGTATGGTCTGCTTGCCTACGCCTTTACTCTGATATTCTTTTTCGCCGATGACGATGCCGATTTCTCCGGTATTTTGCGGTTGTTGATCTTGGCGCAAACTGACCAGTCCGATCGTTTTCCCCCCGGCTGTGATGTCAAAATAATGCCGAAGCGGGTCGGTGGTGGCGTAGTATATCCAGTTATCAATATCCTGCGGCATGCTGGGGAGGTCATCATACATCCATGTGCGTATATCAGGATCATTCATCCATTTCATCCAGTTGGTAAACGTTTGGTGCGAATCCGTGGTTTTTTTCAGCGTCACAGTCGGTTGGGATGGGATTTCTTTGTGCGTTGCTGGGATAGGTCGTTCGGCGATGGCGTTCATGTAAGCTCGGGAGTATAGCAGAATAGCCTATAAGAGGCAACTCTCTGTCTTTATATGCGAGATATTTGTCAATTTCACCAATTGGGAAATATAACAAATATATGTGAAGCGACTCAAGACATACAAAGCCTATCATCTGCTTAGGTGATCCCGTATGCGGAAGGCGGGCTATTACTGAACGGCCCGTTTTTTATATTAGAGCCGGGGGAAGGGAAGGTATGGGCGCTGCTGCTCCCGGCATGCCGCGCATGACCGGAGTGCCGTTTATGATTGCCCGGACAATTTGATCGGTGCTGCCGCCAGGAAGTTTGTCCCACATTTTCGCAGCATCCTTGCCGGCGGTTGTTTTGTAGTATTCCTGATACGTAATCGTTTCATTTTGGATCGCTTTGCGTTCGTGAGCAATAATTCCCCATGGCCAGAGTGCACTTCCTGCAGCCATCGTCGCTCCTATGGCAATACCCGGCCCGACTATGCCCGGGAATACGGATCCAGCTGTGGCGGCAACAAGTGCCACCCATGCACCGGGAACCATGCCGAATACACGCATGGTGAGATCACTCATCAGCGTGTCCACATCTTTAATTTTGAGCATGTCTCTTAGTTTCGGAAGCATATCCTGATAACTCTTTTTGAGCGCCCCTTCAGGAAGTACTAAAATAATTTTTTGGAATTGTTCAGCGCGGGCGGAAGAAACCGGATGAATGATTTTTTCAATGCCACCTCGTACGCGGTCTACAATAGATGTAGATGATTGCTCGTGAGACAAGATACGTTCTGACATGAGCTAAGTATAAAGAGACAAGTCTAAAAATGCAAATTATAGGCTTTATTTCGTCTGTTTGGCAAACCGTACCTCGATTTTTTCACCAACGACATCTATACGGTCCGCTTTCCAGGTACGACTGATTTTTTTATCCAGATGCTGGAGGACAATGTCATTAAAATTATTGAGCTGATGATGGATGGTGCCCGAAACCACTTTCATAAGAATCGGCAAGTCCATATGCAAAGAGTTCGGTTCTACGACGAGTCCCTTTTGCGGGTCGGTAATCAGCGTTCCGCTAAATGCAGCCTCTCCGAATATGGGCGATTTTGCTTTCATATCAACAAGCTTTGCGGTATTTCCGTCCAGCGTGATTTTTCCCTCAGTAATACGCGTGTTTCCTGCCATATGGAGTGAAGACTTAAGATAATCCATAAGTTCGCCGGTCGTGACATCCATAACCGCGCTCGTCTGTTCTTTTGACCGGTCCAGGATATAATGCATACGGTCCTCAACGCCTTCCGGAAGCATTTCCCGTGACGGCGCCGGCATAGCAACTTCCGGCGTTCCCTGGTTTTGGGTCGATGTAACGTCAGGAGAGGAAATGGAAGACGCCATGGTTTCCGCCTTCGCTGAAGCTTCGGCGGACAAGTCCGCTGGTCCCTCCGTCGCGGAAGCTTCTGAGGATGAGCCCGCAACATTTTCCAGTGCTTCTCGGGCAGTTGCCGGTTCCGGTTTCGTGGCCTCAACTACTTCGCTGGCTGCCTGTTTGGCAAACGCTTCCGTGTCTATTTCTGCACCCATATTTGCCGATAAGCTGGTCATATCGGTTATCAGGACTTTGTCGTCTTTGACTTCGTATTGTATGCCTAACGCATCCATCGTGCGTTTAAAGTATCCGTCAAAACGGGCGGGGTTGGCTGCTTTAAGGGACGGATACAGTGTGGCATACATATTCGACAGGTTTGCTTCGAGTTGTTCTTTGGTATAGGATTCCGTGGCTTTTTGGGCCATATCGGACCATGACATATCTTTGTACGTATCATTCTTTTCAAGCGGGACCTGTTCGGCAAGTCCCATTGGCTGCAAATATTGGTAATAGATGGTTTCCTTGGGGTCGATCGTTGTCCGCATTTCGGGAATGATTTGTATACCATCTCCAGAGCCGCGGGCCGACCTCATCATCCAGGAAAGTTCACGGTCCTCGGCTCCCGGGGAGTCCGCATGATAGCCGCCGACCGCCGCAAGAGAGCCTGCGCGGATAGCCATGTTGCCGCTATAGACATTCGGAATGCTTCCGGTATCTCCATGGCGGACAAACGCGTCAAAGAGCTCAAATGCGCGGTGGCTTGCAAATAACATGGGATACTGGGTAAATGCTTCTGCGGGTAATTCATTTGCACCACTTATGATATCAACAGTGGGATTGGCATCAGCGGCATCGATAAGGCCTGCGACATACGTGGGTTGTACCGTCATACCCGGCACGGTGTTGTCTGTCAAAAGCAGTACGTCCGGGTGATCGGCAGGAAGCGTACCTAACCGCGACAGGACGTAGTTCGAAAGATCCCGTTTGATGCGCCCGCTCTTCAGATCTCCGTCATAGGTGTGGGAAAGATAGACGACATGTGCGTCCGGGTGCTCGGTCATGAACGTATCAACGTCTGTTTTTACCGTGCTTTCCGCTGCGGGATTGATGTCATAGACGATGAGCTCTACCTTTTTAAGATCCAGAGGCGCGCCGTCTTTGGTAGTTTGATTTGTATACTGAGCCAGCCGTTGTCCGATACCGGTCCCCGCCGAAGACGTGGGGAAGGTGATAACGGTTCGCACATCTGGTGCGATCGGCGCATCATGCTGGGCGACCAGACCGGAAAGTATATTCGTATCCTCCTGCGGGAGCTGGCTTAGATACCATGCGATTTCCTCCGATTGGGAAAGTTTTGCCTGCGGATTTTCCGTAAGCCGCGGAGATTTCCGGCTATCCATGGTTTCTTTGGAAATAAACGCGCCTTCGTTGCCCAGCGGGAAATAAAATGTTTCGGCAGACGGCGCTACTTCCGAAGGAAGTGCTTCCATGGGCGCGGCTTCCAATACGGATCGCACCGGAAGAATAACCGGGAACCAGGGGATTTCCCCGGCGACTGCGGTGGCAGTGTGTGTGGCTGCCGTGTTGAATTCACTGAATACCTGTCCGATATGACGCGTTGCGAAATCTTCCGTTGACCGGCCGACAGACGACCCTGCTGCTGCCACATAGTCACGCGCGGCCATATCGCGCACCCCACGGTCGAGCATGTCCCCGGCATGTATAGCTTGCGTGGCTGCTGCATCATGAGCTTGTACGGTTTGTGCCGCCACAGCGTCATGTACCTGCGTCATTTCGCTGGGAAGCGTGTAGGGAATTTTGATCGTATTTCCGATAACAGGTCCGATGTGAGCCACTTCAGCAGTGGGATAGGACGGAGTAATGCTTATAAGATTGTGTGTAGCAGTCGGGGCTTCAACAACGGGTGCTCCAACGACCGGTGTGGTATGAGGTGCCGTGCCGCTTAAACGCGCCATAAATGAGGTAAGATCCGTCGGGTTCGGTAATTGATTATCCTGTCCTACGTA
Source organism: bacterium (assembly GCA_021817785.1). Classification (GTDB taxonomy): domain Bacteria; phylum Patescibacteriota; class Microgenomatia; order UBA10105; family UBA927; genus UBA927. The sequence goes on from JAKAFY010000002.1 coordinate 54,363, forward strand.
CCCGAGTTTCAACGCGATTGCTTCATACCGCGACTCTCCGCCTTTGTCATAAAGGTGTTGTATGGCATCAAGCGGACCCGCCGACTTTGCGAGTTCCTTCTGATAATCAATAAGCGCTTGGTGTTGAATTTTGGCAAATTCTTTTATGCCATCTGGTCCGAATACCTTCGGATCTACGTGAATTGTTGCATCGTTGGGAATTCTGGAAAGGTCCATTTCACTCGTTGGCCCTATACCGCCATGTGTAGCATCGCCAAATGTTGCATGGCGGAAGTTTTCCGGATGTTTTATTGCATCAAAAAAGTTGGCATGAGGTGAATCGTTGGGAATATCAATAACTTTGTCCATGTGATCGTGGGCATACATACGGAACATATTTTTAAAGGCGTTTGCCTCTGATACATTATTCGTTTTTCCCAGGAAGTAGTCCCATACGCCGCCCTTCCCAAGCTCTCCACCGGATATAGTCATCGGCTCGGTTACCGTCGAAGACGGCAGCACATCCGGATTTGTGACGCCGGATGCCGGGACGACGTTCGAAGCTGTGTGGACGTTTGTGGATTTCCAATCAAGGCCGTGTGCATGGAGCTGGTCGGTAATCCGCTGTAATTCAGTCGGGGTTCCCTGAAAGTTTCCTGTGCCATCAAATTTTACCGTCGTAACGACGGTATGGTTGGGGTCAAGAATCTGCCAGTCATGATGGTCCGGGACGTAATGTATCGTGTAATCGGGAGGGAGATTGATGGCCAGCCGATCGACCCCTGCGGGGGCAGTAAGGTTTGGAATAGTGGGGGAATCATAGGTAAAAGAGCCTGGTTCACCGGCCGGATGTGCGTTTACCATATGGAGTCCTGCGTTGTGTAACGTGTCGGTCAACTGTTGCGGACTCATGTCGTGCCCCAGGGTAATGTCGTGCACCGGACCATTGACGTGAAATGCCGCGTCGTAGGTTACCACGCGTTCGTCCGGTCCGCCGGTGACATGCTGTACGATATCGATTTCTTTGGGTAGTTGATATGTTTGGTTGCCGATGAGGACGGTGTGGTCCGCGGATGGGGGAGAGATCGGAACCGTTTCGGTACGTGTACTTATCGGACTAAAGGTAGCCGGTTCGGTGCTGTTTTGTATCGTATCTTTAGCATGCTGAGTGGCGGTGTGGACCGCATCGGTAACCTGAGCATTGTGTGCAAGTGCTTCGACTCCCTGAATTGCTGCTCCTACGGCGGCACCGATGACACCGGCTTTCACGCCGTATTTGACCGCTTCCAATCTCGCCTCATTATTAAACTCGGCAAGGATCGCATCCATACCCATGGCTTTTTCATCCGGTGTCGTTTGGCGTCCCGCAAACGGCCACCGGCGTTTGATCATATCTGCTTCCGGAGCGTATTGAGAGACGAAACCAAGCGTTGCTTTGACCGGGTCGTCAAAACTATCCATTTTACCGATGCCGTCTTTCAAAATTTGGGTCTGTGCAACGGTAAGTTTTTCCATGAATTCTGGGAATGCATTGCCGCCGAGTACGTTGTCTAATTTACCTAGGTCACTTAGGTGACTTAGGTCATTTAAGACATTTGAAGCCATAATATCGAGCGCCGCCCGTTCGCTTTCTATCCCTTCCCGGCTGGAATATTGGACCAGTCCGATGCGTTTGGGACCAACCTCACTTATGGCTTTGCGGGCGTGGAGATCGGCAACAGTCGCAAACGCGGTACGGAGTTCGTCGTCGGTAAGTGTCGTTTTCAGCACCGGCATGCCGCCATCTGCGGGCGTTTCATACAGACTGGATTGCATGGTGTGCATCATTTCATTGGCGCTTCGCTGTTTCACACTAAAGCGTTCGAACCATGCACGGCGTTTCATGGTATCCGTAAATTGTGTCCCTGCCTCGCGTTCCCGCAGGTGCGTAAGATAATCTTTCTGGAGCTGGCCGTATTCTTTCCATCCGGCAAATACACCGCCCGCCAGTGCTCCTCCGGTAATATTTCCGATCGGTCCGCCGATAATGCGGAATGGAGTCGTTTTTAAAAAGTTCAGCGCGGATAATGCTATGGCGACGCCGGAACCGATCGTCGCTTCGTTAAACACCATCGGCACGATGACATTTTTCTTATTGAGCCATTCATAGACTTCGCGCACCCTGCCGATACCGCGTTCGACGGCTGTGGGCTCCAAGCTCGTGACTTCTCCCATGGCACCCAACCCCAGCCGGATCTGGAGTCCGGACATGGCCTGGTCGATATTGGCAAGTCCTGCCTCATGCGACATTTTATTCCGGAGCATTTCTGCCGCATCAAAAAGACTCGAACTATATAATTCTGCTTCAGCAAATACATCCGGACGGACATTTTTGAGCGTCGCATTGAAGAATTCTTTTGTTCGTTTATCAAACTCTGTTTTGTCCGCTATCTCGCCGGTGGCGTACTGTTTGAGTAATCCTTGTATCCCTTCCACTAATGGTTTGTGTTCTTCTTTGGTGGCATCCAAAATTTCCAGTTTTTCTCCGAGCTGGGTGCGGACAAACTGATCGGCTTTGTCCATGTCTTGGGAGAAACGCATACGTACCGCTTTTGCTTCCCGTTCAAAGATTTCCGCGCCTTTAAGCTCTCCTGCGGCCTTCATGACGCCTATTTCTTCCAGTGCCATGTTTTGGATGGCGCTCCTCATACCGAGCTTATCTTTGAGCCAATCGATGGCCTTGGTGCCGGCACGTACGATGAAATTGGCATCGTTTAATTTTTTGTTGTACCGTTCGGTGGCCCGGGCTTCTGCCAGGCGGATGGATTGTTCGGCAAACGGCGTTTCTGCAGTTTTTAACATGTCCATGTAGTATTCCCGCGCCCGCTCATGGAAGTAGATGCCACCGATACTTTGTTTCCAAAGCGAGGTAAAGACAAACTCATGCACTGCGTGCGCGCCTTCTTTGGTTTTGTCCCAAAGGTTTTTGGTAGCAGCGGCACGCTCGGTCATTTGCGGCGTCGTCATTTTTTGCATCGCCCGGTCGGCCAGATCCAGTGCGCGGGTTTCATACGCCCGTAACCCGACGATCGTGATGGTATTCGGGTCTTCTGTCAGCGTTTCCAATACTTTGCGGGCTTCTTTGGATGGCGTTGGTGTGGCAGGTATTGCCTCTTCTTGCGGCGCTTCCGGCTGTTCTGCAAGTTGTTCCTGCGGTATTTCCGTTTCCGGAAGGGGAGGTTCCGTCACTTCCTGCGGTAATGCTCCTTCAGCCGGATTGCCGGATTCATCCGGGGGCGTAAGATCTGCCGATACGTCTGATGTGCCTTTCGGCGTTTCATTATTATCTCCCGGTTGTATGGGAGTCTCTTGTTGGGTATCGGCGGGCGCATCAGCCGGAGACGGCTCGCTGGAGACAGCAGGTTCTGCGCCGGCCGCCGGTTGTTCTAATGCTAATGCTTCTTTCGGAATGATGTGCGCTACTCCCGCCTCATCTGTCCACTGGATGCCGGATATTTTGTCCCATGCCATCTGGTCCATGGTGTCGACGTGGATGACTGGTTTGTCAATGATTTTGCCTTCCTCACCCTTTTTTCTGCTGGGCTCCCGGACCATAAGGACGCTGCTTTCGACGCCGGACGGAGAGCGCTTGTCCGATGATTGTATGACGACCGATGTGACCTCCGTGTCGCCCACTTTGATCGGGGTTTTAAGGTACAGCGGCGTCTCTCCCACAACGATTTGTTGCGGAATATGCATTTCCTGTGTCGGGATAGGGTCAGGCATATATGGTTAATTACTTTTGGGTGGCTCAGCACCCAGGTACAAACTGCGAAAATCGGCAAAAATCTGTGCGACCAATATATCCGGCTCGTTGACATATTTCGTGATAAAGGCATTGACCTGTTCCGGCGCCGGGTTGGTTTTAATGAGATCAGACAGCTCATGTACCGCTTCGGGGTTGGCCGTGCTGATCATTTCGATCGTACGAAGGGTGAGGTATTGGTTCAATCGATCGGTTAGTTCCCGTTTGATGTCAGTAACCGCGGCTTCATCGGGGAGGCGGTCGCCGAATTTTTGGGTAATGAGTTCTTCGATAAACGTGTTGATGGCAGGTAATGATACATCCATGGTTAGTATGTCATTCTCGCGCATGCGGGAATCCAGCGTATAATAAACTGGATCCCCGATCAGGTCGGGGATGACAAATGTTGTACTATATCCACACTACGGGGTTTGGTGAGGGCCTGTCAAGGAGGCCAAAACTATAAAGAAATACTATCAACTAAATCAAAGTAGCCCAATTATTATTCGGAATGATACGGTTGTTGGGGAAGAAGAGGTAGGTTTGGTACGTTTCGTATGTGTAGTAGGATTGGGAATATTCACATGTGTTATCTGACTAAACCTACTAAACTTCTCAACCTACGTAGTTTTTTTGTTAGCTCGCTTTTGCACTTCCCGTCCATTCCAGCTTCACATCTTGTTTGATGACTTTATCCGCAAGCATTTGTGCCTCTTTGTATTGTCCCTGCCGGATGAGGTGCTGCACTTCGACCGCGGCTTTTTGGGTGACGCCCTGTTCGTAATCCCGAAGGTAGGGGATGATGATGTGGGAAATTTCGGTAAACGTATCGTCCAGATGGGGAAGCGTCTTGTATAAATCTTCCAGGCTCATGCCGGGCTTTAATTTCTCCAAGATCATCTGTGCCAGTTGCTGAGCGCGTTCTTCACTCATCTCCTCGGCTTCCACCTTGGCTTTGATAAGGTCGACAATACTGGCCTCTATTTGTTCACGGATATCATCGGGGGACATGAGATTAGTATTGCGTATCAGGTGTCAAGTATCAAGGGGGCGACGTGTCTTTTATGGACTGTGCCGTATGGCTTTACTTGAGACCGATTTGGTCTGACGTATGGTAATGGGGATGCTCTGGATAATCTTTTTTTGTGCGGAGACTGCGTCTAATTTGTGTAGCAGCCCATCCATTGCCTCCGGAACGGCGCCGTACAGGATTTGTTTGATCTGGTCGTTGCTCAAACTCTGCCAGTTATGTACTTCTTTGATGAGTACCGGCTGCTGATACGGATCAGTTTGGAGGAAAACCCTCAGCGGAACACTGCCGTCATACAGGCTGGTGCCGCCGTTCCAGATGGATATGCCGCCGGCAGTGGTGAGGATAGCCTGGGCTCCGTGGTTTTCGATGATTTTGTTGACGTCCTCCATCTCGTATGGCCGCATCTTGGCTGCTATCCGTACCAGCACGGTAGAAGGATGCGCATCCGGGTTTTTCATGTCAATGGCAGTGAGTCCGGTGCAGATTTCTATGTTTTTACCGGAAAGAGCCATGGCGCCTTTTTCCCGATCCCGGAACCAGGACACCAAATCCCTGGGTTTTTCCAGTACGACGGACGTTTCATCCGAGGTGTCTCCTGCGTATGCAATACTTATCGTGTCCGAATACATCCTGAGGTGCCTGCCCTCGGTGGCGCTGCCGATTTCTTTGATAATATTTTGGCCGGCAAGTTCGTTGGTGGCGGCGATGACAAAAAGCGCACTGATGTCCTGGAAGGCTTTTTGTTTGGCCATTTCCATGGGCCATTCCGCCGGCTGAACATTGAGCGGCTGCTCCATGAGTTCTTCGGTAAATCCGGGTTTGACCTGCCGGACTTTCGTTTGGGGAAGCAGTAGTTCCCAGGAGTGGGTGCGCGCGGAGGAAGATGTGACGAAATCTACTTGACCGACGGTTTTAAATTGTTCTACTCCCATGCTGATTGGCGCATTGGCCTTCTGGGCAGAAGTCCTTCATGTATGTATACAAACCAAAAAACTCACGATTTGTACGAAACCTCACTCGTGAATTTTCCTCTTTCTTTATACACTCTCGGGGTGGGGAGTGGTCAACTGGGAATAAGTAGGAGAATCTCTATCAAACTGGGGCAATATTTTCTTCTGGCAAATACTTTGCCGTATTGGTAAGATAAGACCCTATGCATACACAACCATTTATAAAAAAAGTATTACCAAACGGCGTGCGGCTATTGCTCGTGCCTGTTCCCAGCGTCAATAGTGTGGCCTCTGCCGTCCTCGTCGGTGTGGGGAGCCGGTATGAAACACCGGACATAAACGGCATTTCCCATTTCCTCGAGCATATGGTGTTTAAAGGAACGGCAAAATATCCCACGATGGACGACGTGACGGTGATCGAACGCGTCGGTGGGCTTCAGAATGCCTATACCGATATTGATGTCACTAACTACCACAACAAAGTATTGGCGGAAGATTGGGAGTTGGGGCTCGAGATCAATAAAGAATTGGCCCTCCACCCCAGGCTGGAAGAACAGTGGGTGGACAAGGAACGCGATGTCATCATCGAAGAAATGAAGCGCTATGACGATGAGCCGGCCGCCAAAGTGGAAGAAACGTTCCACGGCATGTTGTATCGCGGCACCAAACTCGGGATGCGGATCATCGGCGAGGAAGCGAGCTTGAGACGAGTAGCGAGTAGCGAGCTTCGGTCGTATCACGACGTCTGGTATATGCCGGAAAAAACGGTGGTGATAGCAGCAGGCAATATAGACGGGAAGCGGGTGTCGAGTATCGAGGGTCGGGTATCCGAATGGTTTTCCGATATGAAAGGCAGGGCACAGGGGGATATAGAGATGGTAAAAGAAACGCAGACCGCTCCAAAATTGGAAGTGGTGACGAAACCCGACGCACAGCAGGCACATCTGGTCATAGGACTTCGGACCTTTGCCCGTGGCAGCGAGGACCGGTTTGCCTGGGGGGTATTTAACCTGTTGATGGGTGTGGGATTTACCTCACGTCTGTTTAAAGAAGTACGCGAAAAGCGGGGGCTCTGCTATCATGTGAGAAGCGAAAGCTCCGCATTTGCGGACGTCGGGTACTGGGACATTTACGCCGGGGTGGCCACTGCCAAAGTGGAGGAAGCGACACAGGCGATACTCAGTGAATTATCCAAAGCCGCAGACAAAGGGGTGACGGAAGACGAAGTCACTGTCGCCAAAAAGCGGCTAAAGACGGTGCTGGCATTCCGGAGTGAAGATCCGGAGTTTTTTACCGAATGGTACGGCCGGCAGGAAGTGTACAATCAGCCGTTGATGACGCTTGAAGAGTATATCAAAAAGATAGATAACGTATCGAAAGAAGACATACATCGGTTAGTGAGACACTATTTCAAAACCGAAACGCTCAACATGGCACTCGTCTGGAGCAAAGGGCGGGAAGAAAAATTACTTCAATTGCTGCATATATAATATATGGGATCCGTTGAGATGCATGAAGTTCCTCGAGGTACTCGGTGCGTTATCTGCGGTTCAGCTGCAGATAAATTTTTGGGAGGAAGGGTGTGCGATAAAGTCATGCAGGTTTCCGTAACGGTTATAACGGATATTTCAGGGCATAAATATATTCATTCGCTCATGCCGCCAGAGCATAGATATATGCGGCATAGAGGACGGGTAGATAAGCTACTCCCCATGCATCCTCGATCGTGCGCTCCGAAAGATGGAGGGCAAAAGATGCCGTGTATGCGCATATAAATTGTTAATTTCGTGCCTCGCTTTAAAATGACGGGGTTAGAACACACTTGGTCTATTTTATTGTGATAATTTGCATATTTTGTGTGGGTTTTATATACTCTCGCGATGGCATTGGGATTAGAAACATATACACGCCGTCAAATCTTAGGGGTTGATGCGGTGTTGCTAGAAGAAAGATTAACAGATCTTGCTCGTAGCTTTCGCCTGACACCAGGTCAATACAAAGCTGCGAGGAGTTATGGTGCCGATAGAGCTGCCTCAGTAACAGCAAGAACAGCTGAGTTACAAATGCAGGCATTTTTACGTTCTGTAGGACCGCGTTTGGCCACATTGGGGAGGCTTGATGATGATGGAACATTGTTGGATGAATACCTGCCTGCTGCCGAACTTATTATTCTTAAAAGCGTACGAAAATCCCATGCGTTAGTAAATGAGTCGGACTGATTAAGTAGCAAAAGACCATTCAGTAGAAGATATAGAAATAGAATTCCCCTTGAATTAAAAACTACTATAGGGTATAATAGCCTTCTGTGACTCCTACTATACTCGCCATCGTAGGAAAGCCTCTCGCCGGCAAAGATACCCAAGCCGACTTACTTGTGGCAGCCCACCCCGAAGCCGTCAAAATTTCCACCGGCCATATCCTGCGCGCCGTGCGTGAAGAAGGGGAGACGCATCGGTTTTGGCCGATTGTAGGGCACCTGATGCCCATGATGGAAGCCGGCCTCAAATTGCCGGATCCCGAGGTCATCGAGATGCTGGGGCGCGCAATCAGTGAGCAAGTGGCGGAAGGCAAAACACTGTTGGTTATCGCAGGTTCCCCGCGCAGCATTGAGCAGCTGGAAAGCTTTGAAGGGATGGCAAACGCGATAGACGGTAAGCTCGTGGTCGTCCATGTCAACGCAACAGATGCCGAAACCTACCGACGAAGCGCCAGCCGCAACGAGGGAAGGGTGGATGATACGCCGGAGGTGCATGCCGTGCGCCTGAAAGAATACGAAACACATGTCGTGCCGATGGTAGAAAAGTTACGTGCCGACCACAATATAGTGGATATAGACGGGATGAAGTCCATAGAGTCCGTATTCCGTGATATGGAACACGTGGTCCGCACCCGCATCCTGGACCCCGAAGTTGCTTTGCCCCGCATGGCCAGGCGGTAATTCACCCGTATGAAACAGCAACCCACCATCATATCTATACTCGGCCGTCCTATGTCCGGCAAAGACACGCAGGCGGCGTTTCTGAAAGAACGCTATCCCGAGGCAGTCATCCTGTCTACCGGGGCCATGATCCGAGAGGTAAAAGAAACCGGTCCTTCGCATCGGTTTTGGCCCATATTGGGGCAGGAAATAGAGGTCATGGACAAAGGCATACTCATCTCCGAAGACGCCATAAACCAGGTGTTTGAACGGGTGGTACACGAGCAGTTGGAAGCCGGAAAAACGCTGATTATCGCTACCGCTCACCCGCGGACACCAAAGGAGTTGCAGTCGTTTGACGCTATGCTTGCCCGCGAAGGCTTGCAGTTTATCGGGATACATTTGCAGACGTCAGAAGCGTATATGCGCAAGCTTCACAAAACGCGGGACGGGAGCAACCGCGCAGATGACGATGTGGCTGTGCTGGATACGCGGACACAGGAATTTGAACACCGTACCAAGCCCGTTATAGATGCCCTGCGCAGCGAAGGACGCATTGCAGATATCGACGGGGAGGCTTCGAAAGAAATTGTCTATTCACGCGTTTTGGATGTCGTACGTCCGGCGTTGGGGGATCCTGAAATTACGTTGCCCATGATGGCAAGGAGATAACATATGGGATTGATCGCAGAGGCAAGGTACATGACAAAAGAAGGAAAAGTGACGATGGTACCGATCCAGATGAAAATGTCGCCAAAAAACATTTGGAAAATTGGTCCCAAACCGGTCATTCTTTTCAGGGATGACCGATATATGCCGGACTGCACGCTGCGTTGTAGCCGTACGGAGCATACAGTGTATGTGTACCCCCCGAGTGCAATCTATGAGATACGACCAGATAAGGCATTGCACGGCTTTGTCTACGTGAAAATTATGCTTCCCGCCGTGGTTACCGTCCAAGCGGTGCACCCTGGATTCGCATCCACAAATGTACGATCAGGCATAACCTGGCAGATAGACGCAAAACCAAAAGAGACACATCTGATACGCAGAGAGCAATAAAAGGCTTGGAAAGTAAAGAAACACGCGTTAGACAATGCTGTGGGGAGCCAAGTCATTATAAAAGCAGATCATTTTCATGATTTGTGTAACGCCTTCAATAAATTCTCAATAGAAAAAGCTGTATATTGTATTATCTATTGTTTGGACGACGCTTTTTTGGGGCCGGATTCATTTTAAGGGCATTTTTGGCAGTCACATCATCTGAAAATACAACGGATGGGGCATCACCAGTAAGGTCTACAGTACCGAATTCTTTTCCAATTCCTATAATGCTGTCATGACCTGATTTTGTAAGTTGTCTGTTCTCCCCGCCGTTTTCGGCATATAAACGATTTCCTGCTCTTTTTCAATTATTCACTTTTTTCTCCAGCATGCCGCCAAGTGACGGAAAAGGGTTAATGTGTAATGGATCTAAATCTTTCTGTCCCATAAAGATGTATATTTTACTACATTTGATTGTCGTATCCAAATACGCACGAACTTATTTCAGTGATTTGAGGTAGGTGTTCAGAAGTTTGAGCGCCTCTTTTTCGCTCCCGTAGACTAATTCCTTTTTTACGGCCGGGCACCCGCGAAGCATGCGTGAGATGCGTTTGCCCTTTTCATACATAAGGACGACCGGGATACGGTTTCTTCGGGCATATTCGATCTCGATGCCGGTGCCTGTGGATGGCTCACCCACATAGGCGATCATGATGTCGCTGGTTTCCAGTTCATACGTGTCTATCTGGTACACGCGGGAAGAGGGGACGTCGGGAGCGAGTTCCGGATCGGTGCCCCGCTGCCACGCCCAGAAATACTCACAGTCGTTTTTGCGCGCCACATGGGCGAGTTTGGTATAAAATCTCTTCGTTTCTTCCGGATTTTTGAGGTCCGTAAGCGGTCCGCCAAAAAAGATACGCATAAGGTGAGTCTCCAACAGAAAGGTAGTATAGCATGAAAAGAGAATGAATGGCCAATAGCCACGAATTAAGTCAAAAGTGAATTCACAAACTAAACGATAAATACACTTTTATTCTTTTACTATTTGTATTTTTTCCCAATTGGTGGATTTGGCAAATGAGCGGAACTATCGGTTGCGGCTTTTTTGGTGCTGATCGAAATTTGATTGGAATCGCTTGGGAGTAGGTCTAATATTTACTGCCCGCGCTGCCTTATCTTCACTTTCGAATTCAACGTGTGGAGTCTTTCCTGTCAGATCAATTGTACCCGTTTCGGAACCAATGCAGATATATGAGCGATGCCCTGCTGTTTGAAGCATGTGTATTTCTGCGCTGGTGTCCGGGTACACATATTGAGCATCTGATCCCAGGCCTTGACGCCAATTGTGGACTCTTCCTCTCAGAGGTGTTCCCTCTAGCGATGGAAATTTGATCGTACGTAGTTCTGGCGGCTGATTTTCGTATATCATGCCGGAAATAATACTACGAAGAATTCTCCTTGTCTATCTACTCATCTTACCGTCTTGACCTAGGGAGATGAAAGGCACCGACGCCCCGTCCGGCAGGTATAACGCTATGAGATTCAACTTTATACCCCTTCAAAGCTAGAATTTTGGATTCCGTCATTATTCTTGAACTTGTGCGCAAGCCTAGCGTGCCTTTTGCGAATAATCCGGATCCGGATACCGTATACATAAACTCATGAAGTTCGCCGTCATGCCCTCGGGCCTGGAGGAATATTTTATTTTCCATTTACACTACCATTGCAGGCAACAGCTCCCGTTTCAAGATATGTTTTTCTCTAGGTTAGCATGCTATACTATACTTCCCTCGAAAAAGGCGGAATAAGGAGGAACTATATGATCGAAAAAACAGTTGTTCTCATAAAACCTGATGGCATGGAAAAGCATGTCGTAGGAGCTATTATTGACCGATTTGAACGAGCCGGACTAGTACTTTCCGCATTAAAGCTCGTACAACTGACTCAGCCAATCCTTGATACCTGGTATGCCCATCACAAAGACAAACCGTTTTTTCCGGAATTATCCAAGCAAATGATGAGTACACCAGTCGTTGCCATGGTTTTGTCAGGCGAAGGTGCGATCCAAAAAGTATTTGATATCTGCGGTCCGACCGACCCAGCCGAGGCCGCCCCCGGCACTATTCGCCGTGACTATGGCGTGGATAAACCACATAACGTAGTCCATCGTTCAGATAGTGTGGAAGCTGCAGCCAAAGAAATCGGGCTGCTGTTTACCCCTGACGAGTTGCACTGACGATTATTTTTGTTCTTGCTAGGATTGATCTCCCTGCAGTATAGTACAGAAAACGGTATGAGCCATAAAAGTCCAGAAGACCGATACTGGTGCGTTTATAGCCTCGAAAAATCACCAGCTGAGGGGATCAGCGGTAATCTGACCGTCTTTGTTACCCGAACAGGTCGACGTAAAACAACATTTAAATTAATAGTTCCCGCATTTCAAATTGGCGACCTTTATGAACGATTAGACATACAAACGGAATCGGTATATCATCCGCGATCGGATTATCGGTATCGTAAAGCGACTCGGGATCTTCAACAAATGCTACGGGATTGTCATGCAGAGCGCTATAGACCATTGCCTTTGGCGGCATGAACCGCCATGTAGCAGATAAAGGTTACTCGTTAGCAGTATCGGTCAGGTCGATTCGCACATTTGTTGCTACCCATCCATGTTTTGACGAACCGATGTAATATTCACCGTCTCCGGCGACATGCGTGTGCCCATGATCCAATATGTATACTATTTCTCCAATGCCGACTTTAAAGAGCGAGATATTTCGAGAGGGACGAGAGCCATCTAACGTATCAGCCTGTTTCGTTCCAGGGTGAGTTTCTCGACCTCTGTCATAACGACATGTGGCAACCACCTGGTAGTCATCTGCAGTATACGTGCGGGTACACTTCTGTCAACGGATGTGTACTGTATCTTACATAGGTAAGAGATAAGGATTTGATATATCCTATAGAAATTGGTACACTATACAACTTGTTCAATATGCATAAACGCGAGTTCGGTTTTGATTATGTTCTTACGCATGAAACGGCAAACGGGGATAAACTTGCTTTTCTCCCGCGTGGTATTCGTGGATTTAAACTGATCCGTCATGAAGGTGGTGGTGGAGGTCTCCCTGTGGCAGCTCGGGTAGAGCCTGAGGAGGGTGAGAGCGGGACATCCATAGAATATATGCTGGAGGAGCATGTATTTTCTATCCTACACGGAACGCATACGGCATTATACCAAGCAAATCTTCGTAGGGATAAACGTATCGGCATGTCGGAAATGGATGATGAATATATGCGACTGAAAGCCCAAGAGGAAGTCCTCATGGGGCTAGCAAACACCGGGAGACGGATTTTTGAAGGATTTACAAGAACGCTACTTCCATGGCGCTCATCCGGTATCGGGGCGAGATGATTTTTGACGCGGATTATTATTTCAGAATAAGAATGCGCATTGTCTCGATAATGCCATACACCCCCAACCCGATAAACGCCAAAGCTCCCAAAAATGATACGACTTCATTTTTCACCGCATTGATCGTGCGTGTGGGGGAGAGGAAAAGCGCGATATTAAGGAGCGTGTGGGCTGCTATGACGCCAATGGCAAAGCCGTAGACGTTGACGACGGAGAAAAGGGGCACGTAACCCGCAAAGTCATCGAGTCCCAGGATAAACGGCACGGTGACGGCAAATCCGATAAGCCCCATCCAGGTAAGCCCTGCTTTGCCTTTCATTTTCGCCGACAAATCCGGCATGATGCGCAAAAGTATGGGGTCGATGAGCTTTTTCACCGGGTCGAGTATGCCGTGCATACCGAAAAATCCTATGCGTTGGGGGAGTGATCCGCTTTGCCACATTTCGAAATGTTCCAGACTGGCGTGGGCCAGTTCAAACAGCACCAGGGATGCCATAAACACCATAAGGGCAAGCAAAATACTGATATCTTTGAGGAGTACCCACAGGATAATGATGGCGATGGTACCCACGGCATTTCCCACTGCCGTGCCGATTTCTATAGCCACACGACTCCGCCAGCCGGGGTTTGCGGCCATCATGCGGCCCATGAATATGGCAAAGTCGATGCTGGTTTTTAAATAAATCGTGGCTCCTACCACCACATCATACCATCGGAGGTCCAAACGGATGGGTTGGGCGGCGGGAAGGATATTTGCGAAGAACAGGGAAGCGTGTAATAGCCCGATGAGACCCGCCATAACGACGAGGGTAAGCGTCAGCGGGATACATTGTGCAAGTATCGGCGATCGGTCTACCCGGTCCAAAAATGCATCCATGGGGATATTGTAACACTCACATGTCCAGCTTTATTCAATAGCAGTACATCCATATTCACGCTTCTTCGTTCTGCGTCTTGCCTGAATGCGTTCGAGTGCAAGTTCCAGACCAATGACAGACTGTTCCATATGATGTAATTCCTCTTTACTATAATCCTCCGGATGTGCGAGAGCTGCACGTAAATTGCCTAGGCGCGTAATTGGGCTTTCTCGCGCCGCGTTTGCTTCCGCGTCTACGCGACAATGCCTAGCTTTTTTACAGTGTTCACAGAAAACCATAAGGGTGGGAGTATATCAAAAAAAGAGAGGAAATAAAGTTATAGGCTATAGTATACGTATATTTTGACTAGATATCCTCGGGCACTCTGTGTAGCGCCACCGACATGGCGCGATACCTGTCCCATGCGGGGAGAGTAATACATTTGACTGCGATGTCATGCAGAAATAGGCAAAAGTTGGGAAAATGCGCTATACTACACCTTCATTTTATATCCCTATGGAACGAAAAATACAACGGAACGGTAACGTGGAATACGTCGTGCAACCTGATGAAGTGAACCGTATGGAAGCGGCTAAAAAAGCCGGATTGTGGTTCGTGTTTGCCGGGGGCAAAAAAGGAGGCGTACGACGCGTATGCTTTAACAAACGTAATCCTATAGATGTGGCTGCGGAATCGCTTTTTTGTTCAAACGCCGCTGATGCAAATGTTTTTCCGGAGTAGGGGCGTCACAATATGTTTTCTGCCCATGGTACTTATTAGGCACGTATTGCGAGCTCTGTCATTTCCGATGATGCGAGCACCACCATAGTGCGTATGGCATCGGAAAATGGAAGCGTTCGGATCGGTCGGACCACAAGCATGGGGTGTTCCTCATGGGGCCTAAATGGTACTTCTCGAGGATGGACGAGGGTCCAACAGTGAGCGGGATATTCTCCGTCGGGCGGGTCTTTGGATATATCAGCAATGAGTCCCGTGACTGAGTGCGCCCATGGGTAGGCAAGCGTGTGCATGTGGATTGCGGGGATATGTTTGGCATGGTGCCGGATAGGAATGATTTTATATTGTGCTCGTTCGGGATCGGCTATGGCGAGCAGATCTACCGGAAGCTCTCCATTTGCCATAGCGCGGATCAATTTATCCGCTTCTGGTGAAGGCATGTTTCTTCGCCTGGCAGAAAAATTGACGACCTGACATTCCAGTGTATCCAATAAATCTTTCCAGCTCAGAGCAATGTGTGTAGGTAGTTTTTGAATATGTTGGGCTCGTAAAGATTCAAATGTGGGCATATAAGAAGGTTGCATCATACAGCGATGCATTTTTTCTGTCAATATAAATCTGTGAGATAGATTACAAATTTGTTTTGATCGTCAGAATGAGCTATAGTATGTCTTCTATGCGGAAAATGGGGATAGAATTTGAATTTGATCAGATACTCACCAACCAGCGTCCAACTGATGGGGAGCGCGATATGGCGCGTGCATTGCGCAATCCGAATAACCATATCGCGGCTCATCAGTCGTATGTGTTTACACACAGCGATGTTCATAAAACAGGGTCATATTATTTTGAGCAACCCCTCACTCCACAACAAAGAAAAGAGTATGAGGATAAGGGATTTACGATAACGGATACGGGGTTTATTAAAGATGACGCACCCGTAGCCGCCGGCGTTATCCATAGACCTAGAGGCAAACAACGGATTGGGGTAAATAGAGGTCTTCCTGTTGATATCATAACCTAACATCATAAATTTCCGCTTTTGAGACATATATATGGGTAGATGTTGCAGGGCCATGCCCTGCAAGGAGCTACCATCGACACCGTTCTGCGTCTGGCATGAATGTTCGTATAGCGAGATGTAAAGAAAAAGAAAGTACACCCGTGTGCCACCCGTTGATAATAGGCTTATAGTATGTTAAAATACGCGTTCTATGCCACATAGATCCGAATCACTCTTTGACATGATCTTAACCGGTCAAGCGCCCCCCCCTCAGGTTGCAGACATGCAGTGTGCTGTTCGTCGTGGGAGTCTGAAAGGAGTATTTGCGCCATATGAACAGTATCGTAATAGGTTTGGCACAATTTTTATTTATGAAGATGTATTGCCGGAAGACAAGCGGAAAAATTTAGGATTAAGCCATGTCACACATCTCGAAGAAGGCGATGTGATAAAACGAACCAAAGGCGGGAACTGGGTATTGGATTCAGGGAGTATGGCAACATTTGGGAGAGGTACGGCAAATCACGCCAGGTTTATAAAGAAAAATAAGTAACGATATGAAACGAATAGAAAACGGCCAGAGTATTGTTCGACCACGAAGGATTCGTGATGGAGTAGACATGTTTGATGCGATTTTGACCTATCAGGCATCGTTGCCACAGGTTCTCAGCATGGAGCGAGCGATACAACGAAGTGCGCTGTCGGGCGGACTTGCCGCGCATCATCATTTTATTGATGGGAAAGGACATCATTATTATTTTAATTCGCTTTCTGCCGAAACGATGCGGACCAAAGGTCTTACAGAGATTGGGCCATATATCAACGTAGGGGATGTCTTTCCTGATCCGGGCGGATCAGGAAAAATGTATAGGCACGTCGACAAAAAGATACCTGGCAGCGAAATGATCGGAAGGGGCGAGGGGCTTCGGGTAGTGGAAGTAACGGAATGAGTATGTGACCTCCTTGTTCTTGCAGGTCATAGCCCCGCAAAAAAAAGCAAAAGAAATATAAAGCTAGAATGCTTTATGCAATCATAGAGTCCTTTTGACCGGATAGTAAAAAGATCGTTTTGTTGGGTGTAGAAGATGTAGTGGTAACGTGAAAGAGATACAAAATTTGTGTTTCTATATAAAAAATTTACGTACGTTGATTATGTCCAGAAAAGGCGTCGAGAAATTTATAGGGCATATGGTTACTCGTAGACTAATTAGGCATTATGTCCTGATGGGGAACGTCACTGGTGCACTTAGATTGTATGATCTCGATGAAACAGATCGGCAAAATATAAATCGCGCGGTGCATACTCAGCACGACTTGTTGATAACATATGCATTATCAGAGCAGCGCATGCATGAGAGCGAGGTATTGGGAAACATAGCATCGAGTTTACAAGGGTATATGGAGTCGCGGTATCCCCGAAAAGAATAGCGAGTTACACAATAATTTTCAGCTGGCGGAGGATGGGGAGTAATACTTCAAACGGCAGGCCGATGACGTTGGTGTAGGAGCCATCAATTTTGGTGACTAAATCCCACGGCGTTTCGTTTAGGGCGTAGCCCGCTGCAAAGCGCGTAAAGTCGTAGTGGGTCACATAACTTTCGAGTTCCGGGCCGGTCAACTTCCTGAGTGTTACTTTGGTTTCCACGGTCTTCGTCCAGGTCTTTTTTAACTTCCCCATGGCGATATGGGAGATGACGACACACGTCGTAAACGTATGGGTTTTGCCCATGAGATCCTTCAAGATCCGGATGGCGTCATCGCGGTCTACGGCTTTGCCGTAGCTTTTTTTGCCCACGATCGCTTCAGAGTCCGCCGTGATGACCACCACATCCCGATCTTCCGGGATCATGTAGACTCTCGGATTGTTGACGATTTCCGTATTTTTGGCCGCGGCCCGTTTTTGGATCATTTTAGCAGGGTTCGGATCCGTGATTTTGTCTTCATCCAGGCGGGTGACAGCCACGCGGAAACGAATGGCTAGCTTTTCCAAGAGGCTTCTCCGGCCGATGGACTGGGAGGCGAGCACGACATCGGGCGCTAATGGTTCTTCTTCCTGATTTTTGGAGGCGAAAGATAATTTCATTATGCCGTAGTATAGCGTATTTTGGAGAATTTTGCGAGGAGGGGATTATGTAGGCCACTGCAACGGTCGGCCTCTCCCATTTTGTTCTGTGACTAATTTTTGAAATTTAGCTTCTCGTCGAGTTCGAAATATTTTGTTGGCTTTTTCGCCCGTAAAATTTTTAGCGAGTTCCGCAGCATCATCTCCTGCGGCCTGTCGGAGTGAAAAATCATCACCCTTTATTTCAACCGTTTTACTATGTATGGATACATACATATTTGTATTATACCCCACAATACAAGCGGTGTGCCGCTATGGGGCTTGATTGACTCGTTAGCGAATCGATGCATATCGATGAGTGTACGTCATCAATCCTAGCGCTTTGTGCCCCTAGAGGGAATTGAACCCCCATCTTGCCCTTAGGACGGGCCTGCTCTCCGCCTGCCATAGCCTGTGCCCTTGGGGGGAATCGAACCCTCATCTCACCCTTAGGACGGGTTTGCTCTATCCATTGAGCTACAAAGGCGCCCAGGTATTATAGCATCATAAACCACACGGTTGACACCCGTGATGTCTGGGTGCATAATCAATTCATGTATTCTACGCATCAAAAGGGTGTGTATGGTGAATTAGCATTTACGCTCCGGCTTATCGAAAAAGGATATTCTGTCTTGCACCCGGTCAATCCGAATTCCAGTTATGACCTTGTCGTAGAAAAGGATGGTGTTTTTCAACGAATACAGGTAAAATACCTTACATCGCGACATGGAGTAGTCCGTATAGAGCTTGATCGTCCGAAACGGAAGACCGCTTCATATCGTGATCGCAAGATTGATGCGATAGGGGTGTATGAATCGACAGGGAAAAAATGCTATCTGATTCCTATCGCGTCTATACAAGTGAAATCTGATTATTGGTTGCGGACGGATAATCCAAAAAATAATCAATATAAAGGGATTCATTTGGCGACGGAGTTTGAATTGTAGCGGGGTGTGGCTCAGTTGGTAGAGCGCTTCGTTCGGGACGAAGAGGTCGTGAGTTCAAGTCTCACCACCCCGACCATAATAAAGGTTACTTTAAATTCACCACATAGAGGTTGTTGACTTCGGAGGCCGATGAATTGAGGTTGGTTAAAATCACGAGTTTCCCGCCGCTGGCCCAGGGCACGGCGAAACTATCCCAAAACGGGCCGGCGTAGGCCGTACGCACATTTGCCCCGTCGTAATCCATGATCTGTACTTTATCTTTGACCACATATACCAGATGCCGTGAGGTAGGCAGCCAGCGCAGTATGGTGCTGACGTCGACAACGGGCGTTGGTGTCGGAAGTGTGCCTTTCCGTACCGGTGTGGGAATCGGGGCGACGGGAAACTGCGCCGCATTTAACACCAGGTAATTCCTATCTTCTTTGATGTCGTAGACGTAGAGATTGTTCGGTTTGATCGTGCGGGTTTCTTCCGTAGGATCGGTGCCGATAATCGGCGGGGTGATGATTTGGGGAAGGGTTGCGCTTGCGGTGGCTTCATACAGAATCTTTGTTTCGTCCGGGGACAGGGCGATGATGGTAGCAGACGTCGATGCCACATCGGTAAACGCGGGAGGGATGGTAACCAACTGTTCTTTGGTCCGCTGATCTTTGAGCGTTTGCCAATCAGTTTGAACTGTTTTGATATTGATAAGCGTAAGATTGGGATTGAGTTTGTCGGTATCCAAAAGGTAACCGAGTGGTGCGGACAGGCCGGTCTGTGTCGGCGGAGTGGCGAGTATCTGCTTGCTGTCCGGAGACCAGTGCAGCGCGGCCTTGCTGAAGTCTGTGCCGTTACTCTGGGCAATCTGCCGGGCATCGCGGTTTAATCCCAGTGGTTTGTCTACCAGGTCTAATACCCATATGCCGGGTCGGGTAGGAGAAAGCGTACCGGAAATGGTGGCCTGCGGCTGGTCCGGGACGACGTAGGCAAGCTTGCTGCCGTCGGGAGAGAGTATCGGCGATACCACTCCGCTGACGGTAAGGGCAGTCAGAGACGGATTGACGGGTAAAAGTAGTGCATCGATTTTTGTGACCACTTCTCCCTGGACTTTGACCCGTTTTTTCCAGGGCTGGAATCCTTCTTTGGCTATAGTGACGTTGTACCAGCCGGGAGCGAGAGTGAGGGTGGCCTGTGTGGCCGTGGTAATTTTGTCATCCACGATGATCTGGGCGCCTGACGGATCGGACTGCGCGACGACCAGCCCTGTGGCATTGAGTTCCCGGTCGCCGAAATTAAACCGGTAGCCGCGCCCATAGGAAATAATCGCGGCAGCCGTGCCGAATATGATACATACCGTAACGAAAGATATCAGAAATGATCGGATATTTGAAAACATACGGAACACATATGGTGTGGGAATACCGAAAATGTTCCTGATCGATAGTTCTCTCCGATGGATCGCGTTCCGCGCAGCTTTTTGATCTACAAGTATATCGTAACGTCGGTATACCGGAGGTCACACTCGGGAAGTGATCAGCGAAAATTTTTGTTCCCCTGCACCCGTGTACTGTCGCCCGTATTATACGTCGTACTGTGTTAGAATACTACTATGTTCGGATTCACGAAACGGTTGGGAATTGACTTGGGCACTGCCAATAGCGTCGTGTGGCTGGCAGGCAGCGGCGTGGTCTTAAACGAACCCACTGTAGTCGCTGTAACGGTAGATGACGGGCGGGTGGTGGCAGTAGGAAACGAAGCCAAGGATATGTTGGGCAGAACCCCGGGCAATATCACCGCCAGTCGTCCCATGCGGGACGGGGTGATAGCCGACTATCAGATCACGGAAGCCATGCTCTCGTACTTTATCGACCGCGCAGTCGGCAGAAACCGCATATTTAAGCCGGAAATCATGATCTGCGTGCCTACCGGGGCCTCCCAGGTGGAGCGCAGGGCGGTCATCGATGCCACGCTTGCCGCCGGTGCACGGGTGGCATATCTCATCGAAGAGCCGCTGGCTGCTGCCATAGGCGCCAAAATCCCCATAGCCCAGGCGTCGGGACACATGATCGTGGATATCGGCGGAGGGAGTACGGAAGCGGCCGTCATATCACTAGGCGGCGTCGTAGTCCACAAAAGCGCCCGCGTAGCCGGAAACAAGCTGGATGAAGCGATCGCCAACTTTGTGAAGAAAAATTACAACCTGATTATCGGCGAACGGATGGCAGAGGCGATCAAAATCACTATCGGGGATGCAATGGGAAGTCAGACAAAAGTAAACAGTTCACAGTTCACGGAAAAACAAAAACAATTGGCAACTGGCAACTCAAAACTGCCTGCTGATTCTATGGAGGTGCGCGGCCGGGACGCGGTATCCGGATTGCCGAGAATCATCACGGTAACGCGCGCAGAGCTTACGGCTGCGATAACGCCGGTGCTTCATCACATCATTTCCGCCATAAAAAGTGTCCTGGAGGAAACGCCGCCGGAGCTTGCCGCGGATATTATCGACAAAGGGATCGTCATGGCAGGAGGCACGAGCCTGCTGCGGAATTTTGACAAGCTGGTGACGCAGATGACCGGCGTGCCGGCCCACGTGGCCGATGAGCCGCTTCTGTGTGTCGTGCGGGGCACCGGAGTGGCGATAGAAAATATCGAACTATATAAACGAAGCGTAAGTAAGAAGTAGATTAGGAAGACCAGAAAGAGAGTGAGACCAGAAAGACCAGAAAGAGAGTAAGAAAGTAAGAGAAGAAGAAAGGAAGACAGAAAGAAAACGAAGAAGGAAAAATAAAAGACTTATAGGAAAACATATTTTTTCGAAAAGTGCGAAAAAACGGAGAATGTGCGGTAAATTACAGAAAAAATATAACGGCTTATAAGAATACGATTATCTAATCAGCAGAAATGATCTTTTTTCATCAATTAGCCATACAAAATTGTGTTCAATTCATACGTTTTTAGAAAAAATACTGTCCTAAGTTCCGTATATAATATTATTTATGAGTCTCAATAAGACAAAAATACTCGGAATTGGCGTAACTACGGATTCTAAGAAAATAATCTTAGAGTATATACAAAAGTACCTTATTCAAACCGGAAAAAACCCTCTAAAACCGTGCATACTCGCGACGCCAAACCCCGAGCAACTCGTGCTGGCGCAGCGGGATCCGCGCTTTGCCGAAATACTCAATCGGGCCGATGTGGCGCTCCCGGATGGAATTGGATTGGCAATGGCGGCGGGAATCCCGCGGTATCCCGGCGTCGAATGCATGGAAGATCTGGTCTGCTTGGCAGCAGCGCGGGGCTATAGAATAGGACTTATAGGGGGTCGGTCTGGTTTGGCAGTCAAAACACTTGAGTGCTTGCAGACGAAGTATCCCGGACTGAAGGGATGGGCAGAAGACGGACCGGAGATAGAAATTCGGAATCAAGGGATCAGAATCAGGAATCAAGGAGGAGATGATGCATATTTTCGAACAATAGTCGATAAGATCGTCAAAACGCAAACAAAAATTGTTTTTGTCGGTCTTGGCGCGCCAAAGCAGGAATACGTTATCGCGCGCCTTGCGCGCCAATTTCAAATTTCAAATTTTAAATTTCAAATTGTCATGATGTCCGTTGGCGGATCGTTTGACTTTATAGCCGGTAGGCTCAAGCGTGCACCCTTACTTATCAGATCGATAGGGTTTGAGTGGCTTTGGAGATTGGCGGCTGAGCCATGGCGGTGGAGGAGACAACTGGCATTGATAGAATTCACGCTGTTGGTTTTAAAACAGCGCATCCTGCGGCGCTAGAGAAATTCAATGCCTGTTATTTGTGTGTCGATTGGAGATGTCTTATCGAATTTCATGTTTGGTTTCTCTCCCGTTTGAGTCATGGTAATGTGTTTCCGCTCCATAGAACTCGGCACTTGATCGATTCTGATCAATAGGCTGTATTTCTGAATTTGGAGCTCTTCCTTTTATTATTTTCAGCGCGACTGCAAGTGCACCTAAAACTGCAAGACCGCTAGCCGGTAAACAGAAATCAAGTAAGTTAATGGGGTCAGAGGGACGTGGTGTGGTTGAATCTGTTGGACTTGGGATAGGTGTAGGTGTTGATTCGACTGTAGGGTTACTCGATTGGGCTGGTGCGGCCGTTTCATGCTGTACTATGGCATTTGAGAGCATACCTATTATATTATGTTGTGGTAGGTGAATTGATCCCCGGTCTACAGTTATGCATACGATGCTTTGGCCGTTTTCGGATAGTGCCATCGGGAGTAGGATAGTGCCGTTGGTAATATAGTCGCCTTGAGCATCTTTGATGGCGCCAGGTCCGATGACGGCCTGAATAGACTCAATTTCCTCATTGGTCAAGTCGCCGCGAATGCTTTTGATAAGTTTTGATATATTTAAGTATTGTCCATCTGCCAATGCGAGTGATGTATACGTTTTTTGATCTCCCGGATTTCCCACAGTCATGGTTATGCAGGAAGCAAATAGTTCTTTGTGTTCCTGACAGTATTGGATGATATCTAATTCGGCTTCCTGTTTTGCGGGGCTCAACTGATCTATACGCGGTTCTATGCCAGAGTGCGTAAAGCTGTGTTCACTATACAATATGGCCACAGATGCTAGTCCTATGGATGGGGAGATCAATCGATGGACGGAGGCTTCATGGCGGGCTGGGCGGATCGAACGCGGTATATGTGGAAGTAACGCTTGATCGGTACGTCGTGTCGCGGAGGCGATTGTATCGGAGGTAAAAAACGTGCGGGGGGCTTCGTGGCGTATAGGACTCGTTCGCGTAAAAGATGTAGGGAG
Source organism: bacterium (assembly GCA_021817785.1). Lineage (GTDB taxonomy): Bacteria > Patescibacteriota > Microgenomatia > UBA10105 > UBA927 > UBA927. Next base: position 77,921 of record JAKAFY010000002.1, read on the forward strand.
CGCTGTAATATCTGCCATGCGGGGACCTGTCGTGAACCCTGTTGGAAGCGGGGAGAAAAGCGGTTGTATTTCATGGTTTGTACCATGGAGTATTACCGGTGTGAAGATCATAATGACCTATAGTAACACTACTGTAATGAGATGTCAAAAAATAATTTGATGCCCAATATGCTTATGGAAAAATTCGATCTTGCTGCGAACCCGTTTTATCTATTTATCGTAGTGTGTTTATTTATATCTTTTTCGTTTACGTTCTCTCGATTCAGCAGAAAGCGCTATTATGGCTGCGTTTGGTCGGGGTACGGAATTTTTTTGGTTTAGTTTCCTTCCCACTGTTGATTTAGGCGGAATGACTCCTTCATCCATCACCATAATTAAATGGTTTTCCGCTGCATGAGGCTCTTCCCCGGTATGTCCGGTATGACGGCTTGGGAGAACAATGGCTGATCCTAACCATTTGCCAGCGCGATCTTGTTCATCGAGAACAAAAAGGTGTGATCTGGATCGTCGTGCCTTGTCCAGTGCTTCGCTAAATTCAGCTCCTCTGTGCAGGTGAACATGTACCCAAAGAAGGGTTCCTGCAGGGAGATGGCGCCGTTGGTTATGAGTGAGCACGGCGCTTGCTGGGTCGGCGTCTAGATCTGGTAATGATATAGCCGATCTAGACACCTCTCGACTTTCTAGCATGCGGAATCCGGGCGTGGTCATATGTGACACATCTTACTCAATTTGGCCGGTATGTCAATCTAAACCCCTTTACAGCTCGACAAACGGAAATTCATGGTATAATACCCAACATACAAACGTTCGTGGACCGATGATGAGAATTCTATACCTCCAGACGTTTCCCTTTTGGGGTTCCGGCAGCGGTACCTACGCGCGGCACTTGGCGTCGGAAGTGGGATTGCACCACAAAGTCGCCATCCTGGCCCCGGACACCCGCCCCATCGAACACGCCAAGCTCTATACCGTGACCCTCCCGTTCCCTGTGGCCTATACCGGGCATCCGGAATGGCCCAACTGCAAACTCTATACGGATTTGAAAAGCATGGAAATCTGGGAGCTCTATGATGCGTTTCTCCGGTCCGCCATCAAAGCGGTCGATGAGTTTAAACCCGACATCATCCATGTCCATCACGCGTTTCCGTTGGCCTGGGTGGCAGCATTTATCAAAGATACCTACAACATAAATTACGTGGTGACGATCCACGGCTCGGAATTGCCGACCCTGGAAAAGGACCGCCGGTACTACCAGCCCACGTATGACGCGATGTACCGGGCCAAATGCATATTTCCGAATTCCGGCTGGACCAAAGAATGGTTCGTACGGATTTTTAAGGGAAATTTCCATGAAAAATGCAAAGTCATCCCCGGCGGCGTCAACATCCACAAATTCATCCATACGGACAGCGGCGCCAAAGATGTGGACCGCAAGCTCAATTTGCACGGCAAGCCCGTCGTGCTTTTTACCGGCAAACTGACGAAATATAAAGGCGTGGAATATTTGATCGGCGCAGCCAAAAAAATCCATGGTGAAGTCGTCATCGCAGGCGAAGGTCCGGAACGCGGGCGATTGGAAGCCAAGGCTCAACAGTTGGGGCTCACGAACGTCCATTGGGTCGGGCACCTGGGGGCCGGTGTGCAGAAGCTGGCACCGTATTACTCGCGCGCAGACGTGTTTGTGGCGCCCAGCGTATGGGACGAGCCGTTGGGATTGGTGATTTTGGAATCCATGTCGTGCCGGACGCCGGTCGTGGTGACCCGGAAAGGCGGTATCCCGCTTGCGGTGAAGGAAGGATACAATGGATTTTTCGTACGCCCGAGAAACAGCGCCGAGATCGTAGAGATGGTGAACAAACTACTCGATAATCATGAACTCCGTATCAAAATGGGTCAGAATGCACGGGATTCCGTGGAGAAGAAATTTTCCTGGGAGTTGATTGCCAGCCACTTTGAAAAGACATACGAAAAATACGCCCGGAAGCCCAATCCCGTCATCATGAATTTAAACCACAACGGGATCGTGGGTATGGCAGCAGCAGAGCCTGCACCAGCGCCTCCCGCAAAAGGATAATCGTATGCGTATCCGTGTCCTTTCCTGGAATATCTGGATGGGGAAATATCTTCCGAAGATCATTGACCTCCTCAAACGGGAATACCCCGACATCATTGCGTTGCAGGAAGTAGTACAGAATCCCGACGGCACGGAAAATACGGCAGAGCGTATCGCCAAAGCACTCGGGTATCACTGGGTGTTTGCCAATGTGATGCGTGTTCCGTTTGGCGATACACCGTTGGATTGGGGAGAGGCTGTTTTGAGTAAGTACGATATAGTATCGTCGGTAAAACACGACTTGTTGACTGCACACAAACGGATCGCGTTGCAGGCAGATATACGGGTGGGTACTGCGACCATCCATGCCGTAAGTACCCATATCATCCACAGTCATCAACAGCCGTCCGAAGAACAACAGGAACAGGTGGATCAGCTGTGCGGCGCTGTGCCCAAAGACCATACCGTGATCATGGGAGACTTTAACGCCGTGCCGGAGAGTGAAACCATACACATTATGAAAAAATCATTGGTTGATGCGGATCCTGCAAATCAACCCACATGGTGTGTGTACCCGGACGGCTGTAAAGAATGTAAATTAGGGGAGGTGAAACATAGGCTGGACTATCTGTTTACGACACCGGATCTATCCGCCTCAGACTATCGGGCTATTTCGTCAGACGGGAGTGATCACCTGCCGATCATCGCAGATATTACGACAAAGTTGTCAATAGATTCTCGGCCGCGAATGTATTGACCACTTCCGAGGAGATCGTTTGGCGATTGTTGCAATTATTACTATTTTGATTATACATTCTTTATTTCATGTTCATATTGCGTTTACCCTAAAGAGGTAGTATTCTTCGCGCATGCATAAAAAAGACACAATTGTGGACCACCAAAATGTGTTAAAGGAGATTCTTTGGAAAAATGTCCGTCCGGGAATGTTTGTATGGGATCCGCATCCAGGTCGTGTATTGTCAATACAAGTGGAAAATGTTTATTTGCCTACTGAGAATCGAATTCGACTCACCACAAGAGTAAAAACTATCGGTCAGGGTGTAGTAGTGCTTCATGGAATGGAGATGCCATCTAATTATAAGACTTTGATTTTATATCCTCGAAGGTCACCTCGTGTGCGCCGAATGGATGTCGCGCCACGACATCATGTTCGATAACGCAGCAATTTTATTATCAGTATTGTAGACTATTCTTATGAAGGTTCTCATTTTGGGTTCTGTTGCGTTACCCGTTCCGCCGCCGATGCAGGGAGGGACGGAGCGCATCGCGTACTGGCAAGCGATTGGATTGGCAAAACGCGGCCACACAATAACACTTGTTGCAGCAAAAGGGTCCACGCCAAATCCGGCGTATACATTAGTGGAAATCGGTGGCGGGGATACGGTTGCCGGCTCGAGCCGACAAATCTCAAATCTCAAACCTCAAATCTCAAACGAAGGAATGTATACCGAGGGAAGCAGGAATCTACGGAAAGAGGCGATATATCTCTCAGAAGTCGAACAGTACATTCTCGACCACGGGAAAGAGTATGACGTCATCCTAAACAACATGCGGGCCGGCGAAACGCTGTTTGTCCCGGCGGCAAAAGCAGTTGGTGTGCCATATGTGACCGTCATGCATCTGCCGATATTTTACGAACTTGCGGCGTATTTTGCCGCCACCAACACAGCAGTCATCACCATAAGTAACGCCCAGCGCATGGGATTTGATAACGTGCGGTACGCGGGGACGGTCTATAACTGTGTGGAACCGGAATTGCTTGCGATAGACCCCAGGGGTCTGCCGCAGGCGCAACACGACCCCAGGGGTCAGGGACCCGATGCTCGAGATTATGTATTGATGATGGGTAGTGTCGCTCCCCATAAAAACCAAAAAGACGGGATATTGGCGGCAAAAGCGCTCGGGAAAACGATAATATTAGCCGGAAAAATAGGGAATCAGGCGTATTGGGATGCGGAGATTGCGCCATTGGTCGATGGGAAAACGGTGATCCACAAAGGCGAAATGGGGCTGGAAGAAAAAATTTCGCTGCTTGCCGGCGCTGAGGCGCTCGTGTTTCCTATTATCTGGCCCGAGCCGTTCGGACTCGTCATGATCGAAGCCATGGCCGTAGGGACGCCTGTGGTGGCATACAGAAACGGTGCCGTGCCGGAAGTGGTTGTAGACGGAAAAACCGGGTTTATCATCGACGAAGCACAGGGCGTGGGCGGACTATCCGTCGCACTCAATCGCATCAACGAAATAGATAGAGCCGCCTGTCGGAAACATGTCGAAGAAAACTTTACCGTGGAAAAGATGATAGAGAGTTTAGCTACCGCACTCGAAAACGTGGCACACCCGTAATCTATACGTATTGTCCTGCGGCGCTAGAGAAATTCAAAGCTTAGCTTTGAATTGACTCATGCTAGAGCGAGCATCGCGCTTTGATGGCCACCGTATCTTCTGTCGATAATGTCAAACTTGCATTGGTATCCGGGTACATGATGGCGTTCGCATTATTGTTGTGCCCCAGCCCTATCGCGTGGCCAAGCTCATGGGCGATCGTGTGAATAAATTCATTTTGTGTTCGGTCTATGTAAATCGAAATGGTGCGGCTGCCTACGCTATAGATGCCGGCATAGGGCGTAGCGGCAAATAGTGCCGCGAGCCGGTCCCGGGTGGAATTATACGCGGCAACCTCATTGTTATATGTCCCTACGTTTGTATTTATCGTGGCGACAAGATCTTTGAGCGTAGTCTGGAGAACGGTAAGGTCGTTGTACATGGTTTGGATTTGGTCATACGGCAGGGTGCGTGTGGCGATCGCATCGTTATACGCCGACAGCTGTTGGTCATAGGTTGTTTTTAGTGTCTCAAAACGCTGTTTTTCAGCGGTAATGGTTGCGGAATCTGCGGAAAGTTTGTGTTCCAGATCGTTCATGGCGGACACCAACGGCTGCCGATCGTCGTAGACTAAATTAACCGTAATCATGCCGTTTGGATCCGGGGCAAACAACGTTTTTTGAAGCGGCACATCCCATACATCGGCGGCAGCCTGGATGTCTTTGGCAAAATCGTCTTTCGATATGCCGAAACGGTCATCCATGGTGCCTATGTTGTACGTCAGCGGATTGGTACACGCACCCGGCGGCATGGTATAGGCGTTGCCTTCGATAACGTCGATACTGTGAATGATAGCAGGGGTGGGACTTGGCGTCGGAGTCCCCACTGCGCCCGCCGAGGGTGGACTTCGCAGGGCAAGTGGTGTAGGCGTTGCGGCAGCAGGGGGTTGATCAGTTTTCCGCTGAGGCGTAGGGGTAGGATTGGGGTTTAATGCCACCCGGGTAATCAGCCTCGGGATAAACGGCGTCGGCGTAGGGGTAGGATAGGAAATCAGGCTCGGATTGTATCGCTCCGGCGAAATGCGCTGAGTGAGTGACGCCGCGGTATTTTGCCCCAATCCCATGGAAAGCATGGTATAGATGAGGGGCGTATGGGTGCGGGAAGACTCGACGATCGCCAGGGACCAGACGATGCTGCCGAACAGTCCGATGATAAGGAAAAGAAGCGTCAGCGGTCGGGCGATAGATGCTACAAAGCCGGGTTCGTCTGCCGGTGCAGCAGGATCGGGAATGTGCGATAGTTGGGGCAATATGGGTTGTTCCCCACTGGTGGTGTTCGGTGACGGTTCCATGGGATGGTGGCTATCCTAGAATAGGAAGGAACGCTCGCGTTGTCAACGAAGGACATCCATTTGCAGTATACTATCAACTCGTATGTTAGACAGGTTGCATATTGGTAAACCTGGATGGGTAGAACGGGCAACGAGCAGTTTGGAAAAGCGAAGAGCCATAGAACAGGAGCGTGTTCAAAAATATCAAACTCTCTCAACGCATCCGGGCATAAGTCAAATAGCATTCGATCGGTGGCGGCGGTATGAGAGTGAATCGAAATCTGCTGCAGCGTGGTGCAAGCGCACGCTCGACGTCATTCATGTATTTTGGCGGTGAATGCGCGTTATTTTTGTCCGAAAAACTGGACCAGATTGCCGTCGGGATCGGCGAGCGTCATACACCAGATTTCTCCTGTGGGAGCCAAAAACGGTTTGGCAATCCAGGTGATATCTTTGCCCTTTAATTCTTCGTAAAGCTTGCTGACACTATCTATCTGAAACCCGACCATCATGCGATACGGGTCTTTGCTTTTACCATGCACTTTGTCGTGTGCGCCGATAGAGAAAAAGGTATCGCCCACGTCCATGTCGTAACAATCATCATTTGGGTAGGGGATGTATCGCCGGATCGGAATGCCCAGCGTATCACGGTACCACTCGGCCAGTTTTTTATGATCCTCACTCCAAATGGCGACGGAAAGATAGGGATTGTGGAGGTTCATCATGGGTAGTATAGCATAGTTATTTTTGCATACTGTAGTGGTAAAGTGTATTATCCGGATTTATGTTGTATAAAGAAAAAATGGGTGTACCAATAAAGGGAAAAGCGTATCCAAAATTCCGCGCTGCAGCTTGGGGGAGGCGAACAGGAGGATCGCGCGATGAATATGGAGTGTTGTTCACTGATCGTGAAATAACACGCATTTCTGCCGGAAGTTCTCGCCTGCCAGTAGTCAGTGTACAGTATACGTTAGCAAAGGAGGCTAACTTTATTTCGGATGAAGCTCTGATGCGGTGGGCGAGTCCGTATTTGGTAGAAGAAGCACTACAACAGTGTGGTATAGAGGTTCGTCCCCGCACGATAAAATTTAGATAATCATAATTTCCCCCGTCTTATTTTCTTCTTCGTCCGTGTTATGATCTATATACATGCGGATAGCATTACTTGCCCCACCATATCTTCCCGTGCCGCCGAAAGCGTACGGGGGGACAGAAAAAATCGTATCGCTTCTTGCCGAAGGATTAGTCCGCCGCGGCCATGACGTGACGCTGTTTGCCGCGGGAGACAGTATCACCAAAGCCCGGTTGGTGAGCACATTTCCGCAGTCTTTAGGAAACAGCGGGCTGAAAAAAAGCGATGCGTTAGAGCCACTCCTCCAATACGAAGCCTGTTACCGCCGGGCCAAAGAATTTGACATCATCCACAGTCATGGGCAGTATTACAGTCTGTTTGGGGCGAGAAACCTGGGTACGCCAGTTGTATTCACCTGGCACGGATCGTTTTACAGCGGGGAAGTACCCGAAGAAAAACGGGATACCCTCCGCGCGTTTGCTGATTTGTCTTTTGTTTCCATATCCAATAACCAGCGGCTGGCGTTACCAAACCTGCATTACGTCGGGACGGTGTACAACAGCCTGGATATCGCCGAGTATCCGTTTGTAGAAACCCCAACCGGCGATTATTTGCTTTGGATCGGACGGATGAGTCCCAAAAAAGGAGCATTGGAAGCGATAGAAGTCGCCAAAAAAGTGGGGATGCGCTTGCAGATGGCGGCAGCCATAGACCCCATAGACCAGCCGTATTTTGACAAAGAAATCCGACCATTGATCGACGGTGTGCACGTCGTGTTTCACGGAGAACTCACGCACCAGATGCTGATGACGCTTTATGGCAATGCAAAAGCAGTCCTGTACCCCATATCCTGGCATGAGCCGTTTGGACTCGTCATGATCGAAAGCATGGCGTGCGGCACGCCGGTAGTCGCCTATGACATCGGCTCCGTGCCGGAAGTGGTCGACGACGGGGTGACGGGTTTTGTCATCGATACGTATGCCGGCATAGACGGATTAGCACGCGCAGTCAGTCGCATCGGAGAAATAGATCGGGCTGCGTGCAGGAAGCGGGTAGAAAAACTGTATCACAAAGACCGAATGGTGGCGGATTACGAAGCGGTCTATAAGAACGTAGTAGGGAAATAAGGGACATTCGGGAGATTAGGGACGTATGGGAAATGGGGGATACGAATATCTATTGGCATATAAACTAACCGTGCCGATATATGACTATACCGTCGTATTTTGTGAGCGATGGGTATCCAAATTTTCCCGGACGACCGATCAAATGGTGCAGGCGGCCCGAAGCGGGATGCAAAATATCGCGGAAGGGTATAGTCAGGAAAGTTTGGCCGGATACATAAAACTTTCGGGAGTCAGTCGCGGATCATTTGAAGAATTGCTCAATGACTACTTGTCATTTGCCCGGCAGCAGAAGATCGGTCTCTGGGGAAAAGAACGGGTCATAGGGGGAATACGGGAACTACGGGAATTATGGGGGGTATTGCGAAAAACAGCAGTTCTTCCTGATTCCCCTCATTTCCCCGAGCTCCCCAAAGATCCCGAGAATGCTGTGAACATGATGATTACCCTTATCCATCAGGAAAACTATATGCTTTCAAAGCTTATCGTTTCTTTAGAAGCAAAACATCAAAAAGAGGGTGGATTTTCTGAAAAACTCTTGAAAAAACGGTTGGAGTATCGAAGAAGAAGCGATATGGGAAATACGGGAATTTAGGGAAATGAGAAAACCATATGAATATCGGTTTATACATATCACCATCGCATGCGGTGCCGCCGGATGAAGACAATATTTTAGCTCCCTGGGTGCTCGTCAAACAGCTTGCCAACGGGTTGATAAAAAAAGGCGAACATGTCACGCTGTTTGCCGCCAAAGGCAGCAAAACGGATGCCACACTGGTATCTGCAGGGATTACCCCGACGGTCCGCACCAAACCCGAGTACAACGATTCGGAAGCATATCGGTCGTTTGTCGTGGCTCAGGAACTCTTGCTGTTCCGGGACGTTATCACCATGGCCAAAGCCGGAAAATTGGATTTGGTCCATGTCCATCAGCCGGTGGAGCGCCTGTATCCGGCGCTTGCTGCCCTTCCGCCGAAATTTCCCGTGGTGATTACGTTTCATGACCCCATTTCCCCGCAGCGGTTTCCGTCGCTTGAGAAACTAATGGATCTGGGGAATATACATCTGGTATCGCTGTCCGAATCCCAAAAAAAAGGTGTCCCGTTTCCGTTTGCCGGTGTGGTACCAAACGGCGTGGATACGAAATTATTTGTACCGGACGGGGACCTGCCGCTCGAAAAGCGGCCGCTTCTCATGACCGGCCGGATTGTACCGGAAAAAGGATTTGCTGATGCCATAGAGGCCGCACACGCGACCCATACCAGATTGCTTATTGTGGGACAGGAGTACGAAAAGAAAAAAATTCCCAGGGAATATTTTGAACATGAAGTACGCCCTGCCATAGACGGGAAAACGGTGATATGGGAATCCGTCGTCAAGCAGGGGCATCTGGTCGGTCATTATCAGACCGCCAAAGCACTGCTTTTTCCGATCCATTGGGAAGAGCCGTTCGGACTCGTTATGGTAGAGGCCATGGCTTGCGGTACGCCGGTCATTGCCTACAACCGCGGCAGTGTCCCTGAAATAGTGCGAGATGGTGTAACCGGGTTTGTCGTAGATCCTTCTTTGGGCGTCGGCGGATTGGTTACTGCTATACAAAAAATCAACACCATAGACCGAAACGCGTGCAGAACACATGTGGCAGATCATTTTTCACTTGATATAATGATCACAGGGTATCAAAATTTATATCAAAAAATAGTAGATTGATATAGATAGATATTATTTTTATGAAGGTATTATTTGTTACCAGTGAAGTAGCAGGGCTCTATAAGCGGGGCGGGCTTGCGGATGTAAGCTACAGTCTGCCGGTCGCGTTGGCCAAACGCGGGGTCAAAGTCGGCATTGCCCTGCCGTATTATGAAAAGATAAAAGTCCATCCGGTGCATTGCGTGGGGCAGCTTGCCATAGACTACGACCGCAGGCGGGAACTCATGTTCATTTTTAAGACCACATTGCCGGGATCGAAGGTTCCCGTATACCTTTTTCGTCACCCGCTGCTCAATGAATACGACGGACCGGATATCGTCGAGCGGTTCGGATTTTTTGCCAAAGCGGTGGCACAGCTGTACCTTTACTCGGACGCCATACTCGGCGGCCCATACGACATCATCCATTGTAACGATTGGCACACGGCGCTCGTTCCGCTCCTGGTCGGGGAATCGAGCAAAGTGGGATACCGCGAGCGCGAAACGATCCAGTCCAAACATGCCAAAACACTGCTTACCATCCACAATTTGCTGTACCAGGGGGAGGCGGGAGTCAGCATTACCCTGAAACTCGGATTCCCCAAACCGCTATTCCATACGTTTATGACGCCTCTCGGGCGGGCGGTTCGGTTGCTGACCGAAGGGTTTGAATATGCGGATATGGTAACCACCGTGTCCCCGACGTATGCCACGGAAATTATGAACGGAGACCACGGGGTACGGGTGCGTGATATTTTTGACCGGAGAGGGGATATGATCGCTGGGATATTAAACGGCATAGACACCGATCTGTGGAATCCGGAAACGGATACCGCATTGCCGGTAACGTATAGCGCGCGTACGGTGGCTGTACGGAAAAAACACGTCAAACAACAGCTGCAAAAAGCCGTCCGGTTGCCCGAATCGGACGTGCCGCTGTTTGGATTCGTCGGCAGGTTTGAAGCACGCCAAAAAGGGCTGGATCTTATCGCCGGGGCAATAGACGGACTGTCCGATACGTCCTACCAATTGGTGTTACTGGGGACCGGACAGCCGAAACTCGTCGCGGCATTTACCGCGCTTGCGGAACGGCATAAAAATATCGTGTATATCAACACCTTCGATGAACGCCTGGCGCGGAGAATTTATGCGGGCAGCGATATTATGCTTGTGCCCAGTAAATTCGAACCCTGCGGTCTTACGCAAATGATTGCCATGCGCTACGGCACGCTGCCGCTGGTACGGAACACCGGCGGACTTGCCGACAGCGTCACCGATGGGAAAACCGGATTTGTGTTCGGCCCATACAAGAAAAGCGCGTTGGTGGCGAAAATGAATGACGCCATAGGACTGTATGTTTCCTCCCCCGGGAAATTCCGGGAGATGATCGTGCGCGCCATGAAGCAGGATTTTTCATGGGATCATCAGGTAAAAGCATATCTGTCCCACTATAAAAAACTTATCCGATAGGGTACTATATCGGCACATGAGATTCTGCGATTGTATCATTTTGCTACGTCACTGGTCAGACCGTCTTATCCATCTCCAGACCACAATTTTTTTGTACCTCGTGTATGGCGTGTGTCTTCCTTTTTTTATCCTTATGCGGTTTTTACAACGTGGCAGGATGCAGTCTGGATGGGTTCCATGGTCTATTCCCTCAAACACGCTTGCCGACGTGGGTCGGCAATAATATTGGTTTTTTATGTATATCCTGGGTATTTCCTGCCATTATCACGAAGCATCGGCGGCCATCATTCACGACGGCCGGATTATCGCGGCAGCGGCAGAGGAGCGGTTCAGCCGGAAAAAGCATGACGCGGATGTTCCGACGCAGGCGATTTCCTATTGCCTCCGTGCCGCAGGCATCAGGCCGCATGAACTGGAGTACGCGGTGTTTTATGAGAAACCGTTTCAGAAGTTTGAACGGAATCTGACCGTGAGTGCGGCATATGCGCCATACTCCGGTTCCTGGTTTGTCGAGTCCATGCGCAATAGTCTTACGGAAAAATTATGGATTAAATCGACGATTCTGCAGGAATTAGAGTCGATTGAAAAAAGTAGTGTTCAGCATCAAATATCACAGGCGGCGCGGGTCCTGCCGCTCGTCAGCCCCAATGCCACCCACAAGGGGACCCCGGCAGTTGGGGCTCCCCGTCTCGCGTCACCCGCGCATATTACCCCGGACCGTATTCTTTTTGTCCCGCAACACCTGTCCCACGCGGCGGCAAGCTTTTATCCGTCCCCGTTTGCCCATGCTGCGTATCTTACGCTTGACGCCGTCGGAGAATGGACGACCGGCAGTTGGGGAGTAGCAAAAGGACATAAAATATATCCTACTGCAGAACTCCGTTTCCCTCATTCCGTAGGATTATTGTACTCGGCATTTACTGCGCTCCTTGGGTTTGAAGTAAATGACGGGGAATACAAAGTCATGGGCATGGCGGGGTACGGAAAACCCGTGTATGTCCAAAAAATCAAAAATATATTCCGTCAGTTTCCGGACGGGTCAATCGAATTAGACCTTTCCTATTTTTCATTTCATCAGAGTACCCGGTCCATGTATTCCGATACATTCCGGCGTGAATTTGCCGGCTGCGACCGGTTTGATCTCGCGGCCAGCATCCAAACCGTTACCGAAGACATCATCTTCACCATGATGACGCATGTCGCCCGCACGACCGGGGAATCCAACCTCGTCTACGGAGGCGGGGTCGCGTTAAACAGCGTCGTCAACGGATTGATCACCAAACGCACGCCGTTCCGGCATGTGTTCATATACCCTGCAGCAGGCGACGACGGAGCCGCCGTGGGAGCGGCATTGTATGTCTACCACCACATATTGGGCAATCGGAAACGATATCCCATCCGGGACATGTTTTTGGGCGAACAGTACAGCAGTACCTCCATAAAACAATTTCTTATCAAAAACAAAATCCCGTACAAAAAATATACGGATAAAACAGTATGTCAGTATATTGCCGATCAGCTGATCGCGGGCCGTGTGGTCGGTTGGTTTGAAGGCAGGGCGGAATTCGGGCCCCGTGCGCTTGGGCACCGGACCATCCTGGCAGACCCCAGAAATCCGAAGATGAAAGATATCGTCAACGGCAAAATTAAATTCCGGGAGGAATTCAGGCCGTTTGCACCGGTGGTACTTTCGGAATACGCTGCCCGGTATTTTGATATTACAGAGCAAAGTCTATCGCCATTCATGCTGGGGACATTCCGGACGAAAGCAGGCGCCCGGTCTATCGCCGCAGCTACGACCCATGTAGACGGTACGTCCCGTATTCAGACCGTTTCCCGTACCTATCCGGGCAGATACCGGGGAGTCGTAAAAGCGTTTTACCGAAAGACGAAACGGCCAATACTTCTTAACACGTCATTTAATCTGAAAGGGGAGCCGATCGTCAACAGTCCGGAGGATGCATATAGTACGTTTATGCGCAGCGGCATAGATATACTTGTTTTGGAAAATTTTGTTATACTAAAACCGGTACCATGATCGGGGGTGTACGTATGAAAGCGTTTATCGCAAAATTTTCTATCGTCCGCGAACTGCTCCAGTTTTTTTGGGAAAACCGGTTGTGGTGGATGATCCCGTTTGTCGTCACGCTTATCGTCGTCGCGGTGCTGTTGGTGTTTGCCCAAAGCTCGCCGATCGCGCCGTTTCTCTATACCGCGTTTTAACGATCGCATATCAGGGGCGGGCATTTCGGTGCGACCCTGCTTGTTATCGGGAGAGTTGATTACCGTGACGAACAAATTGTGTTACTATAACGAAAGGAGATTGAAATTCTGTACGCATAAAAAAGAACCGTCCGAATTTCACCGTCTGGTATGGAAAAGAAAGCCGTTCTCATCTCATTTATCCTTCTGATCATCGTTGCACTCGCCGGATCCGGTGCCGGTATCTATTATTATGTACAGTATCAGACGCTACTTACCCGGAGTAATGACCCGAACGCGACGGTAAAAGACCTTATCGCAAAAGTCGGAAAACTTATCGACCTTCCGACCGGAGAGCAGCCGACGGTTGCCACGGTGACCAATCCGGACCTTATCAAAAGCCAGCCATTTTTTGCGAAAGCCAAAAAAGGCGATCGGGTGATTTTATATCCCAATGCCCGGTTGGCCATTTTGTTTGATGAAACCGCCAATAAAATTATGAATTTTGGAACGATCAATTCCGGCACGCCGTCCGCCGGTACCGAGACAGCGCCGCAAAATGCGCCCCCGGTGACGCAGAAAGCTGCTCCTCCGATCGTGTCCCCGGCTCCGTAATATCGGTTTCTTTATTGACCGAAACCCCTCTTGTAGCGTACTATACCCTCATGACGAATTTTCATGATCAAAAGTTGTGGCAGGATGCGTTTGTGGTACTTATGGAAGTCCACGATACCTTTGACGGTATGCGTGGCAGCTCCGACGAAGAAATCGTCGAAGACTGTATCGAATCCGCAGGTCAGGTCGCGTCCAAAATCGCCGACGGCCTGAGCCGTCAGGACCGCAGATTCGGCCGGCAGGTGCTTCTAGATGCCATCGGATTAGTCGCTGTCGTGCGCACGCACCTGGCTGTCGCCTGGGGGCGGGGACTCGTTTCCGACGAAGTCTTTAAGTCCATGGACGACAAATACGCCACGCTCACGGATCATTTGCAACAGGCGAGATAGATTTTTCAATTTAATTTTATGCATCGACATAATGTTACTTCGGTTGCCAAAGGACCATATGCCTCCATACTGCCCGAAGCGGCTAATGAGTGGATTAGATTTGGTCGGAGGAAGAATCTAAAGGGTGATGTGTTACGCAAATTTGTTGATAATAAATTATCGATGACCCGCCGTGAGATTGATTCCATGGTACATGGAGACGGCAAACATAAAATAGAAACGAAATAAAGCTCACACCACGTAATCTCAGATATTTTTCATCCTTCTTTCAGTTTCGTGGTGTATTCTCTATACTACCTGTATGTACAACGCATTCGTCCTCTTTGGCGCCACCGGTGATTTAGCCCAGCATAAATTGTGGCCCGCTCTGTATTGGCTGGTTGCCGAGGGGCAGCTTTTGGATATCCCGTTTATCGTGTGTGTAGGCAGGCGCAAGATATCTCAGGCCGACTACGAAGCATTTATCAAAAAATCCGTGATGACCAGCGTGGGTTCCACGTTTACGACGTCGATCTGGGACAGCCTTATGCGCCATATGCGCTACGAAAGTGGATTGTTTGAAGATCCCGGGTTGTATGCCAGGGTGAGCACGATGCTTTCCGATGAAGAAAAAAGCCGGGGAAGCGCATCCGTGCATTTTTTCTACCTGGCCGTGCCGCCGGTCCACTACGATACCATTCTCCACAACCTCGATACCGCCAAACTGTCCGGCAAGCACGCCGCGGATGCCGCCAATTCCGCGCGACTCCTTATCGAAAAGCCATTTGGTAACGATCTGGCGACCAGCCAACACCTCGAAAACGTGGTGTCGTCGCTTTTTAACGAAAAACAGATATACCGGATCGATCATTATTTAGGCAAACAGACCGTGCAGAATATATTGGCGTTGCGGTTCGCTAACGGCATCGTAGAGCCCACATGGAACCATACATTTGTCGACCACGTCCAGATCCAGCTGTTGGAAAAAGACAATGTCACAGTGCGGGGCGCGTTTTATGACGGGGTGGGGGCATTGCGGGACGTGGTGCAAAACCATATGCTGCAGATGCTGGCATTCGTCGCCATGGAGCAGCCCAAGTCGTTTAACGCCGAACATCTGCGCGAAGCCAGAATCAGCGCCATGGCAGCTATAACGCCTGTTTCCATAAACGACGTCCCGACCCATGTCGTGCGCGGCCAATATATAGGGTATACCGACGAAAAAGACGTCGCCAAAAACAGCCAGACTGAAACGTTTGTCGCGATGAAAGTAGGGCTTCATACCCCGCGGTGGCAGGGGGTGCCGTTTTATTTGCGTACCGGCAAATCCATGAGTACGTCGGTTGCTGAAATTTCCCTGCATTACAAAAAGCCGGTGGTGTGCACCGGCCCGTTATGTTTGTTTCCCGAGCCGCAGGTCAAGCGCAATGTGCTGACCATCCGGATATCTCCGGATCACGGTATCGGCGTCCGGCTTATGGGCAAAAAAGCCGGCCCTGGTATGGATTTGGAGCCTTTGGCCATGGAAGAAATGCAGCAGCCGGGGCGAAGCCGGAAAGCTGCATACGAACGGCTTATACTGGATGCGCTGCGGGGAGACCAGACGCTGTTTGCCGATTCGCGCGAAGTGGACTTGAGCTGGCGGTTCAGTACGCAGATTTTTGATGGGTGGAAGATGCGTCAGCCACCGCTTTTCCCCTATACACAGCATTCCATGGGGCCTTCCGCGGCAGATGAATTGTTACTGGCCGATGACCGGACGTGGTACTTGCACGACGCGTAAAGTTAGCGTTTAGCTGTTAGCTGTTAGCTGTTAGCTGTTAGCTGTTAATTGTTAATTGTTAATTGTTAATTGTATACTCATTATATGACCATCGGCGTTATCGGATTGGGAAAAATGGGCTCCCGCGTTGCCACCAAACTATCCCGCGGCGGGCACAACGTGCATGTGTGGAACAGAACGCCTGACGTTGCGGCAGCACTGGTTTCCGACAATCCCGGCATGAACGCGCATGCCGATATTGATACGCTCCTTGCGGCACTTCCCTCGCCGAAAATCGTCTGGGTCATGTTGCCCTCAGGGGAAGTTACGGAAGAAATGCTTCACAACATTGCGCCGAAGCTGAGTACAAATGACGTACTCATCAACGCCGCCAACAGCAATTTCCACGATACCGACCGCCATGCCAACGAATTTGCCCATGTACGTTTTCTGGGTATCGGGGTATCGGGTGGCATCATCGCCGAACGTGACGGGTATCCCTGTATGGTCGGCGGCGACAAATCAGCATATGAGACAATCGTTCCGTTGCTGGATACCTTGGCCGTTCCCAAAGGCGGACACGCGTATTTCGGTCCCGGCGGGGCAGGGCATTTTGTGAAAATGGTCCATAACGGCATCGAGTACGGCATCATGCAGTCGCTGGCGGAAGGATTTGATGTCCTAAAGCATGCGCCGTATGACATGGATCTTGCCGCGGTCGCGTCACTCTGGCAAAAGGGGAGTTTGGTATCCGGATTTTTGCTGGACCGCACACAGGAAGTATTAGCCAAAGATCAGACGCTTGCCGATGTCGTCGGCAAAGTGGCAGAATCGGGCGAGGCCCGCTGGACGGTAGCAGAAGCCAAAGCGGAGCAGATACCGGTACCCATCATCCAGGCGTCACTCGAGTATCGTATCCAAAGCCAAACGGATACGAGTATTCAACAATCATTTACCGCGAAGGTATTGGCCGCGATGCGCAATGCGTTCGGCGGCCATGCCGTAGATAAAAAATAACCTATGAATATCGATGCGTGTAAGGATGCAAAAGATGCAGCAGAACGAGCCGGAGTAGTACTCTCGCGCGAAATCGCGGAAGCGGAATCTCCGGTATTATTGCTCCTGTCCGGCGGGTCGGCGCTGAAGATTTTGGATAGCATGCGGCCGGACATATATTCATCAAACGTCACCATCGGCGTGCTGGATGAGCGGGTGTCACAAGATCCCGCCGTCAATAATTATCTCCAGTTGGTTGCCCACCCGGTTATTCGGGAGGGGATTGCCCGGGGAGCCAAAACGATCGATACGGTAGCGATATCGGGCGAAACTCCCGAGCAATTGGCCGCGCGGTTTGAAAGCGCACTGCGTGACTGGAAAGAAGAGAATTCCGGCGGCATCACGATCGCAACCGTGGGGATGGGTCCGGACGGGCATACGTTTGGGATGATGCCCTCCTCCGCTGAAGCTTCGGCGGGGAGATCCGCATCTACTAACACGTCGGCGGGGAGATCCGCGTCTACTGACGCTTCGGCGGGCAGGCCTACTGACGCCAAAGACTTTGACGATCTGTTCGTGCAAACCCCGCACTGGGTGGCAGGCTACGATGCGGGGGTGAACAATCCATATCCCCTGCGGGCGACGACGACCATGGTATTTGCGGGAGAAATAAACACGAGTATCTGGTACGTGTGTGGAGCGGGCAAAACGGACATGCTCAAGCGGGCGCTGGATCCCAGGACGCGCGTGCACACCGTGCCGGCCCGCATCATCCAGGATATGTCAGACGTTACGTTGTTTACCGATTGCGCGCTATAAAGGTAGGGAAAAGGTGGAGTATTGTCATTGCGAGGAGCGAGAGCGACGCGGCAATCTCTAAAAAAAGAGATTCAATATATTTTTATGAAGCTCTATATTGGTGCAGATCATCGGGGATTTTCACTCAAAGAGTCACTTAAAGTGTGGCTTACGGATGAAGGGTATGAGGTAGAAGATTGCGGGGCGCATGTCTTGGATCCCGACGATGATTTTCCGGATATGAGTTTAGCGGTGGCAGATCGCGTAGCCGCTGAGCCGGGAAGTTTGGGAATAGTGATCTGCGGTTCTGCCGGAGGAGTCACCATTGCGGCAAACAAAGTCAAAGGCATCCGCTGCGTCGCAGCATTGGCGGTAGCAGACGTTATCCATAACCGGAAACATGATGATGCCAACGTCTTGGCCATCGCGTCCGACTTTGCAGAACTTTCCGATGCAAAAGCGTGGGTACGCGCGTTTTGTACCACGCCGTATGCCGCGGAGCCCCGGTTTGAACGCCGGTTAGCAAAAATCGCCGCACGCGAACGATGATTTTTCTCCTTGTATTTTATTTTTTACCCAGGTAACCTACATATATGTTTGACGTTATTCCCGGGATTTTTGAAAAAGAGTGGGCGGGGTTTTCCGAAAAGGTAGCGCTTGTTGCTCCCTATACATCGTGGATTCATGCAGACGTTCTGGATGGCACGATGATGGAAGGCGTGACGGTTACCGATTTCGGGAAATTGCCGGAGCTCAAAGACGCGTATACGAACCTTTCGTTTGAAGCCCACCTCATGGTCGCCAATCCGGAAAAATATATTACACCGCTGGTAGACGCAGGATTTAGCCGGCTCATTGCCCACGTGGAGAGCAATGATCCGCGCCGGTTTTTGGCAACGGCAAAATTCGAAGAAGTGGACGTGGGGCTTGCGATAGACGGTACGACGGAACTAGTCGAAATCGAACCGTTTTTGGAAGAAATAGCGTTTGTGGTCGTACTGAGTGCAGAAGCAGGAGCTCCGGACCGGCCGTTTTTGCCGGAAGCCGTCGAAAAAGTCAAACTGCTCCGCCAAAACTATCCGGACTTGGTCATAGAAGTCATCGGGGGCATTACGGATGCGACGGTACGGTCGGTTATCGATGCGGGTGCCACACGGGTAGTTTCCACGCATTATATTTTCCGAAACCCGGGCTCCGTCGGCGAAGCCATCGAATCCCTCAAAAACGCCTCATAGTTCAAAGCTAAGCTTTGAAATTATCTAGCGCGTCTGGTCGCTCTAAAAAAATTGCCAAATCCGGACTTTTTAGAAAACAGGTTTGTATCCTTTCTCACTGAAGTATTTTTTCTCCTCATCCACTATAGAGATAGATATGAACCGTCGCTATCCATTCACGTTTTTCTTTTCTTTTCCGACTATCGTGCTTTGTCTGTTGCTGATCGTTAGCATCGGGTGCAATATATTGCTCATCCGGAATAGGTGGCAGGGTATGCGTGTCGTTTCCGTGTACGACGGAGACACATTTGTATTGGAAAATGGCACCAGGGTGCGTCTTATGGGCATCGATGCGCCGGAAATGGGGCGGTGTATGGCAAGCGAGGCCAAATCATACCTTACCCGTATCGCCGCAGGAAAGCATATACGCCTCAAACACGGTATCACGGACGCCTATGGCCGTCTGGTTGCCATAGCAATCATTGAGGAGCCGGATGTATGGATGCGCTATATCATATATCGCGTGCGAGCGGCATTGCAGTTGCCCGCGGGGGCATTTCCGGATCCCGTCATTAATCAGACTATGGTGCGGGAAGGATTGGCAAAATACATGGGCACGGATACACCGTACAGAATGGCGCTGCAGTCCGCCAATGAAGAAGCCCGCGCCGCGCATCGGGGCATATTCAGCACCCGGTGTTTAGAGATCGTTTCTCCGAACGGATGTACGATAAAGGGAAACATGACGGATGGGGCAGGGGTGTACTATCTTCCGACCTGTCCATATTACCATCAGGTGATTGTGGATACCTCGTATGGCGATCAGTGGTTCTGTACGGCAAAAGACGCCGAATCCGCCGGCTTCATCAAATCTCCCACCTGCAATTAATAACTATCAATACATCGATATATGAGTAGTGTTTATAGTCGTCGTTTCAATGATGTCTTCGGCCTGAATACAGGAAAAAATAAAATTATTCTTCACTTTTTCGCAGAAGGGGATACAGTGACTTCAAAGCTAAGCTTTGAAATTATCTAGCGCGTACGGACGGGGTAAAAAATAGGTCATTCCTCGCTTTTTTGAGAAGTCTTCTGAGAAGACACTTTTTTCTCGGTGACAATCGCTATTGCGTGGCTGGTCCCCAGATGATGCGCGCCAGCAGCCAAAAAAGCCTCGGCGGTTTTCCGGTCTACGATGCCACCGGCAACTTTGAGTCTCATGGAATTTCCGACTGCTTCTTTGACGGCTGCCAGATCTTCAAGCGTCGGATTCCGGGGCCCCATCCCTGAACCAATCTTTACATAATCAGCTCCAGCCGCACGCACCATTTCGGCGGCCCGCATCAGGTTGGCTTTGGGATCCGGTTCTTTATCAAAATATCCGGGATCGAGGATAAACTTCACAATCACCGGGCGGCTCAGCATATGGGCGCTTTCCACCACGTCGCGCATTTCCGTCATAAAGGCGTTTGTTTCGCCGGCAAGGTAGAGGCCGATATTTGGCACCACATCCAGCTCATCGGCGCCCTGCGACACCGCGTTGTTGGTGGCAGCCATTTTCAGCGCTTTGGTGTCTCCGCCCAGGGGAAAGCTGATCACGGTTCCGACCGGCGTTTTTTTGGCGTTGGCATCCGGCATATTGGCAAAGAGTTCTTTCGCCAGCGTGACGTAGGTGGGATTTACGAAGGCCGCGTGGAAGCCATATTTGACTACATCAGCGCAGAGCTGTTTTATGTCCGCGGGGGTGGCATTGGCGTGGTGGTTGGCAAAATCCAAGGATTGGGCAAGAGGATCCATACAGAGAGTATACCACATAACAAATTGATATCTTGTCGGGTAAGAATATTCAATGTAATATTTTTTACAATTTATGAGTACTGTAAATTACAGAGAATATAGAACAGAGATTACTAGCGGCGTGAGCCGCTTTTTTTATGCCGAAAAAGGAAAAGAAAATACATGATGATGCGACACAGCCATTATTGCCGGGTATGGGTGGTACGGCAGATGTTGGCGTCCGATCGAACACAACGGAAAGTGGTTTGGTGATTCCGGAAACATCAGGCATCAGGCGTAAAAGCAGAGCCAGCCTTAAAAAATTACTTGATAAAAAAACAGACTGGGGCGCCTTGCATAATTTGCTAAACGGGGATGAAAAAACTCAAGATTAACTATTGGTACGGTTGGTAGCTACGTGCAAGGATTGGATTGGGGATCTGTAAAGAACATATATTGAAGCATGATCATATATACAGAATTATTTTATTTTTCCCTGTTTTCGTAGTAATGAAAGTGTTTCTTCGCTAAGACCGGCAAGTAACGATGAATCCTGGGGTTTAGGTATTATTGATTTTTTTACAGTAGCTTTTTGTAGAAAATCATCATCTAAAACTACTCCTTTCGTACTTGGTCTATAGCCTCCGCGTTTCTTTTGATTACCACCAGCATTTCCGTTTTTTGTATCTGCATTCACAAAACGCATAAACGGGGGTTTTAACCTTTCTGCACGAAGTGAACACTGGGGAAAAGATGATAAGTCATGCCCTATCGAGAATTCTTGATCACTTTTCTTCATATTGTTGTTTTTTATAGCACGTCAATGTTATTGGGTCAATAGAATTCATTTATTTTTATTTATAATCTACGGTATACTCGGTTCATGTACAGTTATGTCTGTGTCGCCGGGACGTTTGATGGGATTCATGCCGGGCATGAGGCGTTACTTCACAAGGCGTTTGAGGTGGGGGAGCGCGTCATGATCGGCCTTACGTCAGACGCGTACGTCGAACAATTTAAAAGTAAAAATTTGAAATTAAAAATTCATGGATATGACGAACGAAAAATAGAACTCACTGGGTGGTTGCAAAAACACGGGTATGAAACACGGGCGATTATTGTCCCCATAGACGATCCCTTTGAGCCGGCAGTATCTGCCAAAGATGTAGAAGCACTCGTCGTTTCCGAAGAAACGGAACGGCGGGGGACGGAGCTTAATGAAAAGCGGTCTGCCAACGGCTTAGCGCCTGTAGCGCTCATCGTCGTTCCGCTTGTTACGACGCCGATTGGCGCTAAAATTTCTTCTTCTGACCGCTATACCATGCCCGAATCCTTGCGTCACGATCTGTCTGCCCCGTTGGGGCCGATCGTCCATACATTGAAAAAAGACGTTCCGATTATTACCGTAGGCGACATGACCACCAAAACAGCGCTTGACGCGGGCATTACACCGCGCCTGATGATTGTAGATGGTAAAGTAGAACGTAAAGCGTTTCCGGACTTGCAGCCCATGTTCAACGTCCAAAAATTCCGGCAGCAGACCTTTGCCAGCGGTCCGGGTTTCATTTCCGCTTCAGTCTCCTTAGCCATCCAGCAGTTCTTTCTATCCTATAGCTCTCAACCCCAGGGGTTGGAGGCTGGACCGCGAGTTATGAAAATCAGCGGAGAGGAAGATCTCCTTGTTCTCCCAGTCATTCAGTATGCACCGGTTGGCGCCGTCGTATATTATGGCCAGCCCGGACACGGCATAGTGGAAGTTGTGGTGACCGATGACATAAAGCGTCACGTGCAAGAGCTCCTTTCCCGTTTCATACAATAAACAAAATACGTTGTTGCATAACTAGTTTTTCCATTTACGGATTTCCGCGTGACCCATGACTTTTGATATTTTCTCATACATAACTCCTGACACCTGACTCCTGATACTTGACACCTGCTATCTGACACACGACACTTGATACATGGCCAAATATGTCCCAGATATCAAAACAGAACGGTGGGTGATCATCGCCCCCGGGAGAACCAAACGTCCTGATGAGTCTCCTGCATCACATGCCGAAGCTTCAGCGAAGGTGTGTCCGTTTTGTGCCGGCAATGAATCCATGACGCCGCCGGAAGTGTACCGTATCGGGCCGGGCGAAAAAGACAAACCCGGGTGGCAGGTACGCGTTATACCAAACCTGTTCCCGATCACCGATATCCATGAGGTCATCATTCACAGCGTCGATGATATGCGGGACATCGAAGATCTGCCGGCAGACCAGGTCAAGCGCATCCTTACGGCCTATCGGGACCGCTATCGGGCGCATGAAGACGACGGGCAGGTACTCATCTTCAGTAATCACGGTTTTGCCGCAGGCGCCTCGCTCAAACATCCGCACGCGCAGCTCGTGGTCATCCCAAAGCAAATTAATCTGGATGCCGTCGAGCGGGAGCCGGTGGCCAATGTGGTGAAAGACAACAAATATTTCGTCACGTATTGTCCGGATTTTTCTCAATGGCCATTTGAAGTGTGGATTGCACCCAAAGAAGAAGGTGGGGGAAAGTTCGGTAGTGTGGCAGACAGCGAGCTAGCGGACTTGGCAGAGGTCCTGCAGGACGCACTCAAGCGCATTCAGATGGCTCAGGACAAAGGGTTGCTGCATTCGGTCCACGGACAGGATGTGTTTGTCTATAACTTTTATATTTATCACAGTACCAACTGGTTTATCCGTATTACCCCGCGCTTTGTCCACCGCGCAGGGTTTGAATTGGGGACAGGGTTAAACGTCAATATTACGGATCCTACGGAAGCGGCGAGAGTCTTGAGAGAAGTAATATAGTTACTTCGTTAGTTCGTTACTTGGTTACTTCGCAAAGCAAGTAACTTCGTAGGTATGCAAAGGTTTAAATTTGAAGAATTACGGGTATATCAGGCTGCCATTGAATTCATGTCGTGTGTGTTTGCATTGACTAAATCATGGCCCCAGCTTTACAAATATTCTTTAGTTGACCAATTACACAGGGCAGCACTTTCTATCAGTCTCAATATCGCAGAAGGATCGGGAAGAACATCTAAAGATTTTCAACATTTTCTTTCCATTGCCCGAGGTTCTTGCTACGAGTGCGTCGCACTATTTACTGTTATCAAACAGGAAAAACTTATTTCAGAAAAGGAATTTGATCGTATATATGACGAGCTTGATCATCTTGCGCGCATGCTTACAGCGCTCAAATCTCGTATTACTACTTCGAAATGATCAGATAATCGAGTTTCGAAGTAACAAAGTAACGGGTATTGCGAACTAACGCTTTACATTTCCCCTTTTTGCTGTTGCCCGAGTAGCCACAAAACAGCTTCTTTTTTGTATCGGCGGTCACCCCTAGAGTTTATCCGGATGGCGGGTAACTTTCCTCGTTTGCCCCAGCGCTTTATGGTAAGCGGGGAGACGCGCAAAATCTTTGCGACTTCCCGTACGGTCAATAAATCTGGCCATTCATCACCTAGTGCCATATATAGAATGCTTAGAAGTTTAGTAGGATTAGTACGTTTAGAAAAATGCTAAACGAACTAGTTTACTTACTTTCTATAGCCCTCCTGAGCAGGAGTAACAGTACTGTGTCCTTCGAAGTCCCGATTTTATCGGGACGAAGTAGGATCTTTGTCGATCATTAAAGTACATCCTCGATCAAACCTTGTCAATGGGGAGTCGCACAATTTCATCACATTTTCGATAATTGTGGATAACTTGGTGATGAAAATTCCATTGTGCGACACGAAATGTGATATGTTCTATTTTTGTTCGCGTTACTTCGCAATGAAGATCCTGTCCGATCGGACAAATATGTATTATGAAGTATTCAATGAGTTGTTTACTGTGCTTTAAGCGTTGCGACAATCGTATCCATTTGCGCAAGTATTGTGCTATCCTGGCTGGCCGGAGTTGTGTATGAGACATGTCCGTACGACGTTATATTGCCATATACGGTGCCGGTTTTAGATTTTTGGCATACATTGGTAAACGATGGCGTGCCGGCCGTTGTCCCGCGGCGATAGGTGCTTCCATCCGCACCTGCAAATTCCGTGTACGCGCTGTAACGCGCCTCCGGTCCTTCCACGTCCGGTTCTCCGGGGTACACACATACGCCGCCGCCGAATGCTCCCTGGGATATGGTGATGGTATACGAGCCGTTGGTTATGGCAAGCGTGTCAGACGGTGAGCCGGTCAGATCCTGGTGATGGCTGGCTGTCCATCCCTCAGGTACCGATACCGTGTACGCCGGCAACAGTATGCCTCCCGTGTGATGTAAGCCCGCCGTCACGGTTGTAGCGGCTTGCGTTGTGGGTGTTGGGGTGATTACCGATGCACTGGTGGGTGGTACCCCTTTGTCAGATTGCAGGGCATTGGTGGGCAATGCAGGCGCAGATTTACCGAGTGTATACGCCGCATATCCTGCGCCGCCCAGGAGGATAGCTACGAGTACCACTTTGCCGAACGCGGCAAAAAATTTATCCATCGTGGATAGTGTGTCAGCGTTATGTGTGTTTGTCAACAAAAAATCCCCTCCGATTTGAAGGGGATTTTTTGGTTTATACTCTTATGTTTCTTACTTCAACTCAACCTTTGCTCCTGCAGCTTCAAGCTTTTTCTTTGCTTCCTCGGCTGCGGATTTGTTGACTCCTGCGATGACTTCTTTCGGAGCGGATTCAGCAAGCGCCTTGGCTTCCTGTAACCCGAGCGTCGGAACGATTTCGCGGACTGCTTTAATGACGCCGATTTTGTTGGCGCCGGTTTCCGTCAGCATGACGTTCCATACGGTTTGCTCTTCTTTTGGTTCT
>JAKAFY010000003.1 GCA_021817785.1 bacterium
TTTGAAATGGTCAAATTTGTTGGTGGCACGGTAAAAAATTGCCCGCGCGGTAAAGAGTGACGCCCATGCTTCTTTGATTTTTTCCAGCAGGTTCGCCTCTCCCTGGACGTTTAAAAACGTGGCCTGCTGACCGGCAAACGATGCGGTCGGCAGATCTTCCGCCGTGGCCGAGGAACGGACCGCAACCATGGGATAGTGCAATATGCCCTTTTCCAATTTGAAATATGCTTCGATGACTTCGTTGGCAATATCCCGGGGGAACGTGGATCCGGTAATCAACCGCTGGACTTTTTTGGCGGCGTCATCGAGTTTTGCGTTATCATTGACGTCGACGCCGTGCAGGACTTTCTCCATCCGCGTCCGTATGCCCGCTTCGTCCAAAAAATGAAAATAGGCCTGGGCCGTGAGGATAAATCCCGGAGGCACCGGAAATCCTGCCTGTGTCATTTCCCCCAAGTTTGCGCCCTTGCCTCCTACCGTCCCCACATCTTCCTTGCCGACGTCTTTAAACCATACGACAAATTTTTTGGCCATAAAACTAGTATGGGTAACTTTTCGTGAAAACGCAATACCCTACGAGGAGAGTCCTCGTAGGTGGTACTGTTGTATACTTTATGTAATGCCAGCCAAGAACGCTCTCAAACGATATGAGGCGGGAGCATGCTACCACCTCTATAATCGCGGCGTAGATAAATGCAGTATCTTTCGTGAACCTGCAGATTACAAAACATTCCTTTCCTATCTCAAAATCTACCTCTCCCTACGAGGAGAGTCCTCGAAGGTGCCACCATCCAGGGTTATAAAGAATTATTATGGAGACATTGAATTGTTTTGTTATTGCCTGATGTCAAATCATTTTCATTTGCTTGTGCGGCAAAAATCTGAGCGCGGTATTGATCATTTCTTGCGATCCCTTTCTACAAAGTATGTGCGATATTTTAATACAAAGTACCATCGAATCGGACCATTGTTCCAAGGACCATATAAAGCAGTTGATATCCGATCAGACTATCAATTTATGTACATATCAAAATACATCCACCGCAATCCCTTATCCGTTTTGCCCTACGAGGAGAGTCCTCGTAGGCTACAGGAATACCCGTATTCATCCTACAAAAATTATCTTAAAAGGTACACGCAGTCATGGCTGAAGCCAGATCCGATACTCGCGTATTTTTCAAAGACGCACAAAGAATTATCCTACGAGGAGTTTGTAGAACAGGAACGCCCGGATGACCTCCAACCAATAGGTGATCAGATCATTGATCTTGAGTAGGCCTACGAGGAGAGTCCTCGTAGGCGGTAGAGTGGTAAAATGAGAGGTAAGATATGAAACCGACAGTTATTTTTGATATGGATGGAGTCATGATTAAGAGCGAACAATTGTGGGACCTCTATGAACCGGCGTATCTTCGGAAAATAGTGGGTCCTGCGATTGCTAACCAGCTTATTGGTACGACGCGGGGACATGCCATGAGTATCACCTATCAACGTGCACGAGCTCTCGGTCATACAGGAACAAAAGAAGACTTTTATGCCGGGTATGGCGAGTTGGCAGTCGATATATATGCAAACGGTCCGATCACTGAAGGTATCGATACGCTAATTGGTAAACTTCACGCAGAAGGCGTTTGTCTTGGTCTCGTTTCCTCATCCCCTATGGACTGGATTATGCCCGTCGTACACCGATTACGTCATGGAAACGAATTTGCCTACATCGAGTCGGTCAATGATCACCCGGATTTGCACCCAAAACCGTCGCCAGACGGATATATAGCCGCTATGAACGCGCTTGGATCTCAACCTTCCCACACTCTCATCATCGAGGATTCACAAACTGGCATTAACGCAGCCATCGCCTCCGGCGCCCACGTATGCTGCTTTACGCTCCACCATGACGGAGAGCTGCCGCACGGCGTCGAAACATACGCGCACTCAGCTGCCGAGCTGGAAACCATCTGCCTCAATTTTCTCAATGCGCATACGGCTGACCGCACCTTATAAGGCATAGGCTAGTCGTTGGCGGGGACAATGACGCTAAATTCTCCCGGCTTGGCGTAGGCCTTGGGACCATAATCTTTGCAGAATGCTTCGATGTCATCCATAAAATACGGCGGCTTGGCCTTCTGGATACGACCCACGAGATAATAGGTCATGGCCATGACGGTGCCGTAACTGACATGTTCCGGCAACGCGATGTGCCAGCGGTGGTTGGGGTCCCCGAAATATGTATTGTCTACACCTACGCTGATGACCAGCTCCCTCTCCCACCGGTGGACAAACTTGGCGTGCCGGGCATGCCCATCGGCTACGGCGCGTACCATGACGTGCGGGCCAAATAATTCATCTCCTTTGACCATGATCATGGGAGCGACGTTGACGTACGGATCAGCAAGCACAAATGCATAGCTTATGTAGTTCGTGTATCCTTTTGGCAATACCAATGCTTCTATCTGCTTTTGTATGGCGGATGGGTCTTCCCGGGTCGTCGATAAAATCATCCCCAAGTACGTCGACGTATTGTACGTATACGGCTCGGCGATGCTTTTGTAGGCGACGACTTGGTCTGCGAGTGTGGCAGCAGTCGAGTTGGGTTTGCAGGTAAGCAGCGTGGTTTTTAATCCGAGGCTTTTGGCAAGTTCTATTTCCCATACGGAATCCTTTTCCCCGGATGCGGATATGACGACGCAATCCGTCATTAGCCCCTTTTTGACCGCCTGATCGTATGCTGCTGCCGTCGCTTTAAAATTACTTTCATCGGCAAATATGGCGGCTTTGCCCGAAAACAAAACCTTTCCCGTACTTAATGCGTTACCGCTTCCCACCACAAACGGCATGGAATACGAGGAAAGATCGAGCGTAGGCGGCGGCGTGCGGATATAAAAATCCAAAGTCTGCAGGACGATTTCGTCGAGTGTTGGTAGTGTCATATATATCCCTTTCTTTAATATGATATCAAAAGTTCCGTCTGTGATGTTTTTGCACGCGCTTCGTAGGTTCTGCACCCCATAGGAACAAATAGTGAATGTCCCGCAGATGCATGGACACTGATATGTCCGCTCGTTACTACAACCGACCCCGTTTTGACATACAGATGACGGAAGGTGTTTATTGTATCCGTAAATGACGTGCCGGCGGCGGCAATGGTCACTTTATCCATGGTGTAATATTTGGAGTGTAACAGCCGCTCATGGGTAAATTGGTTGGTTCGTCGCACGAGTGTGGCCTGACGCATATGTGTTTTGGGATCATTGGCAGTAGGACTTCTGTCCGCATAGGTAAAATATTCGTCTATGGTAAGCGGACGCAGGATGCCGTCTTTGGACATTTTGCCTTTGTCGAAACTCCGAAGCGTCGCAACATCGTCCATCACGTTTACCTGTATTTCATACAGCACATTGCCTAAAGGAATCGTAGCCAGATCCTCCTCCCATGAGTGGTGGATGCCGCACGGGGATAAATCGATAAGCGTGCCTTTTTCTACCCGTACGATGTTTACGTATTGCCAGGGATCGTATTTTTTTACGAGTACATCGATAGATGCTTTTGCCTGTTCGTAGGTTTTTGTCCCGCTGCCTACTGCTGCTGCTTCGCGCTGTATGTCCGCCTCCAGAGCCATCACTGCGGTGCGGTATGCATCCCACACTCCCGGTTTCACCCCGCAGGTAATGAGCCCCGGCTCAAAATAATACCAGGATTCGGGCTTGGCTTTCCAACGGCTATGTATCGTACCATCCGGCACATGCAACTGAAACGAGTTTCCGAGTGCCTGGGTAAATTTTAAAAGCAACAACATGGGTTGTCCTCCTAAAACTCTGGATAGCGGAATCGAGTGCGGTACGCTGGATTGTGTTTCCACGGATTTTGTGTCGGCTAGTTCCCCGGCAAACGACGGATCATCACTGGTCGTCGCCAGAGATAAGTTGCTTTTGTCGTATAGTTCGTAGGATTGTCCGATTTTTTTGCCGGCTAATTCCAGCCGATGCTGCCATGTTTTGGTTTCTGCAATATACGTCCCGCCCCACGTCGGCTGTTCGATGAGTTTGGGGATGACTAAATACGGTCGCAGTATATTGGTATCCATAGTTATATTTTCGTCCATTTGAGCCCCAGGATACGGGGCGTTTCATTATCTTCGGATACTTCATCCATGTGGTCAAGCCGGAAATGACCGGTAAACGCATTCACATATGTCGAAACGGTCCGGTGATAATATGTCAGTATTGCTTTGTCCCACAGCGACCGCTTCCGGCGCGTTCCTTCCGCAAAATAGCTAGCAGAATCCAGAAATTTCCCTTTGGGTTTTCCTGCCAATTCCTGCGCACGGGCAAACAGCGCATGCGCCGGATGGTCGACGATAACGATAAAGGTGCCGCGCGGTTTCAACAAACGCAGGACGTTTTTGCCGACCGGTGCCAGATCCGCCACGTACTGCAGCACCATAGTGGCAATGACGATATCGGCAATACCCGCATCCAACGGCAGGGATTGTGTGATATCGGCGGCAACAAATCGGGCAGATAGATCGGTCGTGCGAACTGCGGCTTTCGACAACAGCGTTTTCGCATTGTCGACTCCTATGTATGTCGTACCCGGAATGAGTTTGTGAAACAGATATCCATTGCCGCACCCCACGTCAACGACGTTTTTATCCGACGTGTTGCCGGTATACCGGGCGATAAGCGGATCGATACAGGCAATATGTAGCGCGTCTCCGCCGCTGCCCACACCGTCATCAAATATATCTGCATACTGATCCCATTGATTTTGGCTCATGTGGTTAGTCCAGTGCCGTCGTGTTTACACCGGAGGCAAAGTCGATGTCCGGGAACTGATGCAGGATCGTATTGACCTGTTTTTTGAGTACGTCGTACGCTTCCTGCGTTTTGCCCTCAAATTTCACCGTAAGATACGGTCCGTTTTGACTCGCGCGCACGATCATCATTTCTTTTTCCGTATCCATGCGCACGCCGTCGATCTCCACATAGGTTGCCGTAGGATACAGTTTTTTTATCTCGGCGCCGATGTGATCGGACACCAGCGCAAATTTGACCGCATCCGGGCACCCCACTTTTATTTCCGGACTGGAGACATATTTGGGCAGCTCGTCTACCGCTTCCGCCAGCGATTTGTCCACGCGGGTAAGATACGCCAACAACCGCAGACTGGCGATGGCTCCGTCGTCATGCCCGTAAAAATTATCGACAAAATAAATGTGTCCGGAAAGCTCGCCGCCGAACGGCGCGTGTTCTTCGTGTACTTTGGCTTTGATAAACGAATGCCCGGTCTTCCACATAATCGCCTTCCCGCCTGCGTCACGGACCACGTCGGACACAATCTTCGAGCACAACGTATTAAAAACAATTTTCGATCCCGGCAGCGATGCGATAACGTCTTTGGCAAAGAGCGCTACCAACACGTCATTCCAAATCATGCGGCCGGTGCCGTCCACGATACCGATACGATCGCCGTCGCAGTCATAGGAAAACCCGAGATCCGCTTTGGCTTTGAGTACGCCGTCAGCCAGGCGCTGCTGCACCTCGTGTTCGGTGGGATCCGGCGTACCGACCGGAAAATTGCCGTCGGGCGTGGTATTTTGTTCGATGACTTCGCAGCCTACCGAGCGCAATATGTCCGGAAGATATATTCCGGTGGTGGCCGCACACGAATCCACGACAACTTTAAACCGCTTTATGGGATCAATGCGGCGCTTCAGATCGTCTATATAGTCCTGCTTGATATCTTTCTGGATGACGACGCCCTTGGGAGACCGCGTCACGAATGCGCCGCGTTTGACCAGCTCGCGGAACTCTACGATGTCTTCCGTCAGCATGGTTTCGGAATACCCGGTACCAAATTTAAACCCGTTGTATTCCTTGGGGTTATGGGATGCGGTAATCATGATCATGCCGCGCGTGCGGAAATAGTAGCACGCAAAATAGGCAATCTGGGAAAGCGTCATGCCGATGTCATAGACGGTAATCCCCGCGTCCGTCAATTCTTTAGCCATGATATCCCGGAAATGCGGGCTCGACAGGCGGCAATCGTAGCCTACGACGCAGTCGTATATACGCCGCTCCAAAAGCCACGTGGCATACCCTTTTCCCAAAAGCGATACGGCTTCATCGTTTAATTCGGTACCGACTAACCCGCGCAGGTCATATCCACGAAACACATGATCCGGAATGGTTGTTGCCATAGGCCTCCTTTATAAAGAAACACAAAACTGTTCTATGAGTTGGGCAAGGGAAAATGGGGTAGCGCCTGTTTTGATACTGATATCCATATCGAGTAACTTCGTGTGCATGCTGACAAGTTCATCCATGGTAAATAATCGGGCTTGTGCTGTCAAGCGTGCGGCCTGCCACGGCGCCAATCCGTCGGGCGTGACATGGTCGGCCGCTTGAATGAGCTGGCGCACGCGGCGCACGAGCAGTGTATACGAGATCTCCGCAGGCTGGCTTGCTGCGACTTTGCGAAACAGCGGCACGAGGGTGGCTGCTGATTTCGGACGCAGTCCATCCAAAAACTGGAAGATGATGGTCGGTGTTTTAAACGTGCGTACGGTCGCGCCACCCAGTGTTTTGACCACGGAAGCGGTGAGTTCTTTATCTTCCCATAAAATCACGTCATTGGCGTTTGCCGCGTTGAGCAATATGGCAGACAGCGCCCCGATTTTTTTGATCTGACGGCCTAGTTTCCCGAATAGGTTTTCTATGACGACCAGTGTATCCCCACCGAACAATGATGACGATTCCATGGCCTGCACCAGCTGGCTGGGTTCGATGGATCTGCCGGACAGCTGCCGGATTTCTTTGCCTTTAGCAACGCCGATCATGCGCAGAAGTTCCGCGCGGGACGCATCGATATTATCGCCGTGCAACAATATAATCATAGCTATATCGAATCTTTATATTTCCGAAACAATACCTCTACGGTGCGACTGTCTATCCTGGCGTGTCTTCCCCGGTGGGGGACCAGTGCCCCGGAAAAATTTTTGGGGATGTGCATGAGCTCATGGATGATGACCCGCGTTTTATCATCGTCCGACAAATGGTCAAAATGCTGGGAAAGCACCTCGATGACATAATGGGCAGGCAGATCGAGCGCCATCTGCCAGATTTTGGGGAAACTCCAGATACGCGCGCGTGCGCGGCTGGTCGCATGGGTGCTGCGCATACAGACAATGCGGGATGCCGTGACCTGATCAAACAGGTTGGTCCGCAGAATATTTTTCATGATCTTCTGTACGTCAGGCGCCGGAGCTATATCCATACAGATATATTATGACAGCGTTCGGAGAATTTTGTCGACCTCGGAAAGGAGCGGCCGGTTGGACGTAGGATAGCCGATCAGCGTCATGGCCTGTGCAAAGGGTACCCAGCAGGCTTCCGTGATTCCTTCTTCCGTCTGCACGACCGGAACGGCTCGCGTAGGCGACATGTACAAAAAGAAATGCACGGTTTTTTTGATAGAGCCGTCACGAAAATAATAGTATTTGTTCGGAGTCAGCGTGGCCACATAGGACAATCCGTCTATATGCACTTCTTCCTGTATCTCCCGGACGGCTGCTGCCCGGTGGGTCTCCCCTTTTTCTATTTTCCCCTTCGGGAACGTCCAGTTGCCCCCGCGGTCTTTCATCAGAAGCACCCACCAGCCGGCACCTACTTTCGATACGATGATGCCGCCTGCGGAGGTTTCTGTTTTTGCCCGTGTGGTTGGATTTTTCATTTTTTTAAATACTGTTTGCCTTTGAGCTTGTCCGGTAGCAGACTGTCGTTGCCGTATGCGTGGTATCCTTTTCCATAGTCCAGTTCCTTCATCAGTTTTGTCGGTGCGTTTCTGATGATAAGCGGTATAGGAAGGTTCCCGTGCTTTTTTACGTCGTCTACTGCCGCAAAGTATGCATCATAGGCACTCCGGTCTTTTTTCGCAAGGGACAGATACGCGACCCCGTGGGCTAAATTTTCCTGGCACTCGGGATAGCCGATTTTGTTACACGCATCAAACACTGCGTTGGCAACGACCAGTGCGGTAGGTTGCGCGAGCCCTATGTCTTCACTGGCAAACACTACCATACGCCGCGCGATAAACAACGGATCTTCACCGGCTGCTACCATACGCGCCAGATAGTAGAGTGCCGCATCAGGGTCGCTTGCCCGCATGCTTTTGATGAACGCGCTGATCGTATTGTAGTGTTCCTCCCCTGTGCGGTCGTACTGGAGCATTTTCCGCTGGGCTGCTTCTTCTACATCTGCTGCCGTAAGCTTTTTGCTTTTCGTGAGGGTTGCCGCTATTTCGAGTGTCGTCAGTAACGCACGCGCATCTCCGTTGGCTATTTCAAAAAGAAATTGCGCTCCCTCTTTGTCTATCGTTTTTTTGATATAGCCGAGTCCTCGTTGCATGATCTCTTCGAGTTCGGATTGTTCCAACGGCTTTAACACCAGTACCCTACATCGGGATAACAGCGGGGATATGACCTCAAATGACGGGTTTTCTGTGGTGGCACCGATAAAAATCACCGTCCCGTGCTCGACTGCCGGAAGCAGCGCGTCCTGCTGGGCTTTATTAAACCGGTGGATTTCGTCGATAAACAGGATCGTCCGTTTGCCGTCTCGGGTCGTCCGTTCCTCCGCTTCATGGATGACGCGGCGTACATCCGATAACGTAGACGTTACCGCTGAATGGGATTCAAAATAACTGTCGGTGAGGGTTGCCAGAAGTTCCGCGAGCGTCGTCTTGCCGCATCCCGGGGGTCCCCACAAAACCAGCGACGGCAAAAATCCGGACGCGAGCAGTTTACGGACAATGCCCTGGTCCCCGACAAGGTGCGTTTGTCCTACGACATCGTCTAAGGACGCGGGACGAAGTATATCGGCAAGCGGACGGCTGCTTCTTCTGTCTGTCATCGCTGGTATTTTACCATGCCCGGCAATGCGCCGCCGCCCATGATCAACCCCAGGGGTTGAAAACTATGAGACAATTTTTTCCCAGGGAAAGCCGGTGCGCCCAAAGTGGCCGTAACGCGCCGTTTCTCGATAGATGGGCCGTCGGAGATTCAATCCTTTTAAAATCCCCGGCATGGAAAGATCCAGGAGTGACCAGGCGAACGCTTCGATGTCTGCCAATGGCTTTTTTTCCGTGCCAAACGTCTCTATGGCTTTCGCCAACGGCTCGCGTTGGCCGATGACGTATGCCACCCGTACTTCCGCTCTATCAGCAAGCCCTTTGGCCACTATGTTTTTGGCGATATAGCGGGCAGCATACGCACCGCTCCGGTCGACTTTGGTGGGGTCTTTACCGGAAAATGCGCCGCCGCCGTGCCGCGCAAACGCGCCATAGGTATCCACAATGATTTTTCTGCCGGTGACACCGGTATCGGATGCGGGACCGCCGATGGCCCATTTCCCTTTACTACCATTGACGATAACGTTTTCTATGGGTGGAGCTTTCATGTTATATTTCTTCAACACCGGCTTGACCACTTTTTCGTACAGAGCGACTTTTAATTTCTCGTTGGTCATAGTGGTGTCGTATGGCACGGCCAGCACGATCCGATCTACCGCCACCGGCTTGTCATTTTCGTAGATTACTTTTACTTCGCTTTTGCCGTCTGGACGCAAAAACGGGAGAATTTTTTTCTCCCGCGCTTCATCCATACGCTCTACCAGACGATGGGCCAAAACTAATGGCAGCGGCATATACTCCGGCGTTTCATTGGTGGCGTACCCGAACATCATACCCTGGTCGCCTGCCCCACCGTCATCTACACCCACGGCAATATCGGGAGACTGCTGGTGGATGTAGACCGAAATCGGTGATTTATCCGTAAAGTTGTAGATCGACTTGGTGTATCCTAACGACTTGATCGTTTTCCGGGCGATCACCTCATAATCCAGCTTTTTCTTGCAGGTGACTTCTCCGGCCAACACGATGCGGTTGGTCGTCACCAACGTTTCAACTGCTACACGAGCCATGGGGTCTGCCGCAAGCGCCGCGTCTACGATGGCATCGGAAATCTGGTCGCAAATTTTGTCGGGATGGCCGGAAGCTACGGATTCGGATGTAAAATGGGTGAGTTTTTTCATATGTTTCCCTCCTTTGGGGCAAATCTCAGCCAAAGGCTGATTGTGCACCGTGGTCCGCCTATGGCGGAATCGGTTGCTGGATGTCCGAGTATATAGGACATCACTCTTGATTTATAATTTATCTACATTACTCTGGAAAACTTCTTCGTGTCAAGAAGGTAAAATGCCCCGCATGACTCCTGCAATTGAGGCGGAAAAGATATGTGTTGCACCGTAGAGGTATACTTTCTTTGTATATGCCATTTGCTGACGGCCATGTCGTTAACGCACAAGGAACCCCTGTTGAAACAACCGGTGAGGCAATTGCACAAGCACGAGCAGAACGGCCAAGAATCATTTTAGTTCGAGATGGCAAAGGCGTATACAGACTTCCAAAATCAGAACGAGACGCGCCTGGGTGTTTGTCTCTACTTTTCCGTTTTGGCCCTTTTGGTCGCAAAGAAAAATAACACATCAACCCCAGGGGTTGCACGCCTTGCTATTGTTATATATCGTACTGACATATGAAGCTAACAGGTGTAGACTCATATCAACCCCAGGGGTTGGCTACTATAAGCTATGAGCACGCCGGTTCGATATATTCAGACAAACGTACCGTATCATATTTATAATCGGGGCAATCGTAAGTCCGAAATATTCCTGCATCAAAAAGATTATCTGCGATTCCTTGATCACATACGGGAGTATAAGCAGCAATATAATGTGCGGATCTATTGCTACTGCCTGATGTCGAACCATTTTCATTTGCTCGCTTCATCCTCCGAAGAATCCGGGCTTACTACTTTTATGCTTCGTCTGTCCACGAGTCACGCTAAATACTTCAACATGAAATATCACATGGTAGGCAGGCTGTTCCAAGAGCGTTTCCGCGCCAAGCCAGTTGAGTCCGACGAATATTTCCTCCATCTTTCCCGGTATATACACTTAAATCCCGTATCCGATGATATCGAAACGCTCACCGCGTTATATACAAAGCCATATGAAGAATCCAGCAACGTACGAGCAGCACTTCTGGAATACCCCTGGTCTTCGTATCACGAGTATCGCACGGAATCAGCGGATATATGCGATATACACACCATACTGAACTATTTTTCAAAAACACATGCCAATCTCTCGTACACCAATTTCGTCGAATCGAGTATTCCTTCTGAATCCAGCCCTATAGTTAGCAACCCCTGGGGTTGAAATGGATAGTTTGAGATATTTTTATGGCTGGGAAATTCAACCCCTGGGGTTGAGAGGAGTGAAGCCGGCTTTGCCGAAGGCGATGCGGTCGAGGACCCGCTGTTCCATGTCGAGCATCCGGCCTGGAGTGACGACGAAATTGCCAAACCGATCCGATACCCGGTCTATGGCCGCCGTAAGGCTGCGTTTTTTGTCGTCTTCCGGAAGAAGCGACAATTGTGCCGCTTCCCGCTCCAGATGATAACTATAGATAGCCAGTATGCGCACGGGATTTTCCGGAGCGGCAGCAAGCATGCGGCGGTACCATTGGTAAAAGTCCATATCCGCGTAGAGGGCAGCAGACAGTTTTTGCTGCGTATGCCAGTGGGTGTGATCGGCAAACAATAACGATATCCCCACTCCGGATGCCGTGCAGCCGTCGTCCCGGAGGCGTTTGCCCATTTTCATGGTAAGCTGCGAAAGAATCTGCCACAGCCGGGGATCTGTCGCTGTATACGATTTTGGCAACGCATACGACTGACCGAAGCTCTTCTGAAGCTCTTCCTTTTCATCAAATGTCTTGTACATCACGCCGTCTTCCCACCCGTGAAGCCTCTGCCACCAGTGATACCCCACGATCGAATGAAACGCCCGCCCTAACGCTTCCTGCGACGCAGAGAGCATCGCCAACGGCGTGGCTATACCGCCATAGCGCAACCTGGTTGCGTTTCCTTCCTTGATGCCGCATAAATCTTCCAGCTTGAGTGTGCTAAATACGTCTTCTATGGTTTCCCGGGTGATCCACCGCAGCCCGTCCGGCTTTTCTAGCCCGGATGCGACTTTGGCCAGATACCGGTTGGGGGCTATCCCTATGGACACCGTAAGCCAGTCTCCGATTTCATCCCGGATGCGTTGCTTTATGTCCCTGCCGATGTCCTGCATGGCTGGAATTGTTTTCTGAATCATGAATTCAGAATCAGGAATTATGGGAATATTGTTTCTATATTTTTTTAGACTTCGATAGAGCGCTGGCGTATTTTTTACATCCAGCACCATTTCATCGATGGATTCCACGCTGAGCGCATCGGTGTAGCTTCCCAAAAGTGCCGTGAGCTGGTGGTTGACCAGCCGGTATTTGTCGGGATCCGGCGGCAGAATTATTAACCGGGGATACATAAACTGCCCTTCACGCACGGACATACCGGTTTTGATCCCCAGACGTTTGGCTTCTTTGGACGCAGCTAATATGCAGCCGTTGCCCGTAGCATACGCCGCAACGACCAGGGGTTTCCCGCGAAACAACGGATTGGCCTGCTGTTCTACCGTGGCAAAACAGGAATTCAAATCCACATGCATGACGGTCGGAGGTGCAGGGTTAAATTTCATAATTTTCAATTTTTAATTCGAAATTTTTATTGAAAATTGATTGCAAATTGAAAATTTTAAATTAGAAATTAATTTTCTATGTCCATCAATTTCCACCCCAATGTCTCGGCATTCATTTCCAGCCGGAAAAAATTGATGCCGTCCGTCACCGAAAAGACATGGATAAGGACGCGCCCTTCCCGATACATATGGTGCAGCCCGACCTGCTTGATCTGGTACCGTCTGCCATGCCAGTAGAGGCCATAAGGAATGATTTTATGTGTGATATGATTACTCCACAGGGTGACGGATACGGGTTCATTAATGGCTTCTGACATAGGACTAAATCCATAATAAACCCGAAAATATATATCGTCAACTATATATAAATGATACAAAATATGAAAATAAACCGAAAACGCGTATCTACGTCTCTGGTCATCCCCATGTACAACGAGGCTACGTATATGCCAAAACTTCTGGCGTCTATCCGCGCATCTACCGTGCTTCCTGACGAAATCATCATCTGCGACAACGGATCTACCGACGACAGCGTGGCCATCGTCCGGCATGCCATGCATACGCTTCCCATCCGCGTCGTCCATGAACATAACAAAGGCATACGCCATGCCATAGACCGCGCATGGAGGGAAGCATCCGGAGATATCATTTTCCGTACCGATGCGGACTGCGTACTGCCCCCACAGTGGATGGCACACGCCCTTTTGCATTTTGCGAACGATCCGCTTCTTATGGCCTGTACCGGTCCGCTCAAAAGTCCGGACGGCAGCCGGCTGGATATATTCCTCACATTTGCCTGGACGCGCTACCCTGCCATCGCATTTACCTGGCTCCAAGGCTATCCGCTGCTCATCGGCAGTAACTCCGCGTTCCGGAAAACTGCACTGATCGCAGTAGACGGATACACGACAAAGAAACACGTATTAGAAGATCAGCTCATAAGCAGGAAGCTTGCCGACGCGGGCATGAAGACCCGGTGGTTTTGGGACATGAGCATGTACCACTCGTCGCGCCGCTTTCACGGCAAGCCGCACGCGTATATCCCCTATGTCCTCTCCCTCGTCCACCCCGCGTTCTATGCGGAAAAGTAACCATCCCAACTCTACAACGATATACTGCATGTATCTAACGTATACGATCCTCAGGAATCATCAATCCAACCGTATCGATATGCCATGCCGCGACAATCCGGTCAACTCGCAGAGCAGATTGAGCAAGTTTCTCTTGCAACCATAATTCATCCACAGGACCATTTCGTCCTTTTCTTGCGTGTGAAAGTGCTGCGATTTTAGCTACTCCGGGTATGACGATACTGTCTCGTACTCCTCCTGCAATAATGGTCGATCCCTGAGGATCCACATACACCCAAGCCCCACGCAAAGTGCGTAATACACCCGTTGCTAGCTTCCGCGCCAAGTATTCATCACACAGATCACCAAGTCTACCTCTGCCAATTGCGCCAAATCCATGTATTAACGTGCGAGACAGCCTGTCGGCGTCCGGTCCACATGCACGGGCTATTCCTAGTAAAATTCGTTTTTCCTCCCCAGTTTGCATATCAGGTAGTATATCAGACTACATCAAGAATACAGTATACCCAGATGCTCGTTAGCACGAATTGACCATGGACACCTCTATTTCCATAGCTATCGTTCGTGATATAATTAGATTCTGCCGCCCCCTTCGTCTAGCGGCCTAGGACAACGGGTTTTCAGCCCGTGAATCGCCGGTCCGAATCCGGCAGGGGGTACCACGCACCATTCGGTGCATGGCTACGCAGTAGACATGCGACGAAGGCAAGTGAGGGGTGCACCGTATGGTGCGCCCCTTATTTTGTTTTACTAAACAGTGAAAAGCTCGTATCTTTGAAGTAAATCCGGCAGGGGTACTCACAAAAAGATCCCGTCTCATGCGGGATTTTTTGACACTATGCGTTGGCGGATAAGGACCGGGTACTGTGCAAGAAACGTAACATATAATAGACCTATAGTTGTATTATCCTTACAGGTATAGTATACTATTCCCCACTTTTCTATCCGAATTCGTCGGATAT
Source organism: bacterium (assembly GCA_021817785.1). GTDB lineage: Bacteria > Patescibacteriota > Microgenomatia > UBA10105 > UBA927 > UBA927. The sequence goes on from JAKAFY010000003.1 coordinate 14,695, forward strand.
GAGAGGCAACACACATCTCTCTATGCCGACACTCACGCTCGAGGCCCAATGGCCCGAATCTGCCACTGTCCACACCTTCCGCTTTTCTGCGGATCGGCCCGTCCGCTATGACGCCGGCCAGTACGCCCATTTCCTGATACCGTCTGTCCTGTTGTCTTTGGGCAAACCGACCCGCAAATTCTCGTTTGCCTCTGCTCCCAATGACCCGGATATCCGTATTACAGCCGATATATCTTCCCACAGCGCGTTTAAGGAGACGCTTCGTTCGCTTAAAACCGGAGATACCGTCTCTCTCTACCACGTAGAAGGAGAAATGGTCCTCCCCGATACTGCTGAAGGCACGTATGTGTTTATTGCCGGCGGCATCGGCATGACGCCGTTTCGGTCGATTCTCCGCGATGTCGAGCAACGGAAGCTTCCGGTGACGCCCGTATTAGTCCAGGTCGGCCACCCACCGTATCTCTATGAAGGGGAATTCCGGGGCAAACCGTTTGAACAGCACCGTATCGGCCGCACGGATGTGGAGAGCACGTTGCAGGATGTTCTGTCCCGCCATGCGGATTCGCACTATTTTATCGCAGGCTCCTCCGCGTTTGTCCGCGACACTGCCAATCTGCTAGAGCGCCACGGCGTCCCGGCAGACCAGATACGCAGTGATGAATTTGAGGGGTTGAAAGAATGATACCTCCGAAGATCATCAGACGAAACATAATCCACCAATAGGCTGTCAGCACCGAGGGTTGGTAAAGACTTCGGTTAGTATGTACATGTGTTCGTCGCCCACACACCGGGGTGTGTAATTTATGTCTAAATTTGGTAAGCTACAAACTATATAAATTTATAACAGTCAGTTCATTCGCTCAAATATGGCATCGGGAAACAAAAACGAGTTATTCAAATCTAGACCTGGGTTTCTTAGTGAAATCGATAGCTTCAACCGATTTTTATATGAAATACACCCACCAAAACTGGAAGAATTACAAACCGTTAGAGATGTTCTTGGAGATAGATTTACTGCTCATTTAGCCGACTTACACGCACCATTGTATGTCTTCAATGGACAATCAGGTCTCAACACAATTAGTTATCAAAGTGAAGAACGCGGCTCTAATACCCATTCCTTCTTTCACAAGTATCGCAGAACTAACTATGCATCCATCATAGACGGATGGATTGTTTTTATAAATACTTGGAAATCAAATGCCAGTTCAAAATTTCGTCCAAATAAAGCCGCAAGATTTGACTTTATGTTGCTAGACGATTGGATGAATGAAGACAACTTCCGTTTGGCCAATACAAAAAAATTGAAAGCGGATGTGCGGTCAGCCGGCTTATTTACTAGAGGCTCAAGCGTACTTAGAAAAATTCAAAGCTTAGTATTAAGTGTGCCCGAAGATTGCAGAATAGACATATATTCAGCAAATCTGCAAAGAGAAAAAATATATAGAAAAATGGTAATGAATCATAATAATATTATTGTTCACAAAAATTATGAAGATGCGGCATCACCCCTCACTAAGCTGATCAGAAGATTAAATCAATAATTTTGATAATAAATTTACCCTAATCAACTCCACAACTCAACAAACAATTTATTACACAATGACGTTTCTAATCCTCTCGACAACTGATAGCTTTTGTATTGATCTACGCTGCACATGGCCGTCCGAGGTGGCCATGACTTCGATTCGTTTGTACATGTGTTCGTCGCCCACACACCGGGGGTGCGTAACATTCGGTTACTCTCTAATTCATCTTTTCTTCTTTTTCTTCTTTTTACCAGACCATGTTTGGATGTCAGGATACGACATCGACATTTCCGATCCAGCAGACGGAGGACCTATCTTAAAAGCACGGCGTGCGTTTTCTAAATTTGATAATTTTCTGGAAACCACGCCGCCCGCTCCGACCGAAATGCGCTCGTAGATAAACTGATCAGCTTTCATCATGCGGCCGTGCCATGTCCCAGGGTCTTCACCCAAATCTGTTGACGGTCGACGATGCACTCCATGCTCATCCACGATAAAACCGTCGTCTATAGCCTTTCGTAAGTTGGGAGCCATACGGCTCAATATATCCTCTCTATCCGCTACTGGCAGCATAAAAAAACGTTGAATTGTCTGGGAAACGCGTGGTTCTTTTCGTTTACGTGCACGAGCACTACCAACTGGATTTAATGAATTTATATCCTTAGTTCTTTTCGTTCCCCTGGTCACTAAAAATGCAGGAGCCGGCCTCTCTGCTAACTTGGAAGGCATGTATGTAAAATCAGGCTGTCTCAGCTCTCCCCGAAAAAATGTGAGTGAATGACCAACGTTTCCTGGTAAATTACGTAGAAATTGTAATAACGGCATATCACCATCTGCCGATTGGATCATGAGACTACTCGCTCCCTGCTCTTTCGGAAAATAATATTTGTATGGGACCCCTACCATCCTTTCTCCCCCTGCAGTCACTCGCACTACACCGCGCCCCTGTCCCTTTGAGTCAGGATGATAGTCTGCTTCTGGCATCCAGTGGTATAACTGAGCAGGCTCTTTGGAACGGTTAGTCACAAGGGTAGTGACTATTTTTCGGAATTGACCCTCTACAGTGAATACCGTATCCGATGCTGCTGCCGTTATGACACCAGTGGCCCCCATACGCTCAAGCGCGGTAGTCATAACATCAGCCGCATTCGTTTCTACAGACGTAAAATTTGAAGCACCAAAACTCGAATGATCGTCTATTTCCTTTAGTACTGACATGTCCAGAATTATACTATAGGTTCATAATTTGAACAACAAGACGCTTTATACATACCTGATAACCTATCTACGCCGGGGGTGAGTAATCCTTTACTGATTCGCATACTTATCATCGTCTTCGCGCTTTTACGTCAGCTTTTGCTTTATTCCAGACTTTTGTAGGAGTCACGATTATACGCGGATCATCAATATCCATAAAATAGCTTAAAACTAGCGCAAAATCGTGTGCAACGTCTGCCAAGGTATTACCATTAGAGCCTGCGATATTATTGAGTGGGGCAACACCTTTCAGCGCGCCAGCCTTCATTGCTCGGGCAAATCCTATTGGTGCACAATATGAAGAGGATGCACCATTAATAACAAATATTTTACCACCCGAATCATTGATTGCGTCCTTTAATTCGGAGTCATCGTCTATACTGGCCCCCACCACCCAGCCTTGCTTACGACGTTTTTTAGCTAATTCATTTTGACTCGGAACTTCCCCTTCACCGACAAAAACTTTTATAACCTCTGATTTTTGCATATTGCTACGGGTAGCGTAACATATTTGCCCATTCCTCACCCGCTTTCATTTTGATTCTCTTCCCCTTCCAAAACAGGATGAAACACGGAAGGGCTGTCGCAGGTTCGAAGACTCACCCCTGACCCGCATCAGGGCGGCGACGCGAGGTTTGGAGTATAATGCCATTGTATTTATGTCACTAAAGGATTATTTGGATTTTGATCTTCTTTTTGATTACTTAGAACGAAATATCTATTCTAAGCGGTCTCTAGTTCTCTTCTGTTTTTTATTTCCAGTTATAAGCAGTCTCGCTTTAGACATACTTAAACTTTCTCTTAACAATTTCTATTGGTGGATTACTGTTGCCATAGTAGATGTTATCTGGGTGATATTCTGGATTGCGCATCGCAATAAGTATCCCAAGGTGACAAAGGGGAAAATTGGAGTAGTGCTAGCCATAGAGACCGAAAATAATCTTATTAGAACAAAAGTTTATAAGGATTTTGTAAATCACTTTAATAAGTTAATCTTAGAGAACGGTTTAGCGAACTATATTCAACTTATAGAACTTAATGAGTATCAATCCTCAATTTTATCCAACGTCTTAATAAAACATTCGGAATATTTATCTCAATTTAGAAGAGATGGATACTTTGATAAAACATCAAGGCCTCAGGACTTGGAAAAAATGCAAGGTAAAATAGGAGGACATTTCTATATATGGGGGAAAATACGAAAGAGATTAGATAAAGAAAGCAAGTATTTCTTGGATATTGATGGGCTAGTCAGACACATCGGAATTGGAGTAGAAAAACATAAATTAGTTACAAATAATTTTCTTGAAGCGTGGTTTAAACGGATAGAATTTAGCGAAATATTTGAACTAAAAGGTTTCGAGATCTCTGCTGAACTAGTGTTTCTAGTAGCAAAGTATATTGTAGGTGTTGCTGCACTTGTATCCCATGACCCCTTGTTAGCACTGACACTTCATTCAAAGCTAAAGGGCGAACTTGCGGATATTTTAACTAAATTCAATCCACCACCTCAAAATCTTATTACTATTAGTAAAAAACTAGATTCGTTTATCGCGGAAGAAAATTCATTACTGGCAACTTGGTACATTAGAAACGGAAGACCTGACTTATGCGACAAGTATATTCAAGATAGTTTTGCTGCAAAAGCTGAAAATTATTCTGGCTATATTCTTAAAGCATTAAGAGGTTTCCAAGAAGGGAATATAAAGGAATCTTTTGATTATGTAATGAAGGCGAAAAAAATAGCGGTAAATAACCAAATATGGAGATATGACCTTGCATTCCTTTATATGTGGGCTGATGATTATAAAAAGGGACTTGCAGAATACAAAAAAATTGCAGAAAAAACTTTTGCAGGAGAAGTTATTACAGTATCGGAAATTATTGACTTTCAAAAAAAGCTACTAACAACTAATCCAAAATTTGCAGTGAGTTATTTTATATTGGGCTTTCTGTATTATAAAAAATTAAGTAATTTACCAAACGCGCTAGAAAACTTTGAAACATTTATGGCTGAAACTAAAAAAATCCCTGCATTCAAGAACTTACGCGAGGTAACGCAGTCGTATTTGTCCGAAATTTCTAAAGGAATGAGTCTAAAATAGTTCCAATTTCGTCCCAACACCTGTACCATCGTTATCACATTCCCCACCCTTGACTCCAAAAATTGTCCTAGTATATGATTGAACAGTTGTTCAATTAAACAAGTATGCTTACCACAGAAGATATCAACACTATCAAAGCCGCCGTGGCACGTACCGCGGGCATAGACGCACGTGCGGCGCTGGCCAGGTGCCTGGCAGACCCAACGTCTCTCAAAATCCTCTATGTGCTGACCCGGAAAAACAATGTGTGCCCCAGCGATTTGGCAGCCATACTCTCACTATCCCTGTCTACCGTGTCCCACCAGCTTTCCAAATTAAAGCAGATGGGCGTCGTATCCACTATCCGCCACGGACACATGATATGCTATTCATTGGAACCGACAGAGAAATCGGACCTGATCCGAAAGCTCGTGACTATGATCATGGACGGGAAACTCAACGGAGGAGTGGTATGAACATAACATTCTATGGGGCGACGTGGTGCCCGGATTGCCGCCGGTCAAAAGAGTATCTGGATACACATAACATCCCCTATGACTACATAGATTTGGAAACCGTGCCGGAAGCGGCAGATGAAGTCGTGCGGATAAACCATGGGCTGCAATCTATCCCGACCATCGTGTTCCCAGACGGCACCGTATTGGTAGAGCCAACCAATGCTGCGCTGGAAAATGCCGTAACAGCAAACAAAGATACACTCTCGCACTACGTATGAAACTCTTTTACCTGCTTATCGGCATGGTAGCCGCGCTGGCGCTTGCGCTCGTGTCCTACGGGATGCTGCGCGCTAATTCCAGCTTGGGACTGCTCTATGTGCATACGTCGGCAACGTATGTGTTTTGGTTTGTAGCGCTTTCTGCCATGTCCGCCATATTGTTTGGCATCAATACCGCGCTTTTTGTCTATGAATGGCGGAGGTTCGGTCTGACACGGTTTTTCCACTACGGCGGGGGCGGCATCGGCGCGGTATTTAGTGTATTTGCCTCGGTGTGCCCGGTGTGCGGGTCTGCCGTGGTGTCTGCTATAGGAGCCATAAGCGGACTGGCCACACTCCCCTTTCAGGGATTGGAAGTAAAAATAGCGGCAACCCTCGTATTGGTTGCCGCCACAATCTATTCCGTGATACTGCTGCGGCAAAAAAACTGCCATGGCGCCCATTGTCCTGCCCCGCGGGACGATCGGCTGAAACGCTGGGAACAACGTATATACATCCCGCTTCTCGTTACCAGTATGGCACTCTGTATAGTGGCCGGATGGCAATGGTTCGCGGGAGACAGCATACGCTCGCCGGAGGCCATGGCGCAGGCGCGGTATAGTTGCACTGCAAAAAAATAATACGGAATAGACACGGAGGATACGCGGTGCGCAATCTTTAGATCTTTATCTTCTTTCGTGGGACATCTTTCGTTTTTTCGTACCAACGATAAAAATCCGCGACATTGGCGTCGGCAGTAAGTAGCAGAGAGAGAACTTTGTCCCGGATGAGCAGCGACGACACCGATGCATCGGGCACCGTGCGGATCCAGGTAGATACCTGAGCGGCAAGCGCTTTGGCTTGTTCGTCCGGCAATCCCGCGGCTTGTACCACACGGACGACTTTGGCTTCTTCATACGCCTCCGTACTTCCGTCGCGTTTCAGAACTTTTTTATCCATAAGGATATAGTTATACCATACCTGGCGCTGCGTCGTGAATAGCGATCGTATCCGGAAGCCACACTATAATATGAAAGCTGACGCAATCTACACAACTGGCATAGAATGAATAACGAGCCGAGTGCAATCCGTTAGGCGAGCGTGGCGTGTTTTGAGAGTTCCGCTGCCGCGGACTTCAGTTCACCGGCCCATACGCGGTGATCGGTGATCCCTTTTTGGTATTCGGTTTCCAGCTTGTCGTAGACTTTGCAGAATTTCTGGAACTTGGGCTCAAATGCCGCAGTCAAGGGAAAGCGCGTTAGCTGCTTGACGTCTTTGCGGGTAAGTTTCAGAAACAAGGTGATGTGCTCTTTCCGCTCCTGAAACCCTTTGAGCGTCCAATCGCTTACCTGCTTTAAGTTATCCACGATGTCCAACACGATTTCTCGCTGATTGGTGGGAGGCAGGGTGACATGGTGCGGTTGTCTATTTATAGCTCGTAGTATACCGCATCCGGGCCGGTGTCCGCTAGTGACGAAGCGCCGGCGAAGCGAAAAGCGCCGGTATGACGTCGGCAATAGCGTCCGCACGTATGACATCGTCCGGTATCCCGCCGTTCCGGTAGAGATCCCAAGGGCTTGGTAACCACACTGTATGCGCTACCCCAGCGGAGCGTGCGGCCAAAATATCGCCGGTCAGATTATCGCCTATGACCAGCACGTCTTCGGGCCGAACGCCAAGCGTGTCAATCGCACGCTTCCAATCTTCTGGTCCTTTATACCCCCACGGATCAGCGAGCGTTACCGTGTCAAAATACTTTCGTATATTATGGCCATCCAACTTTACCGCGGTCCATGCCTCGTCCGCGTGGGTGACCACACCAAGATGTGCTGCAGCTTGATGGAATTGTTCCAGCGTCTCTACCGCTCCCGGCATGAGTTCGGCAGGCTCGTCATACACGCGGTACAGAATATCCTTGGCCTCGTAGAGTGCCGGCGTGACGCGAGCACCGTACTTTTCAGCCATGAGTGACACGACCGCATTCCACCGTTCGCGGTGGACGGAATGCGTCGCATAGACATGATCGCTTAAGGAATTAAACGTATCGGAAAGCTCCTTGGGATCCAGCTCTGGATTTGCCTGGGCGACGGATGCGATAAATTGTGCCTGAAGTTCCCGATGCTTTTTGTGTGTGTTGAGCAGCGTGTCATCCAGATCGAAGAGCACAGCCTTGATGCCATGGGTATCCAGCCATTCCCGAAGGGCACTCGCACCCACCTCTTCTCGGGTATTTTGCACCGGTAATCGCTCCGTAGCTAACATAATCAGCGCATTATAGCAATCCAACCCTATGTGTACAACGCATGTCATCTCTGTTTACTACCCGCACATTGCATAGGACGAAGAAGCCGGTATAATAGAACGTATGAAATATTCGAAATTATTTCTGGCCGTAAGCTACCTTTCGTTTATCGGGGTACTGCTTGCCGTCTACCTATTGTGGGAACAATTTTTTCACCCGGCGTTTCAGCCGTGTAACATAAACAGTTTCATAAACTGCAATGCCATTATTTCCGGGGCGGTGGCCAATACACTCGGCATCCCGACGCCGATCTACGGACTCATCGGCTATATTGTCCTGATGATCGCAGGCCTGATGCACCAAAAGAAGCTCATCCTGGGGACAGCAAGTTTCGGTCTCGTGTTTTGCCTCTATATCGCGTTCCGCGAGCTGGTACAGCTCCGGGTCATCTGCCCGGTGTGCATCACCTGCCAGGTCGTCATGATCTCGGTATTTACCATAGGCGTCATCCTCATCCGCCGCAAAGACTGAATAGGGTATAATAAAACGCTCCTATGAAAAAACTACTCTTATTTTTCTTCATCTTCGCCGTCCTTTTGGGCATTGTGGGATATCTCTGGTACCACCGGGTCACCAATAAAATTTTCGTAAAATCCGGCACGCAGAAGGCGGCGGTCAATCTACCCACAACGCTCAAAGGATACTTTGATACCAAAACGCCGTTTACCGTGCTGGTGGCAGGCTACGGCGGGGGCACCCATGATGGAGCGTATTTAACCGATACCATGATCGTGGTGCACGTAGACCCCAAAACGCAAAAAATATTTTTGATCTCTATCCCCCGGGACATCTGGATAAAAATCCCGACCGACGGCACCAACGGCAAATACTGGAAGTTAAACGCCGCGTATACGCTCGGACTGGATAACACGCAGTTTCCGAATAAACTGCCGGAATTTAAAGGTACAGATGGCGGCGGCAGGCTTGCCGAATATGCGGTGGGGCAAGTGACGGGACTCACCATCCCTTACTTTGTGGGACTCGACTTTTCCGGGTTTACCCATACGATAGACACCCTGGGCGGCGTGGATATAAACGTCAATCCCGCATTTACCGATCCGGAGTACCCCATAGAGGGCAAGGAGGCGGATTTATGCGGACATACGCCGGAAGAGATTCCGGCGCTGGACGCGCAAGTGGCAACGACTGCGGCAGAACTCGTGTATCCCTGCCGGTACGAAACGCTGCATTTTGACAAAGGCCTGCAGCATATGGACGGAGCGACTGCGCTAAAGTATGTGCGGAGCCGCCACTCCATGGAGGACGGCACGGATTTTGGCAGGGCACAGCGCCAGCGCAAACTCATATTGGCAGTCAAACAAAAAGTATTTTCCATAGGATTTGCCTCGCGGGTGATTCCGTTTATTTCTTCGCTGGGGGACGATTTCCGCACAGATCTGACGCCAGATGACGTCAAAACCATCCTGGAACACGCGACGGAACTCAATGGCTACAGCGTGGATACGATGGCGCTGACCGACCAAAATTATCTGACGGACACGTTTTCCGCGGATAACCAGAGCATCCTCGCCTCGATCGACGGACTGGACCGTTGGGACAGCGTACACACGTGGCTTGCCAATACGTTTGCCGGATTACCGGTACCCGTGCTTCCTGTGGTGCGCGTGTTAAACGGCACGAAGACCCCCGGTCTTGCCCAGTATGCAACCGACCAGCTGTCCGCCATGTATGTCCAGACACGGGCTCCGGGCAGCGTAACTGACCACGCGACGCCAAAGACCACGATTACCGTGTATACTCCAAACGTGCCGTCCGACGCTCTTTCCGCGCTTATGAAAACATTTCATGTGACCAGCGTAAATATGGCGCAAAGCGGCACGCCGTCTGCGTATAATATAGAAGTCGTCCTGGGAACCGATTACCAGCCTGCCATATCCCCGACTAGCGCGCCTACGCCATAATGCTATACTGGGAATCATGAGCTGGTTACCGTATGCGCTTCTTTCGGCATTTTTTGCGGCCCTTACGGCAATACTTGCCAAAATCGGCATCAAAAACGTGGATTCCAACCTGGCGACCGCCATACGCACCGTCGTGATTTTGATTTTTGCCTGGGGTATCGTATTTTTCCAGGGCACGGCAAGCAAACTCGGCGGGATTTCCAAATTTTCGCTGCTGTTTCTCGTGCTTTCCGGCGTTGCCACGGGACTGTCCTGGTTATTCTATTTCCGGGCCCTGCAGCTTGGGGAGGCAGCCCAGGTATCGCCGGTTGATAAATTAAGTTTAGTCATCACGATCGTCCTGGCAGCGATCATCCTCAAGGAAAAAGTGACGCTGTCGATCGTCCTGGGGGCGCTCCTTATGTCTGCGGGCGCGATCCTCGTGGTGCTGGGGAAATAAGACGTGTTTTTATTTTACGATAATATCGACCGATGTGACGTGTACCGGCACGTCCGGCGTAGAATCTTCTCCCGACGCTCCTGCGTGTACCGGAGCCGTCGCGATGGCATCCACCACATCCATGCCCCGGGTGACGTTGCCGAAGATGACGTAATTTTTCGGTAAGTCATAATTCGCATGCATGATAAAAAATTGGCTGCCGTTGGTATTGGGCCCTGCGTTTGCCATGGCCACGGTGCCACGGGTGTAACTGCCGGTAAACGGTTCGTCGGCAAATCGGTATCCCGGCCCGCCGGTGCCGTCCCCTTTCGGGTCGCCGCCCTGGATCATGAATCCTTTGATAATGCGGTGGAATATGGTGCCGTTATAGAATCCCTTGTTGGCAAGATAGACGAAGTTATTGACGGTTTTTGGCGTATCAGTGCTGTGCAGCGCTATCGTAATATCGCCTTTGTCCGTGTGGAGGACTGCCGTATACGTTTTGGACGTATCGATCGTCATGTCGGGAGGCTGGTCTACGGCAGACGTCGGTTGTGGTTGGGATGATTTCGGCATAGGTGTTGTATGTTCGGACGCTTTCCCCAGAAATTGCCAGGCCAGGACGCCGCAGGCGATTACCAGGACTATGATCATACCATAGTGGAATTTCATACAATATATACTACCGCAGTCGGACGTCGATGAAAAGATTGTATTGTATTCCCATACTATCCCTGTATACTGGGTAGTATGAGTGAAGTGACCCCGGACGTACGACCTATAGGGCGTTACGAATATCCCACGCATCTCCAATGGAAGGAAACCAATCCGGCAGCTCTAGCGGAATTGGCCGCGACACTTTCCAAACACGATCTCAAACTTCCGGATCCATTGGTCGCTATGCGGGGAGGCGGCATGATGGAACCCGTAACCAATGATCTGGCGCCCCGGTACAAAGCATTTCTGTCTAATGACCGGCCCATTGCCGTGCTACCCGTCAAGGAAGAAGCGGGCGGGAAACTTACGGATGTCGTACATTTCCCCGCGAAAAAGGAAGGCGGCGCTATCCGATTTGACGCAAATCTGGCAGCCTATAAATTTCATGTCGGGCAGTATGTGTACGAACACTGGGACAAAGCGAACGGTCCCCCGCCGCTGACCCAAGTGCGGGCAGTCGATGAATTGCCGGACGGCAGGTTTGTCACCATAGACCGGCACCGGCCGTATCTGCGCGGCATAGGCAAGGGATCGGGAACACTGGGCATGCACGAAATGGATACGGCTCGCATCTCGCCGCAGGAAACAAGACAACTGGTACACGTGCTGGATGCCCTGCACCCTACCGTATCGGATTTCCGCACGTGGCTGTCCGATAAACAACTGGCGCTGCCCCAGGAAAGCCTGTTACACGAACACAATCCGCTGACTGCCCTGCGCGGCCAGGAATGGTGGATAGACCCCGATGCCGGCATGGACCGGTTGCGGGAACTCGGGGCTAAAGCGGAGACGCTCCAAAAGGAATTCAGCGCGATAGATCCCGCATTTCATGCCAAAGATGCCGTCGAACAGATGATTCACAATAATGTTGGCATCTTCCCCCACCGTGACGGACACACAGATACGGCGGCTCAGGTAGCGAGTCTGCATGTCGTCCATGGAACGCTTTACCCGGATAATATCCACAGATCGCAAACCCCGGACCGCATGAAAACGTACGTTACCGTGACCGGCGGCGACCGCGCGCACATAGGACTGGCCGGAGAATCCATCGACTGGCTCGTGTCGGCAGCTGCCGAATCCCCGGCACACCAGGAAGCGTTGATTTCCGAATTTCTGACACTGCATCCGACCGACACGGACAAACGCGGACTTGCCATGCATGTCCTCTACCGGACGCTTTCAGAAGCATCCTGGTTTGCCTCCCAGGGAAAAACCGCGGAACTTTCCAACCTCACCAAATTAAGTTATGACATCATGAATGGTAACGGCGTCTGGCAGGGTGTGAATACGCCGTATAGCAGTTCATAGTTCATCGTTCATAGTTCATAGGCAACAGCTCGCAGATAACGCGAGAGAAATAATACCGAAGACAGGATATTTGGTTTCGCCGCAAATTTCCCCCTTGCGCCGGACCCATGGTTTCCGTTTAAATAGGTAGATATGGATAACACACCTGATGCGTCTTCTGTCCCCGATACAACTATGTCCGCAGCGCCTTCCGAAACGGTCAGCGCCGATACCGTGTTGGAGCTGGAGTCGATGATCAAACAGGGCATGACGACGATCGACCGCAATAAGTCGGAACTCAAAAAATTAAAGGAAATGATGGAAAGTGCGCTGTTAAACGATGAGCCGTACCGCACCGCCGCAGAAAAAGCGAAAGAAGCCGCCAAAGAAAAAGGGAAAGCAAAAATGAACGTGATGAGCGTGCCAGCCAACAAACAGCTTGAGGAAAAGATCAAGGACCTCACCCAGGAAAACAAGGATTTGGCGGGCGCCCAGTCCGAATACCTCCGGGAATATGCCCGATTGTCCGGCACCAACGAGATAGAAGGCGAAGACGGAGAGGTACGCGAAATCATCTATGTCGCCAAACTCGTCAAAAAAGCAAAGCGCTAAAGCGTAAAACTGCGACGTTTCGTGACCAGATACAGTTCTTCTTTAGGCATCTTCTGCCACCTGGCGGTCACCCGCAGGACGTCTTTCATCTGGGTATCGTGACAGCGAGCTGCGGCAATCTTTGTATCCAACACGTCGGAGATGTCCACGATTAGATCTACGTCTTTCCGCTCAAATCCCGGAGGGAAGTAGATAAAATAGTCGGCCATGGCATCGCTTGCCGTTTTGGTGGCCACGTTATACAAAATCGCATCGATAAACGGAAGGTTTCTATAGACAAAACTGGCAATCATGGACACGGCCACATGATCCAGATGCCCGGACACACCGCGGTTTTCCATGGTGATAATAAACGTCGGATGGATTTCTTCTGCAAGCCTGGTCATTTTTTCCGCGATCTCGTGATACAGATTATTGGAAAGCGAGCCGTCCTGGTAGTTGAAAAAATGTACCTTTTTCACGCCTAAAATCGCGGCAGATTTTTTCAACTCTTCTTTGCGGATGGGTCCGAGTTTGGCCCCCATGGCGTGGAATCTGCTGTCGGACGCCCCGTCGGTGACGCACACCAGGTGTACGTCATAACGGCCGGAAATTTTGGCAATAAGCCCGGACGGACCGAATGCTTCGTCATCGGGGTGTGCCGTCACTACCAGTACCGTCTTTTTGGTCGCCATGTACGTTATAATACAGGGATGGATGTCTTTTCGCAATTCACGCCCGGCCTTGCTGTTGCCTGGCAGGACGCCCTGGCACACGAGCGTGCTGCATATCCGTTTTATACCGATGCGTGGCATACGCAGTGGTTTGCGTCACTGGGTACGGGCGAACAGCCCATGATACTTGCGGACGTACCGACGCATACCCTCATCCCGCTCGCCGTCAAGGACGGCCACGCACACTTTAGCGGGGGCGAGGAGATAGCGGACTATCTGGATGCTGTGGGGTCGGAAGCCGCAAAGGCTGCCATCTGGCAGAAAGCGTTGGGTATTATAAAAATGCAGGGTGCGACCCAGCTGGTGTTGCGTAACATCCCGGAGGACTCCGAAACGCTTTCGTTTTTCCGGTCCGTCTCCGGCGCCGCCATAGAACAGGAAGATACGACGCCGCGTCTTTCTTTGCCGGACACCTTTGATGCATATACTGCCTCGCTCGGGCGCAAAGACAGGCACGAACTCCGGCGCAAGCTCAGAAAATTTGAAGCCGCGTATCCCGGAAACGCCATTACAGTCGCAGCCGGGGAAGATACGGACATGATGCAGCTCATGTCGCTCATGGCACGCGATGAGGACAAACAGGCATTTTTGACTGATGCCATGAAGCAATTTTTTCAGAACCTGCCGGATACTGTAGGCCACGCACTTACTCAGCACACGCTTTCGCTTGACGGCAATGCGATCGCCACTGCCGTTTCGTTTCATACCGGCGATGCGTTACTTTTATATAACTCCGGTTACAATGCTGACTACGTAGGAGCCGGATTGTACCTGAAAACGAAAATGATCGAATGGGCCATAGCCCAACACATACATACCTACAATTTTCTCCAGGGCAACGAGCGGTACAAATATGAGCTTGGCGGCAAAGATTTTTTCGTCTACCGTGTCACCTACACGCTGCGATAATATCCGTCAACGCATGAGAAAAATGCGTTAAAATACACAAAGATAATCCTGAATCCTGCTATGCCACCTTCTTACAAGCCATAATTTTTACCCGAAATGATATAATCTGATATATGGGCAAGTACCCTGATTCTGAATTGTTCATACTACCTGATGGCTTAGTACCACCTTTCTTATGCATCGCAGATAAGTATGGGGTACTACTAGGAGCGTTTGCCGGCAGACCGGGTGATCGGATTACTCTAGAGGGGCGCCAACGGCGCATTAGAAAAGGACACATAGCCCTTGCCATGCAAATAAATCCTGATGATATGACCGGAATGCGCATTCTTAAAGCTGCTGTTTATTATATCGCACACCCCTCAAAACCTCCGACGGTTCTCTACAAAAACCATGAATATACACATCATCCTGCACGAATCATTTGAAGCGCCTGGGGCCATCGCGACGTGGGCCGGAAGCCGCGGCCACTCGATAACATATACGCGTTTATATGATAAAGAGCATCTTCCGAAGGATGCTTCTGGTTTTGATTTTCTTGTGATCATGGGCGGGCCGCAGTCACCTGCTACTACAACAGATGAGTGCTCATATTTTGATGTAAAAAAAGAAAGTGCACTCGCAAAAAATGCAATTAATAATGGCAAATATGTATTTGGCGTCTGCCTCGGAGCTCAAATCATCGGAGAAGCACTTGACGCCATATTTGACCACAGCCCGAATCGAGAAATCGGATTTTTCCCAATTGCACTTACTGAAGTGGGCAAGAATGACCCGTTACTTCAAGGATTTCCTGATACGTTTGTCGTCGGCCACTGGCACGGCGATATGCCTGGGCTCACGTCGACCTCTCAAATACTGGCAACCAGTGTCGGGTGCCCGAGACAAATCGTTCGGTACACACCAAAGGTCTACGGGTTCCAGTGTCATTTAGAATTTACGTCAGAATCTATTGAGGGCATGATAGCAAACAGCGGCAAAGAGTTGTCTGACAACGCGGGATTGCCGTATGTCTGGCCTGCGGCAAAACTCCGGGGGCATGGTTGCAAACCCATGAATGAGCTTTTGTTTACTTTCCTCGACCGGCTTACCCAACAACCATAAAGGAATGCTCTGGCACGCACGATCGCGCTTTGCTATAATTGCTCCATGGGTCGGTAGCTCAATGGTAGAGCAGTAGCCTTTTAAGCTATTGGTTCTGGGTTCGAGCCCCAGCCGACTCACTAGATAAAATATGCCGCCTTGTGTGGCATATTTTATATAATGCATTGGGGCGAGATGTTTATCCCGCCAAGCGGGAAGCCCCAGCCGACTCACAAAAATTTATAGTCGCAACGCTTATCCGGTCGAATAATAGTATACATACACGACCGACTTATATAATCCATTAAAACTCATCTTCGTTATGCCAAAAGTTACAGTTGAAATACCATCAAATTTAAGAAGCGTGCTACAAACGCTCGGCATCGAGGTCGACCAAAATAAACCAGTAACATGTCGCGATCCATCCTGCAGATTGCGAGGATGCCGTTTGGTACGACAAATGGTTGAAGAGTTTTCACACGCAAAGGGTCTGAAAAACCAGCGGAGTTTTCTTTTGAGTCTTCGTGATGCTGCACGCGAAGACAATTGTGAGGTTATTTCCTGATTAAACTTGCAAGAAGTTGACGCATTTACGCGTAATACACCTCAGGTCAAAGACTTGCGTCGAGACAAAATATCTCCGTCTACAACCCTATAATATTTCCAAGGACAGTCTTCCATAAGGACAGTCCCTGACGGCGCTGGGTATGCGCAGATTTTGTAATCTACCATACTGAACCAATTGATCATCGCTGGTATGATAGTATGTGTCACGCAAAAAAAGGAAAAAGAATATATCACTACCGCGGAGCATACTGACCCGCCTGGGGCTTACAGCCATAGGGACAGGTATGGCCATCCTCATCGGATCAAACGTACTTTCTGTCCCCTCCTCTACCGCGATCTCCGCCTTTGACGGCGATACCTTTGTCACCAAAGAAAAGCAGTACATCCGGCTTTCGGGAATCGACGCGCCGGAGACGGGTCGCTGCGGCAGCACCGAAGCCAAAAAGGCACTGGAATCGCTAGTCATCGGAAAACCGCTGTATATCAAAGTTCTCTACCACACCGGCGCCCGGAGCAACGGATTAGTCTACGGCAAATCCGGACTCGTAAACGCCGAAATGCTGCGGCAGGGCTGGGCTATATACAATGATCGGGACAACGTGGATCTGCCGGAGCTGGCCAAAGCCACCAAAGAAGCGCGGGAGAACAAGCGCGGGATATTTAGCAGTCTGTGCACCCAAACGGTAAACGCCGAAAAACCATCCTGCGACATAAAGGGGAATGTCCTGGAAAACGGGGACAAACGGTACCACCTGCCTAGCTGCGCGTCCTATGCTGCGACGGTCGTCCAGCTGTATAACGGGGACACATGGTTTTGCACGGAGACGGACGCAAAAAAAGCTGGGTTTACTAAATCCGATCGGTGCTTTCCGTAACAAGCCTATCTGTAAATATCACATTGAACCACTCGTAACTGCACAACAATTTCTACAGGGACAGTCCCCTACAAGGACAGTCCCTGAAGCAAAGATCTTTGCGACGGCTATGGCTACTATCTTCCCCATCTTGGAATTCATAGACCAACCCAACTTTCTCAGCCTCTGCAAAGATTTGGCTACCAAATAGCGTCATACGCTACGCCCGTCGTACGATACGCCGTTTATTCGGCAGCTATCCTACTACGAAGTCGTAAGCTGATCGAAAGCATGATGAAAAACTTCACAAATATAAAGCAGGATAAATGATTTTGATGGACAAGCCCGTTAACTTCCATTATGAACTCACCCTTATCAGGTGTGCTTTCTGTCACTGTTGCTTACACTATAGCCACCATCATTCTGACGATTTATAGCATTACCGCTTCATTATAAGAAGTTTACCCATCATGAGAGCTAGGCGTACGCAGAGAAAGAATTTTTTGGATAAGCAGGAGGTCTTTTTCCCGGATGATCGGCAGATTTTCAAACGTAAAAAACTTCGCATTCACAACTTCTGTCGAGGGGGTAAATGTCCCACCAATAAAGGCACCGATATAGACAATGTCTAGTCGAGCTGTTTCTCGGTCTGTGCGGATGTTATACCGGGTATCAGCGCTTATAACCAATCCGGTTTCTTCTTTAACTTCCCGCTCCAACCCTTCTTTGGGATGTTCTTTCGCTTTGATATAGCCCCCGGGCAGACCCCAGGAAACCGCACGGTAGCTGTGTTTGAACAAAAGCACTTCGTGTTTGTCGTTAAAAATCACACCGGTCACCCCTACCAAAAATTGATCCTGGAACACCCTCATGAGCATAAGCTGAAGGTTTTTGGGCAAATGAAGTGCTTTCCACAGTTTGGCGAGTAAGCTACTCATAGCGACTCATCGTCGGTGTCTTGTTCCCCATTTTTTGCCCTGAGCTTGGTATTGTCCAATTCCAATTCGTGGATGCGTTTCGTCAACTCGACGATTTCTTTTTTCTTCTCAGAAAGTTCTTTTTCCTTTTTGCCGAAGGCAAACATCCCGGGGATGGATTTAAAAAAATAGAAAAGCGAGGTAAAAATAATGCCGATGCCAAAGGATGCTAAAACGACGAAATACATGGGGATACTGGAAAGCGTGGATATACCAAAATGGACGGAAACCAGCGACGTATTCATCGTGGCAAAGTACCCGAAGAGTAGTCCAAATGCGATAAACAGCATCAGAGCTATCATAGAATTCATTCTACCATACCCGTATACCCGTAGCCTACATGACGCACGTATTATTCCATCGCCTTACCTAATTGTTCCATAGCCCGAACAAGCGAGCCATTCGTGTATTTGGAAAAATCCACGTGTTTCTGATGGCCCTCCATAAGTCCTGCAAGGATACGCCGGGCTTTTTTGGCTTGGTGCTTCCATAAAAATACAATCTGTAATGTTTGTTCCAACGGACCCTGCGGAATAATCTCCAGCGTCGCAAAAAACGGATTATATTGTATAGATACCTGTCGGATATCGGGCAATTGTACACGAGTACTCGTGGCAGACCAAAAAAATAACCCATGAATGACATCTATGTGGTTTGCCCGAATGATCACTTTATCGGTAAATAATACAAACGGGAAAACCGTTTTGATGACATACAAAGGTTCATTTGCTTCCTGAAGAAGTTCGGGGAGTGGATCCGGAAGGCGTACCTCCCTTCGAGCTGTCGTAGGAGTTATTTGAAATATGGTACCTCTCGGTTGTACCATAATATGTATTATACATTACAAAACAAAATTATACTGGGATCCGTTATACTATATCCATATGACCAAACAACAAAAAGCTCTGGAAATATATAAACGACTGCTTAAGGATAATCCCCATCCCAGGGTAGAACTCCACTATACCACTCCCTTTGAACTGTTGGTGGCTACCATTCTGTCCGCCCAGTGCACCGACAAACTCGTCAACCTGGTCACTCCTGCCCTATTTGAAAAATATAAAACCATACAGGCGTATGCGGATGCGACGGTCAAAGACATAGATACCATGGTCGGGAAAGTAAATTTCCATTCCAACAAAGCCAAAAATATCCAAGCCGCGGCCAAGATGATCATGAACGACTTTGGCGGCAACGTCCCTAAAACCATGAAAGAGCTGGATGCGTTGCCCGGGGTCGCGCGAAAGACGGCAAACGTCGTCCTGGGGAGCGCCTTTGGCATAGCCAGCGGCATCGTCATCGACACCCACGGCATACGCCTGGCAAACAAACTGGGACTTACCACATCCAAAGATCCGGTTAAAATCGAACAGGACCTCATGAAGATTCTGCCCCAGGACGCATGGATTCAGTTTGGCAAGCTTTTAACCCTGCACGGGCGGTACGTCTGCACCGCGCGTCCGCATACGTGCGAGCCGTGTCCGTTAGGCGATCTGTGCCCGGAGTATGCAGCAAAGACACGCTAATGCAGTATCCTTCCGGTCGCCTGTTCAACCACATGCATGAATAACTTCGTGTCATATGCCGGCGTAAAGTGCGACGCTTCCGGCACGATGAATACCTTTGCCACGTGTTTTACCTGCTTATTTGCTTTTCGGACATGGGATACTTTCATAAACCGGTCGTTTTCCAAATAGACGAGACTGGTATGTAAGCGTATGTTCTGTTTGGCAAGCGTATCCGTCACCTTTTGGAGTTGGGTATCCATCCCGCCGGAAATCATTGCAGCCATTTTAAGGCGTGTGACCCAGATATAGGGCAATAATGAATACCACGCGACATGTTCCGACGGGTTATAGAGATCGTGCATAAATCCTTTCAGCGACGGATCGATGAGGTCGCCGCTTAGCAGCGTAGGAATATATGGTTTGATGAGCGCGTTGCGTTCGGCAAGTAATTTCTGATCTACCGTGCCGGTGCTGGCAACAGCCTGGGTGAGTGATGCATCAATCGTTTCTAGTCGGGACAATAATTGGCCTGCATCCTGCGGCGGCAGCCTAGTACGGGCGAATGTATGAAATTTCTTTTGGAGCTCCGTCGACTTCGGCGGCTTTTGTGCTACGGCCAAACGCAGAAGGGCTTTGCGTGCGTTTGGAATCTCCTTTGGCACCGGAATCGTCTGCATATCCCCGGCAAGCGGTAGCTCCGGCACTATTTTTGCAGCCACGGCAGGAGGCAGTGGATAGGCGATATGCGCCTCGAACGTATCCCGGTTATGAAGTATGCGCGCCGACCCGGATACCAAATTCCCCAACGCATCCAACCCTTTGGATCCGTATTCTATGGGAGACACCACCGCAAGATCTATTGTTTTCCCTTTATACCGGTCGTCTTTGGCTATGGCATTCAGAAATGCCACCGCCTCGACACCTCCCATGGAATGCGCGATGATCACAATCTCCTTTTTATTTTTCACCTTCTGAAACAGTGTATCGGCCAATCGTTCGTAGCGTTTTGTAGTAAATCGATCGCGTTTGGCCGCGGTAGCAGACGTAATGGATTCTTCGTAATGAAAATCGGAGCCGAAACGTTTTTTGGCCTCGGCTGCCCCCGACCACATCCCTTTCCCCGACGCGGGAGCCCCGGGGAACATGACGACAAAATAATCTTTCGTCGTCTTGGCGCCCTCGACAAATGGTGACAGGCGGGTTTGTTCAGCCATATAGTGTCAGTTATACCATACGCACAATTTCCCCGTACACCGCAAGTATTGTAAAATGACCGTATGCAGTTTAACAACATCGCCGTGGTCGACAAACTGAGCATCACCGAAGATGCGAAACAAAAAATCCAAACGTTTTCCGCATCCCCCATGACGTTTCCTGCGACGGACGCTACTACCGATGAAGCGCGCATACAACGTATCGGAAATGCCGATGCGGTACTCGGGTCCTGGATGACTGCCATAAACCAAACGGTGTTGGATGCTTGTCCTCATATACGCTATATCGGCATCTGCGGTACCAACCTCAAAAATATCGATCTGGATGCGGCAGCCGCACGCGGGATTACCGTCAAAAATGTCCTCGACTACAGCGATGAAGCCACGGCAGAATACGTATTCACCCAACTGTTTATGCTCGCCAGAGGCATGGGTCCGTACCAATGGAAATCCGAGCCCTGTGAATTAAACGGCAAGACCATGGGAATTATCGGCCTGGGAGCCGTGGGCCAGGAAACCGCGCGGCTCGCGCTGGGATGCAACATGAAGGTGGTATACAACGCACGGAGCCGTCACGAGGATTGGGAACGCAAAGGGCTTGTCTATGCCAGCATACCGGAATTGCTGGAGCAGAGCGATATCGTAAGTTTGCACGTTCCCAAACATACCCTGGTGCTTACCGAAAAGGAATTTGCCCATATGGCACGCGTATCGGTACTGGTGGAAACTTGCCTGGGCACGATCTTTGATATGGCAGCATTTAAACGCTGGATGAAACAAGGTACGCATTTTGCGATCTTTGACCACAAGTTGGATATCTATGATGACGTAAAGGATATGGAACGGGTCATCGGCGCAAATGCCGGGCAGGCGGGTATCACCCTGGAGTCCCGGCAGCGGCTCAGCAACAAAGTCATCGGGAACATAGAGTCGTATATGCAATCCCACATATGAATATCATAGCGGGCATCGTCGGATTATTTGTTCTCACTGCCGGTTTTCTCTTCGCATATGCCTGGTTCCGATTACACGCTTCGCTCCACGTCCACACAAATGAACATGAAGACTTACTCAGAACCTACCCGCTGAAACATACGGACGTACATCTGACAACCAGGGACGGATTTAGTATAGCTGCGTGGTACATTCCCGTTCCGAAACCCAAAGCGGTCGTCATATTGCTTCACGGATTTACGGATGTAAACGGAGGCAAAGCACTCATGCTTCCGCATGCCGCGTATTTACATGCGCACGGATATACCACGCTCCTTATCGATTTCAGAGCCAACGGCGACAGTGATGGCACCCACTGTACACTGGGCGTTACCGAATGGCAGGACGCAGAAGCCGCATTTGACTATGCAGCAAAACAACCCGAAAACACAAATGTTCGTATCGGATTTTTTGGCATTTCTATGGGAGCCGCTACAGCAATCATCACCGCGGGAAAAACCGGAAAAGGCGATTTTGTCATCGCCTCGGTGCCATATGCAGGATACCACGCAATGTTTGCCTATCAGAGCGCAAAAGAACATCTGCCCCTTGGCTCATTGTCCCATTTCTTTCACTGGCCGCCCGGATAGAACTTGGCGTTTCGTTTCCATCATACGATCCTTCCAAATGGATTCCCCGTGTTCATGTGCCGTTTCTTGTATTCGCAGCCAAAAGGGACCGCGACGTAGGGTACCGCCAACCGGAGTATCTGTACCAGCTGGCCCACGCCCCGAAAACGCTGTGGTCACCCGATACCCAGCATGACATACATGCGGAAAAACCAAAAGAGTTTGAGAAGCATATACTATCTTTTCTCGATAAAATCCGATAATATAGCCTACGAATATGGCCGTACAGGAACTTACGAAGCGAAGCGCCGGTGAACTGATGCCTCCCCCGCATGCCTATGGCCCCGAGGCAATCCGCAATATAAACGGCAAGTTTGTATGTGATATAAACTTGGGCGGCAATGCCGTGACCCTTCCGCTCATCAATGTGGGAAAGGACAAACCAAACTGGGTAGCATATGCCGATGTACGCCAAAACGTAGAACTGGCTATGGCAGCCCTTCCCGAAATGGTAAGTCGTATTTATACGGCTATCCAAAACGGAGCGTCCATAGACGCCATTGTCACCCCGCAATCAGACAAATCCGAGGCATTTATCCGCTCCGTCACGCTCGAGCTTTCGCGTCGCCTGGGTCGGGTCATCCCACTTATTCAGCTTGTGGGCAGTATAGATAATCCGGAATTTGTCAAAAACAAGTCCGCTCCGGGATTGACGACCGAATGCGTGTCCGTCGTCTCCAAAGCCAAGGGCATCACGAAAACGATCGGCATGACGGAAAAAGATGCGCAGATTTTAAAAGCCGTCGACGGCAGGGTCGCGTGGGTGGACGACGTCCTGACCACCGGTACCACGCGGGAAAAGTCATTTTATCTTATAAATAAAGCACTCGGAAAACCGGAGGATACGACGTACCCCACGTTTGTGATCGCCGTGGAAAGCGAATGGGGGCCCGCGTATCCGAAAGCGTTTCCGGAATACAATGCCATCTACCAGACCCCGGAATTTACTACACTTATCCCTGACATTCTTCGCAAATAAATTGGAAAGAGTTCCGCGGTGGTTTTTACATCGTCACGTTTGGGGTGTGTACGAGCGAAACAATATCGTGTGTGGTACTCTCCAGCACGATACCCACTACGTCTATCCGAAGCGACCGGGGGACAAGGGGGTGGGTTGCGACATAATACTCCGCAGCACGGATAATGTCCCGCAACTTCTTCGGCGTGACCGCTTCTTCCGGGGTCCCGAATTCGGCACCAATACGGGTTTTGACCTCGACAAATACCAGCGTTTCGCCGTCTCTGGCGATGATGTCCAGTTCGCCATAGCGGGCTTTGAAATTGCGGCCAATGATTCGGAACCCTTTGCGGGAAAGATACGTTGCGGCGAGGTCTTCGCCGAGCTTACCCACGGACTGATTATCTGACTTTATGTGCCGCGCCATAGTAGCCCCCCCGTTCTTCACAGTGTACTACGGGAGGGGTTTGGCAAGAAGTGTAAGGAACGCATACACGTCCGATACATCGCGGAGATAGTATCGGGCGAGGGATGTGTAACTTCTGCCCACATGGATCGTCAGCGCCGAGGGAAAAGCACGGAAGACATCTTCATCCGTCGTATCGTCTCCGATATAGATGCACACTGTATCCTCGGTCCGTATGCCTTCCTCAGAAAGTACGCGGGAAATCACGGATGCTTTGGTCCAGGAGATATTCGGACGGACATCGATGTCTGTCCCCCCCGGGATAACCGCAAATAGGCGTGCGTTTTCCGTATGGGCGATACGCTCCAGTATGCCGGTGCGCGCACGGGGCACAGAGACCGGAGATACCGATCGCAACTGTATGCTGATACTTAGTCCTTTCCAGTCCACATGGGCTCCCGGGTATTTCTCTATATACTGAACGCACGCCGTGTACAGCGCCTGCAACGCTTCCGGATATGCGGCAGGCACCGCGGCCGTTTCATATGTACCCCGTATGACCCACTCCAGCCCGTGATTACCTGCCACCACAACCGATTCCGGTACCTGTACATAGTGCGACAGATCCGCGACCGTTCTGCCGCTTATGATACCGACCGTATATCCCGGACGCGCCGCAAGTGTCTTCAGTATGTGGGGAAGCGTCTCCGGAACACGGATTGCGTCGGGTGCCGGAGCCAAAGGAACTATAGTGCCGTCGAAATCCAAGAACAACGCGACGCTGGGCGCGCGGATGACGCGCTGCACCATGACCCTGTCGGAGAGGAGGTAGTTCATCAGGATAATTTGATCATCGACCGCAAAAATTCCGCGGACCAGCGGTACACATTGTATTCTTTGACTAAGCTGCGCATTTTGCGCATCCTGCGGGTCTGGTCGGATTGCAGCATTTCAAAGCCTTCGCGGATGGCATCCGACACTTCGGCGATGTTATACGGGTTGACGATGAGGGCGTCCCTAAGCTCCCGGGAGGCTCCGGCAAACTGGCTTAAAATCAGCACGCCTTTTTCATCCCTGTGGGATGCGATGTATTCTTTCGCTACCAGATTCATGCCGTCGTGAAGCGACGTCACCAGACACACGTCCGATTCCCGGTAGAGTGCGTCGATTTCCTCGTGCGTATGCAGGCGTTTGGAAAAAAGGATCGGCTGCCAGGATCCGCTTTGATATTTTTTGTTGATCCGGGAAACCGCCGCATCCACTTCGTGTTCAAACTCCTTATATTGTTTGATTTTCGTGCGGGACGGGGCTGCTATCTGTACAAACAACGTTTTAGTGCGGTACGCAGGATACGTCTCCAAAAACAGGTCGATCGCCTGCAGGCGTTCCAGTATGCCCTTGGTATAATCCAGCCGGTCGACGCCGATGGCGACATGCGGCATGGATTTCATGACATCAAATTCTTTCCCGAGGGTATAGCCTTCTCCGCGTGCGGCAACCGAGGTATCGGTAAATGCGATGCTGATAGGAAACGGCTTTACCGTCGTCATATGCCCGCCGCGTACCACCGCAAACTGCTGCCAGTCGATCAGCGATTCCAGTTCTTTCCCCACCGTGTCGACGAAGTTATTACAATGGAGCTGGGTATGAAAACCCAACAGGTCAGAACCCAACATGCCGTCCAGCAACTCTTTGCGGTACGGGCATACGCTGAAGGATTCCCAGTTCGGCCACGGGATGTGCCAAAACAGTCCGATGGTCGCATCCGGCCGCGCACGCTTGACCATGCGCGGCAATAGCGCGAAATGATAATCCTGGATAAACAGTATCGGCCGGTGGACGTCTTTGATTTCGGATAATACTACCTCGGCAAATTTGCCGTTGACCGCTTTGTATGCCTCCCAGTCCTCTTTGCGGAACATGGGGCGTGTATGGGCAATATGGCATAGTGGCCACAGCCCTTCGTTGGCAAAGCCGTAATAATACCCGTTTTCTTCCTTTTCGGTAAGCCATACGCGGCGCAGCGTATACTTGGGGTCATCCGGCGGCACCCTTATACGGTCGTGGGCGTCAACCACTTCCCTATCCCCGGAGCCGCTGCCGTGGGCTATCCACGTCCCGCCGCAGGCATGCATCATGGGTTCTATGGCGGTAGCCAACCCGCTCGCCGGCACATGATACTGGGTGATGCCGTTTTCTTTGGTATGGATATATGGCTCACGGTTGGAGATCGTATATATTTTGCGGCCTTTGACGATGTCTTTAACAAATTCGCTGAGCCGCTCCGCCGTCCAGGGCGTATCCAGTTTTTCCAGCCGCAACCGCGCTTCTACCTGCGCCCGCACGTTGGCTTCCGACAAACTCCGGCGTACGTTTTCGACCTCCACGGCAAGCGGCCGCAAAAACGGATTGTTCGGCAGTTTGCGCTCCGAGGGTTCGGATGACGAGTTTCTCACGGCTTTCAGGGAGAATACGAGCGCACGCACCGGCTCATAGATCACCCACTGCAATACCATGAGCACGGCGAGGGATAATAAAAATGCCTGGGTAAACAGGCGGATGACGTTGTTGCGCCATATGGCAAACAGCCGGGAATCGATATAGGAGGCGTTTTGGGCTACCATGAGTGCTCCGACCACGCTTTTGGTGTCATGCAGCGGCAATGCAAATATGTACACCTTGCCGCTGGGGAGCGTCACAAAATCCCCGTTTGCTTTGTCCGCGTCCATGACCTCGGACACGATCGTCGTAATCTGTTTGTCGTTGGGGGGGATGGCCGCGGAGGCGGCGACAGTCGCCGTTTTGTTGTCGTAGATCGCCAGTCCCGCAAACCGTTCTTTGGTGGCAAAGCGTTCGACGACGTTTTGCAGATAGGTATTGGATTTATTGATAAAATTGGGTTCTACGGATTCCCGGAGACTGTCGGCGACTAGGGTGGAGCGGTACTGCAGATCCGTCTGTAGGCTTTTTTCCTCCTGGTTTACCTGATTGACCGTAAACGTGACGGTGATCAGTGACGCAACCAGGATGACAAACAGGATGGAACCGATAATTCTCTTCATCGTTTTTTTGGCGGTGTACCTACAAACAAAAGGAATACTATTGTACCGCACACCCTATGGGGGTTGTCAAACAAAGGGAATGGTTTGGGGCGTTATGACGCGTTGCCGGTCTGAGTGACGCGGGTCGCTTCCTTGCCGAGCTTTCCGCGGAGGAAATATAATTTCGCGCGGCGTACTTCTCCGTGTTTTTTGACTTCCATCTTGCGGATCCATGGGGATACTAACGGGAAAATGCGTTCAATGCCTACTGCCGCCGCTCCGATTTTCCGCACCGTAAACATGCAGTCGGCACCGCTTCCTTTGATGGCGATGACGATGCCTTCAAATACCTGGATACGTTCGCGGGTCTCTTCTTTGACTTCGCGTTTGGTTTTGCCGGCGACTTTTTCCTTTTCGATGAGTTTGTAGTGGACGCGCACCAGATCGCCGACGTGAAAGTCGACTGAGAGATCTTTATCCCCGTCTTTGCCGGTCCAGGTAGTCATGTTTGCCATAAGAGTACCTATTTTATCAATTTTGCGCGGTCGTTACAAGCTCGAATGTAATCGATGAACAGGGGGTGGGGCGTCAGCGGCTGGGAGCGGTATTCCGGGTGGTACTGTGTGCCCAGGAAAAACGGGTGTACATTGGTCGGAAGTTCGATGATTTCCGCCAGGTTTTCTACGGTGGAACGGCCGGAAATGATAAGCCCGTGATCTTCCAGGGCTTTGGCATAGTCGTCGTTAAACTCGTATCGGTGGCGGTGGCGTTCCCATACCAGCCGCTGTGCGGGATCGGTATACCCGCCGTGGGCCACATAACTTTTGTCGGCTATTGACCCCTCTTTGACGTTGCATTCCCAGCGGCCTAACCGCATGGTACCGCCGTATGCCCTGCGGGATTTGTTTTCTTCCTGCAGTTTGTTCATATGGATGACGGGGTTGGGCGTACGCTCGTCACACTCGGTCGTATTGGCGTCGGTAAGTCCCAAGACATTGCGCGCATATTCCACCGTGGCAAGCTGCATGCCGTAGCAAAGCCCGAGATACGGAATTTTGTGTTCCCGGGCGTACCGGATGGCAACCAACATGCCCTCGACGCCGCGGGCGCCCCAGCCTATGGGCACGATGACGCCGGACACGCCGTCCAGGAGTTTTTCAATGGGTTCCCCTTTTTCGATTTTCTGAGAGTTCACCCAGCGCGTCTTTACCTGCACGCCTTCGTGCCATCCTGCGTGATCCAACGCGTCCATAAGCGCGGCATACGAATCCCGAAGTTCGTAGTCCCCGGTACCGAAATATTTGCCGACGATGGCTACTTCTACCGTTTTCTTTTTGCTTGTCTTCACCGTATCCAGAAACGCATTCCAGTGGGTTAGATCGGGCGCACGGTCGGGCAGATTGAGGAGCGATAATATCTTTTGCGCAAACCCCTGTTCTTCAAACGTCTGCGGTACGGCGTAGGCCGTGGATTCATCCGGATTGTTGATGACGTTTTCGGGACTCACATTGCAAAACATCGCCACGCGTTCGCGGCGTCGGATATCGATGGGTTTTTCACTGCGGCAGACGATGAAATCGGGCTGGATACCCATGGACAGCAAAAACTTCACGGACAATTGTGTGGGCTTGGTCTTGGGCTCACCCAGGTGCTGAGGCGTGGGCAGGTAGCTCACGTGGACATGGACGACCGTTGCTTTGCGGACTGTTTTTAAAATCCGGGACGCTTCGTAGTAAAGCATGTTCTGGTATTCGCCTGCCGTCCCGCCAAGCTCTACGACCACGATTTCCGCGCCGTCTTTTTTGGCCGCTTCATCGATGCGCTTCAATATCTCATCCGTTATGTGGGGGATAGCTTCCACGTCTTCGCCTTTGTATTCGAAATTCCGTTCGCGGGCAATCACCGAAGAGTAAATCTGGCCCATGGTGATAAAGTTATGCCGGTAGACGTTTTTCCCCAGGATTTTTTCATAGGTACCCATATCCATATCGGCCTCGGTCCCGTCGTCACAAAGATATGGGTCACCGTGCTCGATGGGATTGATGAGTCCTGAGTCCAAATTAAGGTAATTTTCGCATTTTACGGGGGTGACGCTGTAACCTCTCTGCTGAAGGAGTAAGCCTATGGAGGCTGCCGTAACGCCCTTGCCTAAACCGGAAAGGACGCCGCCTGATACAAATATGTATTTAATCTCGTGAGCGGGCATGGCCAAGCAGTAGATTTTCGATATCTCACGATGCAATGAGATACAAATCCACTCCTCCTTTCAATAACGTCAATGGAAATACCGAAACATTCGGAGCGTAAAATGAGGCTATTGCAATCGAAAATTCACAACTTGGCATGGTTTAAGATACCAAAAAAACACATCGCCGTCAATAAAGCGAAGAGAAACTATAGATCACCGTATCCTTTATTTCCCCGATGATCGTTTCATTTTGGCTGTATGTTTTGGTTCTTTTCGTGCGCTTTGGGGCACCAGATGGGTGCGGAACAGGGTGTAAAAGATATCTCCCTTGGTGATTACGCCCATGACGCGGTCGCGCTCGTCTAGGACCGGCAACTGGTCGACGTTTCGTACGATCATCCGGGAAAGCACCCGCATGATGAGCGTATCGGCTCGGGTAAACACCACGGTTTTGCTCATGAGGTCTTTGGCCAGCAGTCCCTCGAGATCTTCGATTTTATGCTCCATGGCTTCAAAATCCTTGGTGGTTTCCAGGTATTCAAATACATCCTGGTACTGCGGGTATAACGGGCGAAGCAAATCCTCGCGGGTGATGATGCCGACGAGTTTGTTTTTTGCATCTACGACCGGAAGCGTATGGATATGTTTGGAAAAGAAGCGTTTCCAAATTTCCTTGTAGGGAGTATTTGGTCCTACCGTCACAACCCCTTTGGACATGATCTCGGAGACGATCATAATGCGATTCGTGATGAGTATAGTCAAGAGAAGAAGACCTTGTCAATCCCTTTTTATTAAGATAATATATCATCTTCAGTTTTACTAAGCGCGTTAAGAAGATGCATTAATGAACGAACCCTTCGTTTTAGCTTCTTTTTTGATACAGGATTGGTTGGTTTATCTTTTGGAAACTGGTTACCTTGTATCCTATGAAGCAAAGTATCAACATGTTTAACCTGGGCCTGAGAATCAACTGATTTTTTTTCTGCCTTAGACATATTTTATATACATTATAATCGAGTCGACGTTATGAAGACACGCTGCCGCCGAATGGGTGGGTTTTCCGTCGTTTGGCGACTTTGAGCTCCAGTATCGAGCGGCGAAGGGTCGCGAGCGCCGTCACCAATTCGTCTCCGGTGACCTTGCGCGCGATCAGTGATTTGGCGGATTCCATGGCTTTTTTGATTTCGGCTTCGTTGACTTCGTCCGCGTGGACCGCGCGGGATACCAATATGGTGACGGTGCCATGCGGCCGCACTTCCATAAATCCCCCGCCGATCGCCAGAAAATACTGTTTGCCCGCGGCAGAAATCTTCAGCTCTCCTTCGGCCAGGGACGTAAACAGCGCCTCGTGGTGAGCCAATACCTCGATAAGCCCTTCCGGCGTCGGAACCGTCACGGCATCGACTTCCTCGGAAAAGGCTTTGCGCTGAGGCGTGATGATATCGAGTAAAAATTTCATATATAAGTCATTGCGAGGAACAACGTGACGACGCAATCTCGTTTATGATTGGGATTGCTTCGCCGTCAGAACGGACTCGCAATGACAGATGATTTATTTGACCTCGTCAATACTTCCCACCATGTAAAACGCCTGTTCCGGTTTGCTGTCGTGCTTGCCTTCCAGGATTTCTTTAAATCCGCGGACGGTTTCCTCTACCGGGACATATTTGCCGGGGCGGGCGGTAAACGCTTCGGCCACAAACATCGGCTGAGTCAAAAACCGCTGGATCTTGCGGGCACGGGATACGGACAGCTTGTCTTCTTCGGACAGTTCTTCCATGCCTAATATGGCGATGATATCCTGCAGATCCTTATACCGCTGGAGCACCCGCTGTACGCCGCGTGCCACATCATAATGTTCTTTGCCCAACACCAACGGATCCAAAATACGGGAACTTGCCGTCAACGGATCGACCGCCGGATACAATCCCTGCTCGGCGATAGACCGTTCGAGCGAAATCGTGGCATCCAGATGGGCAAATGTCGTCACAGGCGCCGGATCGGTGTAGTCGTCTGCCGGTACATACACAGCCTGCACGGACGTAATGGACCCTTTTTTCGTGGACGTAATGCGTTCCTGAAGCGCGCCCATTTCATCGGCCAGGGTAGGCTGGTAGCCTACGGCAGACGGGATACGGCCCAAAAGTGCTGATACTTCGCTTCCCGCCTGGGCAAACCGGAAAATATTATCGATAAACAGCAGCACATCCTGGCCTTCTTCATCGCGGAAATATTCCGCCATGGTAAGCCCTGCCAGTGCGACGCGTAGGCGGCTGCCCGGCGGCTCGTTCATCTGCCCGAATACCAATGCCGTCTTGCCGATAACACCGGAATCTTTCATTTCTTTCCACAGATCATTTCCTTCGCGGGATCGTTCTCCCACACCGGTAAATACGGATACGCCTCCGTGAACTTCGGCCACGTTATGGATAAGTTCCTGAATGAGCACTGTTTTGCCTAGTCCCGCTCCTCCGAACAATCCTGCCTTGCCACCCTTGACAAAGGGAGCCACCAAATCGATGACTTTGATACCGGTTTCCAGAAGTTCCCGTTTGGTACTTTGTTCAGACAACGGAGGTGCCTGACGGTGAATCGGATGCGTTTTCACCGCGCCGAGTGCCGGCCCTTCGTCGACCGGTTCCCCTACCACATTGAAAATGCGTCCCAAAGTCTTTTTGCCGACAGGCACGGAAATCGGTTTCCCTGTAGCAGTCACGATAAGACCCCGGGACAAACCGTCCGTGGGACCCAACGCCACGGCGCGGACCCGGTTGTCTCCGATATGCTGTTCGACTTCCAAAATAAGCAATTTGGAACTGGTGAATTCACTGGGCACGGTCAGCGCTTCGTAAATGGCCGGCATATAGTCGGCGGAAAACTGGACGTCGATGACGACTCCCAGAATCTGGACGATGGTGCCTTGTTTGCTGGTTGGTTGTGATGTTGTTTTTGCCATACCGGGTAGTGAAATTTCGACCATTGCATTTTTACGCTGGCGACCTTTCAGTCTCCTTTCATATTAAATATTTATTATGTCCGGATAGTCTCTATCGATACGCTATAAACGGCAGCGTGTCGAAATACTACTACCCGGCTTTTTTCTACACTTCCACCGCCATACGGGCGGTGACCATATCGGTAATTTCGTATGTGATTTTTTCCTGGCGTGCTTTGTTGTACTGGAGGGTCAGTTCGTCCCGCAGGGTATTGGCGTTGTCCGTCGCGTTGTGCATGGCGATCATCTGGGCGGCATATTCGCTGGCTTCGGACTGCAAAACCGCATCCCGCAGCTGGTTTTCGACGTAATGCGGCAGTAATGACGCAAATACGTCTTCCACATTGGGCTCGATGACAAATTCGTACGTCTTTTCGCCTTCGGAGGGAAGCTCAGAACCCGACAGCGTAAGCGGCAACAAGGTCTTTTTGTGCGGAATTTGTTTGACCACGGATACGAATTCGTTGGAGACAACGTCGACGCCGTCATAGCCGCCGGACAAAAATGACTGGATCATGAGCTCTACCACTGCCGGCACGACCTGTTCCCGCGGCGTCGTATCGGAAAAATCCGCTTTGACGCTCCGCCCCACACGGGTTATGAAATCCGCGCCTTTTTTCCCGACCGTCATCACGTCGCAAGCATTGAGATTGGGATATTCGTGCATCAGAAACCGGAACAGCGTGGTATTGAGCCCGCCGCAGAGTCCTTTGTTCGTCGACAGCAAAATAATGAGGCGTCTGCCGGTGGGCTTGGGAGCCGTAAGCAGCGGATGGTTCCGGTAGTCCGTACGCTGGGCTAAGCGCATGACCATCTCATAGATCTTTTCGGCATACAGTTTGCCGGCGAGTGCTGCCGCCTGGGCTTTTTTCATTTTGGCCGCGGCCACCAGTTCCATGGCTTTGGTAATCTGCGATATGTTTTTGCTCGTTTTGATACGGCGTTTGATGAGACGGATATTGGCCATACATCAGTAATAAAGAAATAAGTTCGTAAAGTTCATAAAGTTCGTAAAGTGAAAAAGTTCATAAAGTTCATAAAGTTCGTAAAGTTTATAAAGTTCATAAAGTGAAAAGGTTCATAAAGTTCGTAAAGTGAAAAAGTTCGTAATGTTTATAACGTTTGTAAAGACGTCCTTTATGAACGTTCAAATGTTACGAACATTTACCTCATAGTTTAAATGACTTCTTAAAGTCTTTGACTGCGGATTCCAATTCCTTTTCGATTTCCGGCGTCAGGACTTTTTCCTTGGCGATCGCTTTCAGCACTTTTTTGTGGCGGCTCTCGAGATACGTGTGGAGCTGCGTTTCAAACACGGTCACCTGCGGCACCGGCACGTCATCCAGATATCCCTGGGCTCCTGCCCACATGACAGCAACCTGGAGCGCTACCGGCTGCGGCTGGTATTGTCCCTGTTTCAGAAGCTCCATCATGCGGCTTCCCCGGGCAATCTGCTTTTTGGTCGTTTCGTCTACGTCCGCCGCAAACTGGGCAAATGCTGCCAAATCGCGGTACTGCGCCAGATCCAGGCGGAGGTTGCCGGCGACTTTTTTCATGGCTTTGATCTGCGCGGATCCTCCCACACGGGATACGGAAAGCCCCACGTTGATAGCCGGACGCTGACCCGCATTGAACAAATCAGACTCGAGGTAGAGCTGCCCGTCGGTTATGGAAATGACGTTGGTCGGAATATAGGCGGACATATCCCCTGCCTGTGTTTCGATAATGGGAAGCGCGGTAATCGACCCGCCGCCTTTTTCTGGGGACAGCCGGCACGCACGCTCAAGCAGTCTGCTATGAAGGTAAAACACGTCTCCGGGATATGCCTCGCGGCCGCTTGGGCGGCGCAGCGTCAGCGAAATCTGGCGGTATGCCCAGGCATGTTTGGACAAATCATCGTAGATGATCAACACGTCTTTTCCTTTGTTCATGAAATACTCGCCCATCGCACACCCTGCGTACGGCGCCAGATACTGGTACGTCACGGGGTCGCTGGCTGAGGCCGATACCACGATCGTATGTGCCATGGCGTTTCGTTCGGAAATATCGGCGATAACCTGGGCCACTCTGGCCGTCTTTTGGCCGATGGCGACATATATGCAGATCACTCCTTCGTCTTTTTGGTTAATGATCGTATCCACGGCAATGGCGGTTTTCCCCGTGGTGCGGTCCCCGATGATCAGCTCGCGCTGCCCGCGGCCGATGGGAATCATGGCGTCGATCGCTTTGATACCCGTCTGCAGCGGCGTATTGACCGCCTGGCGGTGTACGACTCCGGATGCGATTTGTTCCATGGGATAGCGCGTTTTGGAGGAAATCGTGCCTTTGCCGTCGATCGGCTGGCCCATCGGGTTGATCACCCGGCCCAAAAACGCCTCCCCGACGGGAACGGACAACAGATTGCCGGTGGAGCGCACTTCATCGCCTTCTTTGATGGCCAGATAATCACCGAGTATGATGATGCCGACTTCTTCTTCCTCCAGATTTACGACCACTCCCTCGGTGCCGTTTGCAAACGTCACCAACTCGAGGTAGGAAACGTGCGGCAGCCCGGATGCTTTGGCGACACCGTCGGCAATCGTGGTCACGTAGCCCACTCTCCTGGCCCCGACGGACGATTCAAAGTTTTCCAGTTTTTTGACTAATTCTTTGGCGATAAGCGATGATACATCTGTTTTCATAGAATTTAAATTACTCCCCCTGAAGCATAACGCTCATGTTTTGTAATTCGTTTTTCATACTCGTGTCCATGACCCAGTCGCCCATCTGGATACGCACGCCGGCGATGAGATCCGGCTCGATTCTCGTTTCCAGACTGACGTCATGCCCGGACACTTTGGCAAGCAGTTTTCCGACTGCCCGTTCTTCGTCTGCCGTCAGCTTTACCGCAGACAGGACGACCGCCTGGCGCTCTTTCCGGGCGCCGGAGGTCATTTTCATAAGTAACGACTGTACCCTGGGCGTCACGGAAGACGCTTTGCCGGTCGCTTTCAGCTGCGTGACGACTCCGTTAACAAATCCACGCGCATCTTGAGTTAATGATTTCATATAGTACGGTGATCCCGCATCTCGGGACTACTACCTCCGGTCATACGCGATTGGCCCACGACTCCAAGTCTTTGACCCGCTTGGCGATATAGGCATGCTGTTCTTTGGCAGACATGATGGACGTAAGCAACCGCCTGGCCATCATGGTCGCCAGCTCAACTGCTTCCTTGCGGAGTGCAGCCTGTGCCGTTTTATGTACTTCGGCAGCTTCTTCCTTGGCCCGGGTGATGATCGCAGCAGCCTGCGTATGTGCGTCGGCCACGAGTTCCTTTTCTACTTCCTTGGCCTGCTTTTTGGCTTCTTCGATAATACCCATCGCATCTTCCCGCGCTTTTGCCATGGCTTTTTCCTGCTTTTCTTTAAACTTTTCTTCCTCGACCCGCATCTTTTCGGTCAGCGAAACGCCTTCGGCGATTTCTTTTTTCCGTTTGTTGATCATGTCGAGAATCGGCTTATAAAGAAGCTTCTGCAATACAAACACGATGATTGCAAAATTCACGAGCTGTGCGATAAGTAATTTTGGTTCTATCCCTAATTGTTCCATGTATATAATGACGTCAACCGTGACGGGATGACACTATGGTCATCCCGTGCACGAATGCGTTTTGCGTTACGTAAAACGAATAATGAGCCCGATAACCAACGAGTAAATGGCGATTGCTTCCGCAAACGCGATACCCAAAATCATGTTGGTTCGAAGGTCGTTGGCTGCCTCGGGATTTCGTCCCATGGCTTCCAATGCTTTGCCGGTCAATAACCCGATGGCGAGTGCTGGCATACCACCGCCGATTGCGACGGTTAATCCCATCATGACTAAACGAACTGATGTTTGATCCATAATACACTCACCCCCTTTGCGTTCCTGTAGTCTTTCGGACTACGGACATAATCGTTACCCTGTAAGTATACGCGATTCCACGCCGCGCTGCCATACATCACCACGCTGCATCCCCGCCCTCCCCAACCCGTCATTCTTCGTGCGCGACTGCGATGGTAAAAAAGGCCGCGGACAGCATAGAAAATACGAGCGCCTGGATGAGTCCCACAAACAGCTCCATGAACAAAAACGGCAATGGGACGATAAACGGCATCAGAAACGCCATGACCGCCAGCAATACTTCCCCGGCGAATATGTTTCCGAACAACCGGAACGCAAACGAGATGATTTTGGACAAATCCGAAATGATCTCCAATATCCCTACGCTGAAAAGGATGGGGTCTTTGAAATTGATATAGCGCTTGGCGTAGTGGTGCCCCAGATTTTTAAAGCCGTAATACTGCATGGCGAGCACGGAAACGACGGCCAATGCGATGGTCGTATTGAGGTCCGACATGGCACCCCGGAACAGCGGGATAAACTCTTCACCGTGCCAGAATCCTACGGTACCCACGCCGGGCAACAACCCGATCCAGTTGGCAAGCAATATATAGAGGAATAAACTGCCGACCAGCGGGAAAAACTGTCCGATAAAGCTGCCGGAGATGGAACCGAAAAAATCGTACAGCCCGCCGACGACTATCTCGGCCAGCGTCTGAAACGTACCCGGTTTCATCGAAAGCTTGCGGGTGGCTACGATACTACATACGATGAGGACTGCCATCACGATCCACGTGGTAAGCAGTGCGTTCGATATAGGAAGCCCCCAGAGCGTCCAGAGCGTTTCCGCGGGTAGTGATATGCGTAACATGTCGGTTTGAGACTAAATAAATACGTTTCTATTATGCCTTACGGATCACATCCCGTACAATGCGTATCAGTGATGTACATGATAAAGCCAGTCCGAATACAAATAACCCCACGGTCCATCGGGGCGCGGTGCCCCAGCGGGCATCCAGTTTGGTGCCGATGATCAATCCCCCTACCATAGGAAGGGCGATATCAAATCCCAATTCGCCGGCGAGTGAAAAATATTTCATCCCGCTGGTTTTTGCCTTCGGGACCTTCTTTTTTACCCGGGGATGCACGGCGGTATGCCCGTCATCCATCACCAAATCAAACGTTTTTTCGTCTACTTCATCATGCACTGATTTCATAGGTATTGTATCGCGGCCGCCCAAACCGGTCAACGGGTGGTCAGGCCGTAAGTTTGGTCATGGGCTGCAACACCCGCACTTCGTCGGCCAGGATCATGAGCCGGTCTTCTTTCTGATCTATTTTCCCGCTTACCAGTACGACGCCGTCCCGCACCCATAGCTGGCTGGTCCGCGCGTAGGTTTTGGGAAATATGACGACTTCTATAGAACCCGTCAGATCCTCGATGCGGGCAAACGCCATTTCCGCGTTGCTTGCGCGCGTGATAATTTTTTTGACCTGCGTGATCAGGCCGATGACCTGCACGCGCTGACTCACGGTTTCTTCGGATATGTCGGCTATGGGCGTCATATGGTCTTTGTGCGTAAACTGCGCCATCGTTTTTTCCAACGGGTGGGCGGTAAGATAAAACCCGAGCATTTCTTTTTCAAACGCCAGGAGTTCCTGGCTGGAAAGCTCCGCCACCTGGGGCAGGTATTCCGCGTGGGACGCGTCGGCTTTGACGGTCGGCCCGGTGTCAAACAATCCGACCTGGCCGGCTGCTATTGCTTTGCGTTCTTTGTGGACGACATCGAGCATGGTTTCCAAAGCAGCAAGCAGCGCTGACCGCGATCCGAACGCATCCATGGCTCCTGCACGGATTAAGCTTTCCAGCGTTTTTTTGTTGACTTTCGATACATCTACCCTGCGCAAAAATTCCGAAAAGCTGTGATAGGGCCCTTCGGACGTCCGGGACGCCAATATGCTCTCGATCGCAGCTTCCCCCACGTTTTTTATGGCGGACAGCCCGAACCGGATATTGCCGGCTTCTACCGCAAACTCGACGGACGACGTATTGATATCCGGCGGAAGCAGGGCCAGGCCCATGCGTTTGCACTCCGAGACGATCATGGCGATTTTTTCGTTTCTGGTGTCACCCGTATTGGCGCGCGATTCCGCCGTCAGCACGGCCGTCATGTACTCGACCGGATAATTCGCTTTAAGATACGCGGTTTGGTAGGCGATGACGGCATAACAGGCCGCGTGCGCTTTGTTGAACCCGTAGCCCGCGAACGGCTCGATGAGATGAAATATTTCTTCTGCTTTTTGTTTGGACATGCCGTTTTTGACACAGCCGTCGATAAATTTCTCCTGCTGCTTTTTCATTTCGGACGGAATTTTTTTACCCACGGCCTTGCGCAGTTTGTCCGCATCCAGCCAGGAATATCCCGCCAGGGTTATGGCGGTGAGCAATACGTCGTCCTGATAGCAGATCAGCCCGTATGAGGTTTTGAGGACATCCTGTAACCGCGGGTCCGGATAGGTGATGCTGGCGGGATTGTTTTTCCGGGCGATAAACTGCGGGATGACGAGCATCGGTCCCGGCCGGTAGAGCGCCACCATAGCCATAAGGTCAAAGATGGTGGTGGGCTTCAGCTCTTTTATATACCGGCGCATGCCGGAGGATTCCAGCTGGAATACGCCCGTGGTTTCGCCGATAGAAAGCATGTCAAACGTTTTGGTATCCGTCAGCGGTATGGAATACAGATCCAATGTTTTTCCTTTTGTGGTTTTGATAAACGCCAGCGCCTGGGACATGATGGTTAAGTTCCGAAGACCCAGAAAGTCCATTTTCAAAAGTCCCACCCCGTCTTCCCCTACCGTATACATGTCGTACTGGGTCACCACCCGGTTGCCTTTGGATTCGCGCTGCAGCGGCGTGTACTCGACGAGCGGCTTGTCTGCGATGACGACGCCGGCCGCGTGCACCGATGCATGGCGTGCAACTCCTTCGAGCTTTCGGGCGACATCGAGTAAACGCTTGGTTTCCGGCTCGGTCCGGTAGGCCGTGGCAAGGTCCGGCGACTGGTCTATGGCTTTGTCTATCGACATGGACGCCCCCTGCGCACCCGGCGGAATCATTTTGGATATGCGGTCGGGTGCCGCATACGGCATACCCAGCGCCCGCCCCGCATCCCGGACAGCCCCCCGGGCTTCCATGGTCCCGAAGGTGATAATTTGGGCTACTTTGTCGTCCCCGTAGCGGTTGGTGACATACGCGATTACTTCTTCCCGGCGGTCATCGGCAAAATCCAGATCGATATCCGGAGGCGACGGCCGCAGCGGATTGAGGAACCGCTCAAACGGCAAGCGGAAATACAACGGGTCGATACCGGTAATGTTTAGAATATACGACACGACGGACCCTGCCCCGGACCCGCGGCCCGGGCCAACCCCGATACCGTTTTCTTTTGCCCAGTTGACGAAATCCGACACGATTAGAAAATATGTGGAATATCCTTTTTTGACGATGATATCCAGCTCATACTCGATGCGGGCGGTCAGTTCCGGCGTGACCGTTTTGTACTTTAACGATATACGCTCGTTGATAAGCTGCCGCAGATAGTCCTCCGGTTTTTTGTCATCCGGGACGGGAAATTTCGGCAGAATCCATTTTCCGACGGATAGCGTGATGTCGCACATATCCGCGATTTTTACGGAATTTTCTATCGCTTCGGGATACTGCATGAACAGCTCCTCCATTTCGTCGGGACTGCGGAGGTAAAAATCCGGCGACCCGAGCATGGACAGCGGCCGATTTTTTTCGACGATGGTGCGTTGGGTCTGGACGCAGAGCAATATTTCCTGTGCTTCGGCGTCGTCGGCCCGCACGTAATGCACGTCGTTGGTGGCCAAAAGCGGCAACCCGAGCTTACGGGACAAGGCAACAAGCTTTTCCGTCACCTGGCCCACTTCGGGGATATGCGGGTGTTTTTGGATTTCTATATAATAATGATCCGGTCCGAACAGATCTGCGTATTTGAGTGCGACTTCTTCTGCTTCTTTCTGTTTGTCCTGCAACAGGAGCTGGGGCACCTGACCGGCCAAACACGCACTCGTTGCAATGATCCCCTCGTGATGCTGCTGCAAGAGTTCCCAGTCGATGCGCGGCTTGTAATAAAATCCTTCCAGATGCGCGTGGGTCACCAACTTCATGAGATTTTTATAGCCTTCGTTGTTTTGGGCAAGCAAAATAAGGTGGTACGGGTCCGTATCAATCTTTCCTTCCTTGTCAAACCGGCTGCGGCGGGCCACATACGTTTCTACCCCGATGATGGGCTTGATACCCGCAGCTCGGGCTTTGAGGTAAAACTTGAAACTCCCGTACATGGCGCCGTGGTCGGTGAGTGCCATGGCGTCCATGCCCAGTTCTTTGACGCGGTTGATCAAAAGATCGAGTTTCCCCAACCCGTCGAGTAAGGAAAATTCGCTATGGACATGCAGGTGGACAAATTTCGCCATGATATTTTTAGAGTCATCCCCGACCTAATCGGGGATCCAGTGTATACTACGCTGGATTTCCGCGTTCGCGGGAATGACAGCCATACTCTTTTATGTATTATCCAGTTCTTTTTTCAGTGCGTCCAGAATAACCTTTGTATCCGCTTTGGGTAACTTTCTCCGCACCAGCCCCATAAGGAACATAGCCGATTGCTGCTTGCCTGCTTTATAGTCTGCCACTGCTTTGGCGTTTTCTGCCAACACTGTAGATATAATGCCGGACAGGTCGTCCGCTGACACCGCGACCGTCGCCTTTGCGTCTTTGAGCGAGGCAATGAGTGCCGCCGGCAGCACCGTGTCGATATCCGGTTTTTTGTTGATGATCCAGTTGGCGACATCTTTGGGCGTGAACATGGTTCCTGCGACTTTTACTGCTTCTTCATAATAATCGGCGAGGGCGCGGGTATCGGTAAGTTGCGCTGCATCGGCAGTATGTAGTCCGTACGTTTTCTCAAAACGCATCCGCTTGACGTCCGGCAATTCGGGGAGCGTACTGCCGATAGCCGCGATGTACTGTTTCGTAAACCGCATCGGCGGGATATCCGGCTCCGGGAAATAGCGGTAGTCCGCGGCTTCTTCTTTGGTGCGTTGCGACACGGTGGCATTTTTGGCTTCGTCCCACCCCCGCGTTTCCTGCGCGGGATTGACGCCGGTATCCAGGATTCTGGCATGGCGTTCGATTTCGTACTTGATCGCCCGCTCTGCGAATCGGAATGAGTTAATATTTTTTACTTCCACTTTATATGCTGGCAATCCCGTCTCGCCGACTTTGCGCAGCGAAATATTGGGCTCCAGCCGCATGCTGCCTTTTTCCATATCCGCATCCGAAATCCCCAGGTACCGCACGATCTGATGCAGCTTTTTCAAAAATTCCTTGGCCGCTTCCGCGCTATGGATATCCGCCTCCGTGACGATTTCAACCAGCGGCACACCGGATCGGTTAAAGTCTACGAGCGTCACCTTTTCGCCGTTTACCGTCGCGTGCTGCAATTTGCCGGTGTCTTCTTCCAAATGCACGCGATGGATGCGCACGGGACCGAACGAGGTTTCAATCTTCCCGCCGCGGCACAGCGGTTGGTCGTATTGGGATATTTGATAGCCTTTGGGAAGATCCGGATAAAAATAATGCTTGCGGTCGAATTTGGAAAACTCGGCAATCGTGCTTCCGAGGGCCAATCCCAGCATGATCGTCCACTCCACGGCCTTTTTGTTGGGAACGGGGGTCGCGCCGGGGAGTCCCAAACATACGGGGCACGTCCCGGTATTGGGCACTTTGGCGAAATGGTCCGCGGGACACCCGCAGAACATGCCGCTTTTGGTTTTGAGTTCTACATGTATTTCTAATCCGATCACCGGTTCGTACATAAAATAGTTTGTAAAGTTGAAAGTGTATAAAGTTTGTAACGTAATTACTTTATGAACTTTCGAACTTTATGAACTTTTTAACTTTTTTTCGCCCATTCATTCCAATCCGTTGCCTGCTCGTATGCGTGTGCAGCCCGAATGACTTTTGCTTCCTGCCACAGGTTGCCCATGATATTTAATCCGATATACAAATTGGTCGCCGGATCGCGGAAACACGGGACATTGATGCCCGGCAAGCCGGACACGGAACTGGCTTCCAGGAGCATGTCTTCCAGTTCTCCGTACATCGGACTCTGTGTAGACGCCCCAAGTTTTTGGGCAAACCCCGGAGATGTGGGAGAAATAAGCACGTCATAGTGGCTGAATAATTCATGGAAATTTTGGATGATGAGGCTTCTGACCTGTTGTGCCCGGACATAATATTTGTCTGCGTACCCGTGGGACAGTGTAAATGTGCCCAGCATGATGCGCCGTTTGGCTTCGTCGCCGAACGCACCGCGATCGCCGCCGTAGCGCACCCCGTCGTATCGGGCGAGATTCGAACTTACTTCTCCGCGCTGTACCACCGTATAGACGCCGATGGCATAATCGGGATTTAACATATGCTTGGGCTTCACCTCATCGGACACCGGCACCGGCTCTACCACAGCACCCAACTGCTCAAATACTTTTCCTGCGGTAATGACCGCGTCAGCCGCCGGCGTACCTCTCAGCGCATGATGGTCGACATAACACAGACCGATCTTCATGCCTTTGACCCCGCCATCGAGCTGTTTCGTAAGATCCGGCACGGGATCGGTGGATGTAGATGCGTTGTATGGGTCATGGCCTGCGATATGGTTAAACACCAATGCACAGTCCCGCACGGTTTTCCCTATCGGGCCGGGCGTATCAGTCGAAGATGCCATGGCTACCACGCCATACCGGCTCGTCCTGCCGTACGTCGGCTTAAGCCCCACGACACCGCACCATGCCGCCGGCTGGCGTATACTCCCCGCCGTTTCGCTGCCGATAGCGGCAATACACAGATTTGCAGCGACTGCAGCGGCAGAACCGCCACTGGAACCTCCGGGCAGATATTCCGGATTGCGCGGATTTTTCGTGGGACCGAAGTCAGACGTTTCCGTACTGCTGCCATGAGCCCAGGCATCCATATTGGTTTTGCCAACCACCACACCTCCGGATTTTTTTAATCGGGAGATGACGGTCGACTCGTATGGCGGCATAAATCCTTTGAGCACGTTAGACGACGCCGTGGTTTCCAGCCCCGGGGTCAGAAAATTATCCTTGACGGCTATCGGTACGCCCGCAAGAGGCGTGTTGAGAAGTTTCTCCCCTTTGGACACTGCTTCGGGATCGAGCGCTAAATAAATATTAAGCTCCGTGTTTTTCTCCGAGATGGCATCATGGACGTCTTTATACAGTTCCGCATGGGAAATTTCTTTCTTTTTCAGTTTATCTATGGCTTGGGTAAGCGTGAGGCGGTGCAAGTTCATACTTATTCATCCAAAATCTGATCGACGACAAAAAATCCGTTATGGGTGCGTTTGCCGTTTGCCAGCGCCTGCTCTTGGGTAAACATACGAGACGAATCTATTTCGTCTTCCCGGAATACGTTTTCAAAACCCGTCACCTGGCT
The DNA here is from genome assembly GCA_021817785.1 of bacterium. GTDB lineage: Bacteria > Patescibacteriota > Microgenomatia > UBA10105 > UBA927 > UBA927. The sequence goes on from JAKAFY010000003.1 coordinate 57,981, forward strand.
TGTTGGGGTAACCCCTTTGACATCTACCTTGCCGAGCTTGTCAACGACATCCATCGTCGTCGTAAATCCGTGGGCCAATTCACCCGCTTCTTCATCGGTAATGGGGATATGCGCGAGTGTCGCAATTTTTTGTACTGTCGCAGCAGTAAACGGAGACGCTTTCATGAGCTCATTATAGCGGAAATGCAAAAGAGGTGATAGGCTTTATATTATGACCAAATACCGCGAGGCCGTACAACAAATGCTCACCGAAAATAAAGAGCTTTTCGATGAATTCCGTCCGATCCATGATGCGTATATGCTAAACCCTGCGGTAAACCAGGCAAAATATAACTCCATAGGCAGTACAGTGATGGATACGATACGCGAATATGAACGCAGGCTCTGCGCCAAAATGGGCGGCGGTATGTACAGCAAATTTTCGGCCAACCTGTCGGAAAAATTTATGGAAGAAATTAAAAAAACGTTCCCCAAGATTATGTTTATTGGAGTGGAGTGAGCGCGCGTATATCTTCTTGAAGCTGTTTTGGATTTTCAAAAAGTATTGTATGTATTCCCAATTCTTTTGCGGGGATAAGAAAACGAGGTTTGTCATCGATATAGATGGTTTCCTGTGGCTTTGATTTCGTTTTGGCCAAGATGAGTGTATATATGTCCGGATTTGGTTTACGTATACCAACTTCATGGGAAAATATGCCGCCATCAAACCAGGACAGAAAATGATACTGCTGTTCAAGCCGATCGACCCGCTCTTTCACATTATCGGAAAGATAATAAGTGGCATATCGTTTTTTCAGTTGAAAGAGAAGTTCTTTTGTATCCTCTATCAATTCATACCCATGTATCCACGCTTCCTCTAGTTCTACAACAGGTTGTGATATACCAAGAATCGCTTGAAACTGTTTCCAAAACTCATCACGAGAAAGTTTTCCTTCACGATAGGCTGTCCCTATCGTACCGCTTACGACTTTTTGCACGTTATCCTCCGGAATATGAAATTTCTTGCTTACATACTCTCGAAACGCGCGGGAACCATTGGTAAAAAGCACGCCGCCGAGATCAAAGATAATTGTAGTGATCATATACCCAATGCATCTCGAATATTCTTAACTGACGAAGCAATGTTGTTTGTATCAAATACCATCCCCTGCCAGCCGCGGGATTTGACGATGGCAATATATTCTTCCACATCATCAATAAATAACATTTCTTCGGGCGAAACACCGGACGCTTGCTCTGCTAATTCAAAAATGCGAGCTTCTGGTTTGACCACTCCAACGGCCGACGAATCAATGATCGTATGCCAGGAAATAGATGGGATAAGCCCTTTTTGCATTGCATATTTCATCGATCCGTCCTCAGCATTAGAAAGAAGCCCCAATGTGTATGTGCTTTGTAGTTCACGCACCAACGCATGCGTTTCGACAATGGGAGCATAGTGATCCGACCAAAAATCAGATGTCGAAGGAAACGGAGGATTCAATCCTAATATTTTTGCATACTCCGCCATGTATCCCAAGCCAGTAAGTTGCCCCCGTGCTGCTTTTTCCCAATGCCTTTCCAGCACCTTGTAGAGCGACTCTTCCGACACGCCGTATTTCTTCGCGACACGCGTATATCCGCCTCGCCAATCCAGTAAAACTCCACCGATATCAAAATAAATAAATTTTATGGGTTTTTTCATAGATTTACCGAAGAATGTTGTTGGCGCTGTGCTCGAGCGAATCGTCCAATGGCGCAAGAGTACCAACAACTTTGCTAATTAACCAGTCAGCAATTTTTGGATTTTTAGGAAGCAACGGACCATGGAAATAGCAGCCGATGGTATTTTTGTATGTGGCTCCCTCGTACCCATCCTCTCCGTTATTTCCATATCCTTTGATCACTTTGGCGAGTGGCTGCATTTTAGGACCCAAATGCGTTCGACCGCCGTGGTTTTCAAAACCGACGATGATGGTGCCGGATAACTCGGCAGGCGTAATAATTTCGGCCACGGTATTGCCGATACATCGTTTTGCCTGATCTCCGGGGTGCACGGTGTAGAGATCCCATATCCCTGCTCCGGGTATAGGCTCACCCTGGTATGGTTTGTAATAGGCTCCGACAAATTGGTATGCGGCACAGACAAAGAGCGCTGGGGTACCGTGTTCTATCATTTTTTTGACTACCGGCCCTTTGCGTTTCAGAAAATCTTCTCCCGCAAGCTTTTGCTGTCGATCCTGGGCCCCGCCCATAAAAATTAAATTACATTGTTCTAACTCTCTTACTGGCGTTTCTAGCGTTACTGGTGTTACTTGCACATGTATCCCCCGCCATACGCAGCGCTGTTGCAACACGATGACGTTCCCGCGATCGCCATACGTGGACATGAGGTCAGGGTATAACCACGCGATACGAATAGAGTTCATAAAGTTAAAAGTTAGTAACGTTTATAAAGTTTTAATAAAGCCCGACAATAATCTTGATATTTCTTCGGATTTGCTGAGTAAATCATCGCGTCCTGAAGAGGTCACATATTTAAGATCACACGCAAGATATATCATCGACCGTACCTCCCCGCAGGATCCTTTTGCAATAAATAGAAAATTCTTTAATTCTTTGTTTCCTTTCCGCTCAAATCCCTCAGCGATATTATTCATAATCGATACAGATGCTCGTTGGATCTGGTCTCGGAATCCGAAATCGCGGTTCGATCGAAACAAGTGATAGATGGTATTGGTCAACTCTTTTGCCCTTTGCCATGCAAGTATGTCTTCAAATCTATCTATTTTCATATCGTACTTTATAAACTTTCTAACTTTATGAACTTTACGAACTTTATGAACTTTCTCACTTTATAAACTTTATGAACTTTCCAACTTTATAAACTTTATGAACTTTTCACTTTTTCCCCTTCTCACTTTATAAACTTTCCAACTTTATAAACTTTATGAACTTTCTAACTTTATAAACTTTACGAACTTTCTCACTTTACGAACTTATAATATCTTCTTCCCCGTGAGTATTTCCCGTATATCGAGCATCGCGGAGTACGTCGGCAGCACATACAGCGTTTGCCCTTTCGGAACTCGGGCCAGCGCATCCGTCACGGCCATCATGAGGTTTGGTTCGATATCCATGCGTTTTGTATCTACCCCGGCGTATTTTAACCGCAGCGCCATATCGTACACGCGGTCACCGCTTACCGTAACGCGCACGGATTTCGGAAGCGTTTCAAAATCCACATCCCAAATCCAGCTTACATCCCGGCCGTCCGGTATACGATCGTTTAATGCAAACAGAAAATACTGTCCCCGTTGTTCGATGACGGTGCGAAGCGATGCGTTAAACCCGGCCGGATTTTTGGAAAGAAATATTTTGACGGTCCTGCCGTCCATCACGATTTCTTCCTGTCTGCCGAATGCGGGTTTAAATGATTTCAGGGCGTGGGCTATATCCGTATCTCGGACGGACAACGATCCAGCCACGGCTACGGCAGCCAGCGTATTGTACTGGTTATAGAGCCCCGGCAATGGATTCGGCCAGGCAGACACGGATGGCACCGGCCGCGTATACCCGCACGCCGGACACGTCCACAAACCCAAGTGAGAAAAATAGATGCCGTCGTAACGCAGTCTGTTGCCGCATTTCGGGCAAAAGGTCGAGTCGGTCGCATGCTCGGCTACGTTCAAAAATTTTGTCTTATCTTGGACGCCAAAGTATATGACGGTTCCCGGCACGGATTTACCCAGATATGCCACACCCGGATCATCGGCGTTTATGATGACCTGGGTTTCTTTCGGAAGCGCGGCAAATGCCTTTTCCCATTTTTCTATGATCACGTCTACCTCACCATAGCGGTCCAGCTGATCACGAAAAAGATTCAGAACCACGATCCGCGAGGGTTTCATGTATCGGAGCACGATCGGCAGCGAATTTTCATCGACTTCAAAAATTCCGACGTCGGCGGTGATCCTCCCCAAAAAATCCGCGTGGCGGATAAACGAAGACACCACGCCGTTTAACAAATTGGCTCCCGTGGCGTTATGGATGACGACGTCTCCCACGTGTTCCAAAATAGTCTTCAGCATAAGCGACGTAGTGGTTTTCCCGTTCGTACCGACCACGAGGATGACGCCTTTTTGAAATTCTTTGGCAAGCGACGCTGCAATATGCGGCCGCAGAGTGAGGGCGATTTCTCCCGGCCACGTGGCGCCGGCACCCAAATGGAATGTGGTACTTACAAACGAAACAAATTTTGAAAGAATGACAACGAGGCGGTCAATCAAATCCATATCCGTATTATCGCGCAACATATGTATGGAAGGCAACGTGCCGCACGTATGAAGACTGATACATCGCGACGCTATCACGGTTATTCTATCATCGAATTCCCAGAGACTCACGGAGCCGTTCTACAGGATGCAAACCACCGTGAGGAAAATCAAATTCATTAACTGTCATTCCGTGAAGCCGATCCGGTAATATAATCTCTTCATCCTGCCAAAGTCGCCTCGTCACGGCAGGGTGTAGCACGCGTTGTGCGACTAAACGATCCAACGCTCCAACCGGATACCATCGCCATGGGCCATGTTTGTTAGGTTCCCGACGCTCGGGCGGAGCACCGTCTGTCGCTTCATCATAGTAGATATAAAATATTTGCATCCGACGCCAAAATCCATCTTGATTAACCTCAACTGGTGACCTATGTCTGCCGATAAGATATTCTGGACTCCATATTCTTCTTCCCGTTTCTTCTGGCATCTCACGCATGGCAGTTTGTTCAAACGTTTCTCCATCCTCCCCTTTTCCACCAGGAAGGGTAAGCAGCCCCTTATTAACTCCAAGTAAGCGTCTGGCTAGTAATACTTTTGGGTCGCTCTCTGCGTCTTTAATAGCAACAATGGCCGCCACACGGGTTGCAAATATTCGAGGAGTCCTGACTGAGCGTTCTCTAATCATTAGCAGACATTCTATCACTCCTGAAAAGTCGCTTCATATCACGCGATACAGATTATACAATTGGCGTGTTCAGAAACACATGGACAAACACATCTTCGCCTTTGTAGCTGATAGTCTCCACGCCTATAGACAACGGCAAGTCAGGATAGTCTTTCATCGGGGTATAGGTATACTTCCAGTCTCCATCGGGAGCCAAATCAACCGGTTCATGTAGACGTGTGCGATCTGCAACGTTCGGCAATGTTGATTTCAGGTATGCCATAACCTGCTCTTCGGTTATACCCAACTGTTGTAGTTTTTCCGGCTTTACGATGCCTCCAGCAAACACACGGGTCGCCATCTCATCGCCTGTCTGCGCTATCTCCTGACCGCCCCCAATCCGCTTCGCAATCCAGTGATCATTGTACTTCGCATCTAATTCGGGAAACGACAATTCAGTGGCTTTCAACGTAAACGGGCCACGCGTCACGGTTTGCCGCTGGCTTCCGCCTGCGTATCCCGCTTTCAACCCCATCGTTAATACGTTGTCTGCATTGGACATCATAGATTACATCGCCCGAAGTCTCTTTATCCGCTCTTCTATGGGCGGATGAGTATCAAAAAGTCCTGCAAACCATGCACCGTAATTTTTCCCCTTAAACGGATTGGTGATATAGAGGTGCGCCGTGGCATTGGTCGCCGCTTCTAAAACCTCCTGGTCCTTTGCAAGCTTTTGCAAGGCGCTTGCTAGTCCCGCAGGATACCGCGTCAGGAGAGCGCCGGAAGCGTCCGCCAGATATTCCCGGTTTCGGGACACGGCAAGCTGGATCATGGTCGCAAAAATCGGAGAAAGGATAGCCAAAATGATGCCGACAAGCATCATGATTTGCCCTAAATTTCCGTCCCGGTCATCTCGTCTCCTTCCGCCGCCCCACCACAGCGTCCGCATAAAAAAGTCCGCCAGAAATACGATCGTTCCCACCAGCACTGCTACCACCGCCATAAGCCGGATATCGAAATTTTTTATGTGGCTCATCTCGTGGGCGATGACGCCCTCCAGCTCCCGACGGTCCAGACGTGCCAAAATACCGCTGGTGGCACATACCACTGCATGCTCGGGATCCCTGCCCGTGGCAAACGCATTCATCGCGGTATCGTCGATGACATAGAGTTTGGGCTTCGGGATACCGGCTGCTATGGCCAGATTTTCCGCCACGGTAAAAAAGTCAAAATCCGTTCTCCGGTCGGCGGGTCTCGCGCCGGACATCGCAAGCACCATTTGATCTCCCCAATAGTAGCTTGCAAAGCTCGATATCACGGCAAAAAGTACCGCAAACCACATGAATCCGTTGCCGTACCCTAACGCCTGGCCCATCACGTATCCCACGACGATCACAAAGGCGATAAACAGCGCCATGATGACATAGGACTTTGTGATATTGCCACGGATAGAAGATTGGATACTCATATACACGTGTCATTCCCGCGAACGCGGGAATCCAGCGTATGATACACTGGATCCCCGACTCGCCTCGATTCGGCGGAGCGGGTCAGGCCAAAAAATAACGTTAGAAGTTCACTTTCACTGCTTTCCGATCTTCGTCGCTCGCCCCAAAAAATTGCTTTTCGCCGAATCCTAACTGGCTGGCAATCATGGAATTCGGGAAGACTTTGATTTTGACGTTGTAGTCCATCACCGTTGAATTGTAGTACTGGCGGCTGTAGGCTACTTTGTCTTCCGTATCGGAAAGCTCTTTCTGAAGCTGCAAAAATTCATCATTTGCCTTCAGATCCGGGTAGGCTTCTGCCACGGCAAAGAGTTTGCCGAGTGCGCCGCTTAACGCGTCGCTAGCCTGCGCTTTTCCTGCCATCGTGGATGCACCCATGAGGGCACTCCGGGCCTTCGTAACATCGGAAAACACGCTTTTTTCATGCTTGGCATAGCCTTTCACCGTTTCCACCAGGTTCGGGATCAGGTCAGCCCGGCGTTTAAGCTGGACATCGATCTGGCTCCATGCTTCATCTATCGCCATCTTCATCGAGATCAAGCCGTTATAGAGCGACCATACATAGAGGGCAAGAAGTACTACTATTCCTCCGACGATCCAAAATGTATTCATATACATCCTCCTCCTACGTTGAAAGTTTATAAAGTTTCAAGTTTTTAACCTTATGAACTTTATGAACTTTATGAACTTTCGAACTTATTATGTAACCAACCGTTAAATTTATTATACTCCAGCGTGTTTACGATGTCATGTTTCGTGCTCCACCCGCGTCGTGCCACCGATACGCCGTAGCGCATGAGCGTCATGTGCTCCGCAGCATGCGCGTCCGTGTCTATACAAAAGCGGATGCCCATGTTGCGGGCGTCATACACCAATGTGTCGGGCAGATCCAGTCGTTCGGGGTATGCGTTTATTTCCAGCGCGATATCGTGTTGTTTTACCACCTCAAAGACGGCGGGCCAGTCCGCATCTATGCCTTCCCTGCTTCCCAGTAGTCTTCCGGTAGGATGCCCGAAGATCCGGACCTTTGGGTGGGCAGTCAACGCCCGGATCAATCGTGCAGTCACGACCTCTCGTGGTTGCGTAAACGCGGAATGGACGGAAACGATGACGGCATCCACATATTCCAGTGCCTCATCCGGCAGAGCGAGTCTTCCGTCAGGCAGTATATCCACTTCGCACATGAGGAAATAATGTGTTCGTCCTTTCACGCGGTCTTTCCACGAGGAATATTGGTGTTCATATGCAAGCCTCCGGCGCTTCATTATGTCAACAATCTGTTGCTTCGTGTGGTTCGTTATTCCGGGATTATGATCGGAAAATCCGATGTACTCGTACCCCAGGCGTTCTGCCGTCGTCAGCAATTCCCCTATGGAATCCTTTCCCAAATCATGGGATGGCTCCAGATCATAATTGGAATGCGTATGCAGATCGCCGCGGATATCGCCAAGCTCGACAAGATCCGGCAATCCGCTGGGTCTCCCCTGTGCCCGACACAGAGAAGCGGATATCTCTCCGCGGTCTTCCCGCAGTTCAGGAGGTATATAGGTCAGCCCGATTGCTTTATAAAACGACTCTTCGGTTTCATATTCGGTGAGTTTTCCGGTACGTACGGATTTTATGCCGTGTTCGGAAAGGGACAGTCCCCGGGATAACGCCAGCTCGCGAAGCTGTATATTGTGGTTTTTGGACCCGGTAAAGTACTGAAGCATGGCGCCGTACGCTTTCGGCGACTGTACCCGCAAATCTGCCTGTCTGCCGTTTGTCAAAAGCAGCGTCGCCCCGCGCGTACCCTGATCCACGATGCGCTGATGCGGAAACGAAACAAATTGTTCGATGATCGTTTGTGGCTCAGTCGTGGCTACTGCTATATCGATATCCCCGATCGTCGATACCTGCCTGCGCAGACTCCCCAACACGTCATATCGGGTGGCTTTTCCTTTCTTTTTTAGGTGAGCGATAAGTTCCTGCGCGATTTGGTCAGCATACGGCAATGGCATCCGGTTTTCTTTGATCTGCCCGCGCTTATAGATGGCTATAGACTCCAGGATGACACCCTGCGACTTCTCGCCGAATCCCTCAAGCGGCGCTATTTTCCCGGATTTTGCCGCTTTTTCGAGGTCGGAAACGACGGTTTTTGCGTTATCGAGCTTCAGCGTGGTTACCAATGTGTATGCTTTCTTGGGGCCGATACCGGGAACCAGCAGCAATGGAAATATTGCCTGTGGTACTTTTGCGAACACACTCTCCCAATGTTTGGACTTGCCGGTTTTAAACAATTCATCCAGATTACTGGCGATTCCTCCTCCCACACCGGGGATATCTTCCAGTTTTCCATCATCCCACATGTCTTTGACGTCACTCGTCAGATGTTCGATGCTGTCGGCAGCCCGTTCATAGGCAATGATACGGAATCTGTTTTCGTTCAGGACTAAGTATGCCGCGGCTACTTTACGAAGCAATTGTGCGATCTCTAGATTGGTCATAGTTCTTATAGTATAATGCAAAAGTTAATGGGATCGTAGCTCCCGTCGTCGAGACCTTCGGTCACGACTGACGGGCCCGGCAGCACTACGAAGTTGTGCGTCGGGCAGCCGAGTATAAATATGTATTTTTATACATATGTACTAAAAAGTAAAAAGGATAATAAACTTTACATCGGTTCATCGGGCGATATCAAAACAAGATTAAAAGCACACAATGCAGGAGAGGTAGAATCAACAAAATCGAGAAGACCTTTGGAACTGATATACTTTGAAGCGTGCACAAGCAAGAAAAAAGCAGAAGATCGAGAATTATATTTTAAAACAGGATTTGGAAGAAAATTTTTAAAAAATAGATTGTAGCAATTGGGATCGTAGCTCAGCCTGGTTAGAGCGTCTCCCTGTCAAGGAGAAGGTCGCCGGTCCGAACCCGGTCGGTCCCGCATTGACATTTCTTAACGATCCCGAGTATATCGAGGGAGAGTTTAGAAATGACAATGCCCACCAACTATCGCTCTGTGAGCCGTTAGGCGAACAGCAAAGATATGGCGGGCTTACCCACTATCACTGCCTGGAACGGAGGAAATTTTTTACATGGTAGAACAACTTAAAAAACTTACCAATCCGGACTCACTCGTATCGTTATTTTTAGGTTTGGCAGTCGTGGTCGTCATCGGCGTCATGATCGTCAACTACGTCAAAGGCAAACAAGCTCCGGCAACGAAAGACCAGACGACAGAGACGCAGCAAAATGCCACAACCTCCGGAACGTTACCTGCTACCTATACCGTCGAATCCGGAGAAACACTCTGGAGTATCGCGGAAAAAACCATCGGAAGCGGGTATAACTATGTTGACATCGCAGAAGCCAACAAACTCATGAATCCGAATCAGATCTCCGCTGGGGAAACCTTAACCATTCCGAATGTACCCAAACGGGAACCGGGACAGGTTTCATCGGCATCCGTGGAAACCCATAGACCGGCAGACGGCAAATATACCGTCCAAAAAGGAGATTCGCTTTGGAGTATTTCCGTCGCCGTATATGGCACCGGATATCGATGGAGCGAAATTGCGACACTCAACAAACTGGAAGACCCGGGGCTTATCTTTAGCGGCAATGTTCTGATGCTGCCCTGAGACAGTTTGCGAACCGTTTGTATTTGATATAATCCTGATAGACTGTCAGGATTGTTTTAGTGCGGGTATAGTACACTGGTAGTATGCGACCTTCCCAAGGTTGAGAAGAGGGTTCGATTCCCTTTACCCGCTCAAAAAGAAAATGGGTTTCTGCCCATTTTCCTTTTTGACAGGGAAGGGATGAATACCTGATTGGTTCGACCGTGTCCCTCGTAGCCAGAATGGCGAAGTGGGATACCCTTTACCCGCTCCAAAACAGACAGAAATGTGCATAAATTGACAGAAACGTTACACTAAATATCTAGTATGGACATCAACAAGTTCTTTAGTCCTTCTAAGAAACAACTTTTCATTGGCGCATTTTTAGTAACTCTTCTGACGGGTATTAGAAGCGGACACTGGTCAACAGGGTATATTGGTGGTACCGGAATTGGATTTCCTTTGCTTTGGTGGCGAAATGTAACATGGACAGATGTAACAGGTTACATTGGGAATGCAGATAGGCAGTTTGGTATTATCGTAAGCATATTATCCCTAATTGGTGATCTGGCATTTTGGTTTGTAATTCTGCTTATAATCAGGCTTTTTCTTAAGAAACGTTTAGTAAAGAACATTTAAATTAATGAAAAACGTACGGTACACCACAATTGACGAATATATCAGCACGTTTCCCGGTGATATTCAGTCTTTTCTCAAAACAATCACACGCACCATACGAAAAGCAGCGCCGGAGGCCAGCGAGTCCATAAGCTACGGCATGCCGGCGTTCAAATTACACGGTAAAATTCTGGTCTATTTTGCCGCCTGGAAACATCATATAGGGTTTTATGCCACGCCATCCGGAAATACCGCATTCAAAAAGGAATTGGCGCAATACAAAGGAGGCAAAGGCTCCGTACAATTCCCGCTCGACCAGCCGCTCCCGCTTTCGCTTATTACAAAAATCGTACAATTTAAAGTCAACGAGCTCACAAAAACAGGCGCGGCATCATAACGTATATGGCCACCGATCTTACGAAAGAAATCGACACCTATCTTGCCTCCCAGCGCCTTATGGCTCTCGCAACGTACGCAGGCGCTCCCTGGATAGCAAACGTGTATTACGTCCATGACGATCACCTACACCTATATTTCCTAAGCAAAGCGTCGCGTGAACACTGTAAAGCCATAGATGCCAATCCTCAGGTAGCCGTCGCGATAGCAGACTCCCACCAGCCCATACACTCGCCGCAACAAGGCATTCAGCTCCATGGCACCGCAGCCCCGGTGACCGATCGCACGAAACTTGCCTGGATATTTGAAGCATGGAATACCAAAATAGCAGCAAGCGGAGAACAGCTACAAAATCCGGATATATTTCTCAAATCCGGAGCTGCCCGGATATACGAAATAACCCCCAAACGGATTAAATTCTTCAATACTGTTCTTTGGCCCGAAGAACAGGCGCAAGAGCTGCATCTGTGAGTACCTCATTCATGATCATACCGGCCCGGGGTATCGTTTTTGGCCGGGGAAAATAGATAGCCTCCCCCCAGTCGGCAGTATATGTAAGCTGCTCGTATGCGGCATCCCAGGGTGGAGAAGACGGTTCCCCCGCCTGCCAGAGCTACGCTCGGGCGGTAACGGGCAGGGATTCCCCTCTATCCCGCTCCAACACGGTAATGTTTTTGCATCTTCATCAAGTTTCGCCTTGAAATCAATTTTTAGCCTGACCTGTCCTGAGCTTGTCGAAGGATTCTAGTCAGGTTTTTTCGTTTTTTTGAAGTTAACCTGGAACTTTTGGTTACTGGGTATCGGAGTCGGACCTCAAGTATCTAGACTAACCATTATCAGCTATAATTGCCTCATGAATGAGGAATATATTTCGAGGTTAATATATCTGCTTGATAACCACGCTTCTGAAAGAGAACTAACAGACGCTCTTATTGAAATGAGTGAATCCCCAAGCGAGATATTTATGTATCCTGTATTAGCAACTTACAGAAAGTTCAAGCATACTTCAATATCTCACTATTTTATTTCTGTCCTGGGGGCAATAAATACTCCTCGAGCTTTGGCTATTTTAAACGATATCTTTATTAAAGAAGATACTAAAAGAATAGATAAATTGTGGATTTTGCCCTATTTTGAAAAAAATAGCCAATTTCAAGAAGAATATATTACGTTTTGTACAGATCAACTTCTAAATTTAAAGGCTACTGGTGTTATGGGGGATGAAGATTCTGATGAATATGACCTTCCTGGTATATTATCTTTTTTAAAAACTGCTAAGAAATTGAGCGAAAATCTAGAAGTACTCAGATCTATTTTATTTGATCCTAGCCAGAGACGTGCGATAAGAAAAATAATCCTTTTCTATTGGTTGAGAGAAAATCCCGATGAAAGGCTTAATTATTTAATTGAAAATTATAATAAAACAAAAGACGATGACCTAGATATCATCTTAGCTGAAGAACTTAAAAGTTGGAAAGGTAGCAAAATTGAGTCCCTTGTAAAATTAATTAAAGCGATTGGTTATCCTAGAGCAAAAGAAATTCTAGAGAAAGCTGAGAAAGAAAAGCAGGGGAAAAATGTTCAAAGAAAAGAAGATCAGTACCCAAACATTGATCTATTAAAAGACATAAGTACTTTACGCAGTAAAATAAATTTTTCGAGTCAGGAAGATCAAAACCTTGGATTTAAGATTTTTGCGGAGTCAGAAAGTCTATTCAAACAACAAGAAGCAATTAATAATAAAGATGCATTGGTTGCGGCGTGTATTGATTTAAGAGATATCATTCAGAATATTACGCCTGATGCCACTTCTCATAAAATAGAGCTGGATGAGGCTAAAAAACACATTCCAAATATTAAAGAGGATGATTTGAAAAAATCTTTAAACGCGCTCCATTTAAGCTTAATTTCTAAGGGTATACCTGTACCTCAAGATTTATATGGCTTAAAAAAATTAAATCAAGCGGTTAGCTTAATAGCTGCCCATCCTTCAGAATCAAAAGACTTGATTAAAATTTTGACCTCTCTTTACCTTATCGAGAACTATAAAGATGGTAATTGGCAAGAAATACATACAAAGTTATTAATAATTTACAAAGAATCTCTAGAAAAGCTTATGAAAGCGCTAAAAAAATAAGTTCGTTCCTGTGGAGTCTCTTTTGGTTAAAATGTATCCCAGTTACCTATAAAAGGCATGTTGCCTCAGCCATTGACAAATACACTCCAGATCATTCGGTACCCAAATACTACTACTTTTTGCTATTTTTGCGATGGGAACCGAAGATTTTAATAAAAGAAATGCGTTAACTTTTCCAGATAGACAAGGAGTCCGATTTATATTTTAGAAATAAGAGACAAATCAGGGTCGAGCAGATGCGGTAGCCCCAAGCCTATTACGGTATCCCGCGTGCAATTTATTTGCACTGCTCCGGTTTTCGGAACCCGGCTTTTATTGCTTCCTGCTCCGTACAAAACCATCGATCCCCCATATACAGCTGTACGACCGTATTGTGGTACACGCCGCAATCGGGAAGATAGTAGATATTCCCGTTTCGCACGTTCCCCTTTATGTTGCAGGAGGGTTTTGTCGTATGTACCGTTTGCGTGCATGTGTCGCTAAATATACCCGCTTTATGGCTCCTCGCGTAGTCCCCGGCAGGCTTTAGATCCGCAATCTGCTCCGTCGATGCCCGGGGCATGTAGTATGCATATCCGCTTTGTAAGAGTTTTTTATTTACGTACGTATCTTTCGTATACACCAGGCTTACCATCCGATTATATGTGTCACTGAATATCATTTTAAAATAGATGGGCTTACCCATGATCAGCTTTTCCAACGCCTGTTTTGCTTCTTCTCCCCCACACCTATCCAGTTCGGGTGCCTCGACACCGGCCAGACGCACGTGCTGATTTTCTGCAGTCACAAACGTATCACCGTCTATAACACGCGAAACGGTGTACGACGGCACGGGAATAAATTTTCCGTTCGCAAAAGCCACCCAGATGATAGACCCGGCCAGAAGCGACGCTGCGCCTACTTTTAATCCGATAGGAAACTTTTTTGTCTTTTTCATAGACGGCACCCCCTTTCTTCCAATATAGCCTGCTCGTTTTGGAGTTGTCTGTACGACAGATTACGTTATGCCGTATCCCAAGGAGGCTACCCACGCCAAAAAGGTTGTTCATCGGTGCGCCATATTCCGCAAAATGTCGTGTGCCAGGGCGCGTTGCATTGCAAAAATACACGTACTACGGGCCAAAGTGGTATAATACCTTTTTTCACACGCGGCTGCCTATGAGACATCACGTAGCGGAACACACGGTATTATTTTTAAGCATCGTCAAATGGACGTTTTTTGCGCTGATTATCGGCGCAACGGTTGGCGCGGCTATTCATTACTTTATCGTCGCCATAGATATCAGCACTACTGCCATAAACGGCGTCCCGCTCCATCTCGCCCTGCTTCCGCTGGGCCTTATGCTCAGTACATTCCTCACCAAGACATTTGCGCCGGACGCCAAAGGCCACGGCACGGAAAAAGTCATCGAGGCCGTACACAAAAAAAGCGGCAAAATCGAGCCGAAGAATATCCCGGTAAAAATCCTGGCCACAATCGTCACCCTGGCTACCGGCGGATCGGTCGGTAAAGAAGGCCCCAGCGCACAGATCGGAAGCGGTATTGCCTCCCTGGTCGCAGATTTTCTTAGGTTGGACAACCATGACCGGAAAAAGATCGTCATCTGCGGCATAAGCGCCGGGTTCGCCGCCATTTTCGGTACCCCGATCGGGGGCGCCATCTTCGGCGTAGAAGTCCTCTTTGTCGGCAGAATCCTCTATGACGTGTTGCTCCCCTCGCTGATCGCCGGCATTACGAGCTACGAAGTCGTGTCGCTTCTGGGTACACAGCCGTTTCATGCCACGTTAACCAAATTGCCCAGGGCCAGTGACTTTGGCATGGTATTTGTGGCAGCGATTTTTTTCGGCCTGACGGCACTCCTATTCATTAAATCTCTGGAAAAGATAGAACATGCCGCCGAGTCACTGCGCACCTCCCCGTATATCAAGTCCCTTATCGGAGGCATTGCGTTGGTCGTGCTTTCGCTCCTCCTTGGCTCCCGCTATTTGGGGTTGGGCACCGCACTTTTGGAAACATCGCTAAAAGGAGCTGCCGTGCCGTGGTATAGCTTTCTTGCGAAAATTCTGTTTTCGGACCTTACGCTCGCCTTTGGCGGGAGCGGCGGCGTGCTGGCTCCCATATTCATTATCGGATCCACCGCAGGCAACATGCTCGCCGGCGTGTTCGGACTCAACCACCGGCTGTACGCGGCGCTTGGCATGATCGGCGTTTTGGCCGCGGCTACCAATGCGCCTATCGCCTCTATTTTGTTGGCCAGTGAAATATTTGGTCCGGCCATATTACTGCCTGCTGCTATTACCGCCGCCGTCAGTTTCCTTATCAACGGGCACAACAGCATTTATCCTTCCCAAATTCTCGCGATGAAAAAATCGCGGTCGTTGGATGTAGAAGTGGACCAGGAACTTTCCGCCGTTGAATCGCGACTTACTGCTCAGGCAAAAATGAACATCCGGACGGCATCCCGGGCCGTCAGTTTTTTCCCGGCGCACGCACCACATGCGGCAAAGTCCGTGCCGAAAGCTCCCCATCATCGGCGCCGCAACCGGAAATAATTATTCCAGATACTTTTGGATATTAGACAGGTGCTCCGCATACGTTACGGCGCAATGGATCTGCCGGGTATCGTCGTGAAGATAATACAGGCATGCCGTTTTGGCAGGATTGGCAGCCGCCGCTATGGCGGATAAACCGGGATTTGCGATGGGAGTAGGCGGCAAACCTGTATTAAGATACGTATTGTACGGCGACACGATCGACGTATCCTGTCCTTTCACGATGGGCCACCATCCACTTCTCTCATTTCCTTTGATGTACTGAATCGTCGCATCGATCTGTAACGGCATGCCTTTGTCCAGCCTGTTTTGGATTATGCCGGATATTATCGGCATATCCGTGGGGCCTGCCGCTTCGCGCTGTATAAGCGATGCGATGGTCGTCGCCGCACCGGTGCTCATGTGCCGTGAGGCAAACGAGGACGCGTACGGCGCGATTTTTTCGTTAAACCGGTTGATAAACCGTTTCGCTATCGCCGGGGCCGGCTCATCACGCGGCAATAAATACGTATCGGGAAAATACGAGCCTTCCTCACCGGTAAAGACCGCATCCCATGACGATCGTTGCGCGGGAGACCATGCCAGTTTTTCACTCAGCAATCGGCCGATTTGTTCCTTCCGCAGCCCGGGTCGTACGGATACCCAAACGTAGGAAGGAGGTATAGTCAGTGTACGGATGACATCCCATGCAAACATGCCGCCGTGCAACCGGTATCCGCCCGGGGCTGTTGTTTTGCCGGCGACCAACAACCCGTATAACCAGTCAAATGCGCGCTTGTGTTGTATGATATGCGCCCGAAAAAGCGCGTCGGGGACATCAAATTCCGCCGATTGCTGCGGCACGACAAATACGGTAGCCGGCGCAGAAGCCGTCGGCCCCAGATACTGCCATGCGGCCCCGCCGGAAATAGCAAGCAGCGCGAAGATGCCGCCGATACACATAAAAACCGTTTTCATAAAAAAAACGCGCGAAACGAACGATTTACTCATGATACAATGATCCCATGACAAACTCCATTTCGGTTCTTTCGCCGGATGACTGGCAGGAGTACGAACTCATCGATTCCGGAGAAGGCAAAAAGCTGGAGCGTTTCGGTGCCTATGTACTCGACCGGCCGGACCCGCGGGCCCTGTGGCAGACTACCGCACCCCAACACGTTTGGGCGTCTGCAGATGCATCCTATGTGCGCACCAGCGATACACAAGGCAACTGGACGGTACGTACTCCTCCTCCGCAGGACTGGCGTATCCGGTATGACGCGCTTACCCTGATCCTCAAACCCACCACGTTTAAACATGTGGGGGTGTTCCCGGAACAAGCGCCGAACTGGCGATGGATTGCAAAACAGATCGCACAAAAGCCGCTTACCGTCCTCAACCTGTTTGGGTATACGGGTGCGGCTACCCTCGCGGCAGCTGCCGCCGGAGCGAAAGTTACTCATGTGGACGCCAGCAAGCCGTCTATTTCCTGGGCCAAAGAAAATGCCGAGGCATCCAGCCTATCCCATATGCCTATCCGCTGGATATTGGATGATGCGTATAAATTTGTCCTGCGCGAAGCACGCCGGGGGGCAACCTACGACGGCATCATCATGGATCCGCCGCGATTTGGCAGAGGCGCCAAAGGGGAACTCTGGAAACTCGAAACGGATTTACCGAAATTGCTTTCCGCGTGTCGCGATATCCTGTCTCCCCATCCGGCATTTTTTCTCCTCAATGCCTATACCGCAGACATATCTTCCATTGTGCTCTCACGCCTGGTGCAGGATCTCATCAGAAACGCCGGAGGAGTCATCGAATCCGGTGAATTGGCACTCCGGCAGTCCAATACCGACCAATTGCTTCCGAGCGGCATATTTGCGCGATGGTCAGCCATCTGATACACACCCGCGATGCAATTTGATACAATACAAACGTTTTGTACCCCGCCTCCTTAGCCCTGCCCGCAATGCTTCGCATAGCGATGCAGGCGGGTCAACGGCAGTTGCCTCATTGGCGATCCGCCGAAGATGCTGGGGACAATGATATACTTTAGTGGGTACAATACGCCTCCTTAGCCCTGCCCGCAATGCTTCGCATAGCGATGCAGGCGGGTCAACGGCAGTTGCCTCATTGGCGATCCGCCGAAGATGCTGGGGACAATGATATACTTTAGTGGGTACAATACGCCTCCTTAGCTCAACGGCAGAGCAGCGGTATCGTAAACCGTAGATGTCAGTCCAATTCTGACAGGAGGCTCCGCAAAAGATGTATACTGCTTAGTAGCTATATATGGTCCATTCACGACTCAGTCGCGTTCAGGAAAAGACTGCACGGCACCGCATAGCCATAGGCCTCATAGGGTCTGTTACCATTGTCGTACTACTGGCTGTCTTCGGATTGCGGTTGCTCATCGGATTCAGCGTCCTGGTAGAACGCATACGCGGCGGGTCGTCTCCCCAACCCACTCCACAAGCATCCATCCTGCTGCCGCCGGTCCTTAACGCCTTACCCGAAGCCACCAACAGCGCGACCATCGTGGTGAGCGGAACCGCGCAGTCAAAAGACGAAGTTATCTTGTATCTCAATAATGCCGAATACAAACGGATGACCGTCCCGGATACGGGGATATTTCAATTTTCGGATATTCCGGTAGACGAAGGAACCATTACGGCGAGTGCCAAACTCGTTGACGCCAAACAAAATACCAGTGACGCTTCCAATATCGTTACGACCGTCATCGACCGCACTCCCCCCAAACTGAGCGTGGATGCACCAACCGATGGTACAACGGTCAACGACGGCACGCACAAAGTACTCGTCACCGGGAAAACGGACCAGGATATGAATCTTACAATCTCCGGTCGTATCGTCGTCTTAAAACCCGACGGGTCATTTAGTTATGAAATGCCCCTTACCGACGGGGGGAACAAATTAGACATCGTATCGACGGATGCGGCAGGCAATAGCACCACGGTAGAACGCACCGTCACCTATCAGCCGTAAGTTCCCGCTCGACCAGACCGACGGCAATCCACATCCATGCCATCACCCACGGATACAACAGGCTGTTCGTAAATATACTGTGCACCAGGACGGCTCCCAAGGATGTCAGAAGAAACGCATCCTTTGTGTGCTTTTGCAGTACGCGGACGCCAATCCCATACTGCTGCCAGATCATATAAAGATACAAGACCAATACGATTACCCCGCCCGAAGAAGCCACATAGAGGATGCTGGTATCCACGCCGCCGGTGCGGCTTAGGGTAGCGGGCTCGTTTCCTGCGGGACGGGCGACAAATCCGGTTCCGATAAGCGGGGCCTGCATCAGGCGGTCCCAGCCGATCTTCATACTGCCGATACGGGCGGCAGAAGAAGCAACCCGAAACAAATTTTGTCCTTCGCCTCCGTGCGGCAACACGGCGATACACAGCATAAACACCACGACAAGTGCCGCTCCCAACGCATAACGCCTGTATGCAATACACCATATGATGATGGCCGCTGCAGCTGCCAGAAAACTGCTTCGCGAATAGGTAAACAGTAATGCAACGGATGTAATAAGCATGCCGGCTCTGCCCCACCATGATGACAATCTTCCCGAAACATACAGCGAGGCTCCGAGAATCAGGGTGAGCACATACACGATGCCGGCAAAATTTGGATCAAACAGCGTGCTAAAGACCCGGTTAAGGTGCGGGTCCCACCCAAGATAGGAAAGATTGCGCAGATACGGATACCATACGAGCTGTATAAGCCCAAGCACCGCCATGGAAACCCCCGACCAGTACAACGTATAACGCCAGACGGAGAGACGATCCCGTTTTTCTTCCATAAGGTACCGGTATATCAGCGCGTAGACAAACCAGCGTCCGATGTACAGACATTCCGCGCCCAGTCCGGCAACGCCGTAGAGCGCCGCACGGAGTGCGGTCACAAGAAGCGCTGCGGCGACAACGTACATCATCGGCCGCCACAACGTCATGGGCGGGGTGCGTGTGCGGTACAAGACGGCGCGCACCAGTGTCACCCCCCCAAACAAAAGCACGGTAACGTCGAGTACCGACCAGCGGCCGGCAGGAAACAGCAGGGTCAGTACCTGCCCCGACACAAAGCTTATGCCGAATATGATCTGTGGCATCATAGAGGTCTTTTGTGTATCGTACTCCCGTTTTTTATCAAAAGATACCAAACGATCAGATCTCCCCAAAACACATGCGAGAGGATGACTCCGTTTCCTATCCCTGCGCGAAGCATCTGCGGCTCTTTTATGTTCCAGGACATGAAGATATAGCTTATGATCCACCAGATCGTATCCGTCCGTGTGGTCGTCTGCTGCCATGCCACGGCAAGAACCGGCAACAAAAAAACGTAATGATGCTGCCAGGACAACGGGTCAAGTGCCAACACGATCGGCAGAGAAAAGATGACGCCGTCCCATACCGATCTTTTGCGGCGTATCATACACCAGACATATACGCCAAAAAGCGCGGCACTCGCGGCTATGGTGATATACGGAGATAGATGTGCCGGTATCAGGCGGAATACGGTACCGGATACGGACTGGTTATAGTACACGCCCCGGTCGCCGAATCCCGCGGCCAACGGCCACGCCTGACGCACAAACGCGGTCCATGCTCCCGAGCCTACGATCCCGATAGTGACAAGCGTCATGCCAACATACAGACCGGCGATGACCATAAACGACCATACCCCCAGGGTCATGCCCACCGGCACCAGCAGAAGAAGCAGTTGTGGCTTTACGAGCATAGCGAGTACGATGCCGATGTATCCGGTAGCGTATGCCCGCTTCTGCAGCGCCCATACGCCGGTCACCAGCATCGCAAGGGCTACGAGATTTACCTGCCCCATACCCAAGGTAAACCGCGTCGGGAAAAACCAAAACGCGAGCGCGCCAGCCGCGACATACCATTGCCAGCGCGTTCTGTTCAGTATGCGGCCTACCAGCCATACTGCGTACACGAGTGCTGCAAACGACCCGATGATCCATATGCCTTGCGCGATGCTATAGGGAAGGAGGGCAAACGGAAGAAACGGCACCACCATCGCCGGCGGACCGGCAAAGACGGTAAACCTACCTGCGGCATCATACAGGTTCCCGTGCCGGAGCACGGAAACGGCGGCAGCATAATACACGCTGAAATCCAAAGCGGTAGAGGTAAGTATGCGCCAAAGGCTCAGCACTGCGTACCCTGCAGTCGCTACCCCCAGCATCAATACGCCTATGCTTATCCTCTTTTTTGCCACAGTTGCCATAATTTCGCGCGTGTCAGAAACGAATGAAAACTCATCATCAGCGCAAGGATCACCCCCGGCGTTCCATCCAGGAACCCGCGTCGTACGATATAATTCATAAAAAATTTAGCGACCGGATAGGCGACGATGTGCCACCACTGCACACGGGTACCCCGCTCATACAGGTACATAGCGTTTGACGATGAATATTCATTGATGTCATGTAAAAATTGCGTGACATTCGGGTGCGGAAAGTGGTGTAACGGATGGGAAAGGACCGCCGTATATCCGTGTATCTGCCAGACTTCATGTACCGGACGCACCCATGTACCGGCTCCTTTGCGCGCGAGACGTATGAGCCTCACCTGACTGGTTTCTCCGTATCGCAGCACGTGACCCCACACGGTATCCCGCCGTTTCAGATAATACCCGTCCCGAATAGGATCCTGTATCGCCTTTTTAATCTCCGTTGCCAACGCGCTGCTTACCACTTCATCTGCGTCGATAAACAGCACCCAGTCACCTCTAGCACACGAAAGGCCGAAATTCCGCTGCCGGGCAAAGTCGCCGTGCAGGGCGTGCGACACGACACGGGCATGATGCTTTTTGGCAATCATCGCGGTATCATCGGTGGAGGCATCATCTATGACGACTACTTCATCGCACCAGGAAAGGCTTCGTAACGCTTCCCCGACCGTTGCCCCGCTGTCATGGGTGAGAACGACTGCCGATATCATATATGGGATCCATTGTATCATAGCAATATGAAGCTCCCCACGATTATCCTGTGTATCACAGCAGTCTACCTTATCGGATTTTTTTCTCACGCGCTGTACCTGCAAAAAACGGTGTATGGCGACGGCATATTTTATTTTTCGTGGCTCCGTAGTCTGGTCGTAGATCACGACATACATTTTGCCGATGAATACCGGCATTTCGGCGCCATACAACCCATGACCGCACGGAGGGAATTTGGTAATAAATACAGCATCGGCCCTGCGCTGGTCTGGTGGCCGTTATATACGACGGCCTTTCTGTTTCTGCGGGGTGACGGGTGGTCGTTGCCGTATCAGCTCGCGGTAGGCCTGACGTCAGTCCTTGCCGCTATCTTCGGACTTATCGTACTTCTTCGGATCATCAAACAGCCGCCCGGTGTTCTGGGGATTACCGTACTTTTGATCGCCGGCGCTACGAATCTTCTGTTTTACGGATCCGTCGATGCCGTCAATTCCCATGCGTTATCTTTTTTTGCCGCCGCAGTCTATATTGCGCTGCTTTCCGCTCCCTCCGTCGAGTGGTTTGCCGCCGGCCTGTTTTTGGGGCTGCTTACCGCTATACGCATACAGGACGCAGTATTTGTCCTTCTTGTCCTTCCCTATTGGCGTAAACTTCCGAAACGCATGTTTCTTGCAGGGTTTGGCCTCGCCATGCTTCCGCAGCTTCTGGCATGGTACGCGCTCTACGGCACGCTCGCCAACCCATACCTTGCCGGGGGAGAGCGGTTTGATGTTCTGCACCCGCATATTCTCGGCGTATTATTTTCCCCCGAAAACGGATTGTTTGTGTGGACACCCGTTGTCGCCATCGGCGTCATCGGGCTGTTTCTCCGGTGGCGGGTATACTGGCCGTACCTTGCAGTGTTTTTCAGTGAACTGTATATCGTGGCATGCTGGGGGACGTGGTGGCAGGGAGCAAGCGTCAGCGGTAGGATGTTCGTGAGTAGCCTGCCGATTATCGCGATCGGCCTGTCCGTCGTCGTCGGACGCATCTATCGCATCCGTCTCATACAAAGCCAGCTGTTGCTGTTAAGCGGCACGCTTTGCTGTATCAATGCGCTGTCCATCATCTATTATCTCCTCATCCACTAAGCACGCGGTCGTAGAGCGCAGCGAGTTTGCCCGCTCCGATCGATATGTCATGGACGGCACGCGCACGCTTTCGCGCGCGCTCCGCAAACATCCGGCGCTTTTTGGGTTCCAGAACATAGTGTTTCAACGCCTCTGCGATGGCAGACACATCGCCCGGGGGCACGAGGACCGCGGCGCTGCCCACGTTTTCCGGTATGCCGCCGCTTACCGTCGTCACAATCGGCAGTGCTGACGCCTGGGCCTCCAGAAGCGCCGTACAGTACTGTTCTTCCCAGGTTGGCGTTGGTTTGCTTGGCGCGATAAAAATGTCCGCATCCCGGTATACATCCGGCATAGCATCATACGTAGCACTCGTATGCTCAAAGTGCCAACCGTTACCGATCTGACGTTCTTTTTCGGTCATGGCACCCGCAAGACTCCCTGTTCCCACAAATCGCATCGTGAGCGCGTAGGGGCTCAGTGCCGGATCATGCGAAAGCAATTCTGCCGCGGACAACATATCCATGACGCCTTTATATGCTTCCAGTCTCCCGGTATATACGATGGTGAACGACCGGCGGGCAGGATCAGAGAGACGGTCAAGATGCGTTGTGTCCGGTGCAAACCGCGTCGTATCGATAAAGTGGCGTATCACCGTAATTTTTTGGGGGTCCGTCCCTTCCTTGATCATCGCTTCTTTTGTTTTTTCCGTCAGCGCGATCAGGTGATCCAGCTCCCGGCGCGCGCGCTGCTTGTATGCCTTCCGCCCCCGGATACCTTCGTTGTTAAACGGTATATTTTCCAGTACCGTCGCAATCACCTTTTGTACATATCCCCGTTTTTTTGCGTCCAGGCACTGCTGCGTATAGCGGAAATAGGTTTCCGCAGTGTGTACCAGGTCATATCCTTTGAGCGCATGTTCCAGTCCGAAAAGGTAATGCGCATCGGTGAATAGACGGTTGAGCACCGGCATTTTATACGGGACGTCCGGTATATCCATGGGCGAGGGAAGCTTGACGACCGGAAACGCGAAGCGGTCGTGGTAGGGCGTCAGCGAAGCGAATGCCGTCATGTCGTACCGCGTTACCAGTGGCGCAAAAAACTGCATTTCATACCGGTTCAGAAATTTGCCGCGGACAATTGCTATTTTTTTCATACCGGGTTGTGACATACCGACATCCTTTCGTTCGATATATGTATATTGTTCCAAATAGTCCGTGCAACACGCAATATGCGCTGTCTATCGCGGTGATATACTACCCGGTCATATTTGCGTACTGCCCAAAAAATCCCGTACCTGGCGGTATATCCGGAGCAGTCCGGACGGGGCGACGATGGGATTTTCCCCTTTCGCAGATGGTTCATCGAGAGACATCTGGGCCTCACCCGGTTCACCGCGGTCTAACACCCAACCGCTATTTTGTCCGTAGTGATACGCGGTTACGCCGAGAACGGCCGTTTCTTTCCGGATAAACAGGCGCTCCTCCGGCGTACACGTCCCTTTGCAGGTCACCAATATCTGCCGTATGTCGGCGGGCAGTCCGGTCTTTTGCCAAGTACGTATGCTTTCCTGAGACATGGGCAGGGCATCGATAAAAAAATAATTCTGCAATACGTCTCCCGGATATTCCAATACGCCCACCCTACTGTAACGCGGGATTTTCCGGCTTGCATCCCGGCCGAAATCATACTTCCATGTCTGTTTGGTCACCTGAGAAAGTTTTAGCGCTCCTACTCCGGTGCTCCAGCCAAGCTGAAACAATACGACAAGGCACACAACCCCAGCGGATTTTTTGGTCAGACCCGCAATCCATGCGCCCATCGTGAGTGCCACAAATGGCATGAGATAAAATAAAAAGTACGAGTGTCCCCACGTGGCACTCGGAAGCACGGCGATATTTATGATTCCGATGATCAGAAATATCATGCCGATCCGCCGCGCCGGTGCGGGAACCGTAGATCGGAA